>NZ_CP156677.1:0-719540 GCF_048453025.1 Phosphitispora sp. TUW77
GCGGGAGAGACCATACAACAGTCATTCATGCACATGAAAAAATATCCTCAGGCTTGCAGGAAGATACTGTCCTCCAATCTACAATTATGGAACTAAAAAATATTATTATGCAATCAAATTAGGCTGGGGATAAATATCTGGATATATGTTGTTTTAATTGTTAATAACTATGAATAATTCACAGCCTTTTACTTTACATTATAATTTTGTTTATAAATGAGTTATTATATAAACATTTTTTCAACACCCTTTAACTGTTTAGTAACAAGCTTTCAAACTATATATCCACATATTCACACGTATTACTACTATTACTCTTTTTATTATTTAAATATAATAAATAAAACAAACATTAATTTTAAGTAACTTCCCTTGTGGATAAAGGAGGTCTTTTTTATGAAAGTAATTGTTTCAAAGGATAACCTTTTACATGGAGTGCAGGTAGTACAACGTGCAGTTGCTGCAAAAAATCCTCTTCCGGTTTTATCTGGAATATTGCTTAAGGCATTTGAAGGACATATTGTTTTTAGCGCTACTGACCTTGAACTTGGTATAGAATGTATTATACCAGCCACAGTGGAAGAACAAGGAGGAGTTGTTCTTCCAGCAAAATATTTTTCAGAAATAGTAAGGCGACTGCCTGACATGAGCATAGAAATTGAAAGTAACAAAGAAAAAAACAACATCTTGATTAAATATGGGCAATCAGAATTTAATCTATTAATATTGCCTGAAGAAGATTTTCCAGTTCTTCCTATGATAGATAGTAATTCTGTGTTTACTATTAAACAAGAACAATTTAAAACAATGATTAAACAGGTAAGTTTTGCAACTTCTAATGATGATAATAGACCTATTTTTACAGGGATACTTATGGAAATTAGTCAAGGAAATATCAGACTTGTGGCCACCGATACTCATAGGCTGGCCTATCGAAACGATGTGCTTGAAAATACTGAAGAATCATTAGAAAAGTCTGTTATTATTCCAGGCAAGACACTTAATGAACTTAATCGAATAATGACTGGAGAAGGTGAAGATATAAAGATTGCTTTTGGAGATAATCAAGTAGTATTTGAAATGCCAGGGATTAAATTTATATCCAGGCTAATAGAAGGACAGTTTCCAAATTATCGTCAGGTTATTCCACAAGGATGTAAAACAAAGATTAGAGTTAAGACAAAAGATTTTTTGGAATCAAGTGAAAGAGCATCATTATTGGCCAAAGAAGGTTCTAATGTTATTAAATTAAATGTTGAAGAAGATTACATGTTGATTTCATCAAATAGTCCTGATATAGGTAAAATAGAGGAACAAGTTCCGATTGAATTGGATGGAGAAAAAACCCAAATAGCGTTTAATTCGAAATATTTAATTGATGTAATTAAAATAATTGATACAGATGAAATGATGTTAGAACTAACAGGTTCTTTAAGCCCAGGAATAATAAAGCCTAAAGATAATGAAAGCTATATCTCCCTTATTTTGCCTATAAGGATAGTTTAGTGCAGTTTTTGGATGAGGAGATGTTTTTAATTGCTGGTTAACGGCATTTCTTTACATAATTATAGAAACTATCAGGAAATACATGTTGATTTTCATCAAATGTTAAATATTATTATTGGAAGGAATGCACAAGGTAAAACTAATCTCCTAGAAGCAATTTTTTATACGGTTACAGGTAAGTCACACCGTACCGGTTTTGATTCAGAACTGATTTTTTGGGGAGAGAAAAATTTTAGGATAATATTAAACGGAGAGCGATTTTCCGGAAAAGTAAAAATTGAAATTTTAACACGTTCTGATGGGAAAAAAGTTCTTAAAGTAAACGGGCAGCCCAAAAAAAAACTTAGTGAGCTTATAGGAATTATTAATGCTGTACTGTTTTCACCGGAAGATATGATGCTGGTTAAAGGTGGACCTTCCATAAGGAGAAGATACTTGGACATAGAAATATCCCAGGTAAGCAAGTATTACTGTAATAGTTTGGTTAATTATAATAGGATATTGTTACAAAGGAACTCTCTTTTAAAAGCTGTTAGGGAAGGAGAAGAGAATGAAGAACTTCTTAACATATGGGATAAGCAGCTTGCAGAATATGGTGTATACATTATAAAAAAAAGAAATGAAGTTATTAAAAAGTTAATACCTATAGCAAAAAAAATACATTTAAATATTACTGAGGGAAATGAAGAACTAAATCTTATATATGAGCCTTCTATTAATATTAGTATGGAAGATTTCGAGGGATCCGCTGAAGATAATTTTTTAAAAAAGCTTAAAGTGAATAGGAAAGCGGAAATACTAAAAGGAATTACATTATCAGGTCCACATAGGGATGATATTGATATCAAAATTGGAAATATTAATGTTAAATCATTTGGTTCACAAGGTCAGCAAAGGACTAGTGCTCTTAGCATGAAACTCTCTGAAATAGAGTTTATGAAAAATGAAACAGGAGATTATCCGATATTGCTTCTTGATGATGTCATGTCTGAACTTGATAGTAACAGGAGAAAATATTTTCTTAATGTAGTAAAGGGAAGGGTACAAACATTTGTTACTTCTACAGGGATTAAAGATGTTTTTGATACAATAATAGATAATAGTCGAATATTTGAAGCACAATCAGGAAACATAATTATATTACAGGAGGGTTAACATGTTTATTCATTTGGGAGAAAATACTGTTGTGCCCAAAAAAGAAGTAATAGCAATTCTTAATGCACAATTAATGAATAAATCAGATATAAACAAAGAATTTATGAAACTTGCCGAAGAAGATGGATTCACCAGTAATATTACAGATAAAGCAGTTTTAAAATCTTTTATTATAACAACAAATAAAATTTTTCTCTCGCCAATTTCACCAGCTACCTTGAAAAAGAGGTCAATAAAGAAAGAGAAAAATAAAATATATTCAAAAACAAGCCGTGGTCAGCAATAAACCGCGGTTTTTCCGTTATTCTTGTGATTAACGTAATAATGTGGTAAAATATTGATTTGGAGATTAATTCTCGAATGGAGGTTAATTAATGGAAGAAGTCCATCAGGAATATGGTGCCAATCAGATACAAGTTCTTGAAGGATTGGAGGCTGTAAGAAAAAGACCCGGAATGTATATTGGAAGTACAAGTTCTAAAGGCTTGCATCACTTGGTATATGAAGTCGTTGATAATAGTATAGATGAAGCCTTGGGAGGGTACTGTGACCTTATTGAAACATCTATAAATAATGATGGTACAATTACTGTTACTGATAATGGACGTGGTATACCGGTTGATATACATCCGAAAACTGGTAAACCAGCTGTTGAAGTTGTGTTGACAATGCTTCATGCAGGAGGAAAATTTGGGGGTGAAGGTTATAAGGTATCGGGAGGTTTGCATGGTGTTGGTGTTTCTGTTGTAAATGCATTATCCGAATGGCTTGAAGTAGAGGTTAAAAGAAATGGATCTGTTTATTATCAGAGATATGAACGAGGTATTCCGGTCACTAAACTTACTGAAACCGGAAAGTCTGATTCCACGGGAACAAAAATTACATTTAAGCCGGACCCAGAAATTTTTGAGGAAATAGTTTTCGAAACAGCCATTCTTTCGCAGAGATTAAGAGAGCTTTCGTACCTTAATAAGGGAGTCAAAATTGTCCTCAAAGATGAAGGTGCTCAACTTGAAAAGGTATTTCAACATGATGGTGGTATTATTGATTTTGTTTTACATTTAAACAAAAACAAAGATGTAATTCATCCTAAACCAATTTATTTTTCTTCTGAAAAAGATGATATTATGGTGGAAATTTCACTTCAGTACAATGACGGTTATGCAGAAAACATTTTTTCTTTTGCCAACAATATTAATACACAAGAAGGCGGTACTCACGAGGCAGGATTTAAAACAGCCTTAACCCGTATAATCAATGATTATGCCAGGAGACATAATATTCTTAAAGATAATGATAATAATCTCTCTGGTGAAGACATACGAGAGGGTATGACATCAGTTATAAGTGTCAAAGTTAGAGAACCACAGTTTGAAGGACAGACCAAAACTAAACTGGGTAACAGTGAAGTAAGAGGAATAGTCGATACCATTGTGATGGAAGGAGTAGGCACTTTCCTTGAAGAAAATCCGGCTATCGGCAAAAGAATTATTGAAAAGGCTGTTCATGCAGCAAGGGCAAGGGAAGCAGCAAGAAAAGCCAGGGAGTTAACCCGGAGAAAAAGTGCCCTTGAAACTACTTCTCTTCCGGGAAAACTGGCTGATTGTTCAGTTAAGGATCCGGCCATGAGCGAATTATATTTAGTTGAGGGAGATTCTGCAGGTGGTTCAGCTAAACAGGGACGGGATAGAAGGTTCCAGGCAATTCTTCCGCTTAGGGGTAAAATAATAAATGTTGAAAAAGCAAGGTTGGATAAGATATTAAACAACGAAGAAATAAGAGCGATGATAACGGCTTTAGGTACTGGTATATCCAATGAATTTGATATAGAAAAAGCAAGATACCATAAATTAATAATTATGACTGATGCTGATGTTGATGGATCCCATATAAGGACACTTTTGCTAACGTTTTTTTACAGGTACATGCGTCCTTTAATAGAGGCCGGTTACGTATATATAGCGCAACCACCGCTTTATTTGGTTAAGAAAAATAAGCAGGAACATTATCTATATACAGATAATGAACTAGATAAACTGCTGCAGAAAATCGGGCGGGAAGGCATTTCTATTCAAAGATATAAGGGTCTTGGTGAAATGAATCCTGATCAATTGTGGGATACAACTATGAATCCGGAAACGAGGACCGTTTTACAGGTTCAGGCAGAAGATGCCATGATGGCTGATGAAATTTTTACCGTTCTCATGGGAGACAAGGTTGAACCGCGCCGGGAGTTTATTCAAAGTAATGCTCAATATGTAAGGAATTTAGATATATAAAGAATTGATCAAACCAAGAGGTGAAAAACTTGACAGAAATTAATGCAGGAAAAATACTGCCAATAGATATTAATGATGAAATGAAAAATTCGTATATTGATTATGCAATGAGCGTTATTGTGGGCAGAGCGCTTCCTGATGTCAGGGATGGCCTGAAACCGGTACATAGGCGTATTTTATATGCAATGCATGAGTTGGGAATGACTCCTGATAAACCCCATAAGAAATCAGCCAGAATCGTTGGAGAAGTACTTGGTAAGTATCATCCTCATGGAGATTCGGCTGTTTATGATGCCATGGTTAGGTTGGCTCAAAATTTTGCATCCAGATACCCTCTTATTGACGGACATGGAAACTTCGGTTCTATTGACGGTGATTCCGCAGCGGCTATGCGTTATACCGAAGCCCGGATGTCTAAAATTGCAATTGAACTTTTAAAGGATATAGATAAAGATACAGTTGAATACATGCCTAATTTTGATGACACCCTTAAAGAACCAATTGTACTGCCTTCTAGGATACCAAACCTGCTTATTAATGGATCGTCTGGTATTGCAGTTGGAATGGCAACAAATATACCGCCCCATAACATCGGGGAAGTAATTGATGGTGTAATCGCGGTTATTGAAAAACCTGATATAACCCCTAAAGAGTTGATGGCAACGATTAAAGGTCCTGATTTTCCTACAGGTGGAATTATTATGGGTCGAGAGGGAATCGTTGATGCTTATACAACTGGCAGGGGAGTAATCAAGGTTAGGGCACAAGCCCGGATTGAGCGCATGGTCAGTGGAAAAATGAGAATTCTTGTTACGGAAATTCCGTATCAGGTAAACAAAGCTAGACTTATAGAAAAAATTGCAGATTTAGTCAGAGAAAAAAAGATAGATGGTATAACAGATTTGCGTGATGAATCTGATCGTACCGGAATGCAAATTGTTATTGAACTCAGACGAGATGCAAATGCAAATGTAATCTTAAATCAGTTATACAAGCATACCCAGATGCAAGATACTTTTGGAGTAATAATGATTGCTTTGGTTGATGGGCAGCCTAGAACTCTTAATTTGAAAGAAGTACTATTTTATTACCTTGAACACCAAAAAGATGTTATCACAAGAAGAACCAGATATGAACTAAATAAAGCCGAGGCTAGAGCGCATATTGTAGAAGGTCTGAGAATTGCCTTAAATAATCTGGATGCAATAATAAAGACAATCAGAGAATCACATACAGTAGATATTGCCAGAGCTGCTTTGATGGAAAGATTCGGTCTTTCAGAAAAGCAGGCACAAGCTATTTTGGAAATGCGTCTTCAAAGACTAACCGGTCTGGAGCGAGATAAACTAGAAGATGAATACAAAAATCTTATCGAGAAAATCACATATTATAAGGCTGTGCTAGCAAATGAGCACATGGTTCTGGACATTATCAAAGAGGAATTATTGGAGATTAGGAATAAATATAATGATGAGAGAAGGACTATAATTACTGACGATGATACAAGAATTAATGATGAAGATTTAATTGCTGAAGAAGATATGGTTATTACTGTTACTCATTACGGCTACATTAAAAGAATTTCGTTAGATACATACAGAAGCCAAAAGCGTGGAGGTCGTGGTGTTACGGCCATGGGAACAAAAGAAGAAGATTTTGTGGAACACCTGTTTATAACAACAACACATCACTACATCCTTTTCTTTACAAAAAAAGGAAGAGTATATAAGTTAAAAGTTCATGAAATACCGGAAGCTGGAAGACAGGCTAAGGGAACAGCTATTGTTAATCTTCTCCAAATAGCTGGTGATGATATGATTACTTCAGTTATACCGGTGAAATCGTTTGAAACAGAGCTATTCTTATTAACTGCAACAAGAAAAGGTATAGTTAAGAAAACTCCTATCGGAGATTATATTTCTTCTAGAAAAGATGGTCTAATAGCCCTTACTCTTGACGAGGGAGATGAATTAATAGATGTTAAACTTACTTCTGGAAATGATGAGATTATCATTGGTACAGCCAATGGTATGTCAATAAGATTTCCTGAAACAGAAGTAAGAAGTATGGGTAGAACTGCCAGGGGAGTAAGAGGAATTACTTTATCAGGCAATGACAGTATTGTTGGTATGGATCTCGTACAAAAAGGGACACATCTGCTGGTAGTTACCGCAAATGGTTATGGTAAAAGGACAAAACTAGAAGAATACCGGACCCAGGGACGAGGCGGTAAGGGTATGATGACGATAAAACCGACCAAACGGAATGGACCATTGGTTGGAATCAAAATACTAAATGAAGATGAAGAAATTATGATGATTACAACTGAAGGCATAATTATCAGACTGGCTGTAAAGGATATTTCCTCCATGGGACGAACTACTCAAGGCGTAACAATGATGAGGCTTGATAAAAAGGATTCTGTTGTAGCACTGGCAAAAGTAGTTACAAGGGATGAAGAATAAATGATTTTTTAGAAAAGATTTAAATAGTAGAAGGAATTTGTTATGCAAATGCGAATATTTTAACTAATACTGACAAGAAAGCCAAATTTTTTCCTTTCTGTATATATGGGGCTAAGCTTTGCTAAAAGATGATTTGAGGGTGCTTAGCGAAGCTAAGTCTTTTTTCTGAACCCTTCATACGGGCAAAACCATATTCATAGAATATTTGAATTCTATTTTGTGAAGAACAACACTAACTTTAAAAAAAAAGGAGGATTTTTGATGAACATGAAGAACTAATCAGAAATCCAGGAGTTTTATGTATTCAAGTTTCTTATTAAACAAAATCAATATAAAAGGCCCATTATACAGCCATACCATAAGGTCTGTTCACGGGGTATATTTTGTGGGAAAATCAGAATATTCAGGTAAAATATGCAAAGTAAAAATAGCATAATTTTCTAAAAAGTTTTATAAGAATACTGGGGGACGAAAGAATGCCGGCAAAAATTTATTATAAGGTTGAATAATTATCAAACTTTTATTTAACAAAACCATATAAGTGTCCTAGACTGTTAGACTATATGCCATCAAACATTATGCTGGCCTTTTTGTGTGTCTTAGGGGGCAGGGTGCCCCGTGCCCTATAAAAACCATCTGATGTTATGGTTTCAGACGGAAGAATTTTCAGTTAATCATTGACAAAAGGGGTAAAACACTAACAAAGAAGGTGAGTTTTTATGGAAGATATCAGGTGCAGATGTGGTAAGATTGTCTGTCAGCTGAAGGGCAATGTGGTTTTGTTAAAATGCCGCCATTGTAAAAGATTTGTTATCCTTGAGTTTGCAAACCATCAGAAACTGGATGATGAAGGAGCTGCAAGACAGAATGGACCTAAAATTAAATATAAAGAATGATTTAAAAATGTTTTTAGGGAAGGGGGGAAGGCTATGTCAGCTCTGTTCGTAATAGGCATATTGTTAATAGTTCTATTTGGTTTTAGTGTTAGTGCTTATCTTACTTACTTTAAGTTTTCCATTCAGAACTTCATTGGTAAGCTGGTAATATTTGTGTCATTAGGTGTTATTCTATCAATTGTAACATTTACTATTTCCTTATCATTGATTTGGCCGCCAGTGATGTGACCAAACAATTAAAAGAATACCCGGAGTTTAGTCCTTAGACAAATCAGTCCAGAGGTCAGCATCAAATGCTGGCGTTTTTGTGAACAAGAAAGGGGTGAGATGCTCATGGGCACAAATAAAAGCTGCACTACAAAAACTCTTATTATAGCCACGCTTGTCGCATTAATTTGTCTTGCGTTTGGTCCCACTGCTTTTGCAGAAGACCTGCTAAAAAAAGCAGAAGTCATTAATCAAGGATGCTTACGCTGTCATGCAGCCCAAGGCATAAATGCCGATTTTGACGGAAAGACTGTATCCGTTTATGTGGATAAGGATAAATATGAGGTTTCTATGCACGGAACAATGCCATGTACTTATTGTCATACCAATATCTCCGATTATCCTCATACTGAAGCCTTAAAAGGAAAAGCGCTTGTTGCACAGGTTAACGGCGAATGCCGCAGGTGTCATAAAGATATAGCTCCTGAATACAACAAGAGTGTGCATGGGCAGGTGAATAGCGCCGAAGGCAGACAAAATGCATACTGCAGTGACTGCCATGGTATTCATAATATTTATAAAAAAGAAGTTTCTAATGCGACCATTAATCACAATCAAGTTCCACATACCTGTGGTAATTGTCATGAAAAAGTTCTTAAGCAATATGAACTTGATTTCCATGCAAAATCAGTACTTTTGGGTGGTCAAGAGGCTGCCAGTTGTGTAAGCTGCCACGGTAGTCATAATGTTCTTGGACCCGAAGAAAGAGAGTCAATGGTATCCCCGGAAAACACACCCAAAACTTGCGGCAAATGCCACCTTTTCCCTCTGGAGAACTTTGCCAAGGGTAAGATGCATTATAGCTTAGCGCCAAAAGGTGATGGTGCTGTATCGTTCTGGGTATTGATTTTCATGTCTTGGCTTGTAATACTTGTTATTACCTTTGTTTTGGTATGTATATTACTTGAATTACGCCGTAAATGGATTAATGCCAGCAGGGGTGGCCATTAGTAAAAATTGATTTTCGGAAGATGCAGTTGATATCCCGAAGAATAAAAGGGGAGTAGGTGATTATTATGGCTGACATTAATGCCGGTTTTCCGCAAAGCAAATCAGTTTACCAGCGTTGGAATATACACCATCGTTTGGTACACTTCGGAATCTATGCTCCGTTTATTGTTTGCGCTCTTACAGGATTGCCAATTAAATTCCATCATAAGGCCTGGGCGCAATCTATTGCTTCTTTTTTCGGCGGGGGAGATGGACTTTTATTTTGGCATTTGTTAGCGGGAGTACTGATATTTGTAACGTGCTTTTACCATTTAGGATATTCTCTGATTTGGGCCATCAAGCACCGCCATAATCTGACAATACCAATGCTGCCATGGGCAAAAGGTACTTGGACAGCGTTGAAACAGTATTTTGCTTACCAACTTGGTAAAAGTGATGAACATCCTAAATTTGGGCGTTATCAGTGGAAAGAAATGCTTGATTACTGGGCGGTTTTTTGGGGGATGTTCATGATTGGCGGTTCCGGCCTTTTGATGTGGTTTCCTGAATTTACGTTTCAGTATTTTCCCAAGTGGTTTGTTGATGCTTATCGTTGGGCTCACAGTGATGAGGCTGTGTTGGCAGTAGTATTTATTTTTACCTGGCATTTCTATAATGTACATTTCCAACCTGATTTCTTCCCCATGAGCTGGGTCTGGTGGGATGGTAAAATAACTACAGAAGTTATGGAGCTAGAACATGGACTCGAACTGGAAATGCTTGAGGAGCAGCAGGATGATATTCATGGCAGAGGAACTACGGCTTCTCAAAACAATAAGTTTTCCAATTCCGGTTGATTGAGCTTCCTGGTGTGAAAGGAGGAAAATTAAATGTCTGGTCGTTTTTCTAAAAGCAAACCTCTTATTGCGATTGAGTTTATTTTCTACACAGTTTTATTAATTGCTTTTTTAACATGGATGCTTCCATCTGGATTAGGACAGTTTCATTAAGACCATATCCGGCGTAAAAAATTAGCATCCAGCCTTTTTTAGGAAAGGAGGTCCGGTGATAGATGAGATATATTAAAATATTGGTCTCAATCTTTGTAGTTGCTATAATAGCAGCATTCCTGTTTAATTTTCAGGCATTTACAGATAACAAGAAAGATGTGGGTTTTTGTATTAGTTGTCATGAAATGAAACCATATTATTCTACCTGGCTGGTAACGTCTCACAACCAGTTTGGATGCTTACAATGTCATCAGGATATTACACCTGCCACATTTATTTACAAACACTGGAGAAATGCAATATCTACCCCAATTGAAAAAAGAGACATAGTACTAAATGAAGTTTGCGAGTCTTGCCATACCAGTACTCGTAACTGCTCTCCTCCTGGGGATATCATTTTTCCTCACGAATTACATGTTATTAAACAAATTGACTGTGTGGATTGCCACAATAATGTAGTCCACCTTAATGTATCAGAGCATGTAAAAAATAATTATGTGGATAAGCAAAAAGAATTTACACCGGCTGCGTTTACAGACACTCAAGCAAAAGAGTTAATTAAAAAAGATAATCAGATATTGATGCCGGTATGTATGCGCTGCCATAATGGAGACATGGCAACAGATGCATGCAATGCATGTCATAGAAACATCAAAGCAGAAGATAGAATTGTTGTTAATGAATAACATAAATTTTAAGTTTCCACGAAATAATTTTTCGTGGTTTTTTTTTGGCAGAAAATAATATCTTCTTGTTTACAATCTCGGCCTTGTTTGTTGTAAAGAACTGTAGTAAAATATTTAGTAATTGTAAGCTGCACATTTTAGGTAAATCTTTACATAAACAGGAAACAGGAGGGAAATATTGATTATGGCTGAACAGGGTACATGGAAAGTAAAAAAAGGCCTTGCAGAAATGTTAAAAGGCGGGGTTATAATGGATGTAACCACTCCGGAGCAGGCCAAAATTGCAGAGGAAGCAGGGGCATGTGCCGTGATGGCTCTTGAAAGGGTTCCCGCAGATATAAGAGCTGCAGGAGGAGTTGCCAGGATGGCTGACCCCACAGTCATTCAAAAAATTCTTGATGCAGTTACTATCCCCGTAATGGCTAAATGCAGGATAGGACATTTTGTTGAAGCACAGATTTTAGAATCCTTGGGAATCGATTATATTGATGAAAGTGAGGTTCTGACTCCTGCAGATGAACAGTTTCATGTAGACAAAAATGCTTTTAAGGTGCCATTTGTTTGTGGTGCGAGAAATTTGGGAGAAGCCTTGAGAAGGATTGGTGAAGGGGCTGCGATGATTCGTACCAAAGGGGAACCGGGAACAGGTGATGTTGTTGAAGCTGTACGGCATATGCGTAAGGTTATGGGTGAAATACGCAAGCTTCAGAATTTGCCTCAGGAAGAATTAATGACAGCGGCAAAAGAAATGGGAGCGCCGTACAATTTAGTTATAGAAGTGTCTAAGCTGGGCCGGCTGCCGGTAGTTAATTTTGCAGCCGGAGGGATAGCTACTCCCGCTGATGCGGCGTTAATGATGCAGTTGGGTTGTGACGGTATTTTTGTGGGTTCAGGTATTTTTAAATCAGGTGACCCTGCTAAGAGGGCCAAAGCAATAGTGGCTGCAACAACCCATTACAGTGATCCTCAGATGTTGGCAGAAGTTTCAAAAGATTTAGGTGAGCCTATGGTTGGAATTAATATTTCTACACTGGCAGATGTGGATCGTATGCAGGAAAGAGGATGGTAATATAATTATGCGGGTGGGAGTTCTTGCTTTGCAGGGAGCTTTTATTGAACATGAAAAAATTTTGAAAAATTTGGGTTGTGAGACAATCCAAGTTAGAAAAAAGGAACACCTTAAAAACATTGATGGATTAATTATTCCGGGTGGAGAGAGCACTACAATTGCCAAGCTAATGAACGAGTTTAACCTTACAGACCCAATAAAGCACCTTGCTGAACAGGGAATGCCTATATTTGGAACATGTGCCGGTTTGATTGTTATAGCAAAAGAAATAGTGAACAGCAATCAGCCCCGCCTTGGTTTGATGAATATTTCTGTACGCCGTAATGCTTACGGGAGGCAGGTTGACAGTTTTGAAACAGACTTACAGATAAAAGGACTTGGCCAGGAACCTTTTAGGGCTGTTTTTATCCGGGCACCATATATCGAAAGTGTGGATGAAGGAGTAGAAGTCTTGGCGACAGTAGATGAAAAGATAGTCTTTGCCAGAGAGAAAAACTTTATGGTAACTGCTTTTCATCCTGAATTAACTGATGACAATAGAGTGCACAAGTCATTTGTGGATTTATGTAATAAATTTCACAATTCCGTTGACAATCCACAATAAGAAGAATATAATATAGAATTGAAAATAGCATATTGGCTGAATGAATGTTGCAGAAGAAGGGGAAACCCGCCGAAGGGGCAAGATCCGGTAGTCCCATACCGGATTAAAACTCTCAGGTATACTTGGTGTATGTTACTGTAACGGGACAGACCTCTGGAGAGACTTGAATTTATCAAGCGCCGAAGGAGCAAAACCGGGCATTTCCGGCGAATCTCTCAGGCAAAAGGACAGAGTGAAGGGGATGTTCTTCTACATTGTAGGAGAAGCTTGTTCTATTGTTCTTTTTCAGAGGTCAGCATTAGGTTGACCTCTTTTCTTGTATAATAAAATTTCGTATAATAATTTTTTGATGAAAAAACACTATGAAGGGGACAGTAAGCAGAGGATTTTTGCAGAGAGCCGGTGGACGGTGTAAACCGGTAAAATCTGATGCTGAATCCACCCCAGAGTGGGGAGTTTTTTAAGCTTCACCGGTTGATGCCCGTTATAGCATTTTTAAGGTGGACCGATTTATCGGTCAATCAGGGTGGTACCGCGGGAAACAACCTCTCGTCCCTGAGAAAGTGAAATTCTTTCTTTGGGATCAGAGGTATTATTTTTATTGTCGATCCAGGAGGTGGATAGGAAAGAACAAGAACATATTTTTTTATAGGATACAAATATTAAACATTATGAGTATCCAAAAGTATATTAACACACAATTTTGAAGGGAGTTTTTAAAAATGAGTGAGAGAGTATTTAACTTTAACCCAGGTCCTGCTACGTTGCCGTTAGAAATATTGGAAGAAGCCCAAAAGGAGATGCTGAACTATAAGGGAACCGGAATGTCGGTTATGGAGATTAGCCACCGTTCCAAGCAGTTTGAAGAAATAATAGTGGGAGCAGAAACTTTGCTCAAAGAATTAATGGGAATTCCTGATAATTATAGGGTTCTTTTCATTGGTATGGGAGCAACCGGACAATTTAATATGATACCTATGAATTACATAGTAGACGAAAAAGCCGGTAACTATGTAATTACTGGAAGTTTTGCCAGCAAGGCTTATAAAGAAGGCATAAAAATTGGTGAATCTCATGTTGCAGCAAATACAAAGGAAGTCAACTTTACTCGTGTAGCTAATCCTGATGAAATTAAGCTGAGTGATAATCCGGCTTTTCTTCATATAACTTCAAACAATACAATTTTTGGCACACAATGGAAGGTTTATCCGGAAACGGGAGAAGTTCCTCTGATTGCTGATATGTCAAGTGATATTCTTTCCAAGAAAATCGATGTATCTAAGTTTGCTCTGATTTATGCAGGGGCACAAAAAAACTTGGGACCTGCAGGAGCTGTCGTTGTAGTAATCAGGGAAGATATGATTGAAAAATCCAATCAGAACTTGCCAACGATGTTGAAATATGATACTTATGCAAAAAATAATTCTTTATACAATACCCCTGCATCATTTACAATTTATATGATTAAGCTAATGCTGGAGTGGGTTAAATCTGAGGGAGGGCTGGAAGCAATCGAAAAACGCAATGAGTATAAAGCCGGTCTTGTATATGATGCTATTGATAATAGCAATGGGTTTTATACGGGTCATGCAGAACCATCCAGCAGGTCATTGATGAATGTGACTTTTAGGCTTCCAAATGAGGACCTTGATAAAGAATTTATTGCAGAAGCAGCCAAAATAGGACTTGCAGGTCTTAAAGGACACCGAGAAGTGGGCGGTATCAGGGCTTCTATTTATAATGCCATGCCTGTTGCCGGCTGCGAAAAGCTTGTTGAGTTTATGAATGATTTTAGAAATAAAAAAGCTTAATATATTAAGAGGGGAGATGGAGATAAAATGAAGGTATTGGTATTGGACAATGTTTCTGAAAAGGCAGTAAAAATCCTGTCAGAAGGCGGGATTGAGGCTGTGGTTAATAATGATAAAATGACAGAAGAACAGCTTTGTGGGATTATTGGTGAATATGATGGGGTTATCGTGAGAAGTGCAACCAAAATTACCGCACCGGTAATTGCGGCAGCCAAAAACCTTAAAATAATCGGTCGTGCCGGCGTCGGTGTTGACAATATTGATATTCCTGCAGCAACAAATGCCGGGGTAATTGTAGTTAATGCTCCAGACGGGAATACAATAGCTGCTACGGAACAGACCTTGACCTTGATGCTGGGCTTAGCTCGTAATCTTCCCCAAGCACATAAGGACCTTAAGGAAGGTAAGTGGATGCGTAAGGAATATCTTGGGGTTGAATTAAGAAATAAGATTCTGGGAATCATAGGTCTGGGAAGAATTGGAACTGCAGTTGCCAAGAGGGCTCAAGCTTTTGAAATGAAGACTATTGGCTATGACCCCATGGTAGCACCTGAAGCAGCAGCAGCTAATGGGATTACCTTGAAGTCTCTGGAAGATGTTATTAAAGAAGCTGATTTTTTGACCCTGCATATTCCAAAAACAAAAGAATCATTCAACATGATTAATAAAGATACTATTGCAATGATGAAGGACGGTGCCAGGATAATCAATGTGGCCCGCGGCGGTGTTGTTAATGAAGAAGACCTTTATGAAGCTGTAAAGAGCGGCAAATTGGCCGGAGCTGCACTTGATGTCTTTGCAGCAGAACCTACCATTGAGAGTGCGCTGTTTGAGCTAAACAATGTAATTGTAGCTCCGCATCTCGGAGCTTCAACCAAGGAAGCTCAAGTTAATGTGGCTTTGGATGTGGCAGAAGAATTTGTAAGTGTATTGGTTAATGGTGAAATGGCTAAAAATGCCGTTAATCTTGCTCCAATCAGACCGGAGATATTAGCTGCCATTAAACCATTTCTAACACTTGCAGAGCAAATTGGCAAAATGCAGTCACAGTTAGCTAATGGTTCTGTTAAAAGTATAAAAATAACATATAGCGGCGAGCTGGCACAAGTTGAGGTCTCTCCTCTAACCACATCATTTCTTAAAGGCTTCCTGGAGCGGATGATGGATGAAACAGGTTCTGTCAATTTTGTTAATGCCCCTATTTTAGCTAAAGAAAGAGGCATTGTGGTTGAAGAGATTAAGACCGCTGAAGCAGGTGACTACACGGAATTAATTTCTGTGAAGGTAGAAGCTGATAGTGTTCAAGAGGTATCGGGAACCTTGTTTGGTAATGATGACCCAAGGATTGTGATGATAGATGGTTACCGGATCAATGTTGTTCCTGAAGGAAATATTCTGGTAGTACCACATCAGGATAAGCCAAAGATAATTGGGCCGGTTGCTAACTTGATTGGGGAATTTGATATTAATATCGCAGGAATGCAGGTAGGCCGCAAGGAAATGGGAGGAAAGGCAATCATGATCCTGGAGGTAGATACGGCTGTGTCTGATGCCACTGTAGCTGAAATTGCCAAAGTGAAGGGTGTTTATGATGTGAAAATGGTTACACTGTAAATATATGTGCGAGTGTTTGAAAAACAGATTTCTATATAGTATAATTAAAAAATAGGGAAAAATCAGTATTCCCACTGATAACGGGATGTGCCTCTCGTCCCTGATAGAATTTCTGTCAGAGATGAGAGGATTTATTTCAAGGGGGCGCATATAGTGTTAGATTTAAAGTTTGTTCGAAATAATCCCGACAAAGTCAAAGAAGCCTTGAAAAAACGCGGGGAAGTTGTCGAATTGGACAAGTTTCTTGAATTGGAAGATCAGAGGCGCAAGAAACTCGTTGAAGTGGAACATTTGAAGAATAGACGTAATATGGTTTCTGAAGAAATTGGAAGACTCAAAAAAGAGGGTATAGATGCCGAAGACAAGATTATCAATATGAGACTTGTATCTCAGCAGATAAAAGAAATGGATGATGAGTTAAGAGAGGTTGAGGAGAAACTTTCCTATACATTGCTTACGATTCCTAACATACCAAATGAAAATGTGCCGGTTGGTTCAAGTGAAGAAGATAACTGTGAGGTTAGAAAATGGGGTGAACCTAGAAAATTTGATTTTGAACCTCTGGCCCATTGGGATATAGGTGAAAACCTGCAGATACTGGATTTTGAGCGTGCCGCTAAAGTAACCGGGACCAGGTTTGCCTTTTACAAAGATTTCGGGGCTCGGTTGGAACGCGCAGTGCTAAATTTTATGCTTGACTTACATAGCAGGAAACATGGTTATATGGAAATTTTTCCTCCATTTATGGTAAATAGGGATAGTATGACTGGAACCGGTCAGCTTCCCAAATTTGAAGAGGATGCCTTTAGGATAGATAATACAGATTATTTTTTGATTCCTACCGCAGAAGTACCGGTTACTAACCTGTATCGGGATGAGATTCTTGATGGAGACAAGCTTCCACTATATTATTGTGCATACAGCGCATGCTTCCGGGCTGAGGCAGGGGCTCACGGGCGTGATACCAGAGGCCTTATTAGACAACACCAGTTCAACAAAGTGGAGCTGGTTAAGTTTTGCAGGCCGGAAGATTCGTATGATGAATTGGAAAAGCTGACAGCAAATGCAGAAAATGTGCTGCAGCTGTTGGAGCTTCCTTACCGTGTAGTATGTTTGTGTACCGGTGACCTGGGATTTAGTTCAGCCAAGACATATGATATCGAGGTATGGCTGCCAAGCTACGGTACTTATAGGGAGATATCATCTTGCAGTAATTTTGAGGATTATCAGGCCAGAAGAGCACAGATAAGGTTTCGGAGAGAACCTAAGGCGAAACTCGAATTTGTACATACACTTAACGGTTCAGGATTGGCTGTGGGAAGGACGGTAGCCGCTATCCTGGAAAACTATCAGCAGGAGGATGGAAGCGTACTCATACCCGAGGTTTTACAGCCTTACATGGGAGTTGATAGAATAGCCAAATAGCATACAAATGCTTTTATTGACAACGATTTTTTTCTATGTTATACTCTAGAATGTATCGGACGGAGGGGTGTCCGAGCGGTTTAAGGAGGCGGTCTTGAAAACCGTTGAACTCTTACGGGTTCCGTGGGTTCGAATCCCACCTCCTCCGCCATAAACTAGTTGGCAGTTAGCAGTAAATAGGCTGTAGTACTGACTGTTGGATTTTTAGTGCCAGTCACCAAAAGAAATAGACATTACGGAGAGATGGCCGAGGAGGTCGAAGGCGATCGCCTGCTAAGCGATTATACGGGCAAAACCTGTATCGAGGGTTCGAATCCCTCTCTCTCCGCCATATTGTGCGCCCGTAGCTCAGTTGGATAGAGTGTCTGACTACGAATCAGAAGGTCACAGGTTCGAATCCTGTCGGGCGCGCCATTTATAAGACAACAAACTGCCATGGTGACTGCCATGGCAGAACTGTATAAATACATGTCCTCGTAGTACAATGGATAGTACAACCGCCTCCTAAGCGGTAGATTCAGGTTCGACTCCTGACGAGGGCACCATTTTTGTTAAATGGGCCGGGGGCTATTTTCCAAGCCCACTGGCTTTAAATAATTTATCCAGAAGATAGCATTTTGTCAGGACGGGGTTTGATTTTGAATCATCAGTATTATATGTCTATAGCTATGGAAGAAGCCAAAATTGCTTTTGAATTAGGGGAAGTGCCGATTGGGGCAGTTATTGTGCTGGATGGAGAGATTGTTTCCAGGGCTCATAACATGAAGGAACAGTGGAAGGATGCAATGGCCCATGCTGAAACAGTGGCAATAAACAGAGCTGTGAAACAACTGGGACACTGGAGGCACCTCAGGCATTCTGCACTTTATGTGACCTTGGAACCTTGCCCGATGTGTGCCGGGGCTATTGTTCAGTCACGGATAAAGCTGCTGGTTTATGGGGCAGATGACCCGAAAGCCGGCGCTGTCTGTTCACTGATGAATATAGTTCAGGACCCTAGATTGAATCACCGGGTTGAAGTGGTGGCTGGGGTAATGCAGAAGGAATGTAGTGAAATAATGAAAGATTTTTTTAAGAAATTGAGGAATTCGGAAGTATAAAAGTGCACCGGACCTGTCCGAAATTTATATGGAGAAGTAGCGAAGAGGTTGTAACGCGCCGCACTCGAAATGCGGTTGTCCGCAAGGGCACGTGGGTTCGAATCCCACCTTCTCCGCCATCATAAATTTACGAAGTTCTGCATATTGGCAGGGCTTTTTTATTTGGACACCTTTTTATAAGAATTCCCATAGAAAAATTTTTGGGGGGATTATATCAAATTCAAGATTTTTGTGCTAGAATTTAAAATCTATTGATTAAAAAGTACCCTGCAGGAGGTGTTCTTTTGGGGCAGCAGTTTACAACATTACCACCCCCCAGATACCGTTACATAAGCTTAAGGAAGTGCCCCCTAAACCAGTATCCCCTCCGGTGCTGCCAGGGGCAGCAGCTAAATTGGCCGGGTTCGTGTTAGAAAATGCTGAGACTGTAAAAGAAAAAAAGAAGGAACGGCGAATGGAATTAGCAGGCTTGGAACCGGGAGATCCCCTGTCCACAGTCCATCTTATCAAGCTAGGGTTTAAAAATGTTGTGACCAATGTACCAAGACTATTAAAAAAATACTGGTTGTTTTTATAAAACAGTGTATTTTACTGGAGATAAAGTTGTAGTAATTGATAATGCCGGCCAAAGCTTTGTTGTATCTGCCAAAGCAGATACTGACAGTTTGGTTGGCATATTAAATGAAATTACCGGTATCAGCAGGCTGGTGAATGCAGAAGTTAACGTAAAGACAGGGATTAAATCTGCACTGGCGTTTACGTCTTTGATTGATGTTACCAGGAAACATGCTCTTGGTCAATAGCCGGATTTGGGGATATGCCTGTTGGGTATGTTGGAGAAGAAATTTTGTTAATGTTTAATAAGGCAGAGGGGAGTAGATGGCTAACCTCTTATATTAAATCTTTTCGCTTGCCAAATGTCATATTAAATGCTGAAGAATTGGAATCTGCTATGACTGCATTGATAGATGCCTGCCTGGTTGAAAAGGGCGAATATGGTTATCGCTTAATTGGCGAAGCATATGACCTTGCTTCAAACTTATTGATTTTTGAAAATGTAGCTCATGTACGCTGTGGTCAGCAAATAAAAGGGCAAATTGTAACCGGCGAAGCCTTGTTCCTGCAGGCTGGCATTCATGATGTACTCATGTTGGATGTGGATGCAGAGACTGTGGAGTTCAATACAGTTTCCACTCAAACTATGATAGAATATCTACAAAGCATAATGCTTAAAGCTCCTGACTTTAGATGAAACAATTTTCCCTAAAATGGGGGTTGTATGCCTTTGAGATTTATGTTACTATATCTCAGTAAGGCATGTAATAATCATGTACACAATATCACATAATAGTTAATGAAGAATCGATAATCGTATTTTAATGGAGAGGTGTCCGAGTTGGTCGAAGGAGCACGACTGGAAATCGTGTAGACGGGGACGACCTGTCTCGAGGGTTCGAATCCCTCTCTCTCCGCCATAACTAACAATTACCAGGCCAGTGACCTCCTGCTAAAAGCTAACTGTCACTGGCTCTAATGTCTTAACCATAATAGTTAAATAATATTTGTAAAAGATATATATTTTGCCGTGCTACATGGGGAGGTAGCGGTGCCCTGTACCTGCAATCCGCTATAGCAGGGTGGAATCCCTGTCCCCGGCTTTATTTCTTAAGGTCTGACCGGCGCAAGTGGCGTTGAAGACCGGGTCTTACGCAACGCGAACCTGTGAACCCCGTCAGGTCCGGAAGGAAGCAGCGGTAAGCAGACCATCGTGTGTGCCGTAAGGGTGCCTGGTCTGAGTTAACTGTGCCGGTAACGCTTGGGAGATGATTGTCAAAGACAGGTGCACGGCTAAAAATTATATAAACATGTAAAAGGCCTTTGTGGTTTGTGTATTGCCATGTAGGCCTTTTTCATGTTCCATTGCATATTAAGTAGTTTTGGGAATAGAAAAGGAATTGGGCTGTTCACAGCGAATTAAAATAAGTTGCGACATATATTTGTTTTATGAGATAATAAAATAACATCCCAGACAAAAAGAAGGTGGCCTAAATGAGTTATGTGGCCCTATATCGTGAATGGAGACCACAGAATTTTTTTGATATAATGGGACAGGAACATATTACCCGTACCCTGCAGAATGCTCTTAGGAATAACAGGATTGCCCATGCCTATCTTTTTTGTGGACCTAGGGGTACCGGAAAGACTACTGCGGCAAAAGTAATGGCAAAAGCTTTAAATTGCCTAAACGGCCCAGGAGTTGAACCCTGCAATGATTGTGAGAACTGTCACAGGGTGACGAGCGGGAGTTCTATGGATGTAATGGAAATTGATGCGGCTTCAAACCGGGGAATTGATGAAATCAGAGATTTAAGGGAAAAAGTAAAATTTGCCCCTACTGAAGGTAGATATAGAATATATATTATTGATGAAGTGCATATGCTGACAACAGAGGCTTTTAATGCATTGCTGAAAACTCTTGAGGAACCGCCGGCACATGTTGTTTTTGTATTGGCAACGACAGAGCCTCATAAGATACCTTTGACCATTTTATCTAGATGTCAGAGGTTTGATTTTAAAAGGATTAGTCTGGCTGATATAATTAAAAGATTAAGAGTAGTTGTTGATGACCAGGGAATACAAGCCGATGAGGAGGCTTTAGGACTTATTGCGCGCAGCGCTGAAGGTGGAATGAGAGATGCATTGAGCATTTTGGATCAGTGTATATCTTTTGGAGGAAAGAATGTAACCGTTTCTAATATAAATGATGTTTTGGGTACAGTGAACAGTGAATATATGTTTCAGATAACGGAATGTTTCCTCGAAAACAATGCTACTCAAACTCTCAAATTAGTTGACCAACTGGTACGGCAGGGAAAAGATGTCAGACAGTTTACCAAAGACCTTACTGAGTTTTTTCGCAATTTATTGTTGACAGAGGTTTGCGATGATGTGGGTGAATTGGTTGCAGTAACGGAGGAAGTCTTGAAGCAGATGAAAAACCAAGCATCCGCCTTGGGGAAAAAACGGATTCTGTCGTATATTGATATTTTTTCGGATGCAGAACGTGAGATGAAATGGACGTCTCAGCCAAGACTTTTATTGGAACTGGCAGTAATAAAAGCAGGAGAAAAGGTGCAGACTGCAGATTATGAGGAATTAAACTCAAGGATTGCCAAGCTTGAGGATATTCTCGCTGCTACGCCAACAAGCACACAACAAAGAAATATACAACAAACAACCATTGAGCAAAAAAAGACTGACAATTTTGCTGAAAAACAGGCTGTGGATACTGAAACCATTAAAAAGTGCTGGCAAGAAATCCTGAACCGAATTAAGAAGGTACGTATGTCGGCAGGGGCTTTTTTGGTAGAAGGAGAACCCATAGATGTGGAAAAAAACTGTCTGGTATTAAGTTTTGCTCCGGAATATGGTTTTCATAAAGAAAAGGTTGAACAACAGGAAAACAGGAATACCATTGAACGGGTGATTAAAGAAGTAACAGGTGCTGACTTGAAAATAATGTGTAAGTTTAAAAATGAATTAGATGTTTGTTCTACGGCGGGTACTGATTTTGGTGTTACTAAAGACCGTCTTTTGGAAAAAGCTATTAATATTTTTGGCGGGGAAGTAATTGAAATAGAAGATTGACATATGGATAATTTGTTTTTAAATATTAGGCATTGATGAGGAGGAGATTTAATATGATGAATATGGGAAAAATGATGAAACAAGTTCAGAAAATGCAGGCTGATATGGCCAAACTTCAGGAAGAACTGGCAGATAAGACTGTTGAAGCTACTTCCGGAGGAGGGATGGTTAAAGTAGTTGCTAACGGGAAGTTGGAAATAAAATCAATTGAAATAAATCCCGAAGCTGTTGACCCTGAGGATGTAGAAATGCTGCAGGATATGATTCTTGCTGCTATCAATGAAGCCATCCGTCAGTCTCAGGAAATGACGGCCAGGGAAATGAGCAAGATTACCGGTGGAATGAATATTCCCGGATTATTTTAGGTAGGTGAAATTATTTGCTGTATTATGCAGAGCCGGTAGCTAGACTTATTGAACAGCTTGGGAAATTACCTGGCATAGGGCCTAAGACGGCTCAGAGACTGGCTTTTTATCTCCTTAATTCCGATGTCCTGGAATCGAAGGAGCTTGCTAAGGCGATTATTGAGGCTAGGGAAAAAATCAGGTATTGCTCTGTATGCAGTAACCTTACAGATGAAGACACATGTCGGATATGTCAGAATCCATCTCGGAACAAAACTATTATTTGTGTAGTTGAAGAACCTCGTGATGTGGTGGCTATTGAGCGTACCGGTGAATATAAGGGTTTATATCATGTCCTGCAGGGGACTATTTCACCCATGGAGGGTGTTGGTCCTGACCAGCTAAAAGTAAGAGAACTGATTGAGAGGCTTAAAAATAATAATGTCACGGAAATAATTGCGGCTACTAACCCCGATGTTGAGGGTGAGGCTACAGCAATGTATCTGGCAAGGCTAATTAAGCCACTTGGTATAAAGGTTACCCGGATTGCCCATGGGCTGCCTGTAGGGGGAGATTTGGAATATGCTGATGAGATAACATTATCCAAAGCATTGGAAGGGCGTAGGGAGTTATAGTTTGCAAAGGTTCAGGGCATAACTCCGAAAATTATATCCGGAAATTACCATACAATTACTATAGAGTTAGCTTAAATTAATGTTTACATGTATTTAAATTCGTGCTAAAATATCTACCAAACACATAATTATTATGAAAAGCATTGACGGAGATAAGTAAGCTGAGTACCGGTTTTGACAGGGATTAGGGGTCATAGACTGAAAGCCTCTTAAAACATGGTCAGGCCCAAATTCACTCCCGAGCTGCCTGTTGAAAAGAGTATTTATTTCTGACTAGACCAGGCCGGAACTCCACCGTTAAATGGAAGAGGGTATCAGATTTGAGTCAGCAGTCAGCAGTTAGCAGATGGTAGCTGGCAGCAGAATCTCGTACCTGCAAGTGAGCGGGTTACATTTGTAACCAAATTGGGTGGTATCGCGGAGCTAGGCTTTCGTCCCTTTAAGGATGAAGGCTTTTTTGCTTTTTGAATAAAGAAAAGCCACCAATTTTGGCAAACAATAGATGTAACAATCCGGGTGGTACCGCGGAAGTAAAGGCTTTCGTCCCGTTGCAGGGCGAAGGTTTTTTTAATTATTAATATTGAGGGGGAGATACCATGATTGTAGTTATGGATCTTAGGGCAACTGAAGAACAAGTTGAAGCAGTTTATAAAAGATTAGAAGGAATGGGTTTTAAGACTCATCTCATAAAAGGTGTTGAACGTTTGGTTATAGGTGCGATCGGTGACCGGAAACAGATTCAAAATTCAGGGATAGAGATTATGCCCGGAGTTGAAAAACTGGTCCCAGTTATGAAGCCGTACAAACTTGTCAGCAGGGAAGTTAAGGTTGAGGATACAGTGATAAAGGTTAGGGATTTTAATATTGGCGCTGAAGAAATTATAGTTATTGCCGGGCCGTGTGCTGTGGAGAGCAGGGAACAGCTGCTGGAAACTGCGGAGTTGGTTGCCGCTGCCGGAGCCAGGGCTATTAGGGGAGGGACATATAAACCCAGGACTTCACCCTACAGCTTCCAGGGTATGGAAGAGGATGGTTTGCAGCTCTTGGCTGAAGCTGGAATAAAAACCGGTTTGGCAACCATTACCGAGGTAATAGATGAAAAAAGTCTTGGTTTAGCGGTGAATTATGTTGACATAATTCAAGTTGGGGCTCGGAACATGCAGAATTTCCAGTTATTGAAGGCTGCAGGCAGGGTTAGCAAGCCTGTGGTTCTGAAAAGGGGGTTGTCCGCCACCATGGAAGAATGGTTAATGGCTGCTGAGTATATTATGTCAGAAGGAAATTATAATGTAATATTGTGTGAACGAGGTATTCGTACTTTTGAAAACTATACAAGGAACACCCTTGACCTAAGCGCCGTACCACTAATTAAACAACTGAGTCATTTGCCGGTTATTGTTGACCCGAGTCATGCCACAGGTGAATGGCGGCTAGTACCGCCATTGTCTAAGGGTGCTGTGGCGGCTGGTGCAGATGGTTTACTGATAGAAGTTCACCCGGACCCTGTGACAGCTTTATGTGATGGTCCCCAGTCACTGACACCGGATAATTTCAAAATTCTTATGCAAGAGCTTCGTGCGGTGGCCCAGGCAGTGGGCAGAGATATTTGATTTAAAGGAGAGATATATCAATGGCAGAAAAATATGGATACCTTGGGCCTGCGGGCACGTATTGCGAAGAGGCGCTTTCAGTTTACCTAGGGGGCAAAAATTATAAAGCTGTGTCTTGTTCCGGAATCGATAAGGTGATTTTTTCGTTACTGGCGGATGACATTACCCATGGAATGGTTCCGCTGGAGAACTCTACAGAAGGAACTGTTAATGTTACTCTGGACCTTATGATGACAGCCCCTGAATTGAAAATCACAGGTGAAATCATTATGCCTATAAGACATAACTTGCTGGCAAGACCGGGTACAAAAAAAGAAGCAGTTACAGCAGTAATTTCGCATCCCCAGGCACTGGCCCAGTGCCGGAAGTATCTTACAGAGAACTTACCCCAGGTATCAGTATATGAGGTTGGCAGCACAGCAGAAGCAGCCCGGATAACTGCAGGTAATGGGGATTGTATTGCAGCAATAGGCAATGAGGCTGCTGCTGCTAGATACGGTCTGGAAATAATAGATAGAGATATTCATGATTGCAAGGAAAACTGCACTAGATTTGTCGTGCTCTCGAAACAGGAGAATACTGCTGTATCGGCAGATTCTAAAACATCCCTGGTTATTTCTATTACTGACCGGCCAGGCGGCTTGTATCAGGTTTTGAAGGAATTTGCTTTAAATAACATTAACCTGACAAGGATAGAATCCCGGCCTGCCAAAAGAAGTTTGGGAGAGTACCTGTTTTTTATAGATTTAGTTGGGCATCTTGAAGACCCAGTGATTAAAAATTGTCTAGAAGCAGTGAAAGATATGTCGGCATCTTTCAGAATATTAGGTTGCTATCCAATATGGGGAGGCGCCTGCACCGGCCAAAAAAAAGTGTCTGAGCAGCATATTTCCCCGTCTGTTGAGGAATTAAGGCAAAACATCGATATCATTGACTACCAGCTTGTAGATCTGTTAGCTCAGAGAACACAGATGGTTTCATGGATAGGCAGTCTAAAACAGGGGATTCAGGCTGTAAGGGACAAGAAGCGGGAGCAAGAAATATTGGAACGAGTCAGGCATAATGCGATACGGAAGGGAGTTAATCCAAATCTGATGGAACAAGTTTATAAAATACTGTTTGAGCATTTTGTTGATTTACAGGTGAAGCAGCAGAACAGTTAGTAAATGGAATAAACTTGTCTGGCGTTAAAAAAAAAGAATAACATTTACCCCCCTTTAATATATTTTATTGTAACCGGAGGGGGGTTGTTTATGAAGGACATAATATTTAAAGGTGTACGAATATGTGGAAAAGTCCTAAATAAAGTATTATATTTTTTTGAAGTAGGACATGCCAGGGAAAACTCGCGTTGCCAGCAGCCAGAGCTTCTTGATTTAATTAAGGAAGCACACCAGGAGTGGGTTCATACCCTGGATAAGTTCAATTATCCGATTGAAGAGGATATGATTGATTTTGCCATATATAATATTAATGCTGCTGAAAAAAAATATGGGTACCTGATTAAAAAAGCCCGAAAAGAAAAAATAGCCTTGCATCCATTTAGTGACATGACGGAGTATAATAACATGCACAGTTCTTGATAAGCTTTGACTGAAATATATGGGGGAGGTGATAATATGGACCTGAATATTGTCATAGCATTTGTTTTTGGTTTGTTACTGCTTTACCTGGTAGGACGAGTGATGGTTATACCTATCAAACTGATTATGAAACTAGTTATCAATGGAATAGTTGGAGGAGTGGCCCTCTGGGTAGTAAATTACTTTGGGGCATTTTTAGGTATTCATATACCTCTTAACCCCATTACAGCCCTAACTACGGGGTTCCTTGGCATCCCGGGAATAGTATTGTTATTAGTAATTCAACAAATTATTTCAGCATAGGGTAATCTTTTTTGTGACAATGTTATTCTCCTATCCATAGTGACATTTTCTCACGATAGTTAATAGGGTGACAATATTACAAGATAAACACATAACGGAAAAATTTAACTTGACTACGACAAACCCATTTAGTATACTATTATTCATGAAGCTTAGGGGCAATTCAATTTTAATTATTGAAACTGCTTCAGATACAGGCTTTTATTTTTTTACCATTAACTAAGTTTTTTTTAATTTTAAAACAGTTTGTCTCTTACTTTATTTAGCAGGAGCTTTAGCGAAGCTTAGTATGGGGTTATAGGATAAAAAGCTTTAAAAATTTATATACTAAGAAGAAATATGTTTGGGGGGATCCCCATAGAGGAAAGAGTTTTAGAGGCTTATATAGGTGAATATGCCAGCGGTAAAAGTGAAGTTGCTGTTAATAGGGCAATAGAATTACATAATAACGGGCACCAGGTTACGATTACCGACCTTGATTTGGTGGAACCATTTTATACACTTCGTCCTATTAAAAAAAAGCTTTTAGAAATGGGTATTGATGTAGTTGCCTGGGAAACCAGTGAAACCCTGGGACTGGGCGAAGCAGGAAGTACGCTTAAACCTGAAATGCGTTGGGTTCTCAGGAGACCGGGGGATATTATTCTTGATATCGGCTACGGTGTTGAAGGGGTCAAGGCCCTTAACCTTATTGAAAATTCCTTCGAATCAGGTCTGAAGATATACGTAGTTCTTAATATCGGAAGGCCGATGACTGCTTCTGTTGATGACATAGTAAACTATGTCAATGAGTTAGGACCGGTAGATGGTCTGGTGAATAACTCCCACCTGGGAGATGATACAACTATAGATTTTGTCCAAGAAGGCTCCGGGATCGTTTCTGCTGCTGCAGGGATACTTAATCTTCCTGTTATAGCCACATATATGGACATTAAATTAAAAAATAATGTAACCGGTAACACAGATTTTATGGGTAAACCAATACGTTTTTTGACCCGCTATATGGTGGATGCATTCTGGTAAAGGAAAGAAGTCCCCATTAATAATAAATAAGGGTGTTATAACTTCAGGAGGTGTTATTCCAATGGTCGAAAAGCCCATCCAGGGAGAGAAACGAGTCTTTATGACTGGTAATGAAGTTGTTGCCTGGGCGGCCCTGGCTGCTAAAGCCGAAATAATGTACGGGTACCCAATTACACCACAAAATGAAATCATGCATTACTGGACACGGATGGCGCCCAAATTTGGGAGGAAATTTTTGCAGACTGAAGATGAACTGTCTGCAGGCTTTACTACTTTGGGGGGAGTTCTTTCAGGGAGAAAAGCGTTTACCGCTACAGCTGGACCCGGCAACACACTAATGCAGGAACCACTGTCCATGGCTGAAATGATGCGTATTCCGTCTGTGGTAGTTATTCAGCAGAGAGGGGGACCTTCTACTGCTACTGTTATTTACTCTCAGCAGGAAGTTACTATGACTACTTTTGGGGGAAATGGTGAAGGTTTTAGGATTGTTTACTCTACTTCAAGCCACCAGGAATTATTCGATTATACCATAAAGGCATTTAATTCTGCTTGGAAATACCGATTCCCAACCTTTGTATTGGCTGATGGGTATCAGGCGAAAATGCGTGAATCTCTCAATATCTATGACCCTGAAGAAAAGGGTATTGAATTGATTCAACCTGAGGCTACCATTGGAAAGCTTGTGGTAGACGGCGCAAAAGAGCCTGTTCATGTGAGGAATACATATAACACTGAGGAAGAACTGCATGCGGTTCTAGTTAAATATATGGAAGATTACCAGAAATGTGCTCCGGAGATTGAGGAGTACCAGAAATTTGATTGTGATGATGCTGATGTTGTTGTTGTCAGCCACGGGGTGGTTTCCAGGGCAGGTAAAGCAGCTGTACAGGAACTGCGCAAGGAAGGGTTAAAAGTCGGGTTTTTCAGACCGGTTACTCTGCGTCCTTTCCCAGCAGATCAGTTACGGGCGGTTGCTGATAAGACAAAAACCTTGTTATTTGTTGAATCTGCTTTTGGACAAATGGCCAAACTGGCGAAAGAAAGTATTTTTGGTTCCACTGTAAACGTGGCAACCCTCTTTAAACCGGGTGTTGGAATTACCTCGGAAGAAATAGTCGCCAAAGTAAAAGGCTTGCTTTAGGGAAGGGAGGCAATGAGGAAAATGAGTACGATACCACAGATGCCAAAAAGTTGGCGTCTTGAAACTAAACCCCATAAATTTTGCCCCGGATGCGGACATGGCTTGGTGCTAAAGGCCCTGGGTGAAGCAATTGATGAACTGGGAATCCAGGATAAAGTTGCTTTTGGCTGTGATATTGGCTGTTCCCTGCTAGCGTGGGATTTTTTCAATGTAGATACCGTACAGACACATCATGGCAGAACCACTCCTGTAATGACAGGGATTAAGAGAGCTAATCCGGATGTTATATGTATTGCATACATGGGTGATGGAGGCGGTTATGCCATTGGATCCCAGCACTTAGTTAATGCCGCTGCAAGGAATGAGAGAATTACGGCCATTCTGGTTAATAACTGTAATTATGCTATGACCGGTGGTCAAATGGCACCGACAACACTACCCGGCATGAAAACGGAAACATCTCCTTATGGCAGGGATGTGGAGCAGACAGGATATCCTACACAGGGGCCCGAAATGGTAGCAGCAATTACTAGAGATGGTGCTTATGTAGCCAGGGGAACGATTGCAAACCTTAAACAGCTTAAGGGTTATTTGAAAAAGGCCTTGGAAAATCAAATTGCTGGCAATGGCTTTTCTTTTGTTGAGTCATTGGCTACCTGTCCCACTAACTGGAGGACTAACGCCAAGGATACATGGGCATTTGTTGAAAAAGAAATGCCAAAGTATTTTAAAGTAGGCGAACTTAAGAACCCTGCTAAGAAGGGGGACGAATAATTATGGCAAAATTAATCAAAATTGCCTTGGCCGGGGAAGGTGGGCAAGGTGTTCAGTCAGTAGCTCAAATAATTGCCGAAGCAGCTAATGAAGAAGGAAGAGAAGCGCTTTATATACCAAATTTTGGGGTTGAACAAAGAGGCGGGGTTTCAGTGGCTTTTCTTCAAATAGGAGAAGAACAAATAGGTTCTCCTAAGTTTCAGACAGCGGATATAGTTGTTGCCCTAAGCGACCGGGCAGTAAGAAGGACTAAGCAGTATGTTGACAGCAATACTACTTTTGTTTATGATAGCTCCATTGAAGGGGTTGAAAATGACATACCCCAAAATGCGGGACGTATCCTCGCTATTCCGGCTATAGAAATATCAAGAACAGAGCTGCACCCGCGTGTATTTAATATTATAATCATGGGCGCTGTTATTAAGGCTACCCAAGTGGTTTCTGAAGACCAGGCCCGGGCTGCTATTGAAAAGAAACTCGGATACAAGTTTGAACAGAACCCCAAATTGAGAGAGCTTAACTTTAAGGCTATTACCCGGGGAATGGAACTTGTAGAAAAGGCCCAATAACAAGGAGGTAAGTACTGTGAGTGTAGCGTTAAAGACCTTCTCTTATGAAGGAGAAAAAGGTTTCTGGACAGTTTTTCCCGGATTCTGTAAGGGTTGTGGCCTTTGTATTGAAAAGTGTCCTAAAGATTGCCTTAAGTGGTCAGAGTACCTCGGTGTATATGGGACGCCCACAATTATACCTGACATGAATAAATGTATAGCATGCGGAATTTGCGCAATCGTATGCCCTGATTGTGCGATTACGATAGAAAAAAACAAATAAGAGAAAAATACAAGAGAGCGATTAGCTCTCTTCTGCTTATTTGAGAGTTGTCAGATAAGTTTGTATTAATATAGAATCAGGCAGTACGTTAACAGGCGTGCTGCCTCTTTAAGTATTGTCAGATTGGTAGTACTTATGTTTACTATGACTAGGAGGCTATAGAAAAGCATTGCCAATACCTGTCTGAGAGGGGTAAACTGGAAGAGTAAAGGTGCGTTAGTTCTGGACGAACTTTATATAGAAAGGGTTTGGGGGTGTTTATAATGAGAATAATAAAATATGAGGACATTGTCAGAGTAGTTAGCATTTTGTGTCAGGAAGCCAATTATTATTTGGGAGAAGATGTTTTGGAGGCTATTAAGAAAAGCCGGGAACAGGAAGAATCTCCCCTTGGTGTCACAATTCTTGACCAGTTGATAGAAAATGCAAAAATAGCCCGGGAAGAACACATACCAATGTGTCAGGACACGGGTTTTGCGGTATTTTTTGTCGAGGTTGGTCAAGATATCCACATAGAAGGGGGCATCCTTGATGATGCAATCAATGAAGGAGTAAGGCAGGGTTATACGGAGGGTTACTTAAGGAAGTCTATTGTTGGGCATCCCCTGGAAAGGGAAAATACCGGTGATAACACTCCTGCCATTATTTATACAAGCCTGGTGGCAGGTGATAAAATGAAAATTACTGTAGCTCCCAAAGGAGGAGGCAGTGAGAACATGAGTTCTATCATGATGCTCAAACCATCCCAGGGAGTGGAAGGTGTGAAAAAATTTGTAGTGGATACTGTAGATCAGGCCGGTTCTAATCCCTGTCCACCCATTGTTGTGGGGGTCGGCATCGGTGGAACCATGGAAAAGGCCGCGCTTCTGGCAAAACAGGCCCTTTTAAGGCCGCTGGACCGGCACCATGATGATTCGTCTATTGCGGAACTGGAAGAGGAATTGCTGGATAAGATCAACAAACTGGGCATTGGGCCTCAGGGGCTTGGCGGCAGGACCACCGCATTGGCAGTGAATATTGAGATTTTTCCGGTACATATTGCTAGTCTGCCGGTCGCAGTAAACATTAACTGTCATTCGGCACGGCATAAAACTATTATTTTATAAAAAGAAGGTGAGCTTATTGGCTGAATATACAGTAGAAGTGCCTATGGGTGATGAGATGGTCGAAAAAATAAAAGCAGGAGATTTGGTTTTTCTTAATGGCACAATTTATACAGCAAGGGATGCGGCACATAAAAAACTTTTTGAATTAATACAGAAAGGTAAAGAGCTGCCAGTTGACCTTAAAGGGCAGATCATGTATTATGTGGGACCTTCTCCGGCCAAACCAGGACAGGCAATAGGTTCTGCAGGGCCCACCACCAGTGGGCGTATGGATGGTTACACGCCGGCTTTACTTGACCTTGGGTTAAAAGGAATGATTGGTAAGGGCCAGCGTTCTCAGGAAGTGCTGGATTCAATAAAAAAGAATAAGGGAATTTATTTTGCAGCTATAGGAGGAGCAGGTGCGCTTATTTCAAAAAGCATAATCAAGTCAGAGGTAATTGCTTATCCGGAGCTGGGTCCAGAAGCAATATACCGGTTAGTGGTTGCAAATTTTCCGGTAATTGTAGTTAATGATGTTAATGGAGGAGATATGTATAGGATCGGCCGCGAACAGTATCAGGTCCAATAAAAAGACTCTACGGCTGCAGGGATTTTTTTTAGGCCGGAAGAAGTTAAAATAAATAGGTTCAGACAATAAAGGGGGCGGTTTGAGTGAAAGACATTATGGAAAGGGCCCTGCGGCTGCATAAGGAACTGGTTGGTAAAATTGAAGTAACTAGCAAAGTAGAAGTCGATAGTATGGATGCATTAAGCTTGGCATATACACCTGGGGTAGCAGAACCGTGCATGGTTATCCATCAAAACCCGGATGCAGTTTATGAATATACTGCCCGAGGCAATATGGTAGCTGTAATATCTGACGGTACAGCTGTTCTCGGGCTTGGAGACATTGGCCCGCTAGCAGCCATGCCTGTGATGGAAGGAAAATGTGTTCTTTTTAAAAAATTTGCCGGAGTAGATGCTTTTCCGTTGTGTATTGCTACCAAAGATGTAGATGAAATCGTTCAGGTGGTAAAAGCTTTGGAGCCAAGCTTTGGTGGAATAAATCTGGAAGACATATCAGCCCCCAGGTGTTTTGAAATAGAAGCGAGGTTAAAGAAGGAAACTCGTATTCCGATATTCCATGATGACCAGCACGGCACAGCAGTAGTTGTTCTGGCTGCTCTGCTTAATGCATTGAAGGTGGTTAACAAGGAATTGGATAAAATAAAGCTTGTTCTTAACGGAGCAGGTTCAGCCGGCATTGCGATTACAAAATTGATGCTGAAGGCGGGTTTAAACAATGCAGTGCTTGTTGATCGCTTCGGGATTGTCTGTGAAGGTGAGGATTGGATGAATCCGGCCCAGATTGAAATGGCTAAGGTAACTAACAGGGACATAATAAGTGGAACTTTGGCGGATGCACTTAAAGGTGCTGATGTTTTTGTCGGTGTTTCTGTTCCGGGGGTTTTGACACAAGAAATGATAGCTTCGATGAACTCAGCCCCGGTGATTTTTGCAATGGCTAATCCTATTCCCGAAATAAACCCTGAAGATGCTTTGATGGCAGGGGCGGCTGTGGTTGGTACAGGGCGATCTGATTATGCCAACCAGGTTAATAATGTGTTAGCATTTCCCGGAATATTTAGAGGTGCGCTTGAAGTCCGGGCATCAGATATAAATGAGGAAATGAGAGTTGCTGCAGCATATGCTATTGCAGGTTTAATAGGTGATGATGAAAGAAGAAGAGATTATATTTTACCAAAGGCTTTTGATCCAAGAGTAGCTCCTGAGGTTGCTGCGGCGGTGGCTAGGGCAGCAGTGGAATCTGGTGTTGCTCGGGTCCAGACACCTGTAGATTATGATAAAATAAAGGAAGTTACGAAGAAACTTGTCGAGAAACAAATGCTTAAGTGAAGCAAAGTATGGCATTCAATGCTGCAATTCATAAAAACACAGATTTTTAAGGGAAAGTTGTTGACAATATACTTACAGGTATGCTATATTAGTCAATGTCGATGCCACTCTAACGGCTGGAATCGAAGGAAGAAAAACGATTTGATAAGCCATGGATCGGTACGATTTAAGCAATAAATTGCCAATTGACACATACGGGTCAAATATGGTAATATGAAATTCCGCGGCAGGGAAGCCGATAAAATAAGGCATGGATGCCGCTGGAAATAACACCCAAAGAAGAAGATAGGTTATTGAGGAGCGAGTATGGCAAGGAAAAAGTTGAGGAGGAACCGGAGCGTAGCAGAGGAAATCCCCATTTTGTTACCAAAACCCCGAGGTTTTAGAAAACCTCGGCGTTCTGACAAAACGGGAAACCCCCAAACGTGAGGATTCCGTCGAAACTTTTGACACCGCCAGGCGAAGCTCATCAACAACCGGTGGTCCTTGAAAACTGAACAGTGGAGAGATGGTTGTATAGAAGCCAATAGACGTTAGCCGAGAGCTAAGCAGTATTGGCAAAGCAACAACTAACTCGAATAACTCAAAGAATTAGACCTCGTCTAAGGAAAAGAGTAATTCCGAAACAACAAACAAAAGAGAGCTAAATCAAGCACTCAGCTGAAGAAGACTAGTGGCGCAAGTCACTAAAGATATTCACGGAGAGTTTGATCCTGGCTCAGGACGAACGCTGGCGGCGTGCTTAACACATGCAAGTCGAACGGGCGAAGCGGGATAGCTTGCTATCCTGCAGAGCTAGTGGCGGACGGGTGAGTAACGCGTGGGCAATCTGCCCGTAAGAGGGGGATAACACCTGGAAACGGGTGCTAATACCGCATAACATTATTTTTACGCATGTAGAGATAATCAAAGGAGCAATCTACTTACGGATGAGCCCGCGTCTGATTAGCTAGTTGGCAGGGTAACGGCCTACCAAGGCGACGATCAGTAGCCGGCCTGAGAGGGTGAACGGCCACACTGGAACTGAGACACGGTCCAGACTCCTACGGGAGGCAGCAGTGGGGAATCTTCCGCAATGGGCGAAAGCCTGACGGAGCAACGCCGCGTGAGTGAAGAAGGCCTTCGGGTTGTAAAACTCTGTCATCAGGGAAGAAACAAATGACGGTACCTGAGGAGGAAGCCACGGCTAACTACGTGCCAGCAGCCGCGGTAATACGTAGGTGGCGAGCGTTGTCCGGAATTACTGGGCGTAAAGCGCGCGTAGGCGGGAATTTAAGTCAGGAGTGTAAACTGACGGCTCAACCGTCAGCTTGCTTCTGAAACTGGATTTCTTGAGGGTATGAGAGGGAAGCGGAATTCCTAGTGTAGCGGTGAAATGCGTAGATATTAGGAGGAACACCAGTGGCGAAGGCGGCTTCCTGGCATACAACTGACGCTGAGGTGCGAAAGCGTGGGGAGCGAACGGGATTAGATACCCCGGTAGTCCACGCCGTAAACGATGGGCACTAGGTGTAGGAGGTATCGACCCCTTCTGTGCCGTAGTTAACACAATAAGTGCCCCGCCTGGGGAGTACGGCCGCAAGGCTGAAACTCAAAGGAATTGACGGGGGCCCGCACAAGCGGTGGAGTATGTGGTTTAATTCGACGCAACGCGAAGAACCTTACCAGGGCTTGACATCCCCTGACCGTTATGGAAACATAATTTTCTGCCTTCGGGCAGACAGGGAGACAGGTGGTGCATGGTTGTCGTCAGCTCGTGTCGTGAGATGTTGGGTTAAGTCCCGCAACGAGCGCAACCCCTATGTTTAGTTGCCATCAGGTAAAGCTGGGCACTCTAGAGAGACTGCCGGTGACAAACCGGAGGAAGGTGGGGATGACGTCAAATCATCATGCCCCTTATGTTCTGGGCTACACACGTACTACAATGGCCGGTACAATGGGCGGCGAAGGGGCGACCCGGAGCAAATCCCATCAAAGCCGGTCCCAGTTCGGATTGCAGTCTGCAACTCGACTGCATGAAGTCGGAATCGCTAGTAATCGCAGGTCAGCATACTGCGGTGAATACGTTCCCGGGCCTTGTACACACCGCCCGTCACACCACGAAAGTTGACAACACCCGAAGCCGGTGAGCTAACCGCAAGGAGGCAGCCGTCGAAGGTGGGGCCGATGATTGGGGTGAAGTCGTAACAAGGTAGCCGTATCGGAAGGTGCGGCTGGATCACCTCCTTTCTAAGGAGACTAACCTTCTATAAAAAGAAGGAGGTTGTTTAGAAACGAGCATGGCAAGGAAACAGTTGAGAAGGGGCCGGAGCGTACTGAATGTACGTGAGGATTCCGACGAAACTGTTGACGCAGTCAGGCGAAGTTTATTAACAACCGATACACTCCTAGGTCGATCAACCATCTCTTCGAGACTGTTCACTAGTGAACAGTCAAGCACTGTTTAGTTTTGAAGGACTATAAGTTCTTCTAAAAATCAAAAAACAGTTGAAGCATAAGCCGAAATAATAGACACTTATAAGACATCCAAACATCTGAATCAATAGTTGAACCAAATAATGATACAGGACGCGCCGGGGGTTATTAACCCGGCGTATACATAGCTGATAGGAAACCAGCTATGAAGGTTGTGGGCTTATAGCTCAGCTGGTTAGAGCGCACGCCTGATAAGCGTGAGGTCGGTGGTTCAAGTCCACCTAGGCCCACCATAAAGCATATTTATAGTGGGGGTGTAGCTCAGCTGGGAGAGCACCTGCCTTGCAAGCAGGGGGTCAGCGGTTCGATTCCGCTCATCTCCACCAAAAAATTTTATTTACTGTTCCTTGAAAACTTTATAGAGGAAGAAAGTAGTAAGAAAACCGAGCGCGCCTTTTAGAAGTGGAGAGAAATCTTGATGTCTAGAAGGAAGCAAGGAAAACGGCAAATAAAATGCGAGAGCATAATAAGAACCCCAAAAGGGTTTTTAGATGCAAGCATAGCAAGGAAGACGGATCGAACGAACCGGAGGCGTAATGTAATTTACGGTGAGGATTCGGGCGGGCCGGCTGACGAAGCTAGGCGTCGCTTTTCAATGGCCGATCAAACTACTGCCTGAGGTCAAGTTAATAAGAGCGTACGGCGGATGCCTAGGCGCCAGGAGCCGAGGAAGGACGTAGAAAGCTGCGAAAAGCTACGGTGAGCCGCAAGCAGGCAACGACCCGTAGATATCCGAATGGGGCAACCCGGCGGGAGTAATATCCCGTCACCCTATGCTGAATACATAGGCATAGAGGAGGCAACCCGGGGAACTGAAACATCTAAGTACCCGGAGGAAAAGAAAACAACAGTGATTCCGTAAGTAGCGGCGAGCGAACGCGGAAGAGCCCAAACCAGTATACTTAGGTGTACTGGGGTAGCGGGACTCTCATAAGCGAAGCAAGGCTTAATCGAAGAGGACTGGAAAGTCCCGGCACAGAAGGTAATACCCCTGTAGATGAAAAGTCAAGCTAAGCGGAGAGTATCCCAAGTACCACGGGACACGTGAAACCCCGTGGGAATCTGGGAGGACCACCTCCTAAGGCTAAATACTACCTGGCGACCGATAGTGAACAAGTACCGTGAGGGAAAGGTGAAAAGCACCCCGGGAGGGGAGTGAAAAAGAACCTGAAACCGTATGCTTACAAGCAGTCGGAGCGCTATATATGCGTGACGGCGTGCCTTTTGTAGAATGAACCGGCGAGTTACGGTAACGAGCAAGGTTAAGCACTTAAGGTGTGAAGCCGAAGGGAAACCGAGTCTTAAAAGGGCGCTAAGTTCGTTGCTGTAGACCCGAAACCGCGTGATCTACCCATGTCCAGGGTGAAGCTAAGGTAAGACTTGGTGGAGGCCCGAACCGACCGACGTTGAAAAGTCGGCGGATGAGGTGTGGGTAGGGGTGAAATGCCAATCGAACGCGGAGATAGCTGGTTCTCCCCGAAATAGCTTTAGGGCTAGCCTCAAGGGATGATTTACGGGGGTAGAGCACTGATTAGGCTAGGGGCCCTACCAGGTTACCGAACCTTATCAAACTCCGAATACCGTAAATTTACCTTGGGAGTCAGACTGCGAGTGATAAGATCCGTAGTCGAGAGGGAAACAGCCCAGACCGACAGCTAAGGTCCCGAAGTCCAGACTAAGTGGAGAAGGATGTGGGATTGCATAGACAACCAGGATGTTGGCTTAGAAGCAGCCACCATTTAAAGAGTGCGTAATAGCTCACTGGTCGAGTGGCCCTGCGCCGAAAATGTACCGGGGCTAAGTCTGGCACCGAAGCTTCGGATTAAGAAGTGTCAATAGACACATTTTAGTGGTAGGGGAGCGTTCTGTATGGGTAGAAGCTGTACCGTAAGGAGCAGTGGACTGTACAGAAGTGAGAATGCCGGTATGAGTACGCGAGAAGGCAGGTGAGAATCCTGCCCGCCGAAAACCTAAGGTTTCCTGGGGAAGGCTCGTCCGCCCAGGGTAAGCCGGGACCTAAGCCGAGGCGTATAGCGTAGGCGATGGACAATCGGTTGAGAATCCGATGCCACCACGAGCCGTATGAAGGAAGGGATGACACAGGAGGGCAGGCTAAGCCAGCGATTGGAAGAGCTGGTCCAAGCGAGTAGGGAGAGCTGTAGGCAAAACCGCAGTTCAAGATCCTGAGACGTGACGGGGAACGAAAAACAAGTAGTGAAGTAGCTGATCCCACACTGTCTAGAAAAGTCTCTAACGAGGCAAAATGGTGCCCGTACCGTAAACCGACACAGGTAGGAAGGGAGAGAATCCTAAGGCGCGCGAGAGAACCCTTGTTAAGGAACTCGGCAAAATGACCCCGTAACTTCGGGAGAAGGGGTACCCCATTAACGTGAAATGAACACTCATGGAGCGTGAAGGGGTCGCAGAGGAGAGGCCCAAGCGACTGTTTACCAAAAACACAGGTGCCTGCAAAGTGGAAACACGACGTATAGGTGCTGACGCCTGCCCGGTGCTGGAAGGTTAAGAGGAGAGGTTAGCGCAAGCGAAGCTTTGAATCGAAGCCCCAGTAAACGGCGGCCGTAACTATAACGGTCCTAAGGTAGCGAAATTCCTTGTCGGGTAAGTTCCGACCCGCACGAAAGGCGTAACGATTTGGGCGCTGTCTCAACAAGGGGCTCGGTGAAATTGTAATGCCGGTGAAGATGCCGGCTACCCGCGACAGGACAGAAAGACCCCGTGGAGCTTTACTGCAGCCTGACATTGGATTTTGGTACGTCATGTACAGGATAGGTGGGAGACTAGGATACATGGACGCTAGTCTGTGAGGAGTCGATGGTGGGATACCACCCTTGAAGTATTGAAGTTCTAACCCACGTCCGTAATCCGGATGGGGGACATTGTCAGGTGGGCAGTTTGACTGGGGCGGTCGCCTCCCAAAGAGTAACGGAGGCGCCCAAAGGTTCCCTCAGACTGGATGGAAATCAGTCGAAGAGTGTAAAGGCAGAAGGGAGCTTGACTGCGAGACCGACGGGTCGAGCAGGGACGAAAGTCGGGCTTAGTGATCCGGTGGTTCCGAGTGGAAGGGCCATCGCTCAACGGATAAAAGCTACCCCGGGGATAACAGGCTTATCTCCCCCAAGAGTCCACATCGACGGGGAGGTTTGGCACCTCGATGTCGGCTTATCGCATCCTGGGGCTGAAGTAGGTCCCAAGGGTTGGGCTGTTCGCCCATTAAAGCGGTACATGAGCTGGGTTCAGAACGTCGTGAGACAGTTCGGTCCCTATCCGTCGCGGGCGCAGGAAATTTGAGAGGATCTGTCCCTAGTACGAGAGGACCGGGATGGACGCACCACTGGTGCACCAGTTGTCGCGCCAGCGGCACAGCTGGGTAGCTATGTGCGGATTAGATAACCGCTGAAAGCATCTAAGCGGGAAACTAACCTCAAGATAAGATTTCCCATGGAGTTAATCCAGTAAGACCCGTGGAAGATTACCACGTTGATAGGCCAGGTGTGTAAGTGCAGCAATGTATTGAGCTAACTGGTACTAATAGGTCGAGGACTTGACCTGAAGCAGTAGTGAACAATTCTTACGAAACAATCCTCTATAAAGTTTTGAGGGAACAATTTAAAACTGACCTCAGATTTCTAAATAGTTTATTTAAGAAATACTTGAGTAAACTGTTTAGAAACGAGCATGGCAAGGAAGATATCCTGACCGACGACGGAGGCGTACTGGTGGTACGTCGGAGGAGGAGGCAGGATAGCTGACGCAGCCAGGCGAAGTTTATAAATAGTTTAAACTTTCCGGTGACAATGGCGAGAGGGATCCACCCGTTCCCATCCCGAACACGGCAGTTAAGCCTCTCAGCGCTGATGGTACTTGGACCGCAGGGTCCTGGGAGAGTAGGACGTTGCCGGATTTAATATGATAAACCACTTGTGAAAACAAGTGGTTTTTCTTTAAATTAATATTATTTGAAGGCAAGTGGCAGATATGTTCCGGAGGGATGAGTCTGACGTCCGTCGGCCTGTGACCCGCACAGAGTGCGGGAGCAGGATGCCGACGGAGTTGTAGCCATCCTGAAGGAATAAATCTGCCACTTCCCATCAGCGCGACCCAAGCCTCAGACTTGCGCCGGTGCCGGAGGCACCAAGTGCCAAAAAATTAGACATAATCATACATTATTATCTGTTGCCCAAAATACCATTTAAGTGTAATCTTTAGATAAAGATAATATTTTTATCCACGCAATCATAATCTGATAGTAAGCTGGCAACTAGCTTACAAGAAGCTTATTTCATATCTAAGACCGCCGACTCTTGATCATTTCAGATCAGAAGACTAACGATAACGGTTTAAGGAATGAAATTTCATGAGGAAAATATTGTCCTGCAAAAATTTTAGAAAATCAAGTTTACTGACCGGTCAACCTGACCGGTCTTGTTCTTTGTGAACACAAAGTATAGGTTAACCACCACTTTCGCTACGCTTATACCGATTTACCTGTCGGCAGCAAAAAAAAACAGACGAAGGATGTGAAGCAGTTTGGGTACAATTCAAGCACTTAAATCATATCATCCTCATCAGGTTCAGGAAGAAAGCTTGTCTTCATTTAAAAACTACATTGTGCCACCGACCTCTCCTTTATTTGGTTTGGTTTTCGCGTATTTTGAGTTTAACGTATGTAGTTTAAGCGAACTGATTTATGTGCCGGATGGCTGCCCGGACCTTGCATTTATATATTATTCAAACAGGGTTGAATGTCATATTGGTGGCTCTAGACTCAATCTGTTTAAAGTGTTTTTCAATGCACCTGATGGTTGTACTGTATTTGGTGTACGTTTTGCAGTTGGTGCATTAAGATCCATCTGTCACGCGCCAATGAAGGAATTATATAATCAAATTCAAACATTGGATACATTGATTAGCAATAGCAAGGAAATTATTTTAGCCATGGAACATGCTAGTGATTTTATAACCAGAGTATCTGTGTGTGAAAAGCAATTAATAACAAGATATAGTAAAGCGTGTTTTAAATCTCAGTATCTTGTTAATTACTGTGTCAAAGAGATTGTTAATACAGGTGGTATGATTAAAGTTAAGGAACTTGCAGACAAAACGTATTATTCTGCCCGATATATTAATACGTTAGTTGAGGACTATGTAGGACATTCCCCCAAACAATTAAGCATGATTGTGCGCTTTCAACAGTCATTTTATGACTTTTATCAAAACCCCAAACAAACCTTAAGCAATCTTGCCTGGAATTATAATTTTTATGATATTGCACATTTAGACCGTACATATAAATCACTGGTTTCAGTTTCATCGGCGCACCTTTTTAGAATGCTTATACCGGGATATTTTGATTACATACCAAATACAATTAATGATCAGTGGCTTAGCTCTTGGCGTGTACCACCATACCAAGGGCATATAGCTAGGTGAGTTTCAAGGTTGACTGAATGTCAATCTTTTTTTTTTCAATTTTTCTCACACTCAACTTAATCAGGTTTCTTATACTCCGATTTGTGCAAATGTTTTTAGAATGAATATGTTATAATACTGCAAAATCAGTTAATAAAAGGAGGCGTATCATGAAAGATTACTTGCCTAAGTGCGGAGAATTAACAAAAAAATTTGGGGAAGTATATCCAGCGGGGCATACAAATGCTAGAGTTAAATTTAATGCGACGGAGGCATCAATATTTGCAGAAAGAGCAGAAGGGTCCCATGTGTGGGATATGGATGGAAATGAATATATTGAATATGTTAATGCATATGGACCGTTATTGTTGGGGCATAGACATCCTAGATGGATTGATGCCCTGAAAGACCATTTGGATCATAACACCACAGTATATGGCTCAGGTATAATATATGGTGAAAATGATATACACTTGGGACAAAAGCTGGTTAAACATATTCCGTGTGCTGAAGCAGTTAAGCTTTGCACAACCGGTACTGAAGCAGTTCAGACTGCCATCAGAATCGCAAGAGCATACTCAGGGAAAGATAAAATTTTAAGATTCGGGTCATTTTATCACGGATGGGTAGACAATATATATATTAATAAAATTGATGACGAGTATAACGAGGAAGATGGTCCGTTATACAAAGTACTCCCAAAAGATAATCCTTATTATCCTGATGGTGTTTCACCGTGGGTTCGGAATGAAAGTTTTGTAATCCCTTATAATAATTTTGAGATGTTGGAAAAAACAATAGAGAAATATAATGATAAGATTGGCATGTGCCTCGTAGAACCGATGGCATCTGATGTTTTCTGCATGCATCCTCTTCCCGGATACCTGGAAAGAATGAGAGAACTGTGTACAAAGTATAATATTGTGCTGTGTTTTGATGAGGTTATAACAGGATTCAGATTAGGGTTGGGCGGAGTGCAGGAGTATTTGGGGGTAATTCCGGATATATGTACGCTTGGAAAGTCTCTTGGGGGTGGACTTCCAGTTGCTGCTGTTGTTGGTAAGAAAGAGTTCATGAATATATTCCAAGAAAAAAATGTGGTTTCCGGAGGAACTTTTAATGGATTCAGCCTTGGTATTACGGCAAGTTTGGCAGCAATTTCCCTATATGAGGAATTAGCCGATACTCTGTATAGTACCCTGGAAGCAGTAACGGATAGACTGATTGGCGGTATGCATGAAATCTGCAAAAAATACAATGTCGCATTTACAACCACAGAATGTACGAAAGGTGGTATATTCTACGCATTTTTTGGTATCGACAATGGACGTATTAAGAGATTGACGGATGTTTCTATGGTGTCAGGCGCAGACTATGAATTCTATGATCGTTTCTGGCAGTTTATGCAGGAAGAGGGAATTCTGATCATGTTTGGCGCGAGATGGTTTATTGGCGGTGGCCATACTATGGAAGATATTGAGAAAACCCTGACGGTGTTTGAAATGTCTTTGCAAAAAACTCTGGAGTATTATGAGGAAAAGAAAAAGTAAATAGAAGTTGTGTTTTTGAGAGGCTTTCATTGCCAAACGAATAAACGAAGGTGGATTTTATGAAAAATACTTTTCAAAAAAATTTAAAAACCCAAAGCTTACAGACCGGTCAAATATGACTGGTCTTGTTATTTGTGAGCACAAAAGACAAACATTAATTTGAGTGATTTCCTGAAAAACCAGGGTTATATATTAAAGTTAAAGTCTGGAAGGAGGGTAGAAAGGACAATTTCATAACTTTTAGAATAAGAATGGAACCTATAATATTTGAAGGGAGCATAAAAATGGATTCTAACAGTCAAGTGACCGTTAATATTTCACAGCGGGCAAAGGCATTGTTAATGATAGGTTTATTCTGCTTAATAGCTACTGATATGCTTGTTGTTTATGAGTTAGCGACAGCTATACCTGCAGTATTGGGTGAAATTGGCGGAATGAATTTGATTGCTTTAGTTTTTACCACCAACATGTTGGGGTCTGCCATTATGGCGCCAGTTGCCGGGAGTCTGAGCAGCATTTTTGGAAGAAGGCGTACACTGATTATATGTGGAATGTTGTTAACTATTTTAGAACCCAGTTCTGCCCTTGTTACAAACGTCACTCAGTTAATCGTTTTAAGGGGCATTCAGGGAGTTGTCAGTTCTTTTGCACTTACTGTAACCCTGATAGTGATTGCTGATGTATGTACCCCGCCTGAACGGGCAAAATATCTGGGCCTTTATGGGTCTGTTATGGCTGCATATATGATTGTAGGGTCCGCTATTGGTGGCATTATTACCGATAATTTTCACTGGCGCTGGATATTTGCAATTGTGTTGCCGGTTGGCTTAGTGGGAACATTTCTGGTATACCGCTACATGCCGGTTATACCTAGAGACAGTGAAGGTAAAGTAGACGTTCTGGGTTCAGTTGTAATGACTGTAACTATTAGCTTGATAGTATTCGTTACTGTCGTGGGTGGTGATAAGTATAGTTGGAGCTCACCTATTATGCTTAGTTTGTACCTTGCTTCCCTGATTGGCTTAGTTTTATTTGTCTTTGTAGAGAAGCGTGCGAGTACGCCAATTATGCCGATGAGTCTTTTTAGTAATCCTAAGTTCGTAATGTTTTTTATTTCAGTTTTCTTTGTTACTGCGGCGGCAATTCCGGCAGCTTACTACTTACCACTTTATTTTCAGGAGGTTAGAGGTCTGTCAGCTACTTATGCAGGAATGTTAATGACAAGCAGAGGAGTGTTAGCTGTTATTTTCAGTGCTGCGAATGGCTGGATAATTTCACGCGTGAAAGAATTTAGATGGAATGCTCTTGTGCTCGTGGCACTATATTGTCTAGCTAACGTTAGCTTTTCTATGATGGGTGCTGCGACTCCGATGGCTGTGATCGGTGTGTCTATATTAGTATGGGGTTTGGCTGCAGGTTCGAATAATGTATTCCTCACCGGAACCCAAATGACGTTAAGGCATTCACAAATAGTGTCGGCGATGGGGGTCTTGCAGCTTGCTGTAACCTTTGGGGGAACCATCAGTAACATTGTAATTGGCGTTTTATTAAAAAACCCCGACTTTACTAAAGGATTACATAATGTTTTTCTGGTGGCAGTTGTATCACTTCTAATTGTTCTTTTATTAATTGTTGTCATGCTGCTTATGCGGAATAAGATCTATAGTGAAGATAATCAGGTTAATGTGACTGTTTCAGAAAAACCAGAAGTAGTTACTTAACATAAGCATACAACATGCTGCGGGTTCTTTGGGACCCGCAGTTCACTTTTTGGACCTTAATAATTTCATACTTTGTCAGTAAGCGGCATAAAAAAGTAATAAATAAAAGTCAAAAATGTGTAATAAATGCATTTTTTTAAAGAAACGTCTTATTATCAAAGGAGGTGTGTTAATTAATTTTAACAGTTGGATGAGGGTTTGAATGCTTGCGATAAGTACAAGGGAATCGACCGATTAATTGGCAAAGCGGCCTAAATATGGGAGGTATAAAATGATAAATATTATTGAATTTGAAAAGCGATCGATTGTTGGCCCGGTAATGAAAAGTGATCAGTTTGATTTGACCTTGGCTAAAAAGGTGCGCGAACTGGTAAAGAAGTATGATATTAAGTTTAATCCTAACGAAATAGTTGTTGATGACGATACAGCAGATAAAGTTTTTCAGGCAGGGCTGGAACTTTTAGCTGAAGTAGGATTGTATAATGTGGATACCCAACGTGTAATTCAGTACACACGGGAGGAGCTAGAACAGGTTGCCTTTGAGTATTGTGAGAAGCCAGGTCAGCGAACCTTTGGCCAAGGAAAGGATAAACACACTGTTAAGTACCGGACCTCTCAGGATTCCTGGGCACCCTACAATTGGACCTGCCCAGCAGGGGTTGTCAAGGAAGAATGGTTCATTCCATATATTATTGCAAGCGCACAGGAGGAAACCGTTCATGGTTTAGGAATTCCTGGCGGGATTGGCTCAGTTGGCGGGATAGTACCTAAAGCGGGCTGCCCAAGTGAAATTATTTGTGGAATTTGGGAGCAGAAGGCAACTCGTGAGGCATTAAGCAAGGCAGGTCGTCCTGGCATGCACCTTGGCCTGATTCCTACGGTAAGCACGGCAGCCGCCACGGTAGCGGTTCTGGACTCAGGGCTTCGCGAACCGTATAATACAATGATAGGCATTCATATTATACCTGAGCAAAGGATAGACTGGACTCGGCTTAATTTAGCCTGCATTTGTGAGGAACGCGGTATTGAACCCTGGACTAGTGCCATGACTATGCTTGGGGGGCTTTGTGGTGGTCCGGAAGGTACTGCCGTAGGAATGATAGCTAACTATCTTGGACAGTTAACTTACGGTCATGGGCAGACCGGGAGTATTGTTGTGAATGACATGACCGGGCGTGCTAGTCACAGAGAAGCACAGTGGGCTGCAAGTGCATCATGCCGTGCTGTGGAACGCAATATCAAAACCGTTGTCAGCACTTGCCCGATGGATTCTGCTCCGGTATTTAGCTTTGAAGAATTATTCCTCAGATACGCAATCATGGGAATAAACTTCACAGCCAGCGGGATGGGGTATTCCTGGGGCAGTGGCAATTTTGGGATTGTAGGTCGTTTTTACTATGCAGTTATGAACGCTGTTGCCGGAATGAGCAGGGATAAGGTTAATCCTATCCTTGATAAGCTTCAAGACATGGTTTCAGAATTGGTTGCGGCTGGAGGGAACCAAATATCATTTAATGACCGGTCATTTCCGTTTGTCTATGATGTCGAAAAAATACAACCTAAATCTGAGTATTTAGATGTTATCAAACGGACCTTAGACAAATTGGTGGGAGTTGGGGTTCCAATATCTGATAAAATTGCTTTTTAAATAACAAACAAAAGTAATTTTAAATAAATTAATCATAAATATTATTATGTTTTAATATATATGTAAGGGAAAAACGAATTCAATGACCAATTCTATAATCCGATAATGGTTAAAGGAATGAAATTCTTATGAAAAAAATATTATCCTGCAAAAGTTTAAAAAAACTTAAATTTACCGACCGGTCAAACTGACCGGTTTGTTCTTTGTGAACACAAAGTTAAAGGAAAATTAACAGGGCAAAAACTCAGAAGGAGTGGGGCGAGTGGCGGTTCATAATCAAAAGGAACAGCTGTTAACTACCTGGACAACTTTTGTTGACAAGGGGATAGTCCAAAAAACTTGGGTGCGCCAGGAAATCGAAGATTCCTGGCGGCGCAGCCGGGATATGGATATTAACCCAGCTAGTGATGCCGTTCCCGAGGTCAGCTTCACTGAGCTAAAACTGCGCCGTGAGGCAAAGCGGGATCTGATTGAGACTGCTTTACCCATAATGAATAACCTTCTCTCATTTATGGAAGGAACAGGTTTTACTGTATCACTTAGTGACCGGGATGGAGTTATTATTGAACGCATAGTAGGGCCTGGAATAGTCTGTTTAGCCACTCAGAACGGCTTGTTTAATGGATACAGCTTAAGCGAAAAAATTGCCGGAACTAATGCCATCGGGCTGGCACTGAGGCTGGGCCAACCTATTCAGGTTTTTGCTACCGAGCATTATATGAAGGCTTTTCACCCTTGGACGTGTTCATCTGCCCCTATTTATGGGCATTCAGGTGAACTTATCGGTTCACTTACCATGAATGGGCCTTTTGAAAAGGTCCATTCACATATGCTTTGTATGGTGGCGGCGGCTGTTAATGCCATTGAAGGGCAGCTTAAGATAAATATTGCCAATCAGTATCAAAACGCTATTGTCAACTCTATTTCGGAAGGCCTTATTACAGTGGACGAAAAAGCTCGAATTACAAAAATAAATGCCGCTGCTGCTGCATTGCTAAAAGTTAATGCTGAAAAAGTGCTGTATTCTTCTATTAATGAGCTGTTAGGTTATCAAAACCCAATTTTTCAATCCCTGCGGTCGGGGGAAATAGTTAATGATGCGGAATACCGGGCGGAGAACGGTATTAGGAAAAGCCACTGTAGCTTTACTTGCCGCCCCATCCGCAACCCCCAGCATAAAATAGTTGGCTTGGTAGCAATTATTAGGGAAATCAGGGACATAAAACAGCTGGGCCATTGGATGGTAAGGCCTAGGGCCAGGTTTGTCTTTGATGACCTCGTTGGCCGGGACCCTTTTTACCTAAAGACCGTAGAAATGGCCAGACGAGCAGCTTCTAGTTCTTCTAATGTTCTTTTGCTTGGCGAGAGCGGCACCGGAAAGGAGGTTTTTGCTCAGGCTATCCATAATGCTAGCAGCAGATCTAACGGACCATTTGTTGCAATAAATTGCGGCGCTATCCCGCGTGAACTGGTTGGTAGTGAGATGTTCGGGTATAGCGATGGTGCTTTCACCGGTGCTAAACGTGGGGGCAACCCAGGCAAATTTGAACTTGCAGAGGGGGGGACACTGTTCCTGGATGAGATAGGAGAGATGCCCATTGAGCTCCAATCTTCCCTCCTGCGCGTTCTGCAGGAAAAGGTTGTGACCAGAATCGGCGGCACTCAGATTATGCCGATTGATGTAAGGGTGATTGCTGCTACTAATAAAGACCTGCATAAAGAGGTGGAAAAGGGCAGATTTAGAAAGGACCTCTATTATCGCCTTAATGTTTTGAATATAAGCATGGTACCCTTAAGAAACCGTCCAGATGATATTCTGACTCTGACCAGATTTTTTATGGAAAAAATCAATCATAGGTTGGGCCAGCAGACTAAAGTACTTTCTCCGGAAACCCTAGAGGCCTTACAGAACTACCATTGGCCGGGAAACATCAGAGAACTGGAAAATGTTATTGAAAGGGCAATACATATTGCGTCCGGAGAGACTTTGACCATAGACTGCCTGCCGGAAGAGTTATTGACATCCCGAATTCAACATGCCAATAATCAGGCAATGCTTGAAGAGCTCAAGAGTGATGAAGTGATTATCAGGAAAATAGGCAAAAGTGGTAAAGCAATAATTATAGAAACTATAAAACGCAATCACGGTAACTTGACACATGCCGCCAGGGATCTGGGTATTTCTCGGGCCACCTTGTACCGCAAGCTTAAAAAGTATAGGATTCACGTTAATGATGAAGAGACAGGTTGAGATGATTTGAGACAGTTTGAGGCAATTTGAGATAATTTGAGACAGTTTCAAGCTGTATAATGAGTGATGCTGCTTAAGTTAAAACAACCTCCAAAGCCTGTTCATTGTTTAAAGCAGTAAATAATCTTGTTTTTTTTGTTTTGGCACAATAATTGCATTTTAGTTTACTTAGTTGAGAGTTAAAGAAATGATAGTAATTTTTATTAATGTAGGTATTGGTAGCCCAACAGCTAAGGGGGGTGATAGATGGTAAAGGCCGGAGTAGCTTTGGATATATAGCAATTTATTGAAAAAGCAGTAGCTTAATAATTCTAGAGGAGGTGATTAAGATATGCCTGAGATAAAGCGCGAAACTGTCGTTCCGCTGGCGATTAGCAATGTGTGGCCTTTTATTGCCGATTATAATAACTGGGCTCATGATATGCCCGGCTATGAAAAACACGATACAATATCTGACAAGGAGTCTGTTTGGCATGTAACCGGGCATGTAGGTCCAATTAATAAAACTGTCCCGATGCGTGTCTTGATTACCGAATGGGTGAATGAAACCAAGGTCGCCTTCACCATTGATGCTGAGGGCTTGCCAGTGTCCGGAAATGGCAGTGTCAACATTAGAGAGAACGGACCGGAGGAAACTCGTATGACTTTTAAATTATTTATAAACTGCACCGGAATGATTGGGAATTTAGTAAATGCACAGCTTGCGAAGATGCTGCCTAAAATGTGCGATGGTTTTATTAAAGATTTGGCTAAAGATATTATGATTAATAACAAAAAAACTAAGGAGGCGTAAATAATGAAAAATATTAATGTTCCGAGCAACTGGGATATTGAAGCTGATGTGGTGATAGTTGGCGCCGGTGGAGCCGGAATGTCGGCAGCAATTGAATCTGCTAAGGCCGGAGATAAGGTAGTAGTTTTGGAGGTTGCCCAGACGGCCGGCGGGTCTACGACGTTATGTGGCGGTGCAATATATCTAGGGGGCGGAACGGCGCTTCAAAAGGAATGTGGATTAGAAGATTCAGTCGAGAATATGTATAACTACTTGTCGGCTGCTATGGGCCACAGTGCGGATAAGGATAAAATTAAGTTGTACTGTGAGAAGAGTGTTGAGACTTATGACTGGTTGGTTAGCCTTGGCGTTCCCTTTAAGCCGACATATACTGAAGATAAAGTAATTATTTGTTATGATGATACCGGTCTTTATTACACCGGAAATGAAACCAATTATCCGTATAATACTTTCGCAAATCCTGTTCCCCGTTCTCATCAGGTGGCAGGTATCGCATCAACAGGCAATGTGCTGTTCGAACACTTGCTAAAAGCTGGGGAGGCAGCCGGTGTCACTGTAATTTACCAGGCCGAGGCTACAGACCTAATGATTGAAAATGAGCAAATTGTGGGCGTAAGGGCGGTTATTGAAGAAGCTGAAAAATTTGTCCGGGCCAGCAAAGCTGTTGTTTTATGTGCTGGGGGTTTTCAGGCGAATAATGAAATGCTGGCTATGTATGCTCACCCATTTGTCGGCCTGCAAATTTATACCGGCACCGAATTTGACCTCGGCACGGGCATCAAAATGGGTATGGCCGTTGGCGCTAGTCTACGGGGAATGAGCAATTGTGTTGATTGGTCCTTTATTTACCCTCCACAAAGCAAATGTAAAGGAATTATCGTTAATGCTAATGGACAGCGTTTTATAGATGAAAGCCAATATGGTGCTTATATAGGTACTGCTATCATCAAGAACCAAGACGGCAAGGCGTATCTTATTCTGGACAGCAAAGTCTTAGCTGAAGGGAAAAGAGACGTTGCCAAAATGTGTGAGCATGAAGTAATTCTTGGTATTGCAAAAGCAGCAGGTATTGAGCCTGAAATTTTAGCTGGTGATATGACAATGTGTGCTGAAGCACCTACAATCCGCGAGTTGGCAGAAAAGCTGAAGATGGATCCTGACGTTCTTGAAAATACTGTAGCATTTTACAATAAAGGTGCTTCAAAAGGGGAAGACCACCTTTTCCGTAAAGATGGAAAATATGTAACTTTATTGGATTCGCCTCCTTATTATGCTGCCAACCTTTGTTTAGACGCTGCCCATTACCTCCACCATGGGTTTATTACTATGGGTGGTCTTGAAACCGATTTGAAGTCCAGGGTTCTTGACCTAAATAGGAACCCCATCCCAAGGCTATATGCAGCCGGGAGGAATACGTCGGGTGTTCAGGGAGAGCACTACAACAGCGGGACATCTGTTGCTGATGCGATAATTTTTGGCCGGATAGCTGGCCAAAATGCTTCGGCGGAGCCTAAAAAATAAATTGTGGGATTTATCAGGACCAGCTGCGTAGTAGTTGGTCCTGATATTTATTCCCAAAAAAGGTAATAATTAATTTTGCACAGAGTAAAATTAAATAAAGAAAGGAGGGCAGAGTGTTTTTGACACAATTGCATAGTAAGCTGACTTATCAATTTTTTAGCCAATAAAACTGCTTATTTATGGGGGTGTTAAAAATGACAAATCAAAAATTAAATGGAGGTACCGGTTTGTTAAGGAGCTTTATAAAATCAGTTATCTTATCTATTATAATTATTGCAGCCGCTGCCGGGCTGTATATGGGCCTAGTGACACTAAATATTTTGACAGTATGGTTAGGCTTCATATATTTATATTATTTTACGGCTGTGAAACATTTTCAGTTTAGTAGTTTTATAACAACCTTTATTGGTGGGTTGGTCGGAGTACTCGTGGTTTATGCAATGCCATTTTTAAGCCTTTACATGGGGCTGAATGGACAAATCATATGGTTAGTGCTGCTTATTATTATTATAGCTATTCTTATTGAAGGAAGGTTTAAGTATATTAATGATTTTACCATGTTGATAGTTACAGTTTTTGCAATTCCGCATTTGGCTAAACCACAGGAGTTTACCATGGCCTTGGTTACCTATGCAATTTTTACAGTATTGCTGGGTGTGCCGTCTTATATCATGCATCAAAAAATGACTAAAGCTAACCAGAATGATCCAAAATAAATCGGAGGTGCAAATATGATACCCGTATTGGAGTTTCAAGAGCGTTCGCTTAATGGGCCGGTAATGAAGATGGATGAGTTTGATTTAGTGTTGGCTAAAAAGGTGCGTGAGTTGGTTAAGAAGTTCGGGATTACATATAATCCCGAAGAACTTATTCCCGATGATGCTACAGTGGATGCCGTGTATCAGGCAGGTGTTGAATTGCTGGCTGATATTGGAGTATTGAACATTGAAACTAATCGTGTTATCAAGTGGACGAAGGAGGAAATTGAACAGGATGTCAGAAGGTACCGGGAGACCCCGCAAGTGCTTACCTTTGGCAGGGGCAAAGATACACATGCTATTGTCCCGCTGACAGAAGAGGATAATCGGCCGCCGGTAAGCTGGGGCCTTGCATCAGGAGTTATTCAGGAAGAATGGCTTATCCCCTTTATCCAGTCGATTGCACAGGAGGAATGTGTTCGAGGTTTTGGAATTGCTGGTGGCATCGCATCAGTTGGCGGTGTAGTACCAAAGGCCGGCTGCCCCAGTGAAATTTACTGTGGTCTTTGGGAAGCGCGGGCACAGCTGGAGGCAGTGCGCCGGGCAGGGCGGCCGCATTTGCACCTTGGTTTGATCCCGACCGTGAGTACAACCGGGGGCACTGTTGCAGTTTTAGGCTCAGGTTTACACGAAGCGCATAACTCTATGATTGGAATTCATATTATACCGGAACAGAAGCTAGATCAGACCCGCCTTAACTTAGCTCTTGTTTGTGAAGAACGCGGAATTTCTCCTTGGACCAGCACAATGTCCCTGCTTGGCGGATTGTGCGGGGGCCCGGCAGGTGTTTCCGTCGGAATGATGGCGAATTTCCTTGGTCAGTTGAGTTACGCCCACGGAAAAATGGGGAGCTTTTATGTGAATGATATGACCGGACGGGCCAGCCACAGGGAAGCGCTGTGGACTTATGCTGCATGTTTCCGCGCTGCCGGGCGTAATATTGGTATTTCTACCGGTACCTGCTGCGGGGACTCCGGGCCGGCATTTTCAGTAGAGGAGCAAATATGCCGCGGGGTATCCATGGCCGTAACATTGTCAGCCTGTGGGGGTGCATACAACTGGGGCACCGGTAGTAATTCATTAACCGCGCGCATCCAGCATGATGTTATGGGAAATGTTGCCGGCATGAGCAAAGACAAGGTTAGGGGGATTTTAAATTCGCTTTCGGTAATGTTTGATGAGATGACAGCGGCCGGGGGCAATCAGTTACTCTTTAATGACATGATATTCCCTGCCTTTTATGATATTGCGGCAGTTAAACCGAAGCCGGAATATGTAGACACCTGCAAACGAGCAGTAGAGAAGCTGGCCGGCTGTGGTGTGCCCATTTCAGATAAGCTTGTTCTTGATTAAAGACATCGTTAAATAGTTTTTAGCAAAACAAGTTTTTTTGCTTGCCAAAGATGTTATTTAATGGTATGTTTAAAAAAACACCTTTTAAAGAAATTATAACATTTACCGGTCAAATTGACCGGTTTATTCTTTGTTAATACTAAAGCCAAAGATAAATTTAATAGGGCAAAAGCTTGAAAGGAGTGGGAAAGTGCCTGCTCATGATAGAAAGGAACAACTTTTTAATGCTTGGACAGTTTTTGTTGATAAGGGCATAGTCAACAATGATTGTGTGCGTAAGGAAATTGAAGACTCTTGGCGTCGTTGCCGGGCTATGGATATTGATCCCGTTAATGATGTTATACCAAAGGTTTGTAAAGCTGAAATGGAAAAACGTCGTCAGGCAAAACAGGAGCTGCTTGAGATCTCTTTCCCCATAATGAAAAATCTTTTTTCATTTGTAGAAGGCTCAGGTTTTGTTGTATCACTGTGTGATCAAGATGGAGTTATTGTAGAGGCTCTTGTTGACCTGGAAGTAATTGACTTATTGGCTGAGAATAGTGATTTTGTCGGATGTAATTATAGTGAAGAAAATGTCGGGACCAATGCCGTAGGGTTGGCTATTAAGCTTGGCCACCCCATTCAGGTTTTTGCTAGTGAACATTATATAAAGGCTATTCATCCCTGGACTGTTTCTGCGGGGCCGATTTATGGCTATTCCGGGGAGATTGCCGGAGTATTGAGCATGGCCGGAAGTTTTGAGAAGGTTCATTCCCATACCTTGGGAATGGTAGTGGCGGCTGTTAATGCCATTGAAGGACAGCTTAAGATAAACAGAGTTTTGGAAGACATCAAGGTTGTTAATGAAGAAATGCAGGTTGGCAGCCATTATCAGAACGCAATCGTGGATTCTATTTCTGAGGGTCTTATTGCTGTTGATGAAAAAGCCCGCATTACAAAAATAAATGCAGCAGCTGCTGCACTGCTAAGAGTTGATGCCGAGGCAGTACTTTATTCTTCAATTAATGAGCTTTTGGGTTATCAAAATCCCATTTCCCAGTCCTTGCAATCGGGGGACATTATTAATGATGAGGAGTACCAGGCGGAGACCGGAAAAACTATCACCCACTGCACCATTACCTGCCGTCCCATTCGCAACCCCCAGTATAAAATAGTTGGCCTGGTAGCTATTATCAGAGAAATCAGGGCTGTAAAGCAGTTGGTTCACCAGATGGTGGGGGCCAGGGCAAGGTTTGTTTTTGATGACCTCGTTGGACAAAATGCCTCTTACCTAAAGACTGTCAAACTGGCCAGGCTCGCGGCTACAAGTTCTTCTAATGTTCTATTGCTGGGTGAGAGCGGCACCGGCAAAGAGGTTTTTGCCCAGGCCATCCACAATGCCAGCAACAGGTCTAAAGGGCCTTTTATTGCCATTAACTGTGGTGCTATTCCGCGCGAACTGGTTGGGAGTGAGATGTTTGGTTACAGTGAGGGTGCTTTTACCGGTGCCAAACGTGGGGGCAACCCAGGCAAATTCGAACTAGCTGAGGGTGGAACTCTGTTTTTGGATGAGATAGGTGAGATGCCCATTGAGCTTCAGGCCATCCTTCTGCGCGTTTTGCAGGAAAAGCTTGTGACCAGGATTGGCGGAAACCAGGTTATTCCGATTGATGCAAGGGTAATCGCCGGTACTAACAAAGATTTGCATAGAGAGGTAGAGAAGGGAAGTTTTAGAAAAGATCTCTATTATCGCCTTAATGTTTTGAATATACACATGGTGCCCTTAAGAAACCGTAAAGAAGATATCTTGACCTTAACTTGTTTTTTTATGGAGAAAATAAATCAACGGCTAGGCCAGCAAACTAACATACTCCACCCGGAGACCCTTGAGGTTCTGCAGGGGTACCATTGGCCAGGAAACATTAGAGAATTGGAAAATGTTATTGAAAGGGCAATACATATAGCATCTGGCGAGACATTGACTGTGGACTGTCTGCCGGAAGAGTTATTGTTATCCAGAATTCAAAACACCTGCAAACGGGCACTGCCCAGAGAGCTGCCGGGTGGTAAAGTAGTCATCAGCAGAAACTGGAAAGATCCTGGTAAGGCTGTAATAATTGAAGCCATAAAACGCAACGGGGGTAACCTAACCCGTGTCGCTAAGGAGCTAAAAATATCGCGAACCACCCTCTATAGCAAGTTGAAAAAATATGGTATCCAGGTCAATAATAAGGATTTTGTTGGGGCTGACTCTTAACTAATGAGTTGGTCCCTTTTTCATTGGGTCAAAATAATATTAGCAGAAACTGCACGAAATCATAAAGCTTTACAGAACTGCACGAAACTGAACAAAACTTTACAGAACTGCACAAAAATATGTAAAACTATATTATTATACGGTGCTGTAACAGAAGCCAGGAATTAATTTTGAATGATAATTCAATAGGGTGTTTAAATATACTGACCTCTATTGCAGTAGCAATACAATTAGCTGCTCTTCAGGTTGAAAAAGCAGATAAAGCAGAGGTTGTTTTGGGTTTGGCACGATAATTGCATTATAAAAACAGTGTCTGGTTTAAACCGCAAATAAAAGAAACGAAATAGTTAGGATAACTAAGGTCTTCTGGTACTTTAATTTATGAAGAAGTCTTGGTTACATATAAAAAAAAGAAGGAGGGTGAATATGAATATACTAGAATTAGCAGAAGCGGTTTTAGAACTAGAAGATGATAAGGCGATTGCTATGGTAAAGCAATCAATCGAAGAGGGTATGAATGCACGTGAAGTTTTAGAGGATGGAGTGTTAGCAGGGTTAAAGGAGATCGGTAAAAGGTTCCAAAACAAAGAATATTTCTTGGCTGAACTCACCATGGGAGCAGATTTGGTTGACCAGTGCATGGCAATTTTAGAGCCTCACCTACCCGTAGCGGAAGGCCCCAAGCGCGGTGTTGTAGTGATAGGTGCGGTTCAAGGCGACCTGCACTCCATCGGGTATGGTCTGGTTCAAAAGCAATTGGAGTTGGCCGGTTATGAGGTGCATGAGGTAGGTATTAACTGTCCTTCCATGAAGTTTATTGACAAGGCCAAGGAAGTTAATGCTGACATTATTGGGCTTTCAGCCTTTTTGGTAACCACCATTCCGTACTGTGATGAAGTTATCAACTATTTAAAAGACATGGGTACTCGTGATAAGTACAAGGTAATCATCGGTGGGACAGAGTGTAATCATGAAGTAGCGGCAGCAATGGGTGCCGACGGGTTTGCGCCTGATGCCAGTGAAGCTGTTAAGCTTTGTGATAAATTGATTGTGAAGCCTAAAAAATAAATGGAGGTGCGGTATGATACCAACACTGGAGTTTCAAGAACGTTCGCTTAATGGGCCTGTAATGAAGATGGATGAGTTTGATTTAGCACTGGCAAAAAAGGTGCGCGAACTGGTTAAGAAATACGGAATTAAGTACAATCCAGAAGAACTTCTGCCTGATGATGTTACTGCGGATGCGGTTTACAAGGCAGGTGTTGAGCTGCTGGCTGATGTTGGAGTGTTGAACATTGATACTACTCGAGTTATCAAGTGGACGAGAGAGGAAATTGAGGAGATATGTAAAGAATACCGTGACAACCCACCATCAATAACTTTTGGCAGAGCGGAAGATGCACACACCATTGTTTATCGGCCGGAGCAGGATCCTAGAAGGCCGGCATGTTGGGGTTTGGCATCTGGAGTTATTGCAGAGGAGTGGTTTATTCCTTATCTCCAGTCAGTGGCTCAGGAGCCGACGGCTGATGGTTTTGGTATATCCGGCGGAATCGCTTCAGTTGGAGGCGTAGTGCCTAAAGCGGGCTGTCCAAGTGAAATTTATTGTGGACTTTGGGAGCAGAGGGCAACTATAGAGGCAGTGCGTCGGGCCGGCCGTCCTAATATGCACCTTGGTCTGATTCCTACCGTTAGCACAACCGGCGGTACTTTAGCAGTTATTGGATCTGGCTTGCGTGAGCCTTACAATACTCAGGTAGGAATTCATATTATCCCGGAGCAAAAGCTGGACTGGACCCGGCTCAATTTAGCGCTCACTATTCAGCAGCGTGGTATAGAGCCTTGGACCAGCACAATGTCCCTGCTTGGCGGACTGTGCGGCGGTCCGGCAGGTGTTGCAGTTGGCATGATGGCTAACTTTATTGGTCAGTTAAGTTATGCTCATGGTAAACTGGGCAGCTTCTATGTAAACGACATGACCGGACGGGCAACCCATAGGGAAGCATTGTGGACTTATGCGGCAGCCTTCCGCGCAGTAAATCGCAACATCAAGGTTATTACCGGTACATGCTGTGGGGATTCCGGTCCAATATTTAGCATGCCGGAGCAGGTTATTCGTGGAGTTGTTATGGCCGTAGTAATGACAGCCTGTGGAGGCGGGTACTCCTGGGGTGCCGGTTTGAGCGGGATATCAACAAGAATCCATCATGATGTCATGACTAATGTTGCTCCGCTGAGCAGGGATAAAGTTAATGTAATGTTAGAGGCAATTTCTAAGAAGCTTGATGAAATGGATGCTGCCGGAGGGGAAAGGATAGCCTGGAATGATACAAGTTTCCCTAATAATTATGATGTAGCAACAGTAAAGCCGAAGCCGCACCACGTAGATGACTGCAAACAAGCGGCTGAAATACTGGCTGGAGCGGGGATTCCCGTTTCTAAGAACCTAGTGCTTGATTAAGGCTTAACAGTTGTTTAATTAAATGAAATATATTGAGTTAAATGTTAACAGGTGAGTGTAAAAGCTCACCTGTTTTTGTATTGTTGCCAGTATGTTATAGACATTTACAGTTTCTTCACAGTTTTTTCATGGTGAACTCTTCGAAGCGGCCTTCACATGGTTTGCCTGAAGAAACTCTTATGGATTTACGGGTTGGGTATAATATAATGGAAGCCTGAGTAGAAAAAACTGCTCCATGACGGCAAATTGTATTATCTCCCGGAACCCCTTCATTGTGATCAGCTAAAATTTGTTCAACAGAATCCGGATTTATTTCACCTTTACTTAATAACTGATCTGCTCTTGCATATCTTGATATACTGGATTCATATACACCTTCTTCTTTAAGACGGGGCAAGGCTTTATCGCCCCACTTGGAATCAATTGGAAACTGATGTTTGGTCATTTCCGGAGATATGTAGTGGTTTGCAGCAATAATATAATTATTTTCAGCAAAACGCTGAGCTGAGCTTGACCTGCTGGTTTCCAATACTCGCATATCACCTGAAGCATCAGCCAGCAGAATATTTGCTCCTGCATCCCTAGCATGCTTGTTAATCAGCCTAGCAGCCTCTTCAGCAGTGTAACAAGTTTCCAATGCCTCCTGAAGAACTATACTGATTGGGATATTTTTAAAACCGAGGCTGTCTGATGGGTAGGCAAAAGTATGCAGAAAACATAATCCGTGTTCATTAATGCCTGCATGGGCTCCTGAAGAAAAGGCCAAAGATATATCAAGTGTTTGGCATCCGGCTAAAGGTTTGTTTCTCCTGACAAGAAGCATATCCTGGTAAGGAAGGGTATAGTCAAAGTTCTTTATCAAAACAGGTTCACCTGTTGTGGTAGCATTAGGCTTGATTCCCATTAGAGTTCCGGAACCTAAAGCATACATGCTTGGCTTGGGTATGAGCTCCATTTCAATTGCCTGGAGCACATAAATCATTTTCTCAGGCATATCTGCACCTGAGGCCATTCCTTTGATTCGTTCATGCTGTTCAGGCAGTGTGTCTTTAACAATTTTTTTAAGAAAGTTGTCGGCTTTCTGTTGACAGTGTACAAGATAAAGGGCTTTTGGTGCAAACTTTGCTTTCCTTATCATCTCCAGATGCTGAGAATCAGAAAAAATTTCCCAAGCGGCATGAATAGCCTGTTTGCCCATACGGCCCTGCTGTATGCCAACCATATAATGAGAACCTATGCAATCCAAGAATCTGACAACCATTTTTCACCCTCCTTTATTAACGAAGGTTAAAGCAGATATTAATATTAACATAAAGATTTAAACAATTTTTGACAAAACCCTTTTTTTAATTACAATATTTTTAAACACCATAACAATGCAAAGAACCTTTAGTGTATTTTACACATAGGATAGTATATGGCTATATTGCTGAAAACTTGTCAACAATACCATTTAAGTTTGTTTAAGTATTGATATAATGGAGAGGAAGATAGGGGGAAATATATTCAATGAAGGAATTGCTTTATTGCAGTTTTTGTGCTAAACAGATTTATGGAAGCCAAGAAGGACTAAATTTGCTTGGAGGGTATATATGTGAAGAATGTGAAAAGGAGATTGTCAATTCCAGTGTTGATGATAAATCTTATTTTTTATTAAAGGAGAAGATGAAAAACATCTGGTTTTCGTGACAAATCTGATAGTGAGTGTTTTTCACTGTTTTTTTGTGTAATTAAGAATAGGCAAAAAGGAATTTTACTTATTTAAGGCGAATTCAACAGTGAGAAAGGGGCTTATTCCAATGCATAAGTCCGGATATATGCCTTTAATTGAGGCTCTGCAGAAAAACAAAAAGAGGAATACGGTTCCCTTCCATATGCCCGGTCACAAAAAGGGCCAAGGAATCCACCACAGCTTTGCTCGTTTGATGAAAACGGCCCCTTTTGCTTTAGATGTTACAGAACTTCCGGGATTGGACGACCTTCATAATCCTGCGGGCCCAATCAAAGAATCACAAATGCGGGCTGCCCGGGTTTTTGGAGCGGATAGAACTTTTTTTCTTATAAATGGATCTACAGTAGGAATACATGCTGCTCTTTTATCAGTGTGCAGGAGAGGAGAAGAAGTATTACTACCAAGGGACATGCATCGTTCAGTAATAGGTGCGTGTATTCTTGGTGGTTTGAAGCCCAGATATTTACCGGTGCAACTAGATCCTGAATATCTGGTGCCTTATCCCCCGGCGACTGAGGAAATTACAGCAATGCTCCAAAGATATCCTAAGATTAGGGCCATATTCCAAGTGTATCCTTCATACTACGGATTAGCAGGGAAGATGTTAGAAGTTGCGGAAGTGGCTCATCGCTGTAATATACCACTTATTGTTGATGAGGCTCATGGTGCTCACTTCGTTTTCACTGATGAATTACCACAAACAGCGCTGCAGTCAGGTGCTGATATAAGTATTCAAAGTACTCATAAAACCTTAGGGGCATTTACACAGGCTTCTATGTTGCATGTAAAAAGCAAAATTGTTGATTATAGCACAATAGCCAGACAGCTTGGGATTCTCCAGTCAACAAGCCCCTCATATTTGTTAATGGCATCACTGGATGCAGTAACAGGACATATGGAGGTTTCAGGGAAGCATTTAATGGATAATTCCTTGAGGATAGCAAGGTACATTAGGGAGCAGATAAAAGAAATACCAGGGATTAAATGTTTTGGAGAGAGCGTTTCGGGATTATCAAGTATGATTGCTGTTGATCCCACAAAAATTTATATATCCTTAAGTAACTTGGGATTGTCCGGTTATCAAGCTGCTGAAATACTGCTTAAAAAGCACCGTATTCAGGTTGAATTATGTGATAGATTTTGTATTTTATGTATGTTATCAATCGGAAGCAGTTTTGATGATGCGGACAGGCTGGTAAATGCGCTTACCGATATTGCTTCGAAAGCAATCCCTGTTTACGGTAAACCCATTATGCCTGGACCGGTGAATATTCCTTCACCAAGAGTTATTCTTAATCCTGAAGAGGCATGGTTTGCCCCGTTAAGGCAAGTCCTGCTTAAGGAAGCAGTGGGGGAAGTTGCGGGAGAATTGATAGCACCATATCCCCCGGGGATACCGTTGCTTTGTCCGGGGGAAATGATAACCAATGAAATAGTGGATTTAATATGTGAATTGAAAGCTTGGGATTGTATGTTTCATGGTTTCAGTGATCCTGCAATGCTTACCATAAAGGTCGTTGATCGATTTTAATTTATCTATACCGGAGGATTTGATGAAAGGCATTTTTATAACATTTGAGGGACCTGACGGGGCAGGCAAAACTACACAGATTAAGATGCTGGGGCAGGCCTTGGAAAAGATGGATAAAATAGTTATATATACCAGGGAGCCTGGGGGGACAAGTATTAGTGAAGAGATTAGGAGTTTACTGCTTAACCCCTGCAACAAGGAAATGGTTGACCGTACAGAAGCATTATTATATGCGGCAGCAAGAGCGCAGCATGTAGAAGAAATTATCAGGCCGGCCATTCGAAAAGGATACATTGTGCTGTGTGACCGATTTACTGATTCCACTATAGCTTATCAGGGATTTGGGCGTGGTATCGATATTGATTTTTTGAGGGAACTTAATGAAATGGCGGTTGCTGGGGTTTTTCCCGATCTTACCCTAATATTTGATTTAGCTCCTGATGTAGGTATCGGGCGTATTAATGAAAAAAGAGTCGGGCAAGCAGGAGAAGGAAAAGACCGTATCGAACAGGAAAATATGGATTTTCATGCAAAAGTAAGATGTGGCTTTAGAGAAGTGGCATTATCAGAACCCCAAAGGTGTAAAGTAATTGATGCCGGCCGGGATAAGGAAACTATACATTCTGAGGTTATCCAACTGGTAAAAGAGGTTTTGGGATTATGAAAATTCGCAAAATAACAAAAGAAGCTGGTTCAGGTATTTCAATACCTGACAAGGATGCCAGACAAGTATCAAGTCGGGAATACCAGTCATTTAACGAGCAGTTGCACAAAGTTCATAGTGATATGGTTTACCAGCAGTTAGGGAATTTGTTGAGCGATATTGAAAAACAGGGAAAGGTACTAGGTGAAACACTGAATTTAACGGACTTGAAAAAATACAAGGGTATGATACAAAAGTTTCTTGAATATGCGGTAAACAAAATGTATCAGATGCGAGAACAGCATGGATGGGATAGAAGGGGAAGGCATAAGATTTATTCAATGGTTGAGACTGTTAATAAGGAAATGGAAGGCCTGACCCAAATGTTATTGTCAGAACAAAAGGATAAGATTGCAATACTTGCTAAGGTTGATGAAATAAGGGGCCTGTTACTGGATATTTATTCATAGTCAAAGGGTAAGGTAATAATTATGATGATGGCTAATGTAATTGGGCATAAACAGGCAAAAATAATTTTACAGAATGCTGCGGCTGAAGGCAGGGTAGCTCATGCCTACCTTTTTTATGGTTTGGAAGGAGTTGGTAAAACCACTCTAGCAAAGGCATTTGCCAATACATTGTTGTGTAAGGAAGGAAACATTGATACCTGTGATGAATGCAGCATCTGCAGGAGGTTTGCCAAGGGCTGCTTACCGGACTTTTTCCTGGTAGAACCCCATGGAAACAATATTAAGATAGAACAAATCCGTGAATTGCAGCAAACAGTCTCATTTAAGCCTTATGAGGCATCAAAGAAGGTATACCTGATAAGCCGAGCGGAAACAATGACAAGGGATGCAGCCAACTGTTTGTTAAAAATACTTGAGGACCCCCCGCCGGATACAATTTTTTTATTAACTACGGTTAATCCGTATAATTTATTACCAACAATTGTATCCCGATGTCAAATAGTTGCACTCGGAAAAGTGCCGCAACAGGAAATAGAACAGTTTTTAAGGGATAACAACAGGGGTGCCCCTGAAACTGTCGTATTGCTGGCCACACTCTGCAATGGACTGCCTGGTAAAGCTTGGGCTATGGCTGAACCAGATAAAGGCCTCGAAACAAGGGAGATGGTTTTTCAGCTATATGAGAAGATTAAAAATGGAGATATCAGTGAGCTTATCAAGAAAGCTGAAGAACTTGAAAAAAATAAAGATATAATGCCTGAAGTGTTGGAACAACTGCTCTTGTGGTATAGGGATCAGTTGATATGGCAAGAAACAAGTGATAAAAGCCTAATTATAAATATTGATAAAATTGAGGAGTTAAAAAGCGATTTAGAATATAAAGATAAAAGCTTTCTAGTTAAAAGCATTGAAAATATTCATGAAGCCAAAATGCAGATTAACCGAAATCTAAATTTCAGGCTGACAATGGAAGTGCTAATGTTGAAGCTTGCCAAATGTACTTAGAAAAAGGTGACAGGAGTTAGGAGGACCAATAACAATGATTAGAGTGGTTGGCATCAGGTTTAAACCTGCAGGTAAAATATATTACTTTGACCCGAACGACATTGACCTTATAATAGATGATAAAGTTATCCTGGAAACAACTCGGGGTATTGAATCTGGACTGGTTGTGGTTGAGCCTAAAATGGTGGAAGAAGAAAAAATTATAGCTCCATTGAAGAAAATAATTCGCAAAGCAACTCCGGTAGATTTAAAACAAATTGAAATCAATAAAAATAAGGGAAAAGAAGCTTATAAGCTTTGTGTTGCGAAAATTGAAGAACATGGTTTGCCTATGAAGCTGGTAGACGTTGAATTTACATTTGATGCAAATAAAATAATTTTTTATTTTACAGCAGATGGAAGAATTGATTTTAGAGACCTGGTTAAAGACCTAGCTGCTATTTTTCGTACCAGGATAGAACTCAGGCAAATAGGTGTAAGGGATGAAGCAAAAATGTTGGGCGGATTGGGCACCTGCGGGCGCGGCCTTTGTTGTGCCACGTTTTTGGGTGAATTTGACCCGGTATCTATAAAGATGGCTAAGGAGCAGAATCTTTCTTTAAATCCTACAAAAATATCAGGAATTTGTGGCAGGCTGATGTGTTGTTTGAAATATGAGTCAGAGGCATATGAAACTGAAAAGGCTGCTTTTCCTCCGGAGGGGACTTTAGTGGTTACCCCTGTAGGAGAAGGAAAAGTCGTTTCAGTTAATATCCTTAAAAAGAACCTTATGGTAGAAATGAAAGAAAGCAAGCAACTGGTTGAATTCCCGCCGGATGAACTTAAGATCTGTCCAAAAGAAAAATGTATAGAAAAAAAGGAAAAAAAAGATAAAAAGACACAAAAAAAATCACGAAATCATGAAAGTGAGGAAAAAGGTGAGGACCTTTGAAACAATTAAATGTTCTTTTGATTGAGTTTGAAGAGAAAATGAATGTGCTTATACAGGAACTGCAGGTACTTAAAACAAGGGCCCATGCTTTGGAGGATGAAAACGAGAAACTGCGCCGTGAAATAATTGATGTTTATCAATATTGTCTTAAAGATGGAGATTCTAGAAACAAGCAAGAGCAAAGCCAGAAACGCGGGGTTGAAAATCTGGTGCGTTTATATAACGAGGGATTCCATATCTGTAATCTTCATTTTGGACGATTTCGCTCTGGGGGCGATTGTTTATTCTGTATGGGGTTTCTTGACAAAAAATAACGGGGGTTTTTAGTGTATGCCATATGATGATTTAAACCCCAATTCTCATTTTAATATCATTAAGGGAGAACGGCTTGATGATTTGATTAGGGCAGGCCTGAAGATTATCCAGTCTCCGGCTGCCTTCTGTTTTTCTTTGGATGCTGTTTTATTATCAAACTTTACGTTTCTGAGGCCGGGGGATAAAATTATTGATTTGGGTACAGGTTCCGGAGTGATCCCTTTACTATTAGCATCAAGAAAAACAGCCGGGAAAATTGTCGGGCTTGAAATACAAGAGGATAGCTGTGACCGGGCAAGAAGGAGTGTGTGGGGGAATCGCTTGGAAGGCTTAATTGATATAATTCAAGGGGATATTTGTAAGGCAGAAGAACTATTTGGAGTTGGCGGGTTTGATGTTGTGGTTACAAATCCTCCTTACCTTCCCGTTGGCAGAGGTGCTCAAAATGAGACTGACCCAATTGCCATTGCGCGGCATGAAATCCTATGTAGTCTAGAAGATGTTGTCAGTGCCGGTTCCCGGTTGCTTCGGTATGGAGGACTTATGACTATGGTGCACCGGCCGGAGAGACTTTCTAATATTATTATTACTTTAGAAAAACACCGCCTAAAGCCACGAAGGCTTCAGATGGTACATGCAAATTCGGAAAAAAAACCTATCATGATACTTATTGAAGCCCAACTGGGCGGCAATTCGGAACTTAATATACTGGAGCCTTTTTTTGTTTATAATGAAGACGGCAGTTATACCAAAAGTTATTGGGATATATATTATCCCGGAATACCGTACTCTTCTCGTAAAAGTGGTAGTTATGACTTTTAAATTTTATACTTATATTTTGAAGTGCAGTGATGGACGACTCTACACGGGATATACAAATGATCTTGAAAAAAGAATTGCCAAACATAATTCTGGAAAAGGGGCAAAATTTACCAGAGGCCGGGGGCCGGTAGAATTAATGTTTTTTGAAGAATGCCCTTCAAAGGAACATGCAATGACCAGAGAAGCAGAGATAAAAAGGTTGACAAGAAAGGATAAATTACAGATTATTAAAGGTGATAAAGAAATGACCGGAAACAATAAAAAAGGGACTCTCTATCTATGTGCTACACCAATAGGCAACCTTGAGGACATTACGCTACGGGCCCTTAGGATACTTAAGGAAGTAAGCCTTATAGCTGCCGAAGATACCAGGCATACCAGGAAGCTTTTAAGTTATTATGATATTCACACTCCACTTACCAGTTACTATGAGCATAATGCTAAAGGAAAAGGGCAGGTCTTGTTATCTGACCTTAATGCCGGAAAAGATGTGGCCCTGGTTTCAGATGCCGGCACACCTGGAATTTCAGACCCTGGATACGAACTAGTATGTTTGGCATTAAGTGAAGGGTTTATGGTAGTTCCAATCCCGGGTCCCACAGCTCTTATCACTGCAGTGTTGTGTTCGGGACTGCCAATTGATAGATTCGTGTTTGAAGGATTTCTTCCTAGGGTTAAAAAAGAGCGGAACAAGGTTTTTGAACAAATGAAGTCTGAAGAAAGAACCCAGGTTTTTTATGAGTCTCCACGCCGGGTGATTAAAACTCTACAGGAAATGCAAAAATTACTGGGGGAAAGAAAGGTTGCTGTAGCCAGGGAACTTACCAAAATCCATGAAGAAGTTGTGCGGGGATTGTTGGCCGATGTAATTAGTTACTTCCAGGCCAACCCACCAAAAGGCGAGTTTGTTATAGTTCTGGAAGGCAGTGAAGAAAACCCCAAAGATTGCTCTGCTCTTAAATCGTGTGACTTATTCCTTATGGTTAATAATTTGGTCACCCAGGGGTGGGATAAAAAAGAAGCCATTAAGGAAGTCGCCCGTCGTACGGGTATAGGTAAAAACAATGTATATGCCGCTGTATTGGAAGCTGAAGGCAAATAATATAACCAGTTGTGACTATAGGTGAAGTCCATACCTCACCTAATGCAAGAACTCTGTTTAATTTTGTTTACAAAAAAAAAGAACCCCTTAAAAAGAAGTTCTCTTTTGTGATAAAGTTGGTTTTAACTTTTACTGTGCATCAGTTGCTACAGCCATTGCTTGGGCACATTCTTTACATACATTTTTACCGCGGAAGTGCTGCACTTCATCCGCATTTCCACAAAAGATGCAGGCCGGTTCATACTTTTTGAGAATGATTTTTTCACTGTCCACATAAATCTCCAGGGCGTCTTTTTCATCGATTCCAAGAGTTCTGCGTAACTCAATCGGAATCACGACCCTGCCAAGCTCGTCAACTTTGCGAACAATTCCTGTTGATTTCATACCTTATAACCTCCCAGCGACTTTCGACAAATATTTACAAGTAAATGATACCAGTGATTCCATTAAAAGTCAACCACTTTTTTTAGCAGATAGGAAAGTATAAATTTTAAAATATATAACGGATTATATTATTCACGCCGGTGTATGTATTTTATGATTTCAGGGAAAACTTGACAAAAGGAACTTTTATAGTTATTATCTTGATATATATATATTAAATCGGATTATAAAATGTAATGATGGGGAAGAGTAAATACCGGACTATCCGCTCAGAGAGCAGGGAGAAGGTGAAAGCCTTGCCGGAGAAACTGTATTGAACATGGCCCCGGAACAGCAGGCTGAAATTTTTGAAAGTAGGCTGTGCCGGATAAGCTCCGTTAGGGCTTCAGGTATAGAAAATCCCACTTAAGATGAATCATTCTGTACCTTGTGTAAGGCTTTGTGTTTTACAAAGCAAAAAAGGGTGGTACCACGTGGATATCCCTCGTCCCTTTAAGTTTCCCAGGGACGAGGGTTTTTGATTTTTATGGGGAAGCTTAAACTGTATCCAAATAAAGGGAGTGAAATTATGTCTAGGAAAAAATTTTACATTACCACACCGATATATTATCCCAGTGACAAATTACATATCGGTCACGCTTATACCACTGTAGCAGCTGATACCATTGCTAGGTATAAACGGTTAAAGGGATTTGACACATGGTTCCTGACCGGGTCTGATGAGCATGGTCAGAAAATCCAGCGTACTGCTAAAGAAAGGGGCATGGAACCCAAAGAATATGTGGACAAGATTGTTGTCGGGTTTAAAGAGCTCTGGAAAGCACTGGAGGTTTCTTATGACGATTTCATTAGGACTACCGAAGACCGGCACAAGGAAGTAGTTCAGGAAATATTTATTAAATTATATAATCAGGGAGACATATATAAATCAGAGTATGAAGGTTGGTATTGCACACCTTGCGAGACCTTCTGGACAGAACGCCAGGCAAAGGGAAAGGTATGCCCTGACTGTGACCGTCCTGTGGAGCTAATTAAAGAGGAAAGTTACTTTTTAAAAATGTCAAAATATGCTGATCGCCTGCTCAAGCATATAGAAGATAACCCTGAATTTATACAGCCCGTATCCCGCCGCAATGAAATGGTTAACTTTATTAAACAGGGCCTTGAAGACCTATGCGTTTCCAGGACAACTTTTGATTGGGGGATAAAGGTTCCCTTTGACACCAAACATGTAATTTATGTATGGATAGATGCATTGACCAACTATTATTCCGCATTGGCAGGCGGTCAGCCGAATGATTCTCTGGTTAATAAATTTTGGCCTGCCGATGTCCATCTTATGGCTAAGGACATAGTCCGCTTTCATTCTATAATATGGCCCATAATTTTAATGGCATCAGGAATTGAACTGCCTAAAAAGATTGTTGCTCATGGCTGGCTGCTGCTTGAAGGCGGGAAAATGTCCAAATCCAAAGGCAATGTAATAGACCCATTGGTATTAATAGATAAATATGGGGTTAATGCTATACGTTACTATTTGTTGAGGGAACTGCCTTTTGGCGCTGATGGCTACTATTCGGAAGATGCGTTGGTACAGAGAATTAATTCTGATTTGGCCAATGACTTTGGTAACCTGGTAAGCCGCTCTGTAGCTATGGTGGAAAAGTACTTTGCCGGAGAGGTGCAGTCCCCGGATAAATATGGTGACATTGACAATGATTTAATAAAGATTGCAATGGAAGTTGTTGAAGAATATGAAAAACTGATGGAAAGTTATGAGCTCAGTAATGCCCTGGCCGCAGTATGGCGTTTTATTGGTCGAGCCAATAAGTATATTGAGGAGACATTCCCATGGGTCCTGGCTAAAGACGAAGATAAAAGAGCACGTTTGGGCACGGTTCTTTACCATCTGATGGAAAGTATTAGGGTTATTACAATTATGCTTGCTCCCTTTATGCCGACATTACCTCAGCTTATATGGGAACAAATCGGGCTTAAGAATGCGGGGATGATTTGAAGGAATGGGAGTCATTGCAGGAATGGGGTCGGTTTCCATCGGGTGCTGTTGTTTCAAAAGGGGCTGCTTTGTTTCCAAGGATTGATGTCGGAAAGGTTGAAATCGGGGAGGCGAAAAATATGGAACCAATGAAACAGGAAGAGTGTAAACAGGAAGAGTACATTTCATTTGAGGAATTTGCCAAAATTGATTTGCGCCTGGCGGAGGTTTTAAAAGTTGAGATTGTTGAGAATACAGATAAACTTTTGAAGCTGGAGGTTGCCCTGGGAGACCAGCAGAGGACTATAGTTGCCGGAATTGCCAAACATTATAGCCCTGAGGAGTTGATTGGCAAAAAGGTTTTAATTGTCGCCAACTTAAAACCAGCCAAATTAAGAGGAATCCTTTCCGAGGGGATGATACTGGCCGCTTCTCAAGGAGATTGCTTGGGAATAATTACAGTAGACCCGGACAAAGAGGTCTCCGGTGGTTCAAAAGTTAAATAGAGGAGTTGGTGATAACAATTGTTTTTTGATTCACATGCTCATCTTGATGACAAAAGATATGAGCCTGACAGGTATGAAATGTTAATGTGCGCAAAGGGCAGAGGGGTCTCCGGTATAATTAATGTAGGGTTTGATTTACCTTCTTCAATGCGCTCTATAGAGCTGGCTGAGCAGTATGATTTCATTTTTGCCTCAGTTGGAATTCATCCCCATGATGCAGCAGATGCTAGTGCAGACACTATGGAACAAATCAGGTTGCTTGCAGCCCATCCAAGGGTCGTTGCAATAGGAGAAATGGGGCTTGATTATTACCGGAATCTTTCTCCCCGTGATATCCAGCAAAAAGTATTCAGACAGCAAATACATTTGGCCAAAGAAATAGAGAAACCAATTATAGTACATGACCGGGATGCCCATGGTGATTTAATGCGAATATTAAAAGAAGAAGATGCCGGTTCTAATGGAGGCGTTTTGCACTGCTTCTCGGGGAGTGTTGAGATGGCCAGGGAATGCATCAAAATGGGATTTTACATTTCAATTGCCGGACCAGTTACTTTCAAAAATGCTTCAAAAATCTGTGAGGTTGCTGCAGGGGTGCCAATTGAGTGCCTTCTTATTGAAACAGATGCACCATATTTAGCTCCTGAACCTAACAGAGGCAAGCGTAATGAACCTGCATATGTGGTACATATTGCTGAACGAATCGCTGAACTTAGGGGAATGCATTTGGTTGAATTAGCGGAAGCGACATTCCAAAATGCCCTGAACCTATTTAATATTAAAAAAATTTGATAAAAACATGATATCAAGAAACTCTCTGCCGGGGGTTTCTTTTTTTTACGTAAAATTTATGGGATTATTTGGCAGTAATGTTCAGACAACCATGTATATATATTTTAAACGACCGGGTTTGTCTCAGGTTCTCCGAATGATGGGCAGAATTGAAAAAATGGGGAGGGTTAGGATATGTATAATATTAGGAGCGGTGCGGTATACAGGATTAATGATAATCTAACTACATTTATGGCCTATATTTTATATGGGGTTTTAATGCTTGGTGTGGGATTGTTCATGTCCTGTGCAGTAAAAGAGGTATCTGTAAAAATAGGAGATAAGACCATATCGTACTATACATTTGCTCCTACCGTCCAGGAAGTTATCAAAGAAACAGGCATTAAAGATGAAGTCAGATTTAGCACTGGAAGCCTTGATGCTTTGAAGGAAGGCGAATCGGTAGAATACTATTCGATATCACATCACCTATCATCAAAAGTAAGTGATAAAATGGTTATTCAGGTATATAAGCACAAAATAACTAAAACAGTGGTTAATGAAGTAATCCCGGCACCTGTAAATAAAAAATGGAACCTTTGTTTAGAACCCGGACAACAGCGAATAATACAAGATGGCAAAAATGGTATTATGAAGCATACGTTTATTGAACACTACCGTGATGATGAACTGTTATCCAAAAAAAAGAACGGCAGCACTGTAATCATGGCCCCGATACCTCAGATTATTGAAGTGGGCAGTTACAACAATTCATCACGACAAATATCATCACGACAAGGAGCGGCTATCAGCGGTCAGCAGATAAAATGTGTGTCTACTGCATATACATATACCGGTCATCGTACCGCAACCGGTATTACCCCTCGGAAAGGGGTAGTTGCTGTGGACCCGAGAGTAATTCCAATGGGTACGAAAATGTATATTGAAGGATATGGTTACGCAATTGCTGCAGATACAGGAGGAAGCATTAAGGGGAAAAAGGTTGATGTTTTTTTTGAGACGCGTGAGGAGGCACTGAAGTGGGGGCGAAGAACAGTTTTGGTTCAATTATTGAGGTAATTATTGACCTAGAAAAAAGACAAGTTTCTGTCGGAAGACAAGGGATATTGTATTATTAAATATAAAGGGATTTTTGTAAAGGTGTAGAAATATCTTTTATATAAAATCTTAAATTGATTTGACAAGTAATTTATTATAGTTTAAAATATATTGGCATCCTTTCTTAAAAAAAGAAATTTCAAAAAAATAAAATGCGAGGAGTGATTACATGCAGGCTAACGCCTCCCCGAGAAGTACTGTTGGGTTTTTGGGAAACAAAAAGCGGGTTTTTTGGGGCCTCGGGGTTGTTGTAGCAGCTGTAATAATTTTAACAGGATTTTTTTATAACAGGCATAACATCAGGATATTTGCAGACGGAAAAGAAGTAAATGTGGTTATGAGGGGCGGTACTGTAGCAGAGTCTTTAAAAAAGGCCAATATTTCTCTTGGTGAAAGAGATTTAATTGAACCTGCTTTGGATACCAAACTGGCAGATGACCTAACTGTACGAATTACTCGAAAGCTGTGCATAACTCTGGCAGATGCCGGCGAGGCCAGCGAACAATGGGTTACTCCAGGGAATGTGGGACAAGCCCTGGAAGAACTGAAAATCACAGTCAATTCTAGTGATAAGGTAGTTCCGGAACCCAGCACAGTTATTAAGTCTGGTGATACTATAGAAATATCAAGATTTAGTGATAAGTTTATTGAAGAATCTATAAAAGTTCCCTTTAAGCTCGAGAGACGAAATGACAATTTGATGGAAAAAGGGACTACAAGAATTGTACGTAAAGGTCAAGACGGGCTGATTCAAAAAACAATAAAGATTACATACAGAAACGGTGAGGAAATAAAACGGGAAGTGGTGGCTGAAAAGGTACTTCGGGAGCCGGTTGCCAAGATTGTGGCTTATGGCACGGTGACTGTAAAAGAGATTTCCCGTGGTGGGCAAATTAATTTTTCCAGGGCACTCTCCATGACTGCCACGGCTTATACTCATACTGGCAACAATACTGCTTCCGGGATATACCCGTATAGGGGAGCAGTGGCTGTTGATCCCTCGGTAATTAAGATGGGAACAAGGCTGTATGTCGAGGGCTATGGATATGCAAAGGCCCTTGATATTGGAAGTGCGATAAAGGGAAATAGGATTGATTTGTTTTTTGATACCGAAAAAGAGGCCCGTAAGTGGGGCCGCCGCATAGTAAAAGTATATGTTTTGGAATAGTGGAAAGGCTAAGCCTTTCCTTTTTTGTATATAATAAATTAGGAGAGGATTATAATGAAATTATATTCACCGGCTGCTGTAAGGCAGGTGTTAGATAAATATGAATTTGTTTTTCAGAAAAGACTGGGTCAGAACTTCTTAATTGATGGCAATATTATCAATAAAATTGTAGATGCTGCATCTTTAGACAGTGAAGATACAGTTTTGGAAATAGGTGCCGGTATAGGTGCATTAACCAGTGCTCTTGCTGTAAAGGCAGGTAAAGTGGTGACTATAGAAATTGATAAAAATCTCCAGCCTCTTTTGGAAGAGACTTTGTCTGCTTATACAAATATCGATTTGTTTTGGGGTAATGCTGTGAAAACAGATTTTGATGCTCTGATTTCAGAAAAGACCCAAGGACAGTTTGGAAAAAACGGGAGACCTTATAAAGTTGTGGCAAACCTTCCATATTATATTACAACACCGCTCCTAATGCATGCTTTGGAAAATTGTTTTAATATCAGTTTAATAATATTAATGGTGCAAAAAGAGGTCGCTGACAGAATAGCGGCAGTTCCGGGAACAAAAGATTACGGGGCTCTTACCCTCGGGGTCAATTATTACAGTAATCCTCAGAAGGTGTTCAAAGTCCCCCGAAAAGTATTTATACCCCAGCCTGATGTGGAGTCTGCCGTTATCCGCCTTATTCTCAGAAAACATCCTCCCGCTCAGGTGATAAATGAGCAGGCTTTTTTCTGTGTGGTTAAGGCAGCTTTTGGCCAACGCCGAAAAACTCTTTTAAATGCGCTCTCTTCGCTTGGTATTGATAAAAACCAACTTTCTATAATACTATACGATTTAGGGATTAATCCTGAGAGAAGGGGTGAGACTCTTAGCTTTGAGGAATTCGCTGGAATAAGCAATGTTCTTTACCCCTTGATTTCTAAGAACTAAATTATTTATAACAGCTTTTCCACAATAATCTGGGAGCTGTCTGTTGTTTTCTGTAAAAACATGTCTAAAAGCTGCCAGTTTCGCTGCAAATGAAAACCAAGGTATTCCCTCCTGCCAAGTACTCGGTGCCGGTCTTTGCCGTCAAACACATTCATTGCTTCAATACAGTCACCTATAATGGTTTTTGCCATGTCACGGGCATGGCTCCGGCTCCTGTATGGTGAGCCAAGAGATCGGTGAGGAATTTTTGCTCCTATGGCAATGTTCAGACCGGTAATTTTTGCTGCCAATGCAAGACTGACTGGAGGTACGGCCAGTTCCCTAAAGGATACTGCTTCAAGAAAGCTACGGGAGAGCAAATGTGGCCCATGTGATGGTGAAGCGCTTCCCAGCCAGGGCATTCCAATTTTTACATTGAGCTTTCCCCGGAAATATAATACCAGCTCTGCTAGGGAGTTGTTTGGATGCGAACCTGGATAGCAGTCTGACAGGGCCATATCCAGTCTTGCGGATGTAGCAGCTGATAGGAGATGTTTTAATGCATCTAAAGTAGCTGGACTTTGCATATCGCCATCCACAAAAAGGACATAATCAGCCATTTTGTCATATGCCGCTTTAGCCCCTATGGCCCTAGGCACGTCCGGACCGAGGGGCTGTTTGCTGTATAGTATGTTTGTAATTACTCTGGAGTTTTCGAGTGCCTTTTCCAGTGAATTATCGTCACAGCCGTTAATTACTGGGATAACCAGGTCAACAGGAAGAAGGGAAAGCATGTTTAAGACGCTGCCTATTCCTGAACTTTCATTTTTTGCCGGTACTACAGCTGCTATCACAGAAAGACCTCCCGCAGTTCTTAATTAACATATAATATGTTGAGCTTAGCACATATGTTATGGTCAGTATAAATAGGATATGAAATAACGCCTGGCAATTTTTTTGCATAAAATATAGTAGAAGTGACGACGGGGTGAACGCGGGGTGAACGCTTATGGAGATAAAAGTTGGAGATATTGTAGCCAGAAAATCATACAATAACGATATTTATTTTAAAGTTAATGAAGTCATTGAAACTGATTCTGGAGAAGTCAGGGTAAAGTTGCTGGGACTTGATGTGAGGCTTTTTGCCGACTCTCCTGTTGAAGATTTAGTCAAGGTAGATGCTGATAATATTAGGGAATACCGCAAAAAATTTATTAGAACCAATAATAATTGTCTAAAGAGGATAATTGAAAAAAGGTTAAAGGAACGGGGGAACGATTTATTTCGAAGCGGGAATAAAATTGAGGAAAATTTTTTTGAAATACCGGGACGGGTGCTTCATATTGATGGGAATTTGGAGTATTTAAACTTATGTATGGCAATTTATGGACAATTGGGAATTCCAGCAAAAGGAGCTAATGTGCCTGAGGGAGAACAACCTGCATCTGTCCCGGGTTTAATAAAAAAATGCAGCCCGGATATCCTTGTTTTGACTGGTCATGATGGAATTATCAGGTCAGGTGCTGATTTCACTGATCTGAATAATTACCACAATTCCAGATACTTTGTTAAAGCTGTAAAAGCAGCGCGCTTTATCGAGTGTAACATGGATAATCTCATCATATTTGCCGGAGCGTGTCAATCACATTATGAGGCCTTACTGCAAGCAGGAGCTAATTATGCCAGTGCTCCTCAACGAGTGATGATTCATGCTTTTGATCCGGTTTTTATAGTGGAAAAAGTAGCTTTTACATCTTTTAATAAGACGATAGCAACAAGTGAGGTAATTGAAAACACTATTACCGGAATAGAGGGTCTAGGCGGAATTGAGACAAGAGGAAAATTACGCAGGGGTTTTCCTAAATCCCCTTATTAGTCACAAACCTGACTGGTTCGAAATATAATAAATTGAGCTGGACCAAAGGGGTGATTAAGTGAACGTTCTGGTTTCAGGAGCAGCCGGATTGTATGGAACACATACTATCGAAGAATTATTGGCTCGGTCGGATGTTGCAAAAATTTATGGACTGGATGACCTTTCGCGAGGATATCCGGACAGAGATGGACTGCCGGTCAACTTGTTAAATGGGAAGGTACAAAATCTAAAGCAGAGATACCAGGATCTATCAGTGAAAGAAATTAATTCCTTGAATATTGATGTAGTGATTCATTTAGCTGGGTATAATTCGGGAAAGGAATCAATGAATACCCCGGAGGAATATGTTCTTAATAACGAATACGGTACTTTTCAGTTTATGCAAAAACTCTTGCGGACAAAGAACCGTCCCTTTTTTATTTATGCATCCACGATTGAAGTATATGGTGAAGGGGCAAGCTCGCTGATGGATGAAAAGTCCTGTGTGATGCCTCAGAACACTTATGCAGTGACAAAACTGGCGGCAGAGCAGCATATAATGGCAGTAGGCAGATGGTATAATTATCCGGTGACATCAATGAGGTTCACAAATACCTTTGGAGAAAATCACGGAATTTACGGGTATAATTCCGTGGTGGCGTCATTTATAGACAGGGCTTTGCGTAATGAACCACTAATTGTTTACGATACTGGCGAACAGACCAGGGATTTCATTTACGTTAAAGATGCCGCACGGGCGCTGAGTCTAGCAATATCTTATCGCAAAGAAGCAGAGGGTTTAATAATAAATATTGGTTCTGGTACCCAGGTAAACATAAATAAACTTGCTAAAAATATCATTGAGCTTACATCTTCAACTTCCGACATTATTAATCTTCCCTGTGAAAAAGGAAAGCACATTGGATTTAAGATTAATACCGATCTTGCTGAAGCAGTTATGAAGTGGTTTCCCGTATATAGCCTTGAAGAAGGACTATTACGCACAATTAATTGGCATAAAGGGTTGTGTAGCATTTAAGATGCAATGGGGCCGTAAATTTACCTAAGAAAATATTAGAAATAAATTGGATAAGATATCATATATTATATTAAAGTTCTTTGAAAGGGGGGGTATTGTTGGCCGGAGACAAACAAAGGTTCCTATTCTTTAAATACGTTCCACCGAAAAAAGGTGAAAAGCCTTTAAAGAACAAGGAATACATATCCAGTGAAGATACTGGCAATGGCATAGAACCGCCAGATTTGATTGAGGGGGATCAAACTGAACCTGTGGCAGACGACGCAGGGAGGGCTGAGAAGGCAGAGAATCCTGAGGAAGAAACTTTACCTGATTTTCCGGAGTGTCCAGAGCTTCCGGAGTGTCCAGAGCTTCCAGAGTGTCCAGAGTATCCGGAATTTCCGGAGTGTCCGGAACTTCCGGAGATACCTGAGTGTCCAGAACCTCCCGAACCGGAGGGCCCTTGTCCGGATAATGCCATAATGCATATTATCCAAGAGGGAGATACGTTTTGGAAGCTTTCCAGGAAATATGGGACTACTGTTGAGGCCATTGCAGTGGCTAATCCCGATGCAGATCCGTTGAACCTGCAGATTGGTGAAATCCTCTGTATACCTGTAGGAATACCGGGAGCAAAAGGGTAATGGATCCATTGAAGCTGTTTTTACGCAGCTTCTTTTGTTTTTATGTATTAATTCAATGTATGAATCCAAGAACTAAAATAAAGAGAAAGCCGATAATCCCGCCAAGAGTTGCATAATTGGGGTGCTTGCGCCTAGATTCCGGCAAGAGCTCGTTTTTTACTATATATGTCATAGCTCCGGCCGCAACTGCCAGCAGAAGGGCAATTTGATGAGGAGATAAGTTTAAAATAAGCAGACCAATGAAAGCTCCAGCGGGTGTAAATAGGCTAAGAATAATATTAAGCAGTAGAATTTTTAAATCAGGCACTTTTCCCATTTTAAGTGGTGTTGCAGTGGCCATGCCTTCAGGGATATTGTGAAGGCCGATGGCCACTGCTATAACTAAGCCCAAATGCTGTTGAGCGGAAAAGCCTGCTGCAATTGCTATTCCTTCAGGCAAATCATGAAGCGCTATTCCAGCCCCAACCAGATAGCCCATTTTTCGAAAGTATGCAATTTTATTAGAACCGTTTGTTTTAGGGGTATAAACCTGGGACAGGATTAGATCCAGCATCATCATTACTATAATTCCAATACTAAACCCTGCCGCTGTCTGGCGGATCGTACCCTGTTCCAGAGCAGAAGGCAGCAAGTCAAGCACTATAACAGCCAGCATAATTCCGGCTGCCAAGCCAAACAGTACCGAGAGGGTTTTTTCGCGAGGGTTGCCAATCATCAATACCAATAGGGCCCCAAAACAGGTGGCAAGTCCTGCTGCCAGGCTAATTACAATAATTTCTACCAATCATACCACCTTCACCAAGCTTAATATTCTTTTACATACCTATTCCTTTTGACACAAATTATGCCCTGGTATCATAATATGGCCATGTTTGTTTTGGAATTAATAGGGTTGATTTCCAAATGTTTAATAAATTTATACACTAAAAGTTGAATGATGAAGGATTTTCTCATATTTTGTCGAAGTATCAGTAATAATTGGCTATTTTTAGTAATTATATTTTCATTAAAAGCAGCCCGATGGTCAGCAAAAATAAGGCGGAGGGGGATGTAAAGTGGGGTTAAACATTAAGAGGTTAGGCATTAAAGGAAAGTTAATGGTAATGATGTTTGTTGTGGCTTTGTTTGCAGTAAGTATGTTGAGCATTGTTTCCGTTTATTCAATGAACAGCAGAGCAAAAGAGACTTTAATTGAAAAGGCTAAATCAGACTTAGCAACAGGGGAGGAATTGATTAACCGGACTTTCCCCGGCGACTGGGCCGTTCAGGACGGAAAACTGTATAAAGGTAATGTTGTTATGAACGAGAATTACGAACTTATAGATAAGATTGCAGAGCTAACCAATGATACTGTTACAATATTCCAGGGAGATACCAGGGTTGCGACAACTGTTAAAAGAGACGGAGTGCGTCAGGTTAATACAAAAGTATCTGATGAGGTAAAACAGCAAGTGCTTGTTAAGGGCCTGCCGTTTTATGGTGAGGCAGATGTTGTAGGGGTTAAGTACCAAACAGCTTATAAACCAATCAAGGATGCGGACGGAAATATTATTGGTATTTGGTATGTAGGAGTATCAAAACAATTTCTGGATGCGTTAAGTTCCTCTTTTATTACTACAATTTTTATTTTCGGTATCGGTATCTTGATTTTGAACATTATAAGCGGATTGTTTTTTGCCAAAACCATAGCTGATCCGATAAATAAGGTAAAAGAAGCTGTTGAGAGGGCGGCTCAGGGGGACCTCACCAGTGAGCTTCTTATCAGGTCAAAAGATGAAATAGGTGTATTAGCAAGTTCTTTTAATAGAATGACCGGCAATATGAAGCAGATTATTTCCGAAATTATTGTTGCCAGTGAACATGTAGCTGCTGCAGCTAATGAGTTTTCAATTAATTCATTGAACATGACCCGCTCCAATCAGGAAGTTAACAATGCTATTGAAGAGGTGGCCAAGGGTAATGCAAAACAGACCCAGGATATTACAGGGGTTGTAAAAATAATGGACAAGCATGGTGAAACTATTAATTCAATTGCCAAGGGGGCAGCTCAGCAGGCTGAGAAGGTAAATAGCACTTCCATGGCAGTCGGGCAAATGGTTACCGGTGTTGAAAAGGTGGCTTCGAGTGCGAAGTTTGCGGCAGATACCGCAGAAGAAACTTCCCAGGTTGCCGGACAGGGGGGACAGGCGGTAGAAAAGGTGGTTTCCGGTATGGAGAACATCAAGTCCAAGGTTTTTGACGCTGCAAACCGTATTAAGGAGCTTGGGGAACGGTCACAGCAGATAGGAGAGATTATTCAGGTTATTGATGATATAGCGGAACAGACAAATCTTCTAGCCCTTAATGCTGCTATTGAGGCGGCACGGGCAGGCGAGCATGGCAAAGGATTTGCTGTGGTAGCCGATGAAGTTAGAAAATTGGCAGAGCGAAGCGGTAAAGCTACCAAAGAGATTGCAGAATTAGTTAATGCAATTCAAGGTGGTACGGAAAGAGCTGTTTCAGCAATGAATGAGGGAACTCAGGAAGTGGAAAACGGTGCTGGGCTGGCAGCTGATGCAGGAAGTGCCCTGGAGCGTATTATTAACAATGTTGCCAAGACGAATGATGAAATACATAATATTTCAAAGGTTGCCCAACAGATTTCCGAATACAGCACTGAAGTTGCCGGTGCAATGGAAGTGGTTTCAGGTATTACAGAAGAGAATTCTATTGCTACACAAGAAATGGCAGGCAGTAGTGATGAAGTAATTAGGGCAATCGAGGAAATTGCGGCAATTGCTCAGGAGAGTGCCGCTGCTGCTCAGCAAGTGACAGCTTCCTGTGAGCAGATGTATTCAACAAGTGAACTGATATCTTCATCTTCAAAAGAATTGGCGGTAATGGCCCAGAACCTGAAAGAATTATCTCTGAGGTTCAGTGTCTAAGTTTAAAGGAGGGATAATATGGCTGAAGACGCAATATCTGGTGATAATCAATATGTGGTATTCAGGCTAGGCAGGGAAGTTTATGGACTGGAAATTTCGACTGTGCTGGAAATCATTACAATGCAGGCTATCACGGAGGTTCCAGGCACGGAAGATTATATAGAAGGTGTGATAAACCTCAGGGGACTTGTTATTCCGGTCTTTAATATGCATAAGAGATTTAACCTGCCGGGTGGAGAAACAACTCGTTTGACTAGGGTGGTTGTAGTGGAGGTTGAAGGCAACAATATCGGTATGCTGGTCGACGGAGTTTCTGAAGTTATCCGGATTCCCAGTGAGATTATTGAACCCCCTTCAAACATAATGAACGGGATTAATGAGGAATACCTGTTAGGTATTGCCAAACTGGATGACAGGCTGGTTATCCTGCTTGACCTTACCAAGGTACTTCGTAAAGAAGATACATCTAAGCTTGACAGCTTTAACTAAAAGGGGAAGGGAGGATATGTAATGAGTTTAAATTTGGATGCTTCACCGGAGGAACTAAAAATATTTCTTGAGGAAGCAGAAGAACATTTTCAGACATTAGAAGAAGAACTGATACGAATGGAAAAAGAAGAGTTCAATGAAGATCTGATGCAGGAAATATTTCGGGCTTCGCATACATTGAAGGGCTCATCAGCCACTATTGGACACAACCGAATGGCCCAGTTGACACATGCTATGGAAAATGTTCTTGACAAGCTGCGCAAAAGGCAGATTGAAGTTAGCAGTCATTTGATTGATATACTTTTCGAATGTTTGGATTGTCTCAGGGTATTAAGAGATGAAATTATTAATAACGAACAATCAGACTTGGACCTTAAGGATATTTTATATAAACTGGCCCTTGTTGTTGAAACTGATATTGCTCCTGTTGAAAAGGAAGCAGCGCCGCTTGTTGCCAGCGAAGTTAGCCCAGTGCAGGAAGGTGGAGCCTGTCAAAAAATGTTTGACGGGAAATTAGAACTTTCATGGGAAGAAAAGGATGCCATTCAACATGGCGTGGAGGAGGGCGCCTTTCCTTACTTTATTAGGTTAAAGTTTAATATGGAACCTGAGATGGCGGCGGTGCGAATTTTTGTTACCATGATGGCTTTTGGCGAAATGGGTGATGTAATTAAGTCAATACCTACTGCAGAAGAGATTGAAAAAGAAAAGGTTTCCAACTGCCTGGATATGATTGTTACAAGCAAAGTGGAGGCAGAGTATATTAAAAAGCTGATTAAGGAACTCCCGGATATAGAGGAGTTTGATTTGTCGATAATTAATACTTCTCAATTTTTATCAGGACAGCGTAACAACAATGAGGAGACCGCTCGAACGGATGTTAATAAATCTGCCTTAAAAGAAGAAAAAAATGATAAGGCAGGTGATGGTATTAAAAAATTGAATTCAGTGAAAACCAATAGGACTGTACGGGTGGACGTAGAGTTACTTGATGGTTTGATGAACCTGGTAGGGGAACTTGTTATTGACAGAACCAGATTGTTTCAGATACTTAATCAAATGGAGTCTGAGTATGAAATGGATGAAATGTCGCAAGACCTTGGCAGAACTTCGGTACATATTGCCAGGGTTACGACTCAGCTTCAGGAACATATCATGAAGGCTCGGATGCTTCCGGTTGAAAACCTTTTTAATAAGTTTCCCCGTATGGTTAGAGATCTTTCTCAGAAAGCAGGGAAAGAAGTCAATTTTATTATGACCGGCCAGGAGACAGAACTTGATCGTTCAATTATAGAGGAAATTGGCGACCCTCTGATTCATCTGTTGAGAAATGCTGTTGACCATGGCCTTGAATTGCCTGAAGAACGTGAGAGCATGGGTAAGAACCGGGTCGGACACCTAAAACTTCAGGCTTCTCACGAAGAAAACCATATTATTATAACCATAAAAGATGACGGTAAGGGAATTAACCCTGAAGCAGTAAAGCAAAGTGGTATTAAAAAGGGTTTGATATCCGAAGAACAGGCCAGGAGGCTAACAGATAAAGAAGCGATTAATCTTATTTTCCTGTCTGGACTTAGTACTGTTAAAAAAGTGACTGATGTATCCGGACGTGGGGTGGGCATGGATGTAGTCAGGAATAACATTGAGAAGATCAACGGGGCTATTGAGATTAACTCGATTGTGGAAAAAGGCACGGAGATTAAAATTAAACTGCCGCTAACCCTTGCTATTATCCGGGCTCTGCTTGTTTCAATAGGAGAAGCTGTATATGCCATTCCATTATCTACTGTAACGGAGACTATCAGGATAAATAAACAACAAATTGAATATGTGAATAACCATGAGGTAATTGTAGTTAGGGGTAAAGCCCTGCCGCTAATTCGACTTAAAACTGTATTCAGCGGTTGCATTGAAGAAGGTGAGAAGGAAAAACTATTTATCGTAGTTGTTAATCTTGCCGGACAGCAAGTAGGGCTTGTTGTGGATTCTTTGGTAGGTGAACAGGAAATTGTTATTAAGAGCCTAGGAAAGTATGTTGGTGATGTCCAGGGAATTTCAGGGGCAACAATTCTTGGCGACGGTAATGTTGCCCTTATAGTAGATGTTTCTAATCTTATCAAAAAGGTTGCATCTTAAGGCTGTTATATTGAAAGGAGTGTCAAAATGGCTAAGGTGTTATTGGTTGATGATGCCGCGTTTATGCGGATGCGGTGTGCTAAACTGCTTACTGAGAACGGATATGCTGTTGATGAAGCTGAAAATGGACAGGAAGCTGTGAAAAAATACCAAGAAATAAGCCCTGACCTTGTACTGATGGACATAACCATGCCTGTAATGGACGGATTGGAAGCAGTTGCGGAAATTAAAAAGGTTGACCCAAACGCGATTATTGTCATGTGCAGTGCCTTGGGTCAGCAAAATACTGTAATGTCAGCTATAAAAGCAGGGGCTAAGGACTTTATTGTTAAACCTTATCAACCTGAAAAAATATTATCGACAATCAAAAGGTTTATTGGATAAATTAATCTAATTTATCTATATAAGCTGCTCAGGGGGAATTATAATGCCGAAAAGGATTGAGGTCCTTGTCGTAGATGATTCCGCATATATGAGGAAAGTTGTTTCCAACCTGCTTCAGTCCGATGAAAACATTGTTGTCATAGATACTGCCAGGGATGGGTTGGATGCACTTGAAAAAATCAAAAGCTTGAAGCCGGCTGTAGTTACTCTTGATGTAGAGATGCCTAGGCTTGACGGGTTATCTGCTCTTAAACGAATTATGAAAGAATGTCCGACACCGGTTATTATGCTAAGCAGTCTTACACAGCAGGGAAGTGACACGACAGTAAAAGCCCTCACGCTGGGAGCGGTTGATTTTGTTGGCAAGCCGTCAGGGACAATTTCCATTGACATACATAAAGTTCAGGAAGAGCTGATTGCTAAGGTTAAAGTTGCTGCCAGAGCGGTTGTTTCTAATTTTAGAAGCTCAGTGATGCTCGGGATACAAAAAAGTGTTGTATCTTCAGCGCCTTCTTCAGGTGTGCATCCAAATAAGCTGGTAGTTATTGGCAGTTCCACAGGGGGTCCTAATGCATTGCAGCAGGTTATTTCGAGATTGCCAGGGAATTTACCGGCGGCTGTCTTGATTGTTCAGCATATGCCCCCCGCTTTTACAAAATCTTTGGCTGCCAGGCTTAATGACATTTCTGAACTGGAGGTGTATGAAGCCCAAGAGGGAGACGAACTTATGAATGGCAGGGCATACGTTGCTCCCGGAGGATATCATATGATTCTCAGGTCAAAGAACCTGATAGGTTTGAATCAGGACCGACCGGTACACAGTGTCAGGCCTGCTGTGGATGTTACCCTTGAATCTGCTGTGGATTTTTATGGGCCAAATACTGTTGGGGTAATTCTTACCGGGATGGGTTTTGATGGTTCCAAGGGTGCAAGTTTGGTTAAACAGGCCGGAGGAAAAATGATTGTTCAGGATGAGGCAACTTGTGTTGTTTATGGAATGCCACGTGTTGTGGTGGAAATGGGGAAAGCGGATAAAGTTCTTCCGATTCAGAATATTGCAAATGAGATAGTGCTTATTTTATCGCTGCTAAAAGAGAGCGATATACATAGTATATAATATTGTGTATATAGGCAAGTTCATTCGCCGAAAAAGCAAACCGGAGGGATATACTCTACAGAGTATCCCACGGTTTTATTTTTTAGGTTTCTTCAGAAAAGGGCTGTATTATTACAGTTGTGCCAATACTAATTTTGTTGAAAATTTCTTCAATATCATGGTTATACATTCTAATACACCCATTGGAAATAGCTTTGCCTATGGATTCAGGCCTGGAAGTGCCATGGATTCCGTAAGGGCCGTTAGGGATATTTAGGCCCATCCATCTGCTGCCCAGTATCCCTCCGGGATTAATGATTTTGTTTATTATTTGATATGTTCCGTGGGGAGTAGGTGTCTGGGCTTTTCCTACTGCTACGGCATAGATTTTATCAGTTCGCTGTGAAGTAGTAAGAAATAGTTTGCGGTCAAAGGTATAAACATATATGCGTTTTTGGGAATAAACCGAATCTTGGTTCATGGCAGCCTCCTTGAAATTACCGGCGCAGCCGCAATAGTGGCTGTGCTTTGTTTATTAACATTATATGCATCCGGCCCAAAATAGTATAATCACTGGTAAAAAAGGGCAAAATAACACCTGATTGATTAATAACGGAGGATTAAATGGGAAACAAGGTTAATGGAACTCTGCTGGTTATCGGAGGAGCTGAAGATAAGCAAGGAAAATGTGAAATTTTAAGTGATTTTATTAGGTTGGCGGGTGGTCCTAAAGCCCATGTAGTTATTATCACCACAGCTGCCTTGGAGTCGGATCGAGTTGGGAAGAAGTATTATGATTTGTTTGAGGGGCTAGGAGCTGGAACAGTCGAGGTGCTTGATTTGGACTCCAGAAAAAAGGCCAATAACCGCTCTGTTGTAATGAAGATGGCAAAGGCCACTGGGATCTTCTTTACCGGTGGTGATCAATTGAGAATCACTTCAATATTAGGTGGTACTACAGCGAATGAGGCTCTTCAGAAGGCTTACCGGAGTGGAGCTGTTATCGCCGGCACCAGTGCCGGTGCTTCGGTTATGAGTAATACAATGATTGTTGAGGGAGACAATGATGAGGCACCAAAACTAAATACTATTAAGCTTGCACCTGGCCTGGGCCTGCTGGAGGAAGTAGTAATTGACCAGCACTTTGCCCAGAGGGGCAGACTGGGTCGTTTGTTGTCTGCTGTGGCCCATAATCCTTATATACTGGGGATGGGTATAGATGAAGATACTGCTGTAATCATAAGGGCAGATGCAAAGCTTGAAATTATCGGTTCCCAGACAGTAACTTTTGTAGATGGCCGGGGTGTTTCTTTTACCAATGTTTCTGAATTATCACCCGGTCAAGCTCTGGCTATAGACAATGTGGTTTTGCATGTTTTACCAAAAGGTTATGGGTTTGACTTGGCTGCCAGGATGCTTGTGAACAGTGAAATGTGTGGTGAATTAAAGGAAGGAGAAAAAAATGGAGATAATAGAAATCAAAGTTCTTGAGGGAGCAAACATTTACTGCTCTAGTCCTGTTATCAAGACCAAAATTGACCTGGGAGAATACAGGGAGTTTACTACCGAAAAGAATCCTGGTTTTGTCGAGAAACTTCAGGTTCAGCTGCCGAGCCTGTCAGAACACTATTGTTCCAAGGGCAAACCAGGGGGGTTTATAGATAGACTTAAAGCAGGTACCTATCTGGGGCATGTAATTGAACATGTTTCTTTGGAACTACAGTATCTTGCCGGAATGGACGTAATATATGGAAAAACAATTTGTGCTGAAACACCGGGGATGTACTATCTGATTACTGAATTTGAATCACAAGAAGGCGCTATCAGAGCAGTACGGGCCGCTGTTATGATTGTTGACACCCTGCTGAAAAATAAATTTATTGATGTGGCAGCAGAAGTTACAGCTGTACGGGAGGCAGCGGACCGGACGAGTCTTGGACCCAGCACAGCAGCAGTGGTGCGCGAGGCTGTAAAAAGGGGAATACCTGTGATGCGCCTGGGGGAAGGAAGTGTACTCCAGCTTGGTTATGGTAAAAACCAGCAGAAAGTAGTGGCCACAATTACCGGACAGACCCGGTGTGTGGGTGTAGATATTGCCAGTGATAAGGTGCTGGTTAAACATTTATTGGCAGAGTCAGGAATACCGGTGCCGTGGGGTGGAGTAGCCCAGAATGAATTGCAAGCCTTTGAAATTGCCCGAAAAATTAATGATGCGGTTGTAGTTAAGCCTTTTGACGGAAATCAGGGAAAAGGAGTTGCTTTAAACCTGACAAAGCGGGAAGAAATTGCAGGGGCTATGGAGGCAGCTCTCAAGATAAGTCCAAAGGCAATTATTGAAAAACATATTAAAGGAAAGCATTACCGCCTTGTAGTCGTTGGAAACCGGGTAGTAGCAGCAGCGGAACGGATCCCTGCATTTGTGGTAGGAGATGGTCAGAGTACTGTTAAGCAGTTGGTTAATCTGGTCAATATGGATCCAATGAGGGGTGAAAATCATGAAAAGCCGTTGACTAAAATAAAAATTGATCCCATAGTCATTATGGTATTGGCCAAAAAAGGTTTGTCCCCTAATTCAGTGCCAAGAGAAGGAGAAATAGTATATCTCAGGGAAAATGCGAATATTAGCACAGGTGGAATTGCTGTAGATGCTACGGGAAGAGTGCATTCCGATACACTGCAAATGGTATTGCGGGCTGTTCGCTTAGTGGGTCTTGACGTAGCCGGTGTTGATTTGGTAGTCAGGGAAATTGACCAGCCGTTATTACCGGACAACGGGGCTCTGATAGAAGTTAATGCTGCTCCGGGGATAAGAATGCATCATTATCCGGCTAAGGGACCAGTTAGAAATGTTGCCGGAGCAATTGTGGAAATGCTGTTTCCCCCCGGGAGTCAATCTAGAATGCCAATAATTTCGGTAACCGGAACAAATGGTAAGACAACTGTTACCAGGATGGTTAGTCATATTCTGCGGGGAACCGGGCAGGTTGTAGGAACCACCACTTCGGATGGTATTTATATTAACGGCAGGAAAATCGTATCTGGTGACACTACCGGTCCCCAAAGTGCCAGGGTAATCCTTAGAGATCCCTCTGTAGAGGTTGCAGTCCTGGAAACAGCCAGGGGAGGGATACTTGGGGCCGGCTTAGGTTACGACTACAGTGATGTTGGTATCATTACTAATGTACACAATGATCACCTGGGCCTGGATGGAATTGAGACCATGGAAGATATGGCTATGGTAAAGTCGGTGGTTACAGAGAATATATTTAAAAAAGGCACTGCTGTTCTTAATGCAGATGATATCTATGTATCGGCAATAGCTGACAGGGTACGTTCAAGAATAATATTTTTCAGTGCTGCAACAGATAATTTTATAGTTAGGAGACATTTAGGGGCAGGCGGGACTGCGGTATTTGTAAAAAATGGGTTCATGGTCAAGGCTGTCGGTGATAAAATTGAAAAAATTTTGCCGGTAAAACACATTTCCTCTACTTTGGGAGGAATTATCAAACATAACCTGTTTAACGCTTTGGCTGCGGCTGCCGGGTGTACGGCTTTGGGGCTTGACACAAAAAGTATCAGGAATGGTTTGTTGAGCTTTAAATCGGATGAGATATGCAATCCGGGCAGGTTTAATGTTTTTGATATAGGGCAGTTTAGGGTTGTGGTGGACTATGGTCATAATATTGACGGGTTTCTCAATACCCTGCAAACCGTTAAAAAGTTAAACCCCGAGCGGGTTATAGGTATTGTTGGAATGCCGGGAGACCGGAGAAACGCGGATATTATGGAAGCAGGAAAAATCATAGCACAGTATTGTGATGAAATTATTATTAAAGAAGATAAAGACCTGCGTGGGCGCAAAGCGGGGGAAGTGGCCGCACTCATGCGGCAGGCGGTGCTTAAAGCAGGTCTGAAGGCGGACAGAGTAACGGTTTGTCTTTCAGAGACTGCCGCTGTTGAGAATATGCTGGGCCGCGCCTGTAAAGGGGATATAATTGTTGTATTCTATGAAAAGTTTGCACCTATACAAGAACTAGTTAGAACGGTATCAGAAAAATTAAAACCCAGTATCAAGGATGATAAGGGAAGAAAGGTTGTCTGTTAATTATGGGTACAGGAAGGAAATTACCCCTTTTATAGAAAATACATTATCATAAGCTAAAAAAGGGGGAGGTCCTTTGAGACACCTAGAACTAAAAGCAGCCGCTAAAATTAATCTGACCCTGGACGTGCTAGGAAAACTGCCCGATGGATATCATGAGGTGGAAATGGTAATGCAGTCAATTGAACTTCATGATGTGGTGGTCATGGAAGAGGCCCGGGAGGGAATTGAGGTTTTTACTAATCATCCTCGACTTCCGGGGGGGCGGTCTAACATAGCATATAAGGCAGCTTTGCTCATAAAAGAGAGTTTTGGAATAAAAACTGGAGTAAGAATTCATATCACCAAAAATATTCCGCTGGCTGCTGGATTGGCAGGAGGGTCAACAGACGCGGCAGCGGTACTTAGAGGCTTAAACTGTTTGTGGGAATTAGGTTTAAGTTACGAAGGGCTTTTAGCCAAAGCTGCATTGATAGGATCCGACGTTTCCTTCTGTATACAGGGTGGGACCGCGCTGGCCAAAGGAAGGGGGGAGGTTATTCTTCCCCTTCATGATGTGCCGGAACTCTGGATGGTACTGGTGAAGCCACCGCTCGATATCTCTACTGCTGAAATTTACAGGGAATATGACCCTGCCAAGGTCAATGTCAGGCCGGATACCGGGCAGATGATTTTCTCAATTGAGAGAGGTGATAAGGAGGGTATAGCAGCCAACCTTGGTAATGTGCTGGAATCGGTGACACTGTTGAAATATCCGGTTGTAGCCCAGGTTAAGGAGCGACTGGAAAAGACAGGGGCGTTAAGAGCCATCATGTCAGGAAGTGGACCGACCGTATTTGGAATAACCAATGACAGGGAATATGCGCTAAAAATTACTGAACTTCTAAAAAAGGAGCTGGAGGGTATGTTTGTGGAGGTGACCCGGACATTGCCTGGAAGCAGCAGGAATTAGGGAAAAAAATATAGAATATAGAGTAAACCGGTAATAAATAATTTTACCAGCTTCATGAAAGGGAGAGAAGTGATGTCTGATAGAAGATTGATTCCCGTTACACTTGATAACTACAAACCTCTAAGGGAGATAGTATTTGAAACACTTAGGGAAGCCCTTATAACAGGTGTCCTAAAACCGGGAGAAAGATTAATGGAGATTCAGCTTGCTGAAGAAATGGGGGTCAGTCGCACTCCGGTAAGAGAAGCCATTAGAAAATTGGAACTGGAAGGCTTTGTCGTTATGATACCTCGGAAGGGTGCTTATGTGGCCGGGATTTCGGTTAAAGATATAGCTGATGTGTTTGAAATTAGAGCAGCGCTTGAGGGCCTGGCAGCAGGTTTGGCAGCAGAACGTATTACTGAAGAGGAATTGGAGCAGTTGGAACGTATTCTGGTTCAGATAGGGGAATGTGTCCAGAGCAATAACTTGGAAAAAGTGGTTGACATGGATACTGAATTTCATGACACTCTTTTTAAGGCCAGCCGGAATCAAAGATTAGTACAAATAGTGAGTAATCTCCGTGAACAGATACAAAGGTTTCGGACGACTTCTCTTTCGACACCGGGGCGGATGAAATATGCTCTTGATGAACACAAAAAAATAGTTGAGGCTATCTCGGAACGTAATGTGGAACTGGCTCAAGCCTTGGCTAGGGAGCATATTGAAAATGCAGAAAATAGTATGTTGGACAAATTAAATCAATTGACTGAGTTCGGCTCAGAAGAGCAAATCTAGTTGGAAAGGGTTTTTAAATGTTTGATGCTATTGTTATTGCCGGCAGGAATAATGCCGGTGCACTGAGGGATTGCAGCGGCGAATTTTATGAGGCCATGATCAGAATAGGGAACAAGCCTATGGTCAGCTATGTCATAGATGCACTTAAGGAATCAGGTATAGTTGGCAAGATCGTAGTTGCAGGCCCTAAACAGTTAGAGGACTTCCTGACTGATGATTGTGTAAGTGTAGTGCAGACACAATACGGTATAATTGAAAATGCTGTTAAAGCCCTTGAATATGTTGATACATCTGCCCCTGTCCTAATTGCTACGAGTGACATCCCTCTTCTTACTGCACAGGCTGTGAAGGACTTTGTAGATTTAAGCCTCAAATATGATGCCGACTTTTTTTATCCGATTGTTTCAATGAACGAAGTTTTTAACAGATTTCCAGGCATGGAGCGGACGTCTGCACAACTTAAGGAGGGCCGGTTTACCGGAGGGAACCTTTTCCTGGTTAATCCTGATGCTGTACCAAGAAGTGCTCAAAAAGCCAGGGAGTTTGTGAATTCCCGCAAAAGCCCACTAAAGTTATGTCGTATTCTGGGGTTGAAATTTGTACTCAAACTTATATTAAATAGGCTTTCAATTCCCGAACTTGAAAACAAGGTTTCTGAAGTGCTAAGCATAAAAGTGAAAGCTATAATTACAAAACACCCTGAAATTGGAATTGATGTCGATAAACCCAGTGACTATTCAATTGTATCACAATATTTGAACCGGTCTGCCTAAGGACTGGTTTTTTTACGTTTACAAAAACATAATCAGTAAGCGTTCTCAGTAAATTAGAAATTTTCTTAAAATTTTATACTGCAAAGAAGGAATTCTTTGGTAAATGAAGAATATCGAAATTTAACGAAATAATTTTTGATTGGAGTTGAGAAGGGGGTTTCAAAAATTGAATGTCACTGATGTACGGGTAAGAAAAATTAACCAGGATGGCAAGATGAAGGCGATTGTATCTGTTACTCTGGATGATTCGTTTGTTATCCATGATGTAAAGGTTGTAGAGGGCCAGAATGGTTTATTTGTTGCTATGCCAAGCCGGAAAACTCCTGACGGTGAGTTCAGGGATATTGCCCATCCTATTACTTCAAATGCGCGGGAAGTCATTCAATCTGCAGTTCTAGAGGCTTATCAAAATGCTTTGGCTACAGCTTAGGCATACAAACTGCAGAAAAGTCAAACAACTTAGCTGGTAACTCCCAACAAAGTCTCTGCCTTAAGGTGAATAGGTGGTGGGAGTTTGTCATTAGGTATAACAGGAGTGCAAATTCCTGTTTTTTTTGTCTCCCGAGTAAGAAAGTTGAAGTTTTTTGTTAATCGCAGGAAAACCGGTTTTAACGTGGAATATTATTATTGTATGCTAAAATACCAGAATTATGGTAATTATAATAACTAATCAACAGGGAGGAGAGCACTTACGTGGATGTTGCGGCAATTATTCTAGCAGCTGGTAAGGGAACACGAATGAAGTCACGGCTGCCTAAAGTGTTACATGGCATATGCGGCAGACCAATGCTGGAGCATGTGATATGTGCCGCTCTGGGAGCCGGTATCAGTAAGAACATTGTTGTTGTTGGGCATGGGGCAGAAATGGTTAAGGGATCTGTTAAGTTAGATGTCACCTGGGTTGAGCAGACTGAGCAGTTGGGTACTGGTCATGCTGTAATGCAGGCTGAACCGCTGTTAACCGACTTTGCAGGCAGCATTCTGGTACTTTGTGGAGATACCCCGCTTATCTCACCTGATACGCTGAAAAGGCTATTAAATGAACACGATGAATCAGGAAATTCCGTTACTGTATTAACTGCTGTGGTGGAGGATCCGTCTGGTTATGGAAGGATTATAAGGGATAGCGGCGGTTTGGTAACAAGGATTGTAGAACATCGTGATGCATCTGCAGATGAGTTAAAGGTAAATGAAATTAATACGGGAATTTATTGTTTTGCAGCTAAAGCTTTATTTGCGGCTTTGCAAAATATCTCGCCGGCTAATGCTCAAGGTGAGTATTATCTAACGGATGTCCTTTCTGTGATAGTTGATACCGGTGGTGGGACGGGTGCTGTTAATGTGGAAAACGCATTGGAAACCATTGGGATTAATGATAGGGTTCAGCTTGCTGCTGCCGAGGCTCTAATGCGCAGTAAAATTCTGATGGCACACATGACTGCCGGAGTGACAATTATTGACCCTAACACAACTTATATTGGCAGTGAGGTTATGATAGGCTGTGATTCAGTTATTAATCCCGGTACGGTTATAGAGGGGAATTGTCGTTTCGGAGAAAATTGTATTCTTGGACCATATTCAAGATTAACGGATGTTATAGCAGGAAATGCAGTAATGGTGCAGAATTCAGTAATTATAGATTCTTCAATAGGTAATGGCGTGACAATAGGACCATTTGCATATATTAGACCGGGAACGGTATTGGGCGACAATGTAAAGGTAGGAGATTTTGTAGAAATCAAGAATTCAGTGGTGGATAAGGGTAGTAAGGTGCCGCATTTAAGTTATATAGGAGACACTCATATAGGTGAGAGGGTTAATGTTGGTGCCGGTACCATTACCTGTAATTATGATGGGATCCGAAAATGGAAGACCAGTATTGGAAATAATGCTTTTATTGGTAGTAATACCAATCTGGTAGCACCTGTAATTGTAGGAGAAAACGCAATTATAGGTGCCGGTTCGACCGTAACCAAAAACGTTCCTGATGGGGCCCTCTGTATTGAAAGAGGGGAACAAAAAGTATATCCTGAGTGGGCTACTAGAAAAAACAAGAAAAAATGATATAATAGATAATTGGGTTTAAAAATATTTATTTTATTTTGCTGGGGGGTTTTTGCAAGCCAATGCCAATTTTTAATCGGAAACTCAAAATTTTTTCTGGAAATGCAAATTTGAAACTGGCCGAGGAAATAGCTGAATACCTTGGGGTATCAATTGGTGAATCAAAGGTTTCCAGGTTCAGTGATGGTGAAATTCATGTAAAGATCAACGAGAGTGTTAGGGGTGCTGATGTATTTGTAATCCAGCCTACCTGTGAGCCTGTTAATGATAACATTATGGAGCTGTTAATTGTTATTGATGCACTTAAGAGGGCTTCAGCCAGGAGAATCACTGCAGTTGTGCCTTACTACGGATATGCCAGGCAAGATAGGAAAGCTAGGGCTCGTGACCCGATTACTTCAAAATTGCTGGCAAATGTAATCACAGCAAGTGGGGCCATGCGAGTTATTACTATGGATTTGCATGCCGGGCAGATACAAGGCTTTTTTGATATTCCTGTGGATCATTTGCCGGGAGTTCCGATTTTGGCCGAATATTTCCTCAGCAAAAACCTTAATAATATAATTGTTGTTTCACCTGACTTGGGGGGGGTTACCCGTTCCAGGGATATGGCCGAGCGTATCGGGGCATCTATAGCGATAATTGACAAGCGCAGGCCAGAACCTAATGTTGCTGAAATTATGAATATTATTGGAGATGTTGATGGCAAAACAGTTGTTATGATTGATGACATAATTGATACTGCGGGAACGATTACCCAGGGTGCTGCTGCACTTTTGGAGCGGGGCGCCAAAGAAGTGTACGCCTGCTGTACCCACGGAGTCCTGTCCGGCCCAGCAATTGAAAGGCTGCAGAATTCACCTATTAAAGAAGTTGTGGTAACCAATACGATTCCACTCTCTGAGCGTAAAGCAATTGACAAAATTAAAGTTCTTTCGGTAGCGCCGCTTCTTGGGGAAGCAATAATCAGGATTCATGAGGACTTATCCGTAAGCAAGCTTTTTGCATAGAGTTATGGTTATACTTCACAATAATGTACCTCCTGTATTTTTGTTTTTGTGCTTTACTGGGTTTTAGCACAATGCAATTCAGGGAGGCTTTTTTTTGTTTCAGAAAAGTTGATTTTGGATTTGATAATTAGCGTCTGGTTACATGGTATAAACAGGGATTTTTGTATAAAACAATAGAGGCGAGGAAAACTATTTTAAGGTTTAATCTAGTAACAAGGAGGATATAAATGTGACCAATAAAACGGGGAATACCGAAGCTGGTTTCGGGGTATGTGGGATAACTCCCGATGCCATGGCTATGCGGGATATGCTGCTGAGAAACGCTATGGGGGCATCAATTTATGCCCAGCATGCTTATGAGGCCTTCCGGACATTGAAGGCAACCATTGAAGGGAAAACCCCATTTCGAATTACTGATCTGGATAAACTCTATTGGTTTGCTGGGCAATGCGGGGTTAATACAAAGGCTACCCCTGACCAGGTGGCATTATGGTTATCGGATTTTTTGATGTATGAGCTTCACCGGGGATATGAAGAGCCCAGCCGCATAATTGAGGTATTTGCACCATCCGTGAGGCAGAAGGTATGGCGGGACCTGGCCATCTATCCAGCAGGAACACTTCATGAAATAAAGGATGCTGTGGCCAGTTGTCTAATTAATGTTAACGGTGATTTTATCTCCTTGGTCAGAAAATGCCTCCGGTTAGGGATAACTACAATTTACGGGGCACAGATAGGCATTGACATGGTTCAGGATATCTTGTTCGGGACCCCCATGCCCCATGAGGTTGAAGTTGATCTAGGGATATTGGACCCCGACTATGTAAACATTGTTTTTAATGGACATGAACCATGGGAGCAGGTTACTAAGGCAATTTCCGGATTCTCTACAGAGGCTGTATTTAAAGTTCTAGGAGGCACTCTTGAACCTTTGGCCAGTGCAATAAAGGCAGCTAAGATAAAAGGGATAGTTGCCCTGGTAAACTGCGCCACTCTAGCCACCGGGTCTCATGATTATGTTACTGTTAGCTTAGCTAAGGAGTTAATTAAAAGGGATATTTTGATTGTCAGCGGTGGATGTGGTAATAACGGTCTTGAAGTTGCCGGCCTGTGTAATCTTGATGCTATTCAAGTGGCCGGGCCGGGGCTAAAAGAGATATGTGGGACCTTTAAAATACCACCGGTGCTCAGTTTCGGAACATGTACTTATACGGCCAGGATCTCCATGTTAACAACTGCCTTGGCCAATCACCTGGGAGTTGATTCAGCAGATCTGCCCGCGGCTGTTACGGCACCTCAGTACTTGGAACAAAAGGCTACGATCGATGGCATGTTTGCTTTGGCGTATGGGCTGTATACTCACCTGTCCCCAACGCCTCCTGTGGCCGGGGGGCGCGAACTGGTTAAGCTTTTGACAGAAGACATGGAAGGCCTTACCGGAGGCAAGATAGCCCTAGGAGATGACCCGCTTGAAATTGCAATTGGCATAGAGGAGCATATCAAGAAAAAAAGGGCCAAGATCGGCCTTAATTAGGAATACAACAGACCTTGGGCCATAAATTACCAAACCTGCTGAGCAGGTTTTTTTGTTATGGTTGTCTAATTGGTATAGGCACTAGACAAAAGAGTTAGGTGGTAATATGGAAGAAGCGGTAATGTTGTATAAAAAGAAAAAGTTTATCAATGCATTTTTAAGTAAATTTGAATTAAAAAAACAGGAGGCCTGCCAAGTTTTGAATTTTTTATTATCTAGGGACAGGCTGTTAGCAAATACGTATTTTGTGGAAAATGTCAGATGCCTTCCAAATGCTCTGATTATTTCAGCTTCTAATGCATCTACGGTTTCATTTCTCTGTCGGATAAATAATGAATATTATGAGGATATTGAAGAAATTATTTATTTGCTGGACTATGAAACTCCTGAAGAGTTGTTTGTCTGGCTTTCTTTTGAGAAAAACTTCATGTATTTGACCTGCATTAATGATTTGGAAATAGTTCCGGAGATCAGGGACAAGATTTTTCATTACCAGGTTATCCGGGTTTTGGAAGACGAAATGACCCAGAAGATATTGGATAGAGAAAAGCGAAAGACAGAAATGCTGACGGAGATTGACCTTGCTCTGGATAATGGTGACAGGAAAAAGTTTAATTATTTGGTAACTAGATATAAAAAGCTGTTCATTACATCTCAGCAGGCTGCCGGCAGGAACTGCCAAGAGTAAATGGGCAGCCATATTGTAGTTCTATTTGGTGTTAGTCTCTTCATTCTCAAAATTTTCAGTTGCTTCAGCAGAAGAAAATTCCTCAGGAGCATCAATTTTTTCGTACTTGGTTTTTAGGGTTTGACGAATATTTCCAGTATGTTTTTTTGTTGTTTCCCAAAGCGTGGAAGTGCTTTCCTTCAGGTTATGAATTGTTTCATTTAACCCACTGTCGACTTTTTTGAGGTGTTCTTCTGTACCTTCATTGACAATAATTATGTCTGAACCTAATGTCCTGATATGTTCAACCGGCATAAGTGCTTTGCCTTTGAAAAGGCTTTCCAGAAACTTTCCGCTGATTTCGAAACACTTGATTTCCCCGGTTTTTTCATCGATATAATATTCGTCAACTACCCCCAACACGGTTCCGTTTTCTGTAATTACCTTAACACCTAATGGCTTAACGTTTTCCTTAATTAGTTTCAGTATGTGTGGGAGGCTTATAGGCCTTTGCATACTTATCGACTGGTCTATAGTTATAGCATCATCACCGATACTCCTAACTTTTGTGTAGGGGATTATTTTTTGTTCCCTGAACCATCCGCGTTGGTCAACAATTATTGCGGCAATCTCCATTTTATAAGGATCTATGACTATGTTTTTTGCTAAACCAATTTGAATGCCTTCTTCTAAACTGACAATTGGCATGGAGATGAATTTGCGGCTCTTTCTCAATTTTAAAACCCCCTGAAAAAATCTTTGTTACCATATTATTCATGAGACATGTTTGTTATACCATTTTCCGGGAAATACTATAACAAAATTAGTTGCTTTCCGAAAGACTGATAATGCAAACAGAGGGGGGTTTTAAATGGTAGGGGTAAAGATTTGTGCCAGTATGAGGCCTAATACCAAAGGAAGCTATCGGAAACATATGCGTGATAATGGCAAGATACCTGCGGTAGTATATGGTAAAGGCATTAAGGAAGAGGCTATAGAGCTTTATGCTAAGGACCTGGAGTCTTTGATTCGCAAAAGGGGGCGGAATATCCTTATTGACCTTGAAGTAAAAGAAAAACCGGGGCAGAAAAAATATGTTGTCATGATTAAGGAGCTGCAAAGAGATCCAATTTACAGAAAAATTGTACACGTAGATTTGTGTAAAGTCTCACTGGAAGATAAAATACGTACAACTGTTCCTGTTGTCTTAAAGGGAGAGCCCGTTGGGAAGAAGGCCGGGGGGGTTTTGCAGACCGGGCTGCGTGAGCTGGAAATTGAGTGTACACCTGATAAACTGCCGGACATAGTTTCTGTGGATATTTCCAGCCTTGAGACCGGTCAGCGGATGACTGTAGCCGACCTTGTTGTATCTGATGATTTAACGATATTAACTGAACTAGATAAAACAGTGGTCTTGATAGCGGCACCTACAATTGTGGAGGACCCGGACCAAGAAGAGCCGGAAAAAGAACATAAGGGGATTGACAATAGTGGTGAAGCTGTGACTGAAGGGACTTAAAGAAAAAAATTAAAAGGGTTGCTAAAGTTTAAATTTCACAGGAGGAAAAGTTCTTCAGCCCTCGAATAAACAAGTGGATAAATAAAGGGGGATTCTTGTGAAACTGATAATAGGATTAGGCAACCCTGGCAGTAAATATGCATCCACAAGACATAATGTGGGCTTTATGGTTATTGATTATCTGGCCGGGATATTGGATATAAGTGTTGACAGAACTAAGTTTAAAAGCCTTATTGGCGAAGGCTTTAAAAATGGGGAAAAAATTGTGCTTGCCAAACCGCAGACTTATATGAACCTTAGCGGTGAGGCCGTGCTTGACATGGTACATTGGTATAAAATCGATTTAAAGGATATCCTAGTAATATATGATGATATGGACCTGCCTCTTGGGAAGCTGCGCCTTAGAATTAAGGGCGGTGCCGGAGGGCATAATGGAATGAAGTCAATAATTTACCTGGCACAGTCTGAAGAATTTCCTCGTCTGCGTATTGGCCTTGGCCGACCGGAGGCTGGGAATTTGGAAAATATTGATTTTGTCCTAGGCAAATTGAGTGATGAGGAAGCGAAGGTAATGAAGGAAACTATTAAAGAGGCAGGGCAGGCTGTTTTGGCAGTAATTGATAAAGGGGCTGAGCAGGCTATGAACGAGGTAAACAAGCTGTAAGTAACCAGGAGGGATGTATGCTGTTTTTAGCTGCCGGGGTCCTGGCTGCGGCAGTTTCCTGGATAGGGAACTGGCTAGCCATAAAGACTATGGGTGCTAGAGAAATTGTGATGTTAGCACCACTAATTGAAGAAGCTGCAAAAACAGGGTCAGCTGTGTTGACCGGAAGTTCTTTAATCCTAACTCATGCAGCATTTGGTTTGATAGAGGGATTTTATGATGCCTGGGATGCCGGGTTGCAGGGGTTACAGGCAGGAGCAGCCAGTCTTGCCGGGCATCTTTTTTATGGGTATGTTACATTTTTGGTCATGCAAAGACATAATAGCTTGTTATATGCTGTGTTGAGCGGATATTTACTGCATATGCTTTGGAATGCAGCAGTGTTGAAATTTCTGGTTAAAAAAGGGGGGCGAACAGCTTGAAATTTAGATATTTTTGTGATTACTGTGACACCTTTTTTGATGGTGCTGAAGCATTTGATGATGCTGAAGCAGATGATGGAATAGAAACCTTGACTGGGCAAACAGGGCGGGGTATAATAATACAAGATGTTAACGGTTCAGATGGCTACTTATTGTCAATTTGTCCTGAATGTAACAGGGCCCTCGGTTTTGGAGAGGAAGACAATTTTGTTTTTTTTCAGAAGCCTGTAATGCACTGAAATTAATAATGTTTTGCGGGAGGAGCTTCGCAAAGCCTTTATAAATTCTTAGATACCACCGGATGTCAAAGCCGGTGTTTTTGGTGTGTTTTTTTTGAATCTGTAAGCAGGTTTTATGCAGATTGGATAAAATTTATACTTTCCTATCTGCCAAGAAAGGAAATCGAATTATGACAGTACCCGGATTTTACCGTCCATTACTGGAAAGCTTAGAGTATGTCTCTTTGGTAAAAGGTCTTCAGAAAAGAACCGGCTACCAGATGGTGTATGGATTGTCATCAACTCAGATAAGCTATCTGACGGCAGGCCTTATCAGTAGTTGCATACAGCCGGTATTATTTGTGACCGCAGGTGCCCAGTCGGCTAAGAAAAAGATCACTGACTTGAAATCCCTCCTGCCAGGCAGGGAAGTCTTGCTTTTTCCTGACCTTGACCCTATTCCGTTTGGAGCAATTGCTCAAAGCAGGGAGGTTATGACCCAGCGGCTTGAGGCCCTTAATGGGCTTACCAGCTGTCAGGGAGCTATTGTGGTAGTGCCTGTTGAAGCCCTTCTGAAGAAACTTATTCCTTACCAGGTATTTTGCGCATTTTATCTTAAAATTGAAGTAGGGCAGCAGTTGGACCTTTTAGAAACGGTTAGGATGCTGGTTGAGCAAGGGTATGAAAGAGTGGACATGGTAGAGGGCCCGGGGCATTTCAGCCTGAGGGGCGGAATTCTGGACATATATCCTCCGGTTTCAGAAAACCCGGTCAGGATTGAGCTGTTTGATAATGAAGTAGACTCCGTACGGGACTTTACAGTAGAGACACAGCGTTCCCTCGAAAAACGCAGTAGTATCGTCATTATTCCGGCACGGGAAGCTGTTTTTCCGGAAGAACGGATTTTAAAAGCGCTGCCATTGCTGCAAAAGGATTTTATCACTGAAAAAGCGATGCTCCTAAAAGCAGGAAAAAATGATGCCTATAAGAGGTTGTCTGAAAAGATGGGGGACTTCCTTGAAAAACTCGATAAGGGAATAGTTCCTGAAGGAATTGAACCCTTATTTTCTTATTTTTATCCGGATGGAGTTACAGTTATGGAATATTTACCCCAGGGTTCGGTGGTTTTTCTTGAAGAGCCGTCCCGGCAGAGAGATATTATCCAGAACAGGACCAGAGAACAGGCAGAAATGCATATGAGCTTGAGGGAGCAGGGATTGGCCCTTCCGGACCAGATGCACAATAACGTAACTGTTGATGAGCTTAATAAGGTAATGACACGGTATACCAGAGTTGGGTATTCGCTTTTGCCTAAACAGCTTGGGGTAAAACCAGGCAATATTGTTAACTTTTCTGCAAAAACGATGCACACATTCAAGGGTAAAACCGATATTCTGGTTGATGAAATAAAAATGCTCAGAGACAATGGTTTTGCGATTGTTATTTTTGGCAGCACTCCTGGTCGAATGGAAAAGATAAAGGAACTATTGAAAGATTATGGCATCTTTGCGGGCATTGAATCCGGGCTCCCCCAAAAGATTATACCAGGTGAAATCATAATAGCACACGGGCTTCTGGAGACGGGGTTTGAACTAACAGCTGTCAAAATGGCTGTGATTACAGACTGGGAAATATATGGGCAGCCAAAAAAAACACGGGTTATCCGTACTCAGACCCAGCAGGGAGCTAAGATAAGTCACTTTTCAGACTTGCGCCCAGGTGATTTTGTTGTTCATACGAACCATGGTATTGGAAAATATATAGGCATTAAACAGTTGGAGGTTGGCGGGATACGGAAGGACTATCTCTTTGTTCAGTATGCAGGGGAGGATAAACTGTATGTTCCTACAGACCAGATAAGGCTTATTCAGAAATTCTTGGGTGCAGAAGGAACGGCGCCAAAACTCTACAAACTGGGCGGAAATGAATGGAACAGGGTTAAACAAAAGGTGAAGGAGTCGGTCAAGGGTCTGGCAAATGACCTTATAGCATTATATGCTGCCAGGCAGAAAATTTTGGGATACAGTTTTTCTCCAGATACGGTGTGGCAAAAGGAACTTGAAGATGCTTTTGCTTTTGAAGAGACCCCTGACCAGCTAAGAGCCATTGAGGATATAAAAAATGATATGGAAACTTCAAGGCCTATGGATCGTCTTTTGTGCGGTGACGTTGGCTATGGCAAAACGGAAGTTGCTATCAGGGGCGTTTTTAAGGCTGTAATGGATAACAAACAGGTTGCGGTTCTTGTCCCAACAACTATATTGGCCCAGCAGCATTTTAATACTTTTGGGGAAAGGTTTGCGGGATATCCAATTCGTGTAGAAATGTTAAGCAGATTTAAGTCTGCAGGGGAACAAAAAGGAATTTTAAATGATTTAAAAAAAGGAGCAGTTGACGTTATTATCGGAACTCACCGCCTGCTTCAGGAAGATGTAAGCTTCAAGGACCTTGGACTGGTGATTATTGATGAAGAACAGCGATTCGGGGTTACCCACAAAGAAAAACTCAAATATATTCGGCAAACTGTTGATGTCTTGACCCTTTCCGCAACCCCTATACCCAGGACTCTTCATATGGCGATGATTGGAGCCAGGGATATGAGCATCCTGGAGTCACCCCCAGAGGACCGTTATCCTGTTCAAACATATGTGCTTGAGTTCAATTATGAAATAATTGCTGATGCTATCCGGCGTGAGATTGACCGGGGAGGCCAGGTTTATTTTGTGCATAACAGGGTGAAGGATATTGATAAAACAGCTCGCATGCTTCAGGAGGTAGTGCCTAAGGCCAGTATTGCGGTAGCTCATGGACAAATGAGAGAAGATCAGTTGGAAAGAAAAATGCTGAATTTTATTTCCGGAAAATATGACATTTTAGTTTGTACAACTATAATTGAAACTGGGCTGGATATACAAAATGTTAATACCCTGATTGTTGATGAAGCTGAAAAAATGGGACTTTCCCAGCTGCATCAGCTCAGAGGACGTGTGGGACGGTCACACCGGCTGGCATATGCTTATTTTACGTACAAAAGAGATAAGAGCCTAACGGAAATAGCTGAAAAACGCTTACAGGCTATTCGTGAGTTTACTGAATTTGGTGCCGGCTTTAAAATTGCTATGAGGGACCTGGAAATAAGAGGAGCCGGTAATATACTGGGGCAGGAGCAGCACGGTCATATGATGGCAGTGGGTTTTGATATGTATTGCAGGCTTTTGGAGGAGGCTGTTCATGAAGTACGCGGCACATTGTTGGAAAGCCTTCCTGAACCGTCTATTGATTTGAACATAGATGCATTTATAAGTGACAGTTATATATTTGATCCTGCGGTTAAAATAGAGGTATACAAAAAAATTATGCATATTGAGAGAGAAGAAGAATCCTCTGACGTTGTTGAAGAACTGCTAGACCGTTTTGGTGATATACCCGGCCCTGTTGAAAACTTGATTTCCATAGCTCGAATTAAAGCGTTGGCTGCAAAAACAAAGGTCCGTAGCGTTGTGCAGACTAAGGATTCGGTAAGCATCAGGTTTCACAAATTATTAGACATTAAGGTTGAACAGTTAGCCCCAATTACGGAAATGTTTAAGAGGAGGGTATCTTACTCAACCGCATCAGGTTTTCAAATAATTTTGTCGGTAAAGAAATTAAGCAGCCGGGAAGTGCTCCAGAAATTGGAGGAACTGCTAGCTAAATTAGCGGGACAGGCAGAATAAACAACTTGAATATTAATATCTGTCGGAGTATAATAAGTTTGTGATTTTATTAGGGGGGAGTGTAAGTTCATGGGAAAAAACCTAAGAATGTTTACCGCATTAATGATTATTCTCGTGTTCTCATTTACTGTAACCGGGTGTGGTTCCAAAACTATTGCTTCAGTAAATGGGGAAAAGATAACCCGAGAAGATCTTGATAAGAGAATGGACAAGGAAAAACTGTATTTAGAGCAACAGGGGGCATCGTTTTCCGGGCAGGAAGGTCAGATGATGTTAAAAGCTCTGGAAAAACAGACTTTGGAGAAGATGATTGAACAGACTCTGATTGCGCAAATCGCAAAGGAAGAAGGTGTATATCCTTCTAAGAGTGAGATTGACAAACAGGTTCAGCAGATTATTGGAAACTTTGGCAGTGAAGCCCAATTTGAAGCAGCAATGAAACAATATAATTATACATTAGAAGATATCAAACAAAAGGTTTCATTTGAGACAGCTTATACCAAGCTCCATGAAAAAGTTACTGCTGATGTTAAAGTATCTGATGCAGAGATAAAAAAATATTATGATGACAATAAAGAACAGTTTATAGACCCGGTTAAAATTGGGGCCAGAGCAATTCTTATCAAATATGACAATCCCAATCAAGTTTCTATGATGGGTCAAAAAGCACCTACAGTGGGCCGTGATGAAGAAGAAGCCAAGGAAATTGCTGCAGGCATTATCAAGGAGCTTAATTCCGGAGCGGATTTCGAAAAACTGGCAAAGGAAAAATCCGAAGATGCCGGATCAAAGGAAGACGGTGGCCTGATTAAGGATATTCAGGGGAACAGCCCTTATGCAAAAGATATTGTCATGCCGGCTGAATTTGATGCAGCTGCCATTGGGCTTAAGGTAGGACAATATACTAAAGAGCCTGTGAAAACTAACTCCGGATATTATATAATCAAACTGGAGTCCTTAACGGAAGAAAAACAGCTTTCTTTCGAGGAAGCTAGGGCGCAGATTGAGCAAACTCTGCCAATAGTGAAGAAACAGCAGAAGTTTGCCGAGTATATTACTGAAATAAAGCAAAAGGCTCAAATTGAAAACAAATTGGCAGAAGAAACAATGTAAATAAAAGTATTGGTGCAAATTAAACAGATTTAATTGAATGTTATTGTGCCTAGCAAAAATCCAATGGAAAAAAATGAATAATTCCCTCTGCTCTGTTATATACTATCAATGAAATCCATTGTTAAAAATTGCAGAAAAAGGAGGGAAGACAAACTAATGAAAGCGACCGGTATAGTACGCAGGATAGATGACCTAGGACGCGTTGTGATTCCCAAAGAAATAAGAAGAACCCTGAGGATTCGTGAAGGGGACCCTCTTGAGATTTTTGTTGACAGGGAAGGGGAGGTTATCCTAAAAAAATACTCACCCATTGGTGAGTTGGGTGATTTTGCTAAAGAATATGCAGACTCTCTTTATGAAGCTATTGGGCACATTGCCTGTATTGCTGATAGGGACACCATTATTGCTATTGCTGGGGCATCTAAAAAGGAGTTTCTTAACAAATCTATTGGGCCGGCAGTTGAAAAAGTAATGGAGGACCGAAAAGCGATACTTATAAATAGCCCTGCCTCTGAGCCTATATTAGAAGGGGATGAGGATGAGCCGAATAAGTTTAGTGCACAAGTTATTGCACCGATAATTGCTGAAGGTGATCCAATCGGTGCAGTTATTCTCTTGTCCAAGGAGTCTGGAATTCAAATGGGAGATATGGAATTAAAGCTTGCCGAAACAGCGGCAGGTTTCCTGGCAAAGCAAATGGAACAGTAAGAAAAGGCAGCTTAAAAGCTGTCTTTTTAGTTTATTGATAAACTCTTAATGGAATGTTTTTTACCCCCGGCAAATATTTATAGATTAATAATTCGGGGGAGGCGCTTTTTTGAAGACCCATTCTTTTTTAAAAGGGGCTGCTATTCTGGCGCTGGCGGGATTGGTCAGCAAAGTACTCGGGGCGCTTTACCGGATACCATTTTTCAGGGTAGTGGGAGCAGAGGGAATGGGGCTTTACCAGATGGCTTATCCTATTTATACGATGCTATTGGCCATTTCCAGTGCCGGAATCCCTGTTGCGGTTTCAAAAATTATTTCGGAAAATGCAGCTCGCCGAAATTTTGGGGGTATAAGGCGTTCTTTTGCTGTCTCTCTGATATTTGTTGCATTATTATCCGGTTTTCAATCAATAATGCTTTATAAAAGTGCTGTCTTTCTGGCAGTAAATGTGTTTCATGTACCGGCAGCAGTTTATAGTATTCGAGCTATTGCTCCGGCTGTTTTTTTTGTTGGTATGATGTCTGTTTTTAGAGGGTATTTTCAGGGGTTTCAGGAAATGACACCAACGGCCTTATCCCAGGTATTGGAACAGTTTATCAGGGTGGCAACTGTATTAGTAGGAGCTTATATTTTTTTGTCAGCAGGGATAGAATATGCTAGTGCTGCTGCTACCTTTGGGGCTGTGACGGGAGGGGCCGGAGGGCTGTTGTTTCTTATTGGGCTTTATTTTATCAGGCCCTACTTCAAAATAACTTCTTCAGGTTATATAGGGTCTTCGAGACAATATTTTCAAAGCATACTGTTCATTATTTATAGACTATGCATGCTGGCACTTCCTATTTCCTTGGGAGCATTAGTCTTGCCATTAATGCAGACTCTTGACGCTGTTACGGTTCCTGGACGCTTGCAGTTGGCAGGGTATTCTATATCTCGGTCATCCCAATTGTATGGTCAGCTTACCGGTGTTGCCATTACTTTGATTAACCTGCCGACCGTGTTTACGGTTTCACTGGCTTCCTCACTTGTGCCGGCTATTTCACGGGGACTTGAACGCAGAAGTTTTGATGATGTTAAAAGGCAAATTAAAACATCTATGGAAATAACAATGCTGGTGTGTATACCCGCTGTAGCAGGATTGATTGTTTTGGCAAGCCCGATTTCCAATTTTTTGTTCAGGTGTCCTGAGGCAGGCCTTCCTTTAGCAGTTTTGGCACCGGCAGCATTATTTCTAGGGTTGCATCAGACCACAACCGGGATTCTTCAGGGTATGGGCAAAACTTTTGTACCTGTTATAAATCTTGCCCTGGGGGTATTTGTTAAACTGATTATTAATTACACATTGGTCCCTTTGCCGCAAATAGGCATTGTTGGCGCTGCTGTTGGGACTACAGCCGGATTTTTATTGTCTTCTTACATGAACTATCTTCATATCCGCAGCTATCTAGGTGGGGTGCTGGATTACCGGAAAATATTGCTTAAGCCGGTATTTGCTGCTACAATAATGGCGGTGGGGACATATTTTGCATATTCCCAATCAACAGTAATCCTTGGAAGCGACTGGGCAACGGTGGCTGCTGTATTTATAGGTATAATCGTTTATTTTACGGCATTATCTTTCTTAGGAATACTTGATCAAATGGGAATAATTATAAAAAAATAAATGGGGGTGGTTAAGATAGATTCAATTGATAAAGACTTATTAATCGTTGGACTTGGACCGGGAGGCATTGAGTCAATCTCTATAGGTACATTTGAAAAAATAAAAAATGCCCGAAAACTGATTCTGCGCACCGGGAAGCATCCTGCAGCTGAGGAATTGCGCAGTATGGGATTGAAGTTTGCTACATTTGACCACCTTTATGAGAGCCTTGTTGATTTTACGGAAATATATTCTAAAATGGCTGCAGAGGTTGTTGGAATGGCCCGGGAATGTCCTGTGATTTTTGCTGTTCCCGGACACCCGCTGGTAGGAGAAGAAGCAGTATTAAGAATGATTCAACTGGCCGAGGAAGCTAACTTGTCTTATGAAATAGTACCGGCAATGAGTTTTTTAGATCCTGTATTAACAATTCTTGGGCTTGATATTTCTCATGGCCTAAAAATTATTGACGGATTGGGATTAGCTGCGGAGGAGCGCTATCCAGCGGCGAACCCGGATCCATTGGTTCCAAATATAATAATGCAGGTATATAATTCAAGAGTTGCTTCTGAAGTGAAGTTATCTCTAATGGACTTCTATCCAGATGAACATCTTATCACAGTTATTAGCGCTGCCGGGAATAAGGGTCAGGCCAGGGCCGAGGAAATTCGCCTGTTTGAACTGGATAGGATTTCATGGATTGATCATTTGACCTGTGTTTATGTGCCCCCACATTTACAAACAGAGTTAGTGATAAGCAGGTATCCAGCTGATCGCTTGGTGGGATTGATGGATACCCTCAGGGGTGAAGACGGCTGTCCCTGGGACCGGGAGCAGACACACAATTCATTGAAAAAACACCTTATTGAAGAAACATATGAAGTAATCGATGCAATTGAAGAAGGAAATATGTATAAAGTCTGCGAAGAATTGGGAGACTTATTATTACAAATAGTTTTTCACGCTCAAATAGCGGCAGAACAAGGTTTTTTCGATATTAATGATGTTATTGGTGGGATTTCGGACAAGCTTATTAGAAGACACCCGCATGTATTCGCAGATACTTATGTTAGGAACAGTGAGGAGGTTTGCGTTAAATGGGAAGAGATTAAAAAAGATGAGCTGATGCAAAAGGGCGAAACTCGCAATTCACTGTTAGACGGTATACCAAAGCATATGCCTGCTTTATTGAAGGCTGATAAAATTCAGCGAAGGGCAGCTAAAGTCGGGTTTGACTGGCCTAATTACAGGGGTGCTTTGGACAAGGTTGACGAAGAGTTGATGGAGGTGTGTGAGGCTATTGAATGCGGCAATCCGGACAAGATTCGTGAAGAAATAGGGGATGTGCTGTTTGCAGTGGTCAATCTAGCTCGTTTTAAGGAAATTGATCCTGAGGAAGCCCTGGCACTTACGAACCGCAAGTTTAAAAACAGGTTTGTTTCTATGGAGGAATCAGTATCAAGTTCAGGGAAAAATTTGAGTGAGATGAGCCTTGATGAACTTGACAAATTATGGAATGATGCTAAATTGAACTGCATTTAAAAAATTAAAAGAGTTTATTATAAAAAATTTCCCCAAAAGCAGGAGTTTAGCGGGTTTTAATCGAATGCAATAAATGGAATTCTAAAATGAAACGCCAATATTTACTTAGGAGGGTTTTTTATGAACAAGCAAGAATTAGTAACCAGTGTTGCTGAAAAGTCAGGTTTAACAAAAAAAGATTCCGAAAAAGCAGTAAACGCTGTGTTTGCCAGCATTGAAGAGGCTCTTTCAAAAGGTGATAAAGTTCAGTTGGTTGGTTTTGGAACTTTTGAAGTGCGCAGCCGTGCTGCCAGGAAGGGCCGCAATCCGCAAACAGGCGAAGAAATTGAGATTGCAGCAGCAAAGGTACCTGCTTTTAAAGCAGGCAAATCGTTACGGGATACTGTTCAGTAGACGTAAAATAGCAATCTGATATTTTATAACAAATACTAAAAGTTTTATAACACTTCTTATAACAAAAATGGCATAACGGGTTCTTTGCGCTTTAGCGTACAGGGCCCGTTAAATATGCTTAAAATTATTTTTTGCACCTAATCTCCTACCGGTAAATTAGCTGGTAGGATTATTGATTTATATAAAGAGGGAATTAATGATGGAATATGTATATAGCGGTATTGGCGGAGTTTTTGGCGCTATCGCAAGATATGGATTAAGTAAATGGGTTGGACGGCATTGGAATCGAGCTTTTCCACTGGCAACATTTTGTATAAATATTATCGGCTCCTTTATTCTGGGGATATTGTTTGTTGTTTTTTCCAAAAATGGCTTTGCTGTAACATGTTTACAGGATTTAATTGTAACAGGATTTTTAGGGGCATTTACTACATTTTCTACGTTTGCCTATGAAATAGTTATTTTAATTGAAGACGGTGATAAGGATGCAGGAATGAAATACTTTATAATGAGTATAATTGCCGGATTAGCAGCAGCTTTTTTGGGTATGACATTAGGGGAGCATTTGTAAAGCTGAAAGTTAATTTAATTGATTATAATAACTGAGAAAACGGAGGCAAATATGAGACTGGATAAGTTCTTAAAGGTATCTCGCATCATTAAGCGCAGGACAATTGCTAAAGAGGTTTGCGACTCCGGAAGGGTTACAATAAACTCAAGGCCTGCAAAGGCTGGTGCTGAGGTTAAGGCTGGGGATGTGCTTGAACTTGACTTTGGAAGCAAACGTATTAAGGTTGAGGTTATTGATACTCCTGCTGCAGTGAGGGCCGATCAGGCGAAAGACTTGTACCGGACCATTGAAGAAACAAGGGTGTTGAATTAAGAATTAACCTCTAATTACCATTCATATTGTTATCCCTCTGGAAAATACTATTTAGAGTTAGTTAACGTAGTAGACAAGGGGGATTTGATATGAGAAAAAAATTTTTGGGTAAAAGCACACTATTATGTTTATGTTTTTGTATGGCTGTTAGTTTTCTAACAGGTTGTGCCGGAGCTAAAAAACTTCTGCCCGGGAAAAAGGAGCTTGGCAAAGAGCCTGGTATAAAGCTTTATATTAATGAAACAGGTGAAACCAAAAATATTATGATGGAAGAATATATTCAGGGCGTAGTTGCCGCGGAAATGGATACTAAATGGCCGGTAAATGCTTTGGCTGCACAGGCTATCCTGGCCCGGACATTTACCTTGAAACAAATTAAAGACAAGGGCGGGGTACCGCAATATAATGCGGATGCATCTACAAGTGTGGAGGAGTTTCAGGCCTATGACCCGTCAAAGATAAATGACAATGTACGTCAGGCAGTTCAGATGACAAGAGGTCAAGTTATTAAATATAACAATGATTATATAAATGCTTGGTTCAGTGCTTGTGACGGTGGTGTGGAAGCATCTGCCGCAGAGGGACTGTCCTACAAGAAAGAAGAGACACCATATATTAACAACGGTGTTAAGGATGGCTGTTTGTCAATTACTGTTCCCGAAAACGTAAAATGGACTGCCAAATTTCCGATTTTAACGATAAGGACTGCTGTGCAAAATGTTACCGGCAAAGATCCAGGTGACATTAATACGAGTAATGTTAAAGTTGCAAGGTGGGGACCTTCGGGAAGAGCGGAGACTATTAAAATAGGTAATCAGGATGTAGGAGGAGCAGCCTTAAGACTGGCTCTGGGTAATGACAGGATGCGTTCTATATTTTTAGATCAGATCTGGGTTGAGGGCGGGAACCTCTTCATGACCGGAAAAGGTTATGGTCACGGTGTGGGTATGTGTCAGTGGGGTGCAAAAAAGATGGCGGCTGAAGGTAAAACTGCGGAACAAATAATAAACTTTTATTTTAAGGATATTACAATAGAAAAGGAATGGAAGTAAAAGACAGCCCTCTACTTGTTAGCACAAGCTAAAAGCAGAGGGCTGCAGTATTTTTAAGGCATCCTTTAGTGGTATATTATGTCTTTTAATAGAATACTTATGAAGTAGTAATAAGTTATAGGAGGGAATGCCTTGATAAACCTGAATGATCAAGAAGGACAATATAAAATTATTATGACCAATAGGGAAACTGTCTTGATTGAAGGAGTGGAGAATGTAGAAAGTTTTGATGAGGAAGAGATTCTTTTAGAAACAAAAATGGGACTGTTAATTTTAAAAGGCCAGGGGATGCATGTGGTTCAATTAAATCTGGAAAATGGTGTGCTGTTGGTTAATGGTTATTGCAAATCCTTGGAATTCTCAGATGAAAAAAATACCCGGGGTTTCAAAAATAAGAGTAAAGGTTTTTTACATAGAATCCTAAAATAGTCTGTAACAGGAAGGGAGGGGGCTAATGCAGTCTCTAGAGTCCCAGCTTTTTTCATTTATGGTGACGTTATTGATGGGAGTAACAATTGGCATACTTTTTGATTTTTATAATGTTACCAAAGGAATTATTCGTCCCCGGAAGCTAGGTACATATTTAGGCGATATTTTATTTTGGGTGATCACAACTATTGTGGTCTTTTTCATGCTATTAATTGGAAATTGGGGTGAACTGCGTTTTTATGTTGTTATCGGGATTTTAACAGGAATACTATGCTACATAAAATTGTTCAGCAGGTTAGTAACTAGAACACTCTTATTCATTATTAATATTATTAAAAAAACTATTGCAAGTATTGTAAAGGGTGTGCGTTTTCTATGGTTTGTCGTTAGCTATCCTTTTGTTTTATTAGGGAATATAATAATTATTCCGATTGGTTTTTTAGGCAGGACATATAATAAGTTGTTTGGTTTTGCCGGACGACAAGTTGAGAAATTAATGAAAAAGTTGAATTCGTTGTTTAATAAAAAGCGTTAATTTTTTATTATGGACAGAAGGATAATTGCATATTGCTGTAGAATCAATATTTGTACTAAATATGTCATTGATTTGTACACAGTTTGTGGATAAAATGTGGATAATCCATGGCTAATCTCTGGGGCGATACCTATAGGTGGCAGCTATGAAGATAGAAATAAGAGGCGCGGAAAGGCTGAGTTTTCGTGAGCGTCAGGTAGTAACTCTGAAGGAAATAGGTTATTCAAACGAAAAAGTTTCCAAAAAGCTTGGGTTAACCGGAAGCACTGTGGCAACTCTTTATAGTCGTGCCAAAAACAAGGGGTACGAGGTTGTTATTGTTATATCTGGAGATGCTTTGGGGCTATTTGGGCCTGATGATGAGGATGGTGATTCGTAATGGTGCTTTCAGCAAAAGTTAAAAAGTATGATAAAAATAGGGACATGCCAGGGATAATAAAAAAACCCAAACGTAAGAAACTTAGATATAAACTTAAAGGGCCCAGTGTAATTGTTCTGATATTATTAGGGATGATTTTTTATTCATTTGGAGGACAAATGGTAAAGATGTATAATGTCCAGTCTGAAATTACAAATATTCAGGAAGAGATGGATCAAATTAAGGCAAATAATGAATTATTAAAACAACAATTGGAACAATTGAACTCCAAAACATATATTGAAAGAGAAGCACGAGAAAAACTAGGGCTGGTTAAACCAGGAGAAAAAATAATTCTTGAAGCGGAACCAGGAGAAAAAGGGAGTATAATTCCAGCTGCTGTTACAAACCCAAAACAAATTGAAGTACATTAAACAATAATGGATATCTTGACACATAAAAACCGTTCGGTTATAATTTGATTGATTACACAAGATAATTATAGGTCTTGTCTTATTTTAAGGAGGATTTTTTGTTTTATGTCAATTGAAGTGGGGAGCATCGTTGAGGGAGTGGTCACAGGCATCACCAATTTTGGGGCTTTTATTGAATTGCCGGGAGGCCAGACTGGGTTAGTTCATATCTCCGAAGTTGCTGATTCTTATGTCAGAGATGTAAAAGATTATCTCAAGGATAAGGATCGGGTAAAGGTAAAGGTTATTGGGGTAGACAAGGGCAAAATAGGTCTATCTATCAAACAAGCCAAGCCAAATGTTTCTCAGAGCACTTTTGAACGCAAAAGTCCTCCGGAACGCAGGGGATTTAATCAGCCTGCCAGGAAGCCTGAAAACTTTGAAGATCGGTTATCTAAATTTATGAAAGAAAGTGACGAGCGCCAACAGGATATTCGGCGCAGTACTGATAGCAAGAGGGGTGGCAGAGGCTCAAAAAAATCATATAAGACTTCTGTCTGATATTTAGAATGCAGAGCACCGGCCAACGGTGCTTTTCTTATGCCTTTAGCTAGAAGGAGGGGTAATTTATGCGTATTGCGATTGTTGATATAGGAACCAATTCTACAAGGTTGCTTATTGCAGGGTATGCTGAGGAAGAACTGCATGTATATGAGAGAGAAATGGTAACAACAAGGCTGGGAGAGGGAATTGGTAAGAAAAGGCATTTATCCATGCCGGCAATAGAGCGGACGATTGAAGCCTTGTTGATGTTCCATAAGACAATAACCAGCGCTGGGGCCGATAAAATTGTTGTAGCGGCCACAAGTGCTGTACGTGATGCTGATAACCGTATGAAGTTTTTGTCTGAAGTTAAAAGACAGTTGGGATGGGAAGTTCGGGTTCTGTCAGGCTTAGAAGAAGCTGAGTTAAGCTATATGGGGGCTGTTAGCGGTTTTGGTTTAGAGTACGGTGATTCGGCAGTTGTTGATATCGGTGGAGGAAGTACAGAATTTATATGGACACAGAATGGCAAGTTAAATTGTAACAGTAAACAAGTTGGTGCAGTTAGGATGACAGATATTGAGATCTCTCAGACTGAAATTGCGGAATTGCTTGCAGAAGTGCTGTGCAATATTCGGGGAACCGGTGTGAAGCACTTCATAGGCGTAGGGGGAACCATAACCACTGCAGCGGCAATTGATCAACAACTGGTGGTTTATGACCCTAAACTGATTCATGGGTATTCTCTAAAAGAAGGACGAATAGCCGACATCCTGTTTTATCTTGAGAGGATATCTTCTAATCAAAGAAAACAAGTTCCGGGGCTGCAGCCTGAAAGGGCGGACATAATAGTTTCAGGGCTGAGAATTTTGTTGGCTGTGGTTAGAGGATTAGATACCAATGAAATAACTGTCAGTGAAACTGATATAATGCATGGTTTAGCTTTGAGTGTGGCTCGTAGTGCAAATTAATTCCAGTTAAAACCCTCAAAATTTTGTTAAAGTTCTGGCTTAATAGGCATATATTTATTTAAGAAAGAAGTGTTGCAGCCGGCAAACTCTTGTTTAACCAGGTGAAGGGGGTTTGGCATGAACCGTCTGATGGATAGAGAGTACCACCGTTATACAGCGGTTCTGAGGGAAGATAATCCTAATTATGCCAAAACCCCGGCTAAAAGGCCGGGAGGCAAGGCTACTATAGAGATTACCGGAAAATCCGGAATACTTAAGTGTTCCGTCAGAAACCTTCGCCCACTGAATGCATCTGACATTAAAAAGGAGTATGAAATATGGGTCAGAGCAGAGGAAACTAAAAAGAATATTCCTGTGTATGCAGGAATTATAGAAATAAATAATAAGGGGGTGGGAGAGAGCTTAATAAGCTTTGAACCTGACAGATTACAAGGTTCAGGGCTTAATTTGGGGTTTGGTGGGATTCTGGAGGTATGTGTTAATACAGCACCCAAGGATGATTTGCCCGGTGACAGGGTTTTGGTGGGAGAACTGGAACTCGAAGAGGCGGACCTCTCTGAAGAACCAAAAATGGAGAAGGTTTCACCATTTGGGACGGGTTTGCCATATCATCACTGGTGGAAGTTTTACCCGGGTAATTTTCAAAATATGGTGGTTTTTTCACAGAACAATCAAAATTCCGGTTCATATGGGCCTGTTTTTCGCGGGCATCAACTTATAGGTCTGCAGTATGCACAGGATGCTGTAAAGTATCTGGTACATGGTGTCCCAGGCAGATTTTGTTTGCGGGATCAACCTTGTGAGGGAGCTACCGGGTATGTTTACTGGCATCCTCTGCCGGGACAACAGTATAAACCAGGTGATTATGGCTACTGGTTAATTTACATTGATCCTGCAACTGGGGAGGTGGTTTTTCCGGATAAAGCTATTAAACCTCCTGATTGTTTAAGTTGTGAAAAAGAGTAGAATATATTTAATGGGGATTGACTCAACTAATGAGTTAATCCCCATTTTTTAGGCGAAAATGATGTTGAGCAGTGGTATCCTTTAATTTGTTTCCCGGTCCCAGTGGTTCGTGGCGTGGAGCGCTTACTATTGTCAGACTGTTAAGTACCAGGGTGGTCTCAGTACACTTATTGCCTTCGATAAATTTCTTGTTAATTTCAAGACGCGGTATAAAAATAGAGACCTCATGAGGAATAGGAACGGAAGTTTTACGAACTAGTTTGGCATTAATTCCAAAAATGTTTACTGAAGCTTCATCCAGTCCAGTCCCGGCTTTAAAAATCCGGAAGAAGTCCTTGGTTTTTTGAAACAGGTTCATTTTTAGAGCCCCCTTAATACTAGTATATTAGGGAGCATTATATAATGGTGAATACCTGTGGAAAATACGGGTGTAACGAATGTCTGGTTGAAGTAATATACTGATATAAAGCACACACTTGCCCATTTATAGGAGGTATATGTAGTGATGGTTAGTAATATAAAAAACCGGATTGTATTTCCCAGAATCCCATTGAAATTAAGTTTACCCTCTGGTTATCCTGATGTCGGGAAAATTTCAAACATATCAATAGACCCTGAAATAACTGATTTTAGGCACATTAGTGGCGAGATAGAGATAAAAGGCTACTACCAGATAACAGTATCGTATTTTCAAGCTCGGAACGAAGAAGATCTGGACCCTCCTGAATTAAAGGAACTGGAAAACGATAATTTTTTCTGCCATTTAAAGTTACAGGCTGACGGACTGTTTGCTGAGGAGGAGGATAATTGTTCCGGGAAGGCAGGAATAGGTACAGAACTTTATACAGTACATTATTCAAAACCATTTCATACATATGTTGACATAAATTTAATTGACAGGGCTAGACAATTTAGGCCGGGCATGGTTGTAGAAAGAGTCGATTTAGTCTCTGATGAACCCGGTTCTCTAAGTGGAGAACTGGTTTTGGGACTGGTGAATAGAACCCGCAGGTACCGGTGGTAAATTTTGAAATGAAATTGCCGTTCATGAAACTGATAAGCTTTTTTGTTATCTTAAAGATTTTATGAACGAATTGGGTCGGAATAAAATTATGAACCTACTACCAAACCTGACAAAGATTTCTCAATACATGTAATATAATAAAATAAAAGTTTCTTTAAGCAGGCTGAAACTTATCAAATTCCAAACAGGCGGTGCTTAAATAATGGGTGAAAAATCAGGTGTATATGCTTACCACAGGTTAAGCGGCCGAAGGCCAAAATCCAGGATTGTTTTGCCTGCTTTTTCGGGGCAGGCGGCGAAGCAGCTGCTGAGACAGATTTTTACCATGGATACGGGTTTTTTAATGTTGCTCTCCTTTTTTGTTGGACGGGCTATGATTACTGGTGGGCTGATACCGTTTCCGGCAGCACTGCTGGCAGCCGGTATGACTGTTTTAGGTGATAAGGGGTTTTTGATACTCATTGCTTCAGCTGCCGGTCTGGCCACAATATCTTCGGGGCATATACTAACATCAACATTGATAACTTTGGTGCTGTTATTCCTTATTCTTGGTCGGACCCAAGCCCAGTTCCGGCAGAAGTGGTACGGTGTGCCGGTTCTTGTAGCTGGATTGATTATCGGCGTAAAGGTAGGGGTATATTCGTATTTTGCTCCTGAACTATATAATTATATTGTGGCAATATTTGAAGCGATATTAGCCGGATGTGCCACATTTTTGCTGATTAAGACTCTTCCCGTCCTGCGGAAAGCTGGACATACCGCTACCTTAAAAAAAGAAGAGCTAATTGGTGGCGCTGTTCTGGTGGTTGCAGTTCTGACTGGAATGTCAGAACTAAATTTTCAGGGATTGCAGGTAAAAAATGTTATTTCCAGGTCTTTGGTATTATTTGCGGCTTATACCGGTGGCTGTGGATTTGGAGCAGCCATGGGAACATTGGCAGGCATAGTTCCCAGTATTACGGCTGAAGTGGCGCCTGGCATGGTTGCTGTATATTCTTTTTCAGGACTTTTGGCGGGCATGTTTCGTGGGTTTGGTCGAATTGGTATTTGCATAGGTTTTATCCTGGGAAATGTTATCCTCTCTATTTATCTTACCGATTATTCGCAACTTGTGACTGCTTTTGCGGAAATACTACTGGCAGTTGTTCTTTTTATGGCAATTCCTGCAAAGTGGTTGCTTGCATTGAGGGCGATGGTTAAAAACAGTTTATTCAATTTTAATTCAAAATCTATAAGCGAAAAGAGGGTTAAGGAAATTGTGGCCGGTAAAGTCCGGGATTATTCCCGGATATTCCGTGAGCTGTCAATTGCATTTGATGAGGTATCATGTGATGTCAGGGTTTATGAAGAGAACAACCTTCAAACCCTTTTTAGCGGGGTTGCTTCAAAGGTATGCAAGGGATGTTCTCTTTACAGAATATGTTGGGATGCGGAATTTTATAAAACATATAGGAATATTATGGATATGATTTCATATATCGAAATCAACGGACGACTTACCGAGGAACATGTATCACCAGATGTCCAAAAGCGTTGTGCCAGGCTCAAGGAGCTTGCCGTTACCGTGAATTGTCTTTATGAGACATACAGACAGGCCCAGGTATGGCAGCGGAAACTTACAGAAGGCAGAGATATTCTGGCCAGACAGCTTGATGGAATTGCCACAATGATGCAAAATCTAGCCAATGAAGTCAAGATTGATATCAGAATGAGAGAAGACATTGAGGTTATATTGCGAACCGAATTGGCGAAGGCAGGCTACAGTATACTTGATCTGAGTGTTATAGGGGAAGTAAGTGACCAACTGGAAGTGAGCATAACTTTACCATCATGTGGGGGCAAGGCAGTTTGTATAAAAAAGATCAAGCCTATAGTATCAAGAATTTTATCACAGCAGCTGACAGTACTTAATTCAAATTACTGCACCAAAAAGACAAGTGAACCTGTTTGCGAATTCAAGTTGGTTCCCATGAGGGCTTTCACGGTTGAAATTGGTGTTGCGTCAGTTGCTAAAGACAGCAGTATGGTGTCAGGGGACAATTATGCGGATTTTGATCTAAAAGATGGTAAACATGCATTGGTTATAAGTGATGGTATGGGGATAGGCCCCAAGGCTTCAATAGAAAGTAAGGCAGCCATTGCTCTGGTGGAAAAACTTATGGAAGCAGGTTTTGACCATAGTGTGGCTGTAAAAACAGCAAATTCCATTCTTATTCTGGGTTCACCGACAGAGACAATAACAACTTTAGACCTAGCTTCTATTAACCTAATGAACGGGGTGGTTGAATTTATCAAAATAGGTGCTGTTCCCAGTTTTATTAAATATGGCAGTCAAGTAGCAATGGTTAAATCCGCCAATCTACCGATTGGTATATTAAACCATATCGAAATAGATACAATTCAACAGCAAATGAGCCATGATGATGTGCTGGTGATGGTATCTGACGGTCTGCTAGGGTCTGGTGGAGATCAGGAAGGTGAAACCTGGATCATGGATGCACTTCAGAACATTATGACAACAGATCCGCAGAATATAGCAGATCTCCTGCTGAATAAGGCTAGCCTTAGGTCCGGAGGCATTGTAAATGATGATATAACTGTACTGGTTGCCAGACTGGTATCGGCACACGATTGAAATATCGTTCTCGGTATAAGTAAGCCATATTTTGGGAACTTTACCCCTAAGGGGGTATTTTTATGTTTGATACAAAAAGCTTCAATTTGATTATTGTTGTCACAGATGGGCATTCAAACAAAGGTGAAGATCCAGTAATGGCAGCTTTAAGAGCTTGGCAGGCGGGAATTACTGTAAGCACTATAGGGATTTGCGATACCGGCAGGCTTGGTTGCCGGGGGAGAGATGAGGTTCAGCGGATAGCTGAAGCGGGTGGTGGTGACTGTTATTTTGCGGTGACCGGAGACTTGGCTTATACAATGCATACATTGACTACAGAGGCGGTCAGGAGTTATGCTGAGCATACGTTAAACCGGCATCTCAGGCAAATTTTGGGAGTAGAATTAAAAAACATGCCGCCTGTTATTAGAGCTAAGATTCTGCCTGTCTTAAGGCACATGGAAGATAATCTGCCGCTAAAACTGATGCTGCTGGTCGATACCAGCGGGAGCATGAAACCTAAGAGAAATGCTTTGTATCAAAGCATTAGGGATATGCTGGTATCTCTGGCAGCTCACAGAGGTCCGGTAAGCCTGGGCATCATCCGGTTTCCGGGAACGAAATCGGAAGCCGCATTTATCAAGAAGCCGGATTGGGATAATGCTTTTACAAGCTCACTTTTGCAGACCCTGAGTTTTCAAGGAATAACACCGACAGGACCCGCCATCACTGCCGCCACAAAAGCGATGGTATACCCCGGATACGAAATAGGTAAATCGGTGAGGTATAGTATATGAGTTCGGGTAAGTTAAAGCCTTTTTTAAAGCCAGGCCAAATTATCAGGGGACGGTGGGAAAGAAACAGCTATGAGGCAGTGCGTTTTCTTGGTGGCGGCGGAAGTGGGATAGTCTACCTTGTCAGGGATAGGAAGGCGCGGTTCAGGGCAATGAAGATTTCTACCGATATGGCTGGTATTAGTTATGAACACCGGATTTTAGTTCAGCTGAATAACAATTGTTATTTAAGTGAGAGCGATATAATCCCTGGGGTTTATGAACTGGATGATTTTCAGCTTGGTTCTGTAGTATACCACTTTTTTATAACGGAATATTTTGAAGGAAAGAGCCTTGGCAGGTTGGTCGGGAGGATAGACTGCCGCAATGCTCTAGCAATAGGGGTGCAGATTAGACGTTTTCTTAGCAGTATTCATGAAGTGGGCTTGATATTTGGTGATTTAAAACCCGGAAATATTATATTGGACCAAAAACATGATAAAATACATATTGTTGATTATGGTAGTGTTAGTATTAAAGGCCACTGTTTGAAACAATACACCCCATGTTATGACAGGGCAAGCTGGCATGCAGGAAGCCGGATTGCTGATGAGGGGTATGACTTGTTTTCCTTAGGGATGCTTCTCCTTTCATTAGTTCTGGGGAAACAGAGCCAGACAGGAAATTACGGCCTGGACAAAGTTATTTCAACAACAGTTAAAAAGATTGGAGACAAAACACTGCGGAATGTAATTATAAATAGTCTAAAACAGCAGGCCGCTCCGTGCTTTGAACAGGCAGAGGACAGTGAACTTATTCCGGCTGACCGGCCGCGAGCAGAAGCCGACCCTGAAGTTGGCGCTTTTGTAAATTATATTGGGGCAGTCAGTATTATTTCTTTTATGTTGAGTTTAGCTTACTATTACCAGTAATATAGCTGCTAATTATTGTTTTATAGTGCAGGAAATGTCAAGCAAATGTCGAAAGAAAAACGATAACCAAACGGAGAGAAGGTTTTTTCATGCTTGATCAGGTTAGAGCAACTATTGAGAAATACAGCATGTTTAAACCCGGAGACCGCATTCTCATAGGGGTATCCGGTGGGCCGGATTCCACAGCATTGGTTCATGTTTTACATAGCCTGATTGATGAACTGCAGATTATGCTGTATGTTGCCCACCTTGACCATCGTTTCAGGGGGCCGGAGTCAGCGGGTGATGCGGAATTTGTGAGGGAACTTGCTGAACGCCTGGGACTAAAGGCAATAATTAAAGGTGAAGATGTGGCGGCTTATGCTTCTGCCATGAATTTATCGGCCCAGACAGCGGCAAGGGAAATTAGGTATCGCTTTTTTGAGGAAGCTGCAAAAGAAAATTGCTGTAACAAACTGGCTACCGGGCATAATGCCAATGACCAGGCAGAGACCGTGCTATACCATTTTTTAAGGGGGACAGGACCTGCGGGGTTGAGGGGTATCCCCCCGGTTCGGGACGGTTGGGTAACCAGGCCTTTGATTGAGGTTCCAAGAAATGAAATAGAAAAGTATTGCAGAGAAAAAAAACTATTCGCAAGGATTGACAGCAGCAATCTTAAAAGGGTTTATACCAGAAATCAAATTCGTCTTGAACTAATACCTCTGCTGGAAAAGGAATATAATTATAATCTAATTGAAACCCTAGTAAGGACGAGTGATATTTTCAGGGAAGAAGAAACGTACCTGGAAGGAATTACAGAGGAGTATTGGCTGGAGGTCTGTCTGGATAAAGACGGCCTAATTGCTATTGACCTAAAAAAGTTTCTCGAAATACCCGGTGTTTTTCAGAGGCGAATAATTCGACGTGGGTGGTCTGTCCTTACAGGAAGTGTACACAACATTACTTATGTCCACCTAGCTGCTGCGGCTGAGATGATTTCTCATGGCAGGACGGGTTCGGTATTTGAACTGCCGGGCTCGATAAAATTGGAGAAAAGCTACAATAGAATCAACTTATACAGGTCTGCTGTTGCCTCTGTAATACCTAAATTTTCATATCAGTTAACGGTCCCGGGAGTGACTTCTATACCGGAAACCGGTGATTGCATAATGGCAGAAGAAACAGAAGGCATATTATGTTCCGTGCCATCGGATACTGATGAAATAACCATAGATATGGATAAAGTAACGGTGCCTTTGATTGTCCGCAGCCGGAATCCCGGAGACAGGTTCAGCCCGCTTGGGTTTAGCGGATCCAAAAAGCTGAAAAAGTTTTTCATAGACTGCAAGATTCCAAGAAGGGACCGTGACAGATATCCGGTATTAGTTGACTCGGACGGTCAAGTAATCTGGATTGCCGGAATGCGGGCAGACCGGAGATGGGCGGCCACTCCCGAAACCAGAAGAGCCCTTAGGCTGAAATTGGTCAGAAATGTAAAAAAACAAAATTGAAAAGAAAAATGATTTGTGATACAATTACGAAGTATAATTATTTCCGGGTTCTTTTTGAAAAGGGGTGAAGTGATGAATAGTGTTTTTAAAAACATGAGCATTTATTTGTTAATAGTTGTCTTAGCAGTTGCTATTATAAGGTACACTTCCCCGGCACAAACACCAGTGACTGATCTTACGAGTGACGAATTATATGAGCAAATCCAAAAGGGCACAATTGCCCAAATAAGTATTCAACCTGAAGAGCAGGTTGCTAATATAACAGGGGAGTTTAGGGACGGAAAACAGTTTACATCCATAGGTTCAGTTGAGGAAATGGATGAAATAGCAGGGATGTTAAGGGACCAGAAGGAAAAGGTAAAAGTATCTTACAAGCCTATGCCAAAGGCTCCGTGGTGGACAAATCTGTTTATTAACTTTCTGCCCATTTTGCTGCTGATAGGGATTGTATTCTTTATGCTTAACCAAACTCAGGGCGGTGGAAACCGCGTCATGTCATTTGGAAAAAGCAGGGCTCGGCTTCATTCTGATGATAAAAAGAAGGTTACTTTTGAAGATGTAGCCGGAGCGGATGAAGTTAAGCAGGAACTTGAGGAAGTTGTTGAATTTCTTAAGCATCCGAAGAAGTTTAATGAACTGGGTGCCAAAATCCCCAAGGGAGTACTTTTGTTTGGCTCGCCTGGTACCGGTAAAACACTCCTTGCAAGAGCCGTAGCTGGTGAAGCAGGGGTGCCGTTTTTTAGTATCAGCGGTTCTGACTTTGTAGAAATGTTTGTCGGTGTGGGTGCATCCCGAGTCCGTGACCTTTTTGAACAGGCTAAGAAAAATTCACCATGTATAGTATTTATTGACGAAATTGATGCTGTAGGCCGTCAGCGTGGTGCCGGACTGGGCGGGGGGCATGATGAACGTGAGCAGACCTTGAATCAGCTGCTGGTGGAGATGGATGGGTTCAGTCCTAATGAGGGCATTATCATTATTGCAGCTACCAATAGGCCGGATATTCTTGACCCGGCACTGTTAAGGCCGGGTCGTTTTGACAGGCAGATAGTTGTAGATGTGCCTGATATTTCAGGGCGCCAAGAAATATTACAAGTACATATTAAGGGTAAGCCGCTTAGTGGAGATGTGGACCTTTCAGTTCTGGCCAGAAGGACACCTGGGTTTACCGGGGCGGACCTGGCTAATATGGTCAATGAGGCCGCACTGCTGGCAGCCAGACGAAATAAGAAGCTGATTGGGATGGCTGAAATGGAAGACTCTATAGAGCGAGTAGTGGCCGGTCCTGAAAAGAAATCAAAGGTAATCAGTGATAAAGAGAAGAAGCTGGTTTCTTATCATGAAGCCGGACATGCCCTTGTGAGCACACTGCTCCCCGATACTGACCCGGTTCATAAAGTGTCGATTATACCTCGGGGCCGAGCTGGAGGGTATACCTTGATTCTTCCGACAGAAGACAGGTATTACCGTACCAGGTCCATGCTGCTTGACGAGATAGTTGTTTTGCTTGGAGGGCGTGTCGCTGAAAGTCTGGTGCTCGGTGATATCAGCACAGGAGCCCAGAATGACTTGGAGCGAGCTACCGCTATTGCCCGCAAGATGATTATGGAGTACGGTATGAGTAAAGAAATAGGTCCACTGACTTTAGGCAAGAAAACGGAACAGGTATTTCTTGGACGGGATATTGCCCGGGACCGCGATTATGGTGAAGAAGTTGCTTCTGCGATAGATAAGGAAGTACGGAAAATCATTGATGGCTGTTACGGTAAAGCCGAACAACTTCTTAAGAAGAGTATCGACAAACTGCACCTGATAGCTAGTACCCTTATGGATAAAGAAACTCTTGATTCTGATGAATTTACGGCACTAATAGAAAGCAGAACCGTAGAAGAAGTTAAAAAGGAACGACTTGCAAGGGAACATGAACTGGAAAAAGGCAGGACAGTGCTTAATAAGGATCGAAATAATCAGAAAACAACCGATACTGGTACTGTAGCAGAAGATGTTTTTGCCGGCATTCCGGAGGATAAGGTTCCAGAAGTTAAATTTAACAAAGGACCAGAAAATATTGATGACGGTTCTGATAAAGAGAAACCATCAGATTAATATTAAATTCTTGTTCAGGAGGTAACATAAATTGGAAAGAACATATGTAATGATCAAACCGGATGGTGTACAGAGAAACCTGGTAGGAGAAATAATTTCCCGCTTTGAAAAAAAGGGTTTTAAGATTGTGGGGTTGAAAATGCTCCAATTGGACAGGGCTATGGCTGAAAAACATTATGAGGAACATATTGGCAAATCTTTTTTTGAAGCATTGGCGGCATTCATTACTTCAGGTCCGGTAGTAGCTATGGTGATTGAAGGCAAAGATGTTGTCAGCACCGTACGGGCAATGAATGGAGCTACTAACCCGGCAAATGCCGGGCCTGGAACTATCCGGGGGGATTATGCCATTGAAGTTGGCCGAAATGTGATTCATGGTTCTGATTCTGTGGACAGTGCGGCTAGGGAGATAGCAATTTACTTTACTGAGCAAGAACTTTGTGAGTACCAGATGCTACTTGATAAATGGATTTATGAATAATATAAAAAAATAATGTTAAAATAGAAACAGCAGATCTCAACAGAGAGCTGCTGTTTAATATTTTGGGAATGCAGAATTGGCATTACCTTTAAGGGAAAATAATGGATTACTTAACTTAGTGGTCATTTTTAGCAGGAATTTGACAAAAAACACCGAATTCTTTTATACCTGACCATCCTTTAGATGGATATAAATGGATTTAGATGGCTATCAAGGGCAAAGCTTCCGTCAAAGGCAGGAACACTAATTTTTTAAATATTATGTCTTTATTGGCAGGAGTTTTCATAAAAGTCGCGAATATGTATTAACCGAGTTGAAGATTCTTTATTTTCCATTGATGTGGGAATGGGATTGTGATTATTTTCATAAACTATTCTCTGGTGGAAAATTGCCCTGAATGGCAGACAGCCGAAAATATATACATATAAACAGAGTATAGCCAGGCTGTCGTAAGATACCTAATTATAAAAAAGGGGGTTGGTTTTTCAGAGCAGTTTCATCACATAAAGAATTATGTAAACTCTTTTAAAATCCAAATAATTAACAAATTGAAGGGAGAGGATTTTTTAATGCCTTACAATCCAAGATCGATGGACCCAACAAAGTATAAGGACTGGCAGATTGCCGAGGAAGCTGAAAAGTTTCTGCCTACTCCGGAAGAGTGGATAGAAAAACTTGGAATTCAGAAAGATGAAATGATTCCTTATGGGAAGACTCCGAAGCTGGACTTCATCAAAATTTTGAACCGTCTGAAGGATAAGCCTGACGGGAAATATATCGAAGTTACAGCGATTACACCGACCCCCTTTGGTGAAGGCAAGACAACAGTATCCATGGGCCTTGTTCAGGGATTAGGGGTAAAAGGTCAGAGTGTATGTGGTGCTCTGCGCCAGCCTTCCGGCGGTCCGACCATGAATGTTAAGGGAACTGCAGCCGGTGGCGGGAATGCCCTGCTGATTCCGATGACTGAGTATTCCTTAGGTCTGACAGGTGATATCAATGATATTACCAATGCACATAACCTGGCTATGGTTGCTCTTACTTCCCGCTATCAGCATGAATGCAACTATACTGATGAAGAACTTCAAAAGCGCGGTTTGAGGCGCTTGGATATAGACCCCAAAAATGTGGAAATGGGATGGGTTATGGATTTTGCCGCTCAATCTCTGCGTAATATCATGATTGGCCTCGGCGGGAAAAAAGATGGTTATCCTATGCCTTCAAGGTTTGGTATTGCGGTTGGTTCCGAATTAATGGCTATTTTAGCTGTTGCCAAGGACTTGGCTGACCTGAGGGATCGTATTGGCAAGATTACTGTTGCTTATGACAGGACCGGCAAGCCGGTTACCACTTCAGATTTAGATGTGGCCGGAGCTATGACTGCCTGGATGCGGAATACCATTAACCCCACTCTTTGCTATTCTGTAGAAGGACAGCCTGTGCTTATTCATGCAGGACCGTTTGCTAATATTGCTATTGGTCAGAACTCAATTATTTCGGACCGTCTTGGCCTGAAACTATTTGATTATGTTGTAACCGAGTCCGGTTTTGCTGCTGACATTGGTTTTGAGAAGTTCTGGAACGTTAAGTGCCGCTTGAGTGGTAACATCCCCAACGTATCGGTTCTCGTTGCTACCGTAAGGGCCCTCAAAATGCATGGCGGTGGACCAGCTGTTGCTCCCGGACGTCCTTTGCCCAGTGAATATACTGAAGAAAACCTTGCGCTGGTTGAAAAAGGTTTTGAAAACCTGCGCCATATGGTTAATGTTGTTAAGAAATCAGGTATCATTCCAGTTGTTGCTGTTAACGCATTCTACACTGATACCGATGCTGAACATCAGTTAATCAGGAAACTGTGTGCTGAGATGGATGTTCGCTGCGCGGTATCCCATCACTGGATGTACGGTGGAGAAGGTGCTGCAGAACTTGCAGATGTGGTTATGGATGCCGCTAACCAGCCAAACAATTACAAACCGCTGTATCCGCTGGAAATGCCGTTGCGGCAGCGCGTAGAAACTATTGCTAAGGAAGTTTATGGCGCTGACGGTGTTGCTTGGGCGCCTGCAGCTGAGGCCAAGGCCAAGAGGTTAGAGGCAGATCCTCAGTTTGCCGACTTCCAGACAATGATGGTTAAAACCCACCTGAGCTTGTCTCACGACCCGTCTCTGAAGGGTGTGCCTAAAGGCTGGACCCTTCCGATTCGCGACGTACTTGTTTATAGTGGCGCCAAGTTCCTTTGCCCGATGGCTGGGGATATCAGCTTGATGCCTGGTACTGCTTCCGATCCGGCTTACAGAAGGATTGATGTTGACACTGAAACCGGTAAGGTAAGTGGTCTGTTCTAAGATTAGTTTAAATCTACGGGGAGGTTTGCCTGACAAACCTCCCCGATTTAATTAAAGGATGGGATGCTTGTTCTGTGGACAGATTGGACAGGTTGTTAAAGGATGAGTTATACCGGGGATATTTGGATAAAAATGCAGTTGCTGAAAAGAACCGGAAGTTCTGCAAACATACTTTTCAGCACATGGTGGATGTGGCCAGGATTACTTATATACTTTTGCTGGAAACAGGAGATATCCGAAGCTTTATGGAGAAAAATGATTTTAACCTGTACCTGGCAAGGGAAATTATTTATGCAGCAGCCCTTTTGCATGATATCGGTCGTTGGAAGGAATATGCAGCCGGAGAAGACCATGCAGTGACCAGCGCTGAACTGGCTGAAGAATTACTGCAAAAGGCAGGGTTTAATGAAAAAGAAATTGATATAATAACTAATGGAATAAGAGAACACCGCCGGTTGCCGTTAAATAAGTCTTTGCTGGGAAAGTACCTGCATAGGGCTGACCGTCTATCCAGACAGTGTATGAGCTGTGAGGCTGCGGGTGAATGTTATAAGATGGCACAGATGGAAACAGGTCATGCTCAACTTATTTATTAGTGACCAAGTTTGCCAAATCATAATTGTTAGCTGGTTTGGAGGAATGAGAAGTTGTTTAGAGTGCGGGCAATCAAAATAGATTGTATTGAAAAAGCCAAAAGGGAGCTTTCCCTGATAGGGGCGGATGTTTCAGGTGTTAATATCATGTCTGCAAAGGCAATACATAGGGTTATCAGAGTAGAAAATGTTCCCATTAAAGCAGCAATTATGCTGAAACAGGAGATGCTTTCTAAGGGCGGAGAGGCGGCAGTTAGTTGGGGAGTTGGGAATTTATCAGTTGATGCCACTGATGTACTGTTAATGGGTACAGCAAAACAGTTCAACGAACTTAATAAAAAATTAAAGGCACAGCCGTTTGGATTAAGCAAATTGGCTGATGTTTTGCGTGGTACGTTAAATAACCTGGAAGGAAACAAGTGCAAGGGATTAATTTGCAGGGGGCATTGTCTTCCGTTAGGTGAAAGAACAATTATTATGGGTATTTTAAATATCACCCCAGATTCGTTTTCTGACGGAGGCAGCTTTTTTGATTTAGATACTGCCGTAGAACACGCAAGGGAAATGGTTGAGCTTGGAGCAGATATTATTGATATCGGCGGAGAATCTACAAGGCCTAAGGCTGAACCAGTGCCCCTGGATGTAGAATTGGAACGTGTTATACCACTTGTTAAGAGATTGGTGCAGGGGATTGATGTACCTGTTTCAGTTGATACATATAAGGCAGAGGTTGCCAGACAGGCTCTCGAAGAAGGGGCTCATATAATAAATGATGTCTGGGGTCTTCGGGCTGATCCTGACATGGCGGGAGTTGTTGCCAGGTATGAAGATGTACCCCTAATTCTTATGCACAATCAAAAGGGTGCTGAATATGGCATTATGATGGATGATATCCTTGGCGCTTTGCTGGAAAGCATAGACATGGCGATTCGGGCAGGAGTGAGGGAGGAAAACATTGTTGTAGACCCTGGTATTGGATTTGGAAAAAATACTGATCAGAATCTTGAGGTAATGAATCGTCTTTGGGAGTTTAAGACACTAGGATATCCGGTACTTTTGGGGACATCAAGAAAGTCCATGATTGGCAATATTTTGAACCTTCCGGTAACGGAAAGGGTTGAAGGCACTGCGGCTACGGTAGCCTTTGGAATTGCTCAGGGGGTAGACATTGTAAGGGTTCATGACATCAAAGAAATGGCTCGGGTGGTTAAGATGACAGATGCTATGGTAAGGAGGTAGCTGTTTTGGTAAAAGATAAGATTCTGCTCTCTGGAATGCAGTTCTATGGTAGACATGGTGTTTTTCCCGAAGAAAAGAGTTTGGGACAGAAATTTATAATAGATGTTGAACTTACTCTGGATCTAAGAAAAGCATGTGTGACAGATGATGTTAATCACACTATAAACTATGCTGATCTTTATGCATCAGTTGAAAAAATCGTTACCCAAAAGAATTTCAATTTAATTGAAGCTCTTGCCGAGAGTATTGCTCAGGAAATTTTGCAAAATAACCGCATTGACCAGATCAAGGTTAAAGTGTGTAAACCTCATGCTCCCATTAACGGAATTTTTGATTATATGGGTTGTGAAATTATAAGGGGGCTCAATTTATAATGTCCCGTGCATATATTGGACTGGGTTCTAATATGGGTGACTCTATTTTTAATTTAGAAACGGCTTTGAAAATGATTGGCGGGATCGAGGGAATTAGGATTACAGCAGTTTCTTCTGTTTATCAGACTGAGCCGGTTGGCTACGAAGATCAAGCCTGGTTTCATAATTGTGTTGCTGAAATAGAAACGGAATCTTCACCGGAAGAGCTTTTACGAGTACTTCAAGATATAGAAAATGACCTTGGCAGGGTAAGGGAAATAAGATGGGGCCCTCGAATTATCGATTTGGATATTCTTTTGTATGATCAACTAACTATAGATACAGAGCGGCTGATAATTCCTCATCCAAGGATGACAGAGCGGGCCTTCGTAATAGTTCCTTTGGCTGAAATTGCTCCTGATGCGGAGTTTCCTGACGGAAGGACTGCCTCACAGGTAAAGGAAGGCTTAACTGATAATAAAAATTTCGTTTGCATGAACAGAAAATTATGGTAGAATTAAGTATTGGGAAGTATTTGCACTGCGAAACTTCACCGAGAATTTTTTGTGTTTTAAATTTTTTTATAATCTAAAACCGCTTGTAGCCATGAGGAACGAGACGGAAGGTATAGTTGTTGTGTCAAAAACCTTTCCGGGTTTCTCTTGGGGGTTTTTTTATTTCTTTAATAGTATATATAATTATATTAAAGGGGATTACAGACTATGTACAGGGTGGGCGTAATCGGCACAGGGGTAGTTGGCTCAGCTGTAGCCATTTTACTCCAAGATAAAGGCCATAAGGTTACCGGACTATACTCGAAGACCGGTATTTCTGCTGCTAATCTGGCCGGAAGGCTTGGGTGCACTACATTTGCCAATCCTGAACAGGTACTGGGTTATGCAGAAGTTATTTTTTTAACAACCCCTGATAGTGAACTGGACTATATAGTGTCCTTGCTGGCCGAATCAGGACTGGTGAAGGAAAAACACCACTTTTTTCATATGAGTGGAGCTCTTCCGGCAGAAGTGCTTGTTCCTTTGCGGGAACAGGGTGGCAACATTTGTTCACTGCACCCGCTGCAGTCATTTGCGGGTATTGAGCAAGCCCTGGTGAATTTACCGGGTTCATTTTTTAGTGTTCAGGGTGATGCAGCGGCAATGAAGACTGCCTATCGACTAGTTGCTGATTTGGAAGGAGTATCTTTTGATATACGAAGTGAAGATAAACCGCTGTACCACCTGGGAGCGGTCGTTGCTTCAAATTACTTTGTGGCTCTGATACATTTTGTCCTTCAAATATATAATTCGATAGGTATTTCTGAAGATGAGGCGATAGGGGCATTATTACCCCTGATTAAGGGCACCTTATCAAACATAGAAGAAATTGGCACGGTAAAAGCTCTGACCGGACCTGTTGCCAGGGGAGATTTCGGTATTATTGAGGCACACCTTAGGGCAATATCAAAATTGCCTCACAGTTACATAGACCTATATAAAACATTAGGCCGATATACTGTTCAAATAGCATTGGAAAAGGGAAGTATAGACGAAACTCAAACTAACCTACTTCTAAAACTTTTTAGTGAGGGGGATGGAAGCAATGCAGAACAGCAGGATTACCACATTTAAATTAAAGGATATGAAGACACGTGGTGAAAAGATTGCTGTTTTAACGTGTTATGACTATTCTACTGCCAAAATGCTGGATGAGGCAGGCATTGAAGTACTGCTGGTCGGTGATTCCCTTGGGATGGTTGTTCTGGGTTATGATTCAACAATACCGGTAACAATGGAAGATATGCTGATTCACACCAAGGCTGTTTCCAGGGGAGCTAAGAATGCTATGGTGGTTGCTGATATGCCTTTTATGTCATACCAGGTTTCAGTAGAGGACAGCGTTAGAAATGCAGGACGATTCCTTCAGGAGGGCGGGGCGAATGCAGTCAAGCTTGAAGGTGGACGGGAGATTACCCGGATAATAAAGGCCATTGATGATGCCGGGATTCCGGTAATGGGCCACCTTGGATTAACGCCACAGTCCATAAATAAGCTTGGAGGTTATCGGGTACAGGGCAGGGATGAGGCTGCAGGCCGCCGGATGTTAAACAATGCTCTGGCTTTGCAGGATGCCGGTGTGTTTGCTATAGTCCTGGAATGTATACCTGCGCCACTTGCTAAAATTATTTCAGAGCGTATTGATATACCGGTAATTGGAATTGGGGCAGGAGTTGGCTGTGATGGCCAGGTTCTGGTAATCCATGACATGCTGGGGCTATATACTACGGTATCACCAAAGTTTGCCAAAAAGTATGCCGATCTTCACAGTGTTATTCTGGAGGCTGTCGGGCGCTATAGCTCAGATGTCAAAGAACAACGGTTTCCGGGGCCGGAACATAGTTTCGATTTGCATGAAACTGAGCTTGGCAAACTTTACTAAAACATTTATAGCAGGTTATTTGGTATAGTTACTAAATATTTGCTTATTAGTATATGGGGGTTAGGTAATGAGTGCTGTGAAAGCAGCAGGTGGTATAAAAGTAATAAATGTGATAGCCGAACTGAAAGAAATAGTTACCAGTTTGAAGAAACAGGGTAAAACTATTGGTTTTGTCCCGACAATGGGCTATTTTCATGAGGGACACCTAACATTGATGAGGACGGCAGCCGAAAAAACCGATTATGTTGTAGCAAGTATTTTTGTTAATCCACTGCAGTTTGGTGCAGGTGAGGACTTTGAAGAATATCCCAGAGATTTGGAACGGGATATCAGCCTTGCTGATAGTACTGGTGTGAAACTGGTGTTTACCCCTGGGACTGCAGAGATGTACCCAACCGGATATGCAACCTTTGTGGAAGTAGGGCAATTAACCGATAAGCTTTGTGGCGGTTCACGACCCGGTCATTTCAGAGGAGTTGCCACTGTTGTTACCAAGCTATTTAATATTGTGAATCCGGATATTGCTTTTTTTGGTCAAAAAGATGCCCAACAGGCACTTGTCTTAAAAAAAATGGCTGAAGACCTTAACATAAACGTGGAAATTGAGATTGTCCCCATTGTCAGGGAACCCGACGGACTGGCAATGAGTTCACGTAATAAGTACCTTAGTTCTGAAGAACGAAAATCGGCTTTGGTATTGTCAAAAGCGCTCAGCTTGGCACAAGCTCTTATCAAATCAGGAGCAAGGAACACTGTAGAATTGAAAAGAGAAATAATCAATTTCATTAGCAGGGAGCCTGCGGCAAGAATAGATTATGTGGATATCCTTTCCTTTCCTGGGCTGAAAGAAATTGAAAACATTAACGGTCAGGTGATTGTTGCCCTAGCAGTATTTATTGCTGGTACACGGCTGATTGATAATGTCATATTGGAGGTATAGCAATTGTATAGGACAATGTTAAAATCTAAAATTCACCGGGCAACAGTAACCGGAGCAGAACTGAATTATGTGGGGAGTATAACATTAGATGAAACGCTGATGAAAGCTGCTGATATTCTGGAGCATGAGAAAGTACAAATTGTGAACAATAATAACGGAGCTCGTTTTGAGACATATGTCATAAAAGGGCCCAAAGATTCGGGAACAGTATGCCTTAACGGCGCTGCTGCGCGATTAGTGCAGCCGGGTGACAGTATTATAATTATTTCCTATGTTATGGTTGAAAACCATGAAGCGACCGATTTCCGACCAATTGTAATTTTTGTAGATGATAAAAACAAGATTTCTGAAATCAATAGTGGGGAAATTGCGGGAGAATACCGTTAAATGAGGAAATTATTTAGGATTATTATGACTAATTGGGGGATTGATGAAGGGTTTTTTTATTTAATATAGAATAGTAATAACATTTACGCCTGATTAGGAGTTGATTACTTTGAATAAAAAGGAATCTGAATATTTTACATTGCAGAAAGAAATCCAGGAGCTTAAAAAGAAGCGTAATGCATTAATATTGGCACATCTTTACCAGAGACCGGAAGTTCAGGATATAGCGGACTTTACGGGTGACTCTCTCGAACTTTCTAAGCAGGCGGCTGAAACTGAAGCTGATGTCATAGTATTTTGTGGGGTACATTTTATGGCTGAAACCGCAGCTATACTCTCACCTAAGAAGACTGTATTGCTCCCTGAAGTAGATGCCGGCTGCCCGATGGCAGACATGGTGACTGCTGAACAGTTGAGGGCTAAGAAAAAGGAATATCCTGATGCTGTAGTGGTATGTTATGTTAACTCTTCGGCAGAGGTTAAGGCGGAGAGTGATATTTGTTGTACTTCTGCCAATGCAGTTGAAATTGTCAGGCAGGTTCCTGCAGATAAACGCATATTGTTTGTTCCGGATAAAAATCTGGGCCATTATGTTGGTTTGCAAGCTGGCAGGGAGATTATCTGCTGGGAGGGTTATTGTAATATTCATGACAGGTTATCTGCAGGACAACTGCAAAAAGCAAAACAAGCACATCCACAAGCCTTGGTGTTGGTTCATCCGGAATGCCGTCCAGAGGTTATTGCTTTGGCTGATAGGGTATTCAGTACTTCCGGAATGATAAGGTTTGCAAAAGAAAGTGACCATAATGAGTTTATTTTGGGTACCGAATCGGGGATTCTTCATAAGATACAAAAATCAGCTCCCGGGAAAAAATATTATATGGCTTCTGATGAAATGATATGTCCAAATATGAAGGCTACTTCTTTGGAAAAAGTTAAACTGTCACTTGAGAAATTACAGACCTGTATTACGGTACCTGATGAAATTCGTGATAAAGCACTTAACGCTGTGGAGCGTATGATTGTGGTAATATAGGGGAGGGTTTCTTTTGATTCCCAGGTATATCGTGAATTTTGATACCCGGTTTTTGACCCAAAAGCAGACAGATTACTTGATTATTGGTACCGGAATTGCCGGACTATATGCTGCATTAAAAGCCAGTGAATTTGCTGAAGTCACCTTACTTACTAAAAAGAAGATGGGTGACACCAATACCGAAAGGGCTCAGGGTGGTATAGCAGCCGCTATCGACAGTGCAGACTCACCCGCCTTGCACAGGGCCGATACCCTTGAGGCAGGAGCCGGGCTCTGTGATGTGGAAGCCGTAGAGGTATTGGTAAACGAAGGACCGGACCGGGTCCGGGAATTAATTGAGATGGGTGCTAATTTTGACCGTTTGGATGGTGAGCTGACATTTGCCAGAGAAGCAGCTCACAGTCGCCGGAGGATTTTACATGCAGGTGATTTTACCGGAGAAGAAATTCAAAATACTCTTGCCAGAAGGATTCTGAGTGAAAACAAGGTGCATTTTCTGGAAGATCATATGGTGATAGACCTGCTTACAGACAGGAACAAATGCTATGGCGCTCTGGTATGGGACAACTTGACACGAAAGACGATTGTTTATTTTGCTAAAATAATTGTTCTGGCATCAGGAGGTGCCGGGCAAGTATTCCGGAACACAACCAATCCCGAGGTTGCTACCGGTGATGGCCCAGCTTTGGCTTTTAGAGCAGGAGCAGGGGTTATGGATATGGAATTTGTTCAATTTCATCCAACTGCATTATCTCTTCCTGGAGCCCCTCGTTTTTTAATTTCAGAGGCAGTTAGGGGGGAAGGGGCAATTCTAAGAAATATTCATGGGGAACAATTTATGAGCAGGTACCACCCTAGTGGAGAACTTGCGGCAAGGGATGTTGTGGCAAGGTCAATATTTCAGGAAATGGCAGTTACCGGCAGTACCCATGTTTTTCTTGACCTATCGCCTATTACCGGGAAAAAAGTTAAGAAAAGGTTTCCGACCATTGCGCGGACCTGTTCCCAGTATGGAATTGATATAGCCAAGGAAATGATACCCGTTGCCCCGGCGGCCCATTACATGATGGGTGGTATCCACACAAACCTTAATGGGGAGACTTCGGTTGCTGGGCTATACTCTTGTGGAGAATCAGCGTGCCAAGGAGTTCACGGAGCTAATCGTCTAGCCAGTAATTCATTGCTTGACGGTCTGGTATTTGGTTTTAGGATAGTAGAAAACAGTAAACCTAAATTTAAAGAATGGCAGGGGCCTCATGGTTTGCATTTTAATAATAATGAATTGCAGCCTCCTTCATTGCACGATATTTCCCGTATCAGGGAAGTTACCCAGAATCTGATGTGGGAAAATGTTGGTATAATAAGGGAAGAAAAAGGCCTGCAGAAGGCCTTCGGTTGTTTGATAGAATTGGAGGACATATTTAAAAATGAGTCCAGGGGTATTGAAGAAATGGAAACATATAATATTCTTACGGTTGCTACACTAATCACTTATGCTGCCATTAATAGAGGCGAAAGCAGGGGAGGGCATTGCAGGGTTAATTACAGGCTGAGGGATGATGTTAACTGGAAAAAGCATATGGTTATATACCGGGATTCGGGAGGCGGAATAGATGCATATATGCGTGAAGTTACTTGATGAAATAATTGCTGGCGCTATAAAGGAAGATGTGGGAACAGGAGACCTGACCACAATGATTACTGTGCCGGAGGGTGCAGTTACCGAAGGGTATATTTATGCCAAGGAAAAAGGTATTATCGCAGGTACTTGGGTTGCGGAACGGGTTTTTTACTTTCTCAGCAGTGAAATAAAATTTACATACCAGAAAAAAGACGGTGACAGGGTGAACCGGGGAGATGTTATTGCTGTTGTTGCCGGACCAGCGGGTCCTATCCTGACCGGAGAAAGGGTAGCATTAAATATAATCCAAAGGCTGTCAGGCATAGCCACACAGACAGCTGCTATCACCGATAAATTGAAGGGATTTGGTAGCATAGTAGTCGATACCCGGAAAACAACCCCTGGGCTCAGGGTACTGGAAAAGTATGCAGTCACTGTAGGAGGGGGTAGAAATCACCGGTTTGGCCTTTATGACGGAATCCTGATTAAAGACAATCATATTAAGGTTGCCGGTGGCATTGCAAATGCTGTTGCTATGGCTAGGGCAAAAGCGCCCCATACCCTCAAGGTTGAGGTGGAAGTCGAAACTCGTGAAGGGGTCCTTGAGGCCTTGGAAGCCGGTGCGGATATCATCATGCTTGACAATATGGACTTTGAGGCTGTCAGCGAGGCAGTCAGATTGATTAACCGCAGGGCTCAGGTGGAGGTCTCCGGAGGGGTAACTGAAGATACGGTGGAGGGGTACGCCCGTGCTGGAGCTGATATTATTTCTATTGGTGCTTTAACCAATTCCGTGAAAGCCCTGGATATTAGCTTGGATGTTAAAGAGATAAAGATTGGGTCATAGAAATATACTACATGATGTACACAGCATATGGTTAACTATCGTCGTCATGATGGTTGACAATATGCTATTTATATTATATAATCATGCACGGTGAGGTGTAGCAATGAAGGCTCAGATTGTATCCTTGCTTAAGAAAAGGTATCCTGAGTATGTTTCCGGGGAAGAAATAAGCCAGGTTCTGGGTGTTTCTCGGACTGCAGTTTGGAAACATATCCAAAAGCTGCGGGAAGACGGCTACCGGATAGAGTCACATTCAAGAATAGGTTACAGGCTGCTGCAAATACCTGACCGTTTGTTTGCACATGAACTGGCAGGGTTATTAACAGGGAAATTGATAGGAAGTAACATAGTATATCATGAAACTGTCGGCTCTACCAATGATTTGGCAAAAAAGCTGGCTAGAAAAGGTGCGGAGAACGGTACCGTAGTGATTGCTGAGGAACAGACCGGTGGTAAGGGCAGAATGGGCCGGACATGGTATTCCCCGGAGGGGGAGGGGTTATGGTTTTCTATAATTCTCAGACCGCCTATCAGCCCCATTGAGGCTCCGAAAATTACCCTTGTGGCGGCTGTTGCTGTGACCAGAGCAATCAGGGAATTAACTGATATTGAAGCAGGGATAAAGTGGCCCAATGATATTTTAGTTTCTGGACGTAAGTTGGCAGGAATTCTTACAGAGATGAGCGCTGAAATTGACAGGGTCAATTATCTGGTTGTTGGTATCGGTGTCAATGTGAATCTTGACTGCACAAAACTCAATGATGGGTTAGCAGAAACGGCTACTTCCATCAAACAATTGAGCAGCGGGAGTGTGTCACGTATCAGGTTATTGTCTGGAATTTTAGATCATTTTGATGTGCTTTATGAAGAATTCATCAAAGGTCATTTTAGCCAGATTCTATCAAAATGGAAAGAAATGTCTGTTACGATAAACCGCTGGGTCAAGATTACTTCCCTTGAGGGTGCTGATGAAGGAATCGCCTTTGATATTGATGCCGAAGGGGCGCTTCTGCTTATGAAAAAGGATGGTTCTATGAAGAGGGTGTTATCGGGGGATGTTACTTTGCGTTAACGGAGGCTAAGCTTACTGAAGGCAGGTTGTTTATTTTTTTGGCTTTAACGTAAACCTAATGCAACTAAAAGGTTGACGAAAAGGAGTGTTGTTAATGAAACTTTCTGTTAAAGAAATGGCTTTTGTTTCGTTGTTTGCAGCTTTAGCCTGCGCAGGAGGCCTGATGTTAAGGTTTGGTGGAGATGTTGTGGTACCTTTCAGTATCCTGCCTTTTATCACCATGCTTGCGGGAGTTCTCTTGGGAGGAAGGCTGGGGGCTTTAAGTATGACGGTTTATCTAGTTATCGGACTAGTCGGGATACCTGTTTTTCAAACTCCTCCATATGGCGGGCTGGCTTACTTGATTAAACCAACTGCCGGGTTCCTGTTTGGATTTATTGGCGCTAGCTATGTGGCAGGAAAAGTAACTGAAAAGATTGCCAAAAATACTATGTGGAGTTATTTCATAGCATCATGTGCCGGAATAGCAGTCCTCTATCTGGTTGGTATCCCGTATTTCTATTTTGTGATGAACTTTTACTTAGGCAAAGCTATGACGGGGTGGACAGTCATAAATTATGTTTTCCTTCCATTTATTTTGTCTGACTTGATTAAAGCAATTATTGTTTCAGTAATAGCAGTTCCTGTTGCCAGGCAGGTTAAAATCCAGAAGGAAGTTTAGGCTTTTTTCCGTACATCTATGCAGCGTGCGTTTTTGCGTGCAGTTTCAGCTATTTCCGGGGTTATTACACCTTTTGTATTCTGCGGCATGGCAAGTTTGAAACCATGCTTCCGGGCAAGTTTTTTAAGGTAGTAGATATCTTCTATCGGCAGTTTTAGCCCAATACTGAAGTCACGGTAGTCACCCTCAAGGGCAAGGAGCATTGTTTCCGAGAGGCAGGCGAGATTCATTCCCGGGGCATAACCGATATTCTGCCCAAAGCATATTTTATCAGGGTATTTAACCAGGCCGCCTTCAATTACCAGGACATCCGTCCGGCTGCTGAGTACAGAACGGGAGACATCTGCCGGACGGGCAACATCACAAATGACACAACCTTGTTTAAGATTTTTTGGCATTATCAAGCAAGATGTCGAACTTGATGCAGTGATTACCAGGTCAGACTGTAGCAGCGCCTGGCGTATGTTTACAGTGGTCTTTATTGGGGGACTGCTGAATTTGCCGGTTCGTGCCAGATTATTATTAATAAATTCGGAGAACGAAAAATCAATATTTTTCTTGACTATACTCACAAGTTTTTCTACCTGTTTTGAGTCTGAACTGCTTAGGTGGCTGATAAATCCTTTCAGCCATTTGGCAATTCCCTTCTGATGGTCAAGTAAAGCATTGTTTTTTATTAAATCTGTAAATATATATCCATATATTTCATCTGCAAGTTTTTCCAACCTGCGCAAGCTGGTTTTTTCTTTACCTGGGTTACCCACCAGATAAAGCTGGCCTGCTTCTTGTGCCAGCATAATGGCAGAGACTCTTCCTATGGCTCCGGTTGCCCCTATCACCGCTCCCACTGAATTTTCGAGTTTAATGTTCATCATGGCTGCGCCTTTCATTAGGGCATCGAAAGCTGTAGCTACAGTAAAGCTGTTGCCTGAAGTAATGGCTATACCTTTTCCTTGAAGGTCAGCGCCACCCCGGCTGACAATAGATGTATATGCCCCAAGACCTACAATTTTTGCTCCCAAGTCTTTAGCAAGGTCAATGGCTTCAGATAAAGCTGATACGGCTTTTTTTCTGGGCATATCCAGAAGGTGTTTGCCGCTGTACGGAACGCCAATCAACCAGCCTTCAGCAATTTTGCCGGCTTTTGATTTAAAGGCTGGAAGATGAATAATAACATCCGGTGAAGCATCTAAAGAAGCTTCCCAATCCAGCAGCTTTTCCAGTTCTGCCTCTTCCAGTTTGCTAAAAGAAGGGTTGTTTTTGGTCAAGTCCTCAACTGCCGGGTAATGAATCAAAAAAGCAAATTTTTCAGTAGGTTTTTCTCCATCGAGAAGAGATGATGATTTGACAGGTTTCCGGTATTTTCTAAAATCGGCAATCGTTCCGTCACTTTTCCGATCTAAAATGTAGCTGTATAACTCACTGTAATCCTGATAATAAAGTATCTTGACTACGTTTTCCAGTGCTTTCAGAGCCTGTACGATTTGCTTACTGCTAACGGTTAGGGCAGGCTGGAGCCGTAGAGTCATAGAATTATTCAGAAATGGGGCACACCGTATATTGTGAACATGCAGCAGGTAACCTGCCAGGAGTGCAGAAAAACCGCCCTGCTGAGCTAAATATCGGATGCTAAAGGATTCGGAACCGTCGAAATTGTTGAATTCCACCCCAACCATCAGCCCTTGTCCACGCAAATCTTTAATTACCCCCGGAAATTTGGCGTCTATATTTTTAAGGCCCTCCAAAAGATGTGAACCCATCACCGCTGCGGATTTGACCAGTGATTGCTTATTCGCTGTCAGGATGTCAATAACTGCAAGGCCAATAGAGCAGGTGAAATTATTATTGGCAAAAGTAGAACTATGCAGCTTGCCAAATCCGTCATTCCAGGCATGTTTAGAACTCAGGCAGACACCCAGGGGAACTAAGCCGCCGCCTAGCGCCTTAGATAACAACATAATATCAGGGCTGAGTCCAGCCATTTCAGAGGCGAAAAGGCTGCCGGTTCTGCCTAGGCCTGTCTGAACTTCATCAATAATAAATAGGACACCGTACTTGCGGCAAATCTGTTCTGCATGTTTGAGGTAGTTGTCGGAGGGAATGATTATTCCTCCTTCACCCTGGATAGGTTCAACAATAAATGCAGCAATTTCACTGCCTTGATTTTTCAACTTGGTTTCCAATGCTTCAATGTCGTTAAAATCAATGGTCTCAAACCCGGGTGCAGGCGCAAAAAAAGGTTCCTGGTATACAGGTCTCCCAGTAGCAGACAAGGCGCCAAGGGTTTTCCCATGAAAACTGTTATTTGTAGATAAAATTATATTCTTTTCTGTTGTAGAACGGGCTAACTTGATAGCTGTCTCAACTGCTTCAGCGCCGCTTTGACAGAAGGTGGCCTGGGCCATTTCTCCCGGAGCGAGTTTAATTAGTTTGTCTGCCAATTCTACTGCTTTTACCGGCACTGACGGCTGTACCATTGTGGGAAGGCCTGAACTCAAAAAATCTTGCGCGGCAGATATTATTTCCGGGTAATTGTACCCAAAGGGTACCGCTCCGTACTGTGAAATAAAGTCAAGATATGAATTACCCTGTTGATCATAAAGATACAGTCCCTGAGCTTTTATATATGGGATATCTAGTTTAAAACTTTTTAACAGTTTGTCTGTTGATGGGTTTAGTATTTTTATACTCAAAACAATCCAGTCCCTTCGGTATAGAATCAAGCAAAAACGATAAACAAAAACGATATTATTAAATATATGCTTATATTTAGTATTTTAGTCAAATAAATAAAAATTAATTTACACTATTATACTTCCCTGTTCCTGTACCATCAGTTTCGACAGCTATTTGCTTTTCTCCTGCGTAAAACTCTATAGCTCTGTAACAAATAAAAAACTAAATTATATTTTTGACTGTAAAGAAGGGAAAAACAGCAATACTGTCGAAAGTTTCAACAATGGGAGAGGAGTGAAGGAGTTTGAAGGTAGAGTTTATCAGCCCTTTCGTTACTGCTACCACAAAAGTGCTGGAAACAGAAACGGGTCGTTCCATTCCGGTTGAAAAAGGGCAGTTAACTATAGAAGCTTCTTCTCATACTTGCCAGGATATAACGGTTTTAATTGGGGTTATTGGGGCTGTTCAGGGACTTGTGATGTATGGTATGTCTGAAAGAACAGCCAAAAATATTGTATCTGTTCTATTAAATGAACGAGTGGTTGTTTTTAACGAAATGGTTGAAAGTGCGATTGCGGAGATGGGCAATGTGATTACCGGTATTGCCAGTGCCGAACTGGAAAAGGCCGGATATCTGTCCACTCTTGCACCGCCTACAGTTGTATCTGGTCGTGGGGTAATAATATCAACTATTAACATAAAGAGGATTCAAATTCCGCTCATAACTGAGTTCGGTGAAATCGAAGTAGGTCTGGCTCTTAGGGAGAACGATAATAGATAATACAAAAAATTAAAGAGCTAACTTCCAAAAACTCCTTCGGGAGTTTTGTTTATTGTGTTATAATTTTCTTTAACAGAATGCTAATAATACTAGTTAATATGAGGATGGTGTCATCACATGTTGATGGTTCTTGATGTTGGGAATACGAATATTGTATTGGGTGTCTTTAGAGGAAAGCTGCTGGAGAGAAGCTGGCGGATTTCCACTAACAAGGATAAAACTGCTGATGAGTATGGTTTGCAGATAAGTATGTTTTTTAACTATTCCGGCATTAATTGCAGTGAAGTGCAAGCAGTTGTTCTTTGCTCAGTGGTACCTACAGTTATGCCGGCTCTTGAAACCATGTCGGTAAAGTACTTTCAAAAGAAGCCTTTGATTGTGGGCCCGGGAATTAAGACCGCTATGCCTATCAGGTATGACAATCCCAGAGAGGTGGGTGCTGACCGGATAGTCAACGCCATTGCCGCCTATGACCTCTATGGAGGACCATTGATTGTGGTTGACTTTGGTACAGCAACCACTTTCGACGCAGTATCCGCCGATGGTGCCTATCTTGGTGGTGCAATAGCCCCAGGCATTGGTATATCTACAGAAGCGCTTTATACAAAAGCGGCTAAACTGCCCAGAATTGAATTGTTAAAACCCAAAGCAGTTATTGGGAAAAATACAGTTACAAGCATGCAGGCCGGTATAGTTTATGGATTAGTCGGTCAGACAGAAGGCATCGTAAGGCGCATGAAAAAAGAGCTGGGTGGAAAAGCTTATGTTGTTGCTACGGGAGGGCATGCCGAACTTATCAGCAATGAATCTGAGATGATTGATACCATAAACTCAAATTTAACCCTGGAGGGGTTAAGGATTATTTATGAACGTAACAAAGGAGATTAGGCTGTGGAAGCAGACATAAAGTTTGGGTGCTTAAGGCTCGCCAACAGGGTAATATCAGCGCCAATGTCGGGGATTTCTGATAAAGCATTTCGTTTACTTGCTGAAGAAGCGGGTTGTGGACTTACTTTTACTGAAATGATTAGTGTTAATGCCCTGGCTTATGACAGTGAAAGAACAAAAATGATGTTTGACTTAACCGGTGAACAGGGACCGACAGGCATACAGATATTTGGCAGTGACCCTGAAAGAATGGCTGCTGCTGCTGGCATAATACAAGCCGCGGGAGCAAGTATTATTGATATAAATATGGGCTGCCCAGCCCCAAAGGTAGTCAGGAACAACGAGGGATGTGCTTTAATGACTAATCTGTCGTTGGCGGGAAGGATTATAGAGGCAGTAGTTAAAGCTGTTGATATACCTGTATCAGTGAAGATGAGGAAGGGTTGGGATGAGGAGTCTGTGAATGCTGTTGAATTGGCAAAAATGGCAGAGGCAGTTGGGGCTTCTATGGTAACGGTACACGGGCGAACACGTGGTCAGTTTTATTCAGGAAAGGCCGACTGGAGAATTATCGGTATGGTAAAGCAGGCGGTAGGAATTCCGGTGGTTGGGAATGGAGATGTTTTTAGACCCGGTGATGCTCGGGAAATGATTAGGCAAACAGGATGTGACGCAGTTATGATCGGCAGAGGGGCATTGGGCAATCCATGGTTATTTCAGCGTACCGTTTGTTTTTTGGAAAGTGGCACCGACAATTTGCCGCCAAGCTTTGAAGATAAGATTAAGATGGCTATAAGGCACCTTAAGATGGTAGTAAAACTGAAGGGTGAATATAAGGCCGTCCGGGAGATGAGAAAACATATTGCCTGGTATATAAAGGGATTGAAGGATTCTTCAAGGATTCGACAGGTGGTTAATGAAACCGAGACCACGGAAGGTCTTGTTGAAGTTTTACAGGAGTATAGAAATACTCTTCATGATGGATAATTTTGTTAGAATGGTTTTGGTATGTATACAGTGTTGCGCACATAACTTTCCGAAAAATGGTTAAAGTAGTATTAATTGGGAGCAGCGGCAGGAATCTGCTATGAATTGGCGGTAAGATTTTAAAAGGAGGCCATTACTTTTGAAACGGGTTATGAGTGTTAGTTTAGGGTCTTCAATTCGGAACCATTCTGTTGAAACAGAAATATTGGGCCAGAGAATTCTTATAGAACGGATAGGGACAAATGGTGATATTGAAAAAGCCATTGAACTTATCCGGAAAAATGATGGACAGGTAAATGCCTTTGGGTTAGGGGGAATTGACCTATATATCTATGCTGGCGCTAAACGTTACACGTTTAGGGATGCTAAAAGGATTGCCCTAGCTGCGAGCAAGTCTCCTGTAGTGGATGGCAGTGGTTTGAAAAACACACTTGAGCGAAATGTGATTGCATATTTGCAGAACGAATTGGGAATCGTATTCGCAAATAAAAAGGTTTTAATGGTATGTGCAGTTGACCGGTTTGGCATGGCAGAAAGTCTTTCTGCAGCTGGAGCCGAAATGACTTTTGGTGACCTGATATTTGCTTTAGGACTTCCGGTTAGTATTTCATCAATTAATTCACTGCAAAGGATAGCTAGAATAATTGCACCTATTATTGTAAAATTGCCTTTTAAAATTTTGTATCCGACTGGTGGCAAACAGGAACAGCAGACTCCGAAGTACGGCACTTACTATGAGCGAGCTGATATCATAGCAGGGGATTTTCATTTCATCAGGAGGTACATGCCTGAAAAATTGTCTGGCAAGTGTATTATTACGAATACTGTTACTCCAACAGACATACAATTGTTGAAAGACAGGGGAATCAAACAGTTGATTACAACAACTCCGGAAATTAACGGAAGGTCCTTTGGTACAAATGTTATGGAAGCGGTTTTGATTGCATTGTCTGGCAAAAAACCTGATGAAATGATGCCCGAAGATTATTCCGGGCTCCTGAAAAGTGTAGGGTTTATGCCCAGAGTAGTTAATTTCGCAGGAGAAATGACCGGTTAGGGGGACCGCCTTAGTGAAAAGGTTTGCCTTTATTAACCATTCTATTGATATAGATGAGTTTAAGATGAATTACCCGGCAATCAGGTTGTTGCCGGGTATTCTGATAAACAAGCTACTGAAACACAGTTCTCTGTTTAAGTCTGCAGAACTGGAGATCCGCTTTGATAATATTACCTGCAAGGGCTGGAACATATTTTGCCCATTGACAGAGAAGGAAATTACAGGGTTGCCGAAAAAAAAGCATTTAAAAAGAATTGTTCAGACTATAAAGGCGGCTGAAAAGCTGGGAGCTGAAGTAGTTGGGCTTGGAGGTTCTCTTCCGGCTGTTCCGGGGTTAAAAGAAACAATTATGGCAGAGGGTTTCAAAATTTGCATAACGTTCGGGCATAATTATAGTATTTTTGCTGCAGTTGAAGGGGTGAAATTGGCAGCTGCTGCCAGGGGATACGATATGGATCAGGTGACCGTTGCGGTGTTGGGAGCCACAGGTTACACCGGAAGCGTGTGTGCAGCCATTCTGGCCTCGGAAGTAAAAAACTTGGTATTGGCAGGTGATAATCAAGTAAAGCTTCGTCAGATGACAAATCGGATTCTTTATGATACGGGCTTACCTGTTAAAACTGTCCAAAGTGTTAAGCAGGTTCTTAATATGTCGGATATTGTTTTTATCGATGTTTCTTCCATAGGGCTGGAAATTAGGAGAGAAGATTTTAAAACAGGTGCGGTTATATGTTTTTTGAGAGGTGAGGGAATATCTATTGAGGATTTGACTATACTAAAAATCCTGCAGAATATGGTAGTACTAAGAAATGACTTGAAGTTTATTGATGGGGGACTTGTAGAAATACCCGGAATCTCAGAGTTAGCTATAGATTTTCGCCTGCCTTCAGGATTGGTATATCCGTGGATGGCAGAAACCTTAATATTGACTTTAGGGAAAAATCGTTACTCCATTTTAGTTGATAGTTTAGTTGATGTAAAAAAAGTTGATGCTTTAAAAGAAATGGCAAAAAGTTATGGATTTGGGGTAAGAGGTTACTTGGAAGTCTGTGCAGCAAATCACCACCGTCATGTAAGGCGAGAATCCGTAGTGAATAGAGTAACGGACCATTTGCGTTACTGATAGTTTTACTTTGATTTCCTTGACAATGATGAGTAATATCTTTATAATATTTCCCAAGAGAAATGCATTCTGTAGTCATCAGTTTTGCAGCAATGCTGTTAGTGTCAAGTGGTTACTTGACACTCTTTTAGTGCTTTAGATACAAAATTCAAGTATGGTTATATTGCTTGGAATGGCCGGGTCTTGGCCTAAAATTTAAAGGGGAGCGAGATAATGAGTGAAAAAGAAGTAATACTTACTCTTGAAGGCCTCAAAAAACTTGAAGAGGAATTGGAACATTATAAATCTGTTAAGAGAAGAGAGGTTGCCGAGAGGATTAAGGAAGCCATCGAATTTGGTGATATAAGTGAAAACTCTGAGTATGAAGATGCAAAAAATGAACAGGCAATGATTGAAGGAAGAATTCTGACACTGGAAAAAATGCTTCGCAATGCCAAGGTAATTGATGAGGGCGATATTCATACTGATGTGGTTTCAGTTGGTTCCACAGTGGTTCTTAAAGACCTTGAAGTTGGAGACGAGATAGATTATACTATTGTTGGCTCAGCGGAAGCTGATCCGGCAAAGAACAAGATTTCCAATGAATCACCAGTTGGTAAAGCGATACTTGGTCAAAAAAATGGCAGTATTGTTGAGGTTTCAGTTCCGGCCGGGAAACTTCAGTATCAAATAATGAATATTAAAAAATAACAAAAGCAAGTCCGGAACCCTGTAGGATTCCGGACTTTTTTGGAGGTTAGAAAAATGACTCAGGAACTGGATTTAAGTGAAATGTTGCTGATTCGCCGCAGAAAATTGGACGAGCTTAGGGAAAAGGGGATTGACCCGTTTGGAGCTAAGTTTTTAGTTAGTCATAGTGCTGCAGATATTATTGAGAATTTTGATTTGCTCGAAGGTACTTCAGTTGTTTTAGCAGGCCGGATAATGGCGAAAAGAAATATGGGTAAAGCTACATTTGCCCACATTCAAGATGTTTCCGGACTGATTCAGATATATGTCAGGGTAAATGAGGTTGGTGAGGAAACTTATGACCTGTTTGTTCATTTTGACATTGGTGATATCGTTGGTTTCTCCGGAAAAGTGTTTAAAACCCGTAAAGGTGAAATTTCTGTATGGGCTGAACATATAACACTGCTTTCAAAATCATTGCGCCCGCTGCCGGAAAAATGGCATGGCTTGAAAGATGTTGAATTAAGGTACCGGCAGAGATATGTTGATTTAATTGTAAATCCTGAGGTGAAGGATGTTTTTATTACACGCAGTCGGATTATAAAGGCCATCAGGAATTATTTGGATAGCAAAGGGTTTCTGGAAGTTGAGACCCCGATGATGCATCCTATTCCGGGTGGAGCGGCTGCAAGACCATTTATTACACATCACAACACACTTGACATGGACCTTTACTTAAGAATTGCCCCCGAACTATACCTGAAAAGGCTGTTGGTTGGCGGATTAGAGAGGGTTTATGAAATTAATCGGAACTTTAGGAATGAGGGAATTTCTACAAAGCATAACCCGGAATTTACAATGCTTGAATTGTATCAGGCATATGCTGACTATAATGACATGATGGACTTGACAGAAGATTTGATTGCTACGGCAGCTAGGGAAGTTTTAGGAACATTAATAGTGGAATACGATGGCCAGCAAATAGATTTGACTCCACCGTGGCCCAGACTTACTATGATTGATGCAATAAATCAATATACGGGGCTGGATTTTACTCCGGTTGGGGATGATGTTGAGGCAGCTGTAGCTGCACGTGGACTGGGTCTGGACATAGAAAAAGGTACAAGCAGAGGGGTTATTATTAATGAGATATTTGAGGAGTTTGTGGAACCCAAATTAATTCAACCTACATTTATAATAGACTATCCAATTGAAATATCACCTTTAGCGAAAAGAAAAAAAGATGACACCAGGTATACGGACCGATTTGAGCTATTTATTTATGCTCGTGAGATGGCAAATGCGTTTTCAGAGTTAAATGACCCTATTGATCAGGAGCAGCGTTTTAGGCAGCAAGCTGAACAGAGAGCATCCGGTGATGATGAGGCACACCGGATGGATGAGAATTATATTAATGCCCTTGAGTATGGGATGCCCCCGGCAGGCGGCCTTGGTATAGGTATAGACAGGTTAATTATGTTGCTGACAAATTCGTTATCAATCCGTGATGTTCTGTTATTTCCTCAGATGAAACGACGGGATTAGACCTTCTTAGAAATATATATCTTATATATACATAGTGTTTTATTCGGATTTGCGAAAAAAGACTGCTTTCAGAAGGTTGTCTATATAAAGTTCTACAAAAAGTTGACACCGTCCTAGAATGTGCCATGCTTGACAAACTCTGTTTGTCTATGGTACAATGAAGTTCCAAAAGCGCGCATAAAGCGCTTTTGACAGTTACAGAGATTACCAGTTGACGGTTCTGGGTATTTATGTTACGATACAAATCCGCGCTTGAGAGAGTAACGGAGAGAAGAAGCCAAGAAGTTAAGAATATAAGCAATAAATTGCCAATTGACACATACGGGTCAAATATGGTAATATGAAATTCCGCGGCAGGGAAGCCGATAAAATAAGGCATGGATGCCGCTGGAAATAAGACCCAAAGAAGAAGATAGGTTATTGAGGAGCGAGTATGGCAAGGAAAAAGTTGAGGAGGAACCGGAGCGTAGCAGAGGAAATCCCCATTTTGTTACCAAAACCCCGAGGTTTTAGAAAACCTCGGCGTTCTGACAAAACGGGAAACCCCCAAACGTGAGGATTCCGACGAAACTTTTGACACCGCCAGGCGAAGCTCATCAACAACCGGTGGTCCTTGAAAACTGAACAGTGGAGAGATGGTTGTATAGAAGCCAATAGACGTTAGCCGAGAGCTAAGCAGTATTGGCAAAGCAACAACTAACTCGAATAACTCAAAGAATTAGACCTCGTCTAAGGAAAAGAGTAATTCCGAAACAACAAACAAAAGAGAGCTAAATCAAGCACTCAGCTGAAGAAGACTAGTGGCGCAAGTCACTAAAGATATTCACGGAGAGTTTGATCCTGGCTCAGGACGAACGCTGGCGGCGTGCTTAACACATGCAAGTCGAACGGGCGAAGCGGGATAGCTTGCTATCCTGCAGAGCTAGTGGCGGACGGGTGAGTAACGCGTGGGCAATCTGCCCGTAAGAGGGGGATAACACCTGGAAACGGGTGCTAATACCGCATAACATTATTTTTACGCATGTAGAGATAATCAAAGGAGCAATCTACTTACGGATGAGCCCGCGTCTGATTAGCTAGTTGGCAGGGTAACGGCCTACCAAGGCGACGATCAGTAGCCGGCCTGAGAGGGTGAACGGCCACACTGGAACTGAGACACGGTCCAGACTCCTACGGGAGGCAGCAGTGGGGAATCTTCCGCAATGGGCGAAAGCCTGACGGAGCAACGCCGCGTGAGTGAAGAAGGCCTTCGGGTTGTAAAACTCTGTCATCAGGGAAGAAACAAATGACGGTACCTGAGGAGGAAGCCACGGCTAACTACGTGCCAGCAGCCGCGGTAATACGTAGGTGGCGAGCGTTGTCCGGAATTACTGGGCGTAAAGCGCGCGTAGGCGGGAATTTAAGTCAGGAGTGTAAACTGACGGCTCAACCGTCAGCTTGCTTCTGAAACTGGATTTCTTGAGGGTATGAGAGGGAAGCGGAATTCCTAGTGTAGCGGTGAAATGCGTAGATATTAGGAGGAACACCAGTGGCGAAGGCGGCTTCCTGGCATACAACTGACGCTGAGGTGCGAAAGCGTGGGGAGCGAACGGGATTAGATACCCCGGTAGTCCACGCCGTAAACGATGGGCACTAGGTGTAGGAGGTATCGACCCCTTCTGTGCCGTAGTTAACACAATAAGTGCCCCGCCTGGGGAGTACGGCCGCAAGGCTGAAACTCAAAGGAATTGACGGGGGCCCGCACAAGCGGTGGAGTATGTGGTTTAATTCGACGCAACGCGAAGAACCTTACCAGGGCTTGACATCCCCTGACCGTTATGGAAACATAATTTTCTGCCTTCGGGCAGACAGGGAGACAGGTGGTGCATGGTTGTCGTCAGCTCGTGTCGTGAGATGTTGGGTTAAGTCCCGCAACGAGCGCAACCCCTATGTTTAGTTGCCATCAGGTAAAGCTGGGCACTCTAGAGAGACTGCCGGTGACAAACCGGAGGAAGGTGGGGATGACGTCAAATCATCATGCCCCTTATGTTCTGGGCTACACACGTACTACAATGGCCGGTACAATGGGCGGCGAAGGGGCGACCCGGAGCAAATCCCATCAAAGCCGGTCCCAGTTCGGATTGCAGTCTGCAACTCGACTGCATGAAGTCGGAATCGCTAGTAATCGCAGGTCAGCATACTGCGGTGAATACGTTCCCGGGCCTTGTACACACCGCCCGTCACACCACGAAAGTTGACAACACCCGAAGCCGGTGAGCTAACCGCAAGGAGGCAGCCGTCGAAGGTGGGGCCGATGATTGGGGTGAAGTCGTAACAAGGTAGCCGTATCGGAAGGTGCGGCTGGATCACCTCCTTTCTAAGGAGACTAACCTTCTATAAAAAGAAGGAGGTTGTTTAGAAACGAGCATGGCAAGGAAACAGTTGAGAAGGGGCCGGAGCGTACTGAATGTACGTGAGGATTCCGACGAAACTGTTGACGCAGTCAGGCGAAGTTTATTAACAACCGATACACTCCTAGGTCGATCAACCATCTCTTCGAGACTGTTCACTAGTGAACAGTCAAGCACTGTTTAGTTTTGAAGGACTATAAGTTCTTCTAAAAATCAAAAAACAGTTGAAGCATAAGCCGAAACAATAGACACTTATAAGACATCCAAACATCTGAATCAATAGTTGAACCAAATAATGATACAGGACGCGCCGGGGGTTATTAACCCGGCGTATACATAGCTGATAGGAAACCAGCTATGAAGGTTGTGGGCTTATAGCTCAGCTGGTTAGAGCGCACGCCTGATAAGCGTGAGGTCGGTGGTTCAAGTCCACCTAGGCCCACCATAAAGCATATTTATAGTGGGGGTGTAGCTCAGCTGGGAGAGCACCTGCCTTGCAAGCAGGGGGTCAGCGGTTCGATTCCGCTCATCTCCACCAAAAAATTTTATTTACTGTTCCTTGAAAACTTTATAGAGGAAGAAAGTAGTAAGAAAACCGAGCGCGCCTTTTAGAAGTGGAGAGAAATCTTGATGTCTAGAAGGAAGCAAGGAAAACGGCAAATAAAATGCGAGAGCATAATAAGAACCTCAAAAGGGTTTTTAGATGCAAGCATAGCAAGGAAGACGGATCGAACGAACCGGAGGCGTAATGTAATTTACGGTGAGGATTCGGGCGGGCCGGCTGACGAAGCTAGGCGTCGCTTTTCAATGGCCGATCAAACTACTGCCTGAGGTCAAGTTAATAAGAGCGTACGGCGGATGCCTAGGCGCCAGGAGCCGAGGAAGGACGTAGAAAGCTGCGAAAAGCTACGGTGAGCCGCAAGCAGGCAACGACCCGTAGATATCCGAATGGGGCAACCCGGCGGGAGTAATATCCCGTCACCCTATGCTGAATACATAGGCATAGAGGAGGCAACCCGGGGAACTGAAACATCTAAGTACCCGGAGGAAAAGAAAACAACAGTGATTCCGTAAGTAGCGGCGAGCGAACGCGGAAGAGCCCAAACCAGTATACTTAGGTGTACTGGGGTAGCGGGACTCTCATAAGCGAAGCAAGGCTTAATCGAAGAGGACTGGAAAGTCCCGGCACAGAAGGTAATACCCCTGTAGATGAAAAGTCAAGCTAAGCGGAGAGTATCCCAAGTACCACGGGACACGTGAAACCCCGTGGGAATCTGGGAGGACCACCTCCTAAGGCTAAATACTACCTGGCGACCGATAGTGAACAAGTACCGTGAGGGAAAGGTGAAAAGCACCCCGGGAGGGGAGTGAAAAAGAACCTGAAACCGTATGCTTACAAGCAGTCGGAGCGCTATATATGCGTGACGGCGTGCCTTTTGTAGAATGAACCGGCGAGTTACGGTAACGAGCAAGGTTAAGCACTTAAGGTGTGAAGCCGAAGGGAAACCGAGTCTTAAAAGGGCGCTAAGTTCGTTGCTGTAGACCCGAAACCGCGTGATCTACCCATGTCCAGGGTGAAGCTAAGGTAAGACTTGGTGGAGGCCCGAACCGACCGACGTTGAAAAGTCGGCGGATGAGGTGTGGGTAGGGGTGAAATGCCAATCGAACGCGGAGATAGCTGGTTCTCCCCGAAATAGCTTTAGGGCTAGCCTCAAGGGATGATTTACGGGGGTAGAGCACTGATTAGGCTAGGGGCCCTACCAGGTTACCGAACCTTATCAAACTCCGAATACCGTAAATTTACCTTGGGAGTCAGACTGCGAGTGATAAGATCCGTAGTCGAGAGGGAAACAGCCCAGACCGACAGCTAAGGTCCCGAAGTCCAGACTAAGTGGAGAAGGATGTGGGATTGCATAGACAACCAGGATGTTGGCTTAGAAGCAGCCACCATTTAAAGAGTGCGTAATAGCTCACTGGTCGAGTGGCCCTGCGCCGAAAATGTACCGGGGCTAAGTCTGGCACCGAAGCTTCGGATTAAGAAGTGTCAATAGACACATTTTAGTGGTAGGGGAGCGTTCTGTATGGGTAGAAGCTGTACCGTAAGGAGCAGTGGACTGTACAGAAGTGAGAATGCCGGTATGAGTACGCGAGAAGGCAGGTGAGAATCCTGCCCGCCGAAAACCTAAGGTTTCCTGGGGAAGGCTCGTCCGCCCAGGGTAAGCCGGGACCTAAGCCGAGGCGTATAGCGTAGGCGATGGACAATCGGTTGAGAATCCGATGCCACCACGAGCCGTATGAAGGAAGGGATGACACAGGAGGGCAGGCTAAGCCAGCGATTGGAAGAGCTGGTCCAAGCGAGTAGGGAGAGCTGTAGGCAAAACCGCAGTTCAAAATCCTGAGACGTGACGGGGAACGAAAAACAAGTAGTGAAGTAGCTGATCCCACACTGTCTAGAAAAGTCTCTAACGAGGCAAAATGGTGCCCGTACCGTAAACCGACACAGGTAGGAAGGGAGAGAATCCTAAGGCGCGCGAGAGAACCCTTGTTAAGGAACTCGGCAAAATGACCCCGTAACTTCGGGAGAAGGGGTACCCCATTAACGTGAAATGAACACTCATGGAGCGTGAAGGGGTCGCAGAGGAGAGGCCCAAGCGACTGTTTACCAAAAACACAGGTGCCTGCAAAGTGGAAACACGACGTATAGGTGCTGACGCCTGCCCGGTGCTGGAAGGTTAAGAGGAGAGGTTAGCGCAAGCGAAGCTTTGAATCGAAGCCCCAGTAAACGGCGGCCGTAACTATAACGGTCCTAAGGTAGCGAAATTCCTTGTCGGGTAAGTTCCGACCCGCACGAAAGGCGTAACGATTTGGGCGCTGTCTCAACAAGGGGCTCGGCGAAATTGTAATGCCGGTGAAGATGCCGGCTACCCGCGACAGGACAGAAAGACCCCGTGGAGCTTTACTGCAGCCTGACATTGGATTTTGGTACGTCATGTACAGGATAGGTGGGAGACTAGGATACATGGACGCTAGTCTGTGAGGAGTCGATGGTGGGATACCACCCTTGAAGTATTGAAGTTCTAACCCACGTCCGTAATCCGGATGGGGGACATTGTCAGGTGGGCAGTTTGACTGGGGCGGTCGCCTCCCAAAGAGTAACGGAGGCGCCCAAAGGTTCCCTCAGACTGGATGGAAATCAGTCGAAGAGTGTAAAGGCAGAAGGGAGCTTGACTGCGAGACCGACGGGTCGAGCAGGGACGAAAGTCGGGCTTAGTGATCCGGTGGTTCCGAGTGGAAGGGCCATCGCTCAACGGATAAAAGCTACCCCGGGGATAACAGGCTTATCTCCCCCAAGAGTCCACATCGACGGGGAGGTTTGGCACCTCGATGTCGGCTTATCGCATCCTGGGGCTGAAGTAGGTCCCAAGGGTTGGGCTGTTCGCCCATTAAAGCGGTACATGAGCTGGGTTCAGAACGTCGTGAGACAGTTCGGTCCCTATCCGTCGCGGGCGCAGGAAATTTGAGAGGATCTGTCCCTAGTACGAGAGGACCGGGATGGACGCACCACTGGTGCACCAGTTGTCGCGCCAGCGGCACAGCTGGGTAGCTATGTGCGGATTAGATAACCGCTGAAAGCATCTAAGCGGGAAACTAACCTCAAGATAAGATTTCCCATGGAGTTAATCCAGTAAGACCCGTGGAAGATTACCACGTTGATAGGCCAGGTGTGTAAGTGCAGCAATGTATTGAGCTAACTGGTACTAATAGGTCGAGGACTTGACCTGAAGCAGTAGTGAACAATTCTTACGAAACAATCCTCTATAAAGTTTTGAGGGAACAATTTAAAACTGACCTCAGATTTCTAAATAGTTTATTTAAGAAATACTTGAGTAAACTGTTTAGAAACGAGCATGGCAAGGAAGATATCCTGACCGACGACGGAGGCGTACTGGTGGTACGTCGGACCATCAGCGCGACCCCAGCTTCAGACTTGCGCCGGTGCCGGAGGCACCAAGTGCCACTCCAGATAGTCTCTTATTGAACGAAGTGAAATTAGAGATATCTGGACAGGTAGACCGCAGGGTCCTGGGAGAGTAGGACGTTGCCGGATTTAATATGATAAACCACTTGTGAGAACAAGTGGTTTATCTATAGTTTGAGATAGTGGCATTCAATTACAGTAGCAGTAGCAATCTGGTCGGGAACGGTAAGATCACATTGCTTGTTTATAAAACGATCTCCAAGCCGTATGCCACCTCTGTTACTAAAGCCACATAATTTTTAAACACACTGTAGAGTTAGCTGTAGTAGAGTTAGGCGTTAGGCTTTACATTCCAGTACTCTGAATAGCTTTATTGGTTTTACGATACATGATATAAGATGGTACACCCAACAATACTGCAAAAATTGCATAAGTAATCAAGGCCATGGTAAATTCTTCTGGTTTGGCCAGATGTGGGATTGAAAAGATTGTTATTATCAACATGGTAAAATCATTAAGGTACTTAGTCCTTCCTTGAATGACAAAGGTTATTAAAAGTATAAGCAGTACTAACCATATGATTTGTCCATTAAGTCCCATGTAAAGGCTTAAAAATGGCATTGCATAAACTATGAGTACTCCGACTAACCCACCAATAAAGGTTGTTAGAAAACTGCTGAACTGAAAATGTTTTACAGATGCAAAATACCATACGTATGCGAAACCTAGCCATACTGTCAAAATATTTAGCACCATTAGGCCTCCATACAACCCGGCGCATAATGCAATCAATACAATAGTTATGATAAGTGGTTTTATAAAGCTCATTAACGATCCGGTACCCTCATTAGAGTTTTGATTTGCCATTTTAACACTCCCATTATAAGTTATTAAATTACAAGCAATAATTCGGTCCCGCTAAAAAGAAATCAGGGAAACATACGTTGAAGGAGCACATTATCACCTCCTTATAAACTAGGCAATATATTACAATGCAAATATCATGCCAAAAGTGAAAAAACCTAAAGTTTGTTCACCATTGTTTTGCCTAGAAAGCAGGTTTAGCCCTAATGTTAAATACCCTGTTTGAATACCATTTTAAAATAATTCTGGTTCGATATGAGTGTTGTATTATTGTATGATTTTATAAGGTTGTGTATGACCATGTATGAAAGTGTGCGGCTATGTATGAAAGCGTATGATTGTGTTCGATTTCATATGTGCTTTGTACTTGTAGATGCAATATTTCCAGAAGTGTTTGTTTACAATTTACTACCGGTTATGTTTAACCGGTGTTTTGGATAGGGTTTTGAATCTCAGTGGAAATAGAATCCTCAGTATTGATTCTAATGCAATACTTTTTTAGTTTGCTGTAGAGAGTACTCCGGGCAATCCTTAAGTCCTTGGCAGTACGGGTAAGGTTGCCCTCATTGCGTTTTATGGCTTCAATTATGATCGCCTTACCGGGGTCCTTCCAATGTCTGGTAATGACGACTTCGTCGTCCGGCAACTGTTGAGGCAATGGCACTGTGCTGGTATGTTGAGTACAAGAGCTAAATTTAATTTCCTCCGGCAGGCAGTCCACGGTTAATGTCTCTCCTGTTGCTACATGGATTGCCCTTTCGAGAACATTTTCCAGTTCCCTGATATTACCAGGCCAGTTGTACCTTTGCAAGATGTCTATAGCCTCCGGGTGAATCACATTCGTCTGCTGACCTAGCCGATGGTTGATTTTTTCAATAAAAAAGCGGGTCAGTGCCAGAATATCATCTGGGCGGTTTCTCAAAGGTATCATGTTAATAGTTAAAACATTGAGGCGGTAATATAGGTCCTTTCTAAAACCTCCCTTTATTACCTCTTGGTGCAGGTCTTTACTGGTGGCAGCGATTACTCTTACGTCAACCGGGATAACCTGAGTGCTGCCGAGCCTGGTTACAACCTTTTCCTGTAATACGCGCAGGAGGTGGGCCTGGAGCTCAATAGGCATTTCACCTATTTCATCTAGGAATATGGTGCCTCCCTCGGCGAGTTCAAATTTACCCGGATTGCCCCCGCGTTTGGCGCCGGTGAAAGCACCATCACTATAACCAAACATCTCACTCCCGACCAGTTCACGCGGAATAGCGCCACAGTTGATGGCAATAAAAGGCCCTTTGGTCCTATCACTGGCGTTGTGGATTGCTTGGGCAAAAATTTCCTTACCGGTGCCGCTCTCGCCAAGCAAAAGGACATTAGAGGAGCTGTCGGCCGCACACCTAGCCAGCTTGATGGTTTTTAGGTAAGAGGCATTCCGGCCAATCAGGTCATCAAAGACAAACCTAGCTTTGGCCCCTACCATCTGATGGACCAGATGTTTTACAGCCTTGATTTCTCTGATAATAGCTACCAGGCCTACTATTTTTTTATCGGGGTTGCGAATAGGTCGGCAGGTAATAGTGCAGTGGGTTTTACCTTTTCCTATCTCTGCTTGGCATTGCACATCATTAACTATGTCACCTGATTGCAGGGACCGGGAAATAGGGTCATGGTAACCCATAAGTTCATTTATTGAAGAGTATAACACGGCTTCGGCATTGACTTTCAACATGGTGGCAGCAGTAGCATTAATTTTGGTAATGCGGCCTTTTTCATCAATTGCAATAAGGCCCTCTGAAATAGAATCCACTATTGCATTCTGATAATGGCTATCAACCTGCATTTTCTCATTAATGACCTTGAGGTCTTCCAGGACTTTGTTTATCTTAAGCTGGCCCTCAATGGCATTAACGGCTGCGACCACCATGCCCAGGGTATGGGAATGAACATTTTCAAAACTCCCGGCTATGCTAAGTATTCCGATCATTTCTTGAGAATGGCCGTAAATCGGCCCTGCTGAAGCTGTCCATGGGTGGTTGACCTTTTTGTAGTGTTCACTGGCAAAAACCTGAATGGAGTGGCCAAGCTCAAGTGCCAGAGCTACGGCACTAGTCCCGACATTTTCTTCACTATGAACACATCCCATAAATCTGTGCCCTGACAGCAAGCAATTTGCCTTCTGATCAACAAGGGTCTCTATAACTACCCCATCTTGGTCGCAGAGTGATACGAAGAAACCTGACCCTTCTACAAATGAGAAAAGGTTTTTCATTATGGGGAAGGAAATATCGAGCAGTTCCCGTTTTGCCTCGCGGCGCACTTCCAATTCAGCCTTACTAAGGAATTTCAAAACATCACCAGTTGGGTCTACATTTAAAGCACGGCAGCGGCGCCAGGAATCTGCAATCTCCTTGCGCACACAGTTTTCGTTGACTATCCCTTTGTCAACAAAAGCTGTCCAGGCGTTTAAAAGTTGTTCCTTCCTATCATGCATAAACACTTTATCCACTTCCTTCCGGATTTTTTGAGCCTTGTTAATTAAATTTTTGTATTTGTGTTGTGTTATGTCACTTTTATTGTACTATAGATAAAGTTATGATTCCAGATTCTTCGAACAGTACTATTCTTCTTTTATATAGGACATAAAAATATCCCGCTCACCCAGATGTTTGGGGGAAACGGGGATTCAGAGAATGTGCTTTACTTAAAACAAGCGAATTGATGCAAATCTTAATTATCATCAGTAAACCTGAGCTTCAGACTTGAGATGGCGCTGAAATGTTAAAAAGCTTCAACTAAAATAAGAGTATTAGTCTTGAAGTAAATTAATTGAAACAGTCATGTCTGGCTCACCTTTAGCGGTGGGTGAAACCACTGCAGTATTATTATTTAAATTGAGGCTTTTAATCCAAATATTTTTACCATTATAGGTTACATCGATGATTTCAGGTGATCTAATTATTTCAGAAGCACGTTTATAATCCAAAAACAACCCCTCCTTTTTAAAAAGTTATCTGTTTTATTAATATATTCTTGCCTTTGTGTGCAATATAATATACATAACTAGATACATATATAGAATGATATAATACTGGGATATGAGTTAATAGCCGACAATAGCATTAACTATAAGAATATACACTTATTTGCAATAGAAAATACGATAAAAACGCAATTTATTTACTAGATTATAGTTGACCGTTCTAGGTATTTATGTTACGATATAAATCCGCGCTTGAGAGAGCAACGGAGAGAAGAAGCTAAGAAGTTAAGAATATAAGCATAAATTGCCAATTGACACATACGGGTCAAATATGGTAATATGAAATTCCGCGGCAGGGAAGCCGATAAAATAAGGCATGGATGCTGCTGGAAATAAGACCCAAAGAAGATAAGGTTGTTCAGGAGCGAGTATGGCAAGGAAAAAGTTGAGGAGGAACCGGAGCGTAGCAGAGGAAATCCCCATTTTGTTACCAAAACCCCGAGGTTTTAGAAAACCTCGGCGTTCTGACAAAACGGGAAACCCCCAAACGTGAGGATTCCGACGAAACTTTTGACACCGCCAGGCGAAGCTCATCAACAACCGGTGGTCCTTGAAAACTGAACAGTGGAGAGATGGTTGTATAGAAGCCAATAGACGTTAGCCGAGAGCTAAGCAGTATTGGCAAAGCAACAACTAACTCGAATAACTCAAAGAATTAGACCTCGTCTAAGGAAAAGAGTAATTCCGAAACAACAAACAAAAGAGAGCTAAATCAAGCACTCAGCTGAAGAAGACTAGTGGCGCAAGTCACTAAAGATATTCATGGAGAGTTTGATCCTGGCTCAGGACGAACGCTGGCGGCGTGCTTAACACATGCAAGTCGAACGGGCGAAGCGGGATAGCTTGCTATCCTGCAGAGCTAGTGGCGGACGGGTGAGTAACGCGTGGGCAATCTGCCCGTAAGAGGGGGATAACACCTGGAAACGGGTGCTAATACCGCATAACATTATTTTTACGCATGTAGAGATAATCAAAGGAGCAATCTACTTACGGATGAGCCCGCGTCTGATTAGCTAGTTGGCAGGGTAACGGCCTACCAAGGCGACGATCAGTAGCCGGCCTGAGAGGGTGAACGGCCACACTGGAACTGAGACACGGTCCAGACTCCTACGGGAGGCAGCAGTGGGGAATCTTCCGCAATGGGCGAAAGCCTGACGGAGCAACGCCGCGTGAGTGAAGAAGGCCTTCGGGTTGTAAAACTCTGTCATCAGGGAAGAAACAAATGACGGTACCTGAGGAGGAAGCCACGGCTAACTACGTGCCAGCAGCCGCGGTAATACGTAGGTGGCGAGCGTTGTCCGGAATTACTGGGCGTAAAGCGCGCGTAGGCGGGAATTTAAGTCAGGAGTGTAAACTGACGGCTCAACCGTCAGCTTGCTTCTGAAACTGGATTTCTTGAGGGTATGAGAGGGAAGCGGAATTCCTAGTGTAGCGGTGAAATGCGTAGATATTAGGAGGAACACCAGTGGCGAAGGCGGCTTCCTGGCATACAACTGACGCTGAGGTGCGAAAGCGTGGGGAGCGAACGGGATTAGATACCCCGGTAGTCCACGCCGTAAACGATGGGCACTAGGTGTAGGAGGTATCGACCCCTTCTGTGCCGTAGTTAACACAATAAGTGCCCCGCCTGGGGAGTACGGCCGCAAGGCTGAAACTCAAAGGAATTGACGGGGGCCCGCACAAGCGGTGGAGTATGTGGTTTAATTCGACGCAACGCGAAGAACCTTACCAGGGCTTGACATCCCCTGACCGTTATGGAAACATAATTTTCTGCCTTCGGGCAGACAGGGAGACAGGTGGTGCATGGTTGTCGTCAGCTCGTGTCGTGAGATGTTGGGTTAAGTCCCGCAACGAGCGCAACCCCTATGTTTAGTTGCCATCAGGTAAAGCTGGGCACTCTAGAGAGACTGCCGGTGACAAACCGGAGGAAGGTGGGGATGACGTCAAATCATCATGCCCCTTATGTTCTGGGCTACACACGTACTACAATGGCCGGTACAATGGGCGGCGAAGGGGCGACCCGGAGCAAATCCCATCAAAGCCGGTCCCAGTTCGGATTGCAGTCTGCAACTCGACTGCATGAAGTCGGAATCGCTAGTAATCGCAGGTCAGCATACTGCGGTGAATACGTTCCCGGGCCTTGTACACACCGCCCGTCACACCACGAAAGTTGACAACACCCGAAGCCGGTGAGCTAACCGCAAGGAGGCAGCCGTCGAAGGTGGGGCCGATGATTGGGGTGAAGTCGTAACAAGGTAGCCGTATCGGAAGGTGCGGCTGGATCACCTCCTTTCTAAGGAGACTAACCTTCTATAAAAAGAAGGAGGTTGTTTAGAAACGAGCATGGCAAGGAAACAGTTGAGAAGGGGCCGGAGCGTACTGAATGTACGTGAGGATTCCGACGAAACTGTTGACGCAGTCAGGCGAAGTTTATTAACAACCGATACACTCCTAGGTCGATCAACCATCTCTTCGAGACTGTTCACTAGTGAACAGTCAAGCACTGTTTAGTTTTGAAGGACTATAAGTTCTTCGATATACTGTTCTTTGAAAACTTTATAGAGGAAGAAAGTAGTAAGAAAACCGAGCGCGCCTTTTAGAAGTGGAGAGAAATCTTGATGTCTAGAAGGAAGCAAGGAAAACGGCAAATAAAATGCGAGAGCATAATAAGAACCTCAAAAGGGTTTTTAGATGCAAGCATAGCAAGGAAGACGGATCGAACGAACCGGAGGCGTAATGTAATTTACGGTGAGGATTCGGGCGGGCCGGCTGACGAAGCTAGGCGTCGCTTTTCAATGGCCGATCAAACTACTGCCTGAGGTCAAGTTAATAAGAGCGTACGGCGGATGCCTAGGCGCCAGGAGCCGAGGAAGGACGTAGAAAGCTGCGAAAAGCTACGGTGAGCCGCAAGCAGGCAACGACCCGTAGATATCCGAATGGGGCAACCCGGCGGGAGTAATATCCCGTCACCCTATGCTGAATACATAGGCATAGAGGAGGCAACCCGGGGAACTGAAACATCTAAGTACCCGGAGGAAAAGAAAACAACAGTGATTCCGTAAGTAGCGGCGAGCGAACGCGGAAGAGCCCAAACCAGTATACTTAGGTGTACTGGGGTAGCGGGACTCTCATAAGCGAAGCAAGGCTTAATCGAAGAGGACTGGAAAGTCCCGGCACAGAAGGTAATACCCCTGTAGATGAAAAGTCAAGCTAAGCGGAGAGTATCCCAAGTACCACGGGACACGTGAAACCCCGTGGGAATCTGGGAGGACCACCTCCTAAGGCTAAATACTACCTGGCGACCGATAGTGAACAAGTACCGTGAGGGAAAGGTGAAAAGCACCCCGGGAGGGGAGTGAAAAAGAACCTGAAACCGTATGCTTACAAGCAGTCGGAGCGCTATATATGCGTGACGGCGTGCCTTTTGTAGAATGAACCGGCGAGTTACGGTAACGAGCAAGGTTAAGCACTTAAGGTGTGAAGCCGAAGGGAAACCGAGTCTTAAAAGGGCGCTAAGTTCGTTGCTGTAGACCCGAAACCGCGTGATCTACCCATGTCCAGGGTGAAGCTAAGGTAAGACTTGGTGGAGGCCCGAACCGACCGACGTTGAAAAGTCGGCGGATGAGGTGTGGGTAGGGGTGAAATGCCAATCGAACGCGGAGATAGCTGGTTCTCCCCGAAATAGCTTTAGGGCTAGCCTCAAGGGATGATTTACGGGGGTAGAGCACTGATTAGGCTAGGGGCCCTACCAGGTTACCGAACCTTATCAAACTCCGAATACCGTAAATTTACCTTGGGAGTCAGACTGCGAGTGATAAGATCCGTAGTCGAGAGGGAAACAGCCCAGACCGACAGCTAAGGTCCCGAAGTCCAGACTAAGTGGAGAAGGATGTGGGATTGCATAGACAACCAGGATGTTGGCTTAGAAGCAGCCACCATTTAAAGAGTGCGTAATAGCTCACTGGTCGAGTGGCCCTGCGCCGAAAATGTACCGGGGCTAAGTCTGGCACCGAAGCTTCGGATTAAGAAGTGTCAATAGACACATTTTAGTGGTAGGGGAGCGTTCTGTATGGGTAGAAGCTGTACCGTAAGGAGCAGTGGACTGTACAGAAGTGAGAATGCCGGTATGAGTACGCGAGAAGGCAGGTGAGAATCCTGCCCGCCGAAAACCTAAGGTTTCCTGGGGAAGGCTCGTCCGCCCAGGGTAAGCCGGGACCTAAGCCGAGGCGTATAGCGTAGGCGATGGACAATCGGTTGAGAATCCGATGCCACCACGAGCCGTATGAAGGAAGGGATGACACAGGAGGGCAGGCTAAGCCAGCGATTGGAAGAGCTGGTCCAAGCGAGTAGGGAGAGCTGTAGGCAAAACCGCAGTTCAAGATCCTGAGACGTGACGGGGAACGAAAAACAAGTAGTGAAGTAGCTGATCCCACACTGTCTAGAAAAGTCTCTAACGAGGCAAAATGGTGCCCGTACCGTAAACCGACACAGGTAGGAAGGGAGAGAATCCTAAGGCGCGCGAGAGAACCCTTGTTAAGGAACTCGGCAAAATGACCCCGTAACTTCGGGAGAAGGGGTACCCCATTAACGTGAAATGAACACTCATGGAGCGTGAAGGGGTCGCAGAGGAGAGGCCCAAGCGACTGTTTACCAAAAACACAGGTGCCTGCAAAGTGGAAACACGACGTATAGGTGCTGACGCCTGCCCGGTGCTGGAAGGTTAAGAGGAGAGGTTAGCGCAAGCGAAGCTTTGAATCGAAGCCCCAGTAAACGGCGGCCGTAACTATAACGGTCCTAAGGTAGCGAAATTCCTTGTCGGGTAAGTTCCGACCCGCACGAAAGGCGTAACGATTTGGGCGCTGTCTCAACAAGGGGCTCGGCGAAATTGTAATGCCGGTGAAGATGCCGGCTACCCGCGACAGGACAGAAAGACCCCGTGGAGCTTTACTGCAGCCTGACATTGGATTTTGGTACGTCATGTACAGGATAGGTGGGAGACTAGGATACATGGACGCTAGTCTGTGAGGAGTCGATGGTGGGATACCACCCTTGAAGTATTGAAGTTCTAACCCACGTCCGTAATCCGGATGGGGGACATTGTCAGGTGGGCAGTTTGACTGGGGCGGTCGCCTCCCAAAGAGTAACGGAGGCGCCCAAAGGTTCCCTCAGACTGGATGGAAATCAGTCGAAGAGTGTAAAGGCAGAAGGGAGCTTGACTGCGAGACCGACGGGTCGAGCAGGGACGAAAGTCGGGCTTAGTGATCCGGTGGTTCCGAGTGGAAGGGCCATCGCTCAACGGATAAAAGCTACCCCGGGGATAACAGGCTTATCTCCCCCAAGAGTCCACATCGACGGGGAGGTTTGGCACCTCGATGTCGGCTTATCGCATCCTGGGGCTGAAGTAGGTCCCAAGGGTTGGGCTGTTCGCCCATTAAAGCGGTACATGAGCTGGGTTCAGAACGTCGTGAGACAGTTCGGTCCCTATCCGTCGCGGGCGCAGGAAATTTGAGAGGATCTGTCCCTAGTACGAGAGGACCGGGATGGACGCACCACTGGTGCACCAGTTGTCGCGCCAGCGGCACAGCTGGGTAGCTATGTGCGGATTAGATAACCGCTGAAAGCATCTAAGCGGGAAACTAACCTCAAGATAAGATTTCCCATGGAGTTAATCCAGTAAGACCCGTGGAAGATTACCACGTTGATAGGCCAGGTGTGTAAGTGCAGCAATGTATTGAGCTAACTGGTACTAATAGGTCGAGGACTTGACCTGAAGCAGTAGTGAACAATTCTTACGAAACAATCCTCTATAAAGTTTTGAGGGAACAATTTAAAATTGACCTCAGATTTCTAAATAGTTTATTTAAGAAATACTTGAGTAAACTGTTTAGAAACGAGCATGGCAAGGAAGATATCCTGACCGACGACGGAGGCGTACTGGTGGTACGTCGGAGGAGGAGGCAGGATAGCTGACGCAGCCAGGCGAAGTTTATAAATAGTTTAAAGTTTCCGGTGACAATGGCGAGAGGGATCCACCCGTTCCCATCCCGAACACGGCAGTTAAGCCTCTCAGCGCTGATGGTACTTGGACCGCAGGGTCCTGGGAGAGTAGGACGTTGCCGGATTTAATATGATAAACCACTTGTGAGAACAAGTGGTTTATCTATTTTGAATAGCAAGCCGAAAGTGAAATCCAGGATGTTGATATGTTAATATATGTCATTTTTTGACTCCGAATTCGGTTTACAAGAAATATAAGTATATAATATAATTGTTTTAAGGGATCTGAGTCACGTACCCATTTCTTGCTTCAATGAGTTCTACGCCTGTTGGAGAACAACTCTATGCATTTAAATCCTGCCTTTTGGTGTTAAATCAAATTGGTAACATCAATACCTCATGCTTAGACATAGTTTAAAAAACTGAAATTGCAAGAATAAACGAGTATTAGTGATGAAAACTTAATTTTTGGAAGGAGAGTTATTCTATGGGTATCATGGAAGGAAAAGTTGTCATCATTACTGGAGGTGGTCAAAACATCGGGAAAGGGGTCGCTATCGCATTTGCTAAGGAAGGGGCATCGCTCGTAATAACTGACGTTGTAGAAGAGGTTTTAGTTGCAGCCAAGGAAGAATTTGAACGTGATTATGGGATAAAGGTGCTGGCGCTTATCGCAGATGGTAGTGCTGAGGAAGCTGTCAAAAGTGCTATCCAAAAGACTGTAGAAATGTTTGGCCGTATCGACGTAATCATCAATAACGCACACAGAAGAACTACCCAAGCTCCCTTGGAGAACTACACTGAAGAAGATTTTATGATTAACTTCAGGACAGGTCCACTTGCTGCGTTTTTCTATATGAAGCACGCTTTACCGTATCTAAAAGAAACGAAGGGTTCTGTGATTAACTTAGGATCCGGTGGCCATCAGAACGGAATGCTCGAAGCTGGCGCATACAATACTTCTAAGGCAGCTACGAGCGGACTCACACGTTCAGCTGCAAACGAATGGGGGAAATATGGTATCAATGTTAACGAACTCTGCCCTGTTGTGATGACCCCTGCTTTTGAGGAATGGATTAAAAAGTATCCCGAAATGTACCAGCGCACCGTTATCGAACGGACTGCTATGCGCCGTGTGGGTGATTCTGAGAACGATATTGGACGAATCTGTGTCTTTCTCGCTTCAGCGGATGCCAAATATCTCACCGCACAATGTATTAATGCAGATGGTGGAAATATAATTCGTCCGTAATTTTCAATATAACTATTGACAGTCAAAAATCATCATGTTAAAATCCTGTCTTTGACAGTTGTGAGACGCAAAAAGCTTGGAACACCTTATAAATAGGGCGTTTCAAGCTTTTTTAATATTTGAAAAAGTGCGTACTTTTTTAAAGTTTAGTGTCTTTATAAATTTTTTTCATCAGTTTTGTACTGACAATTTGATAATCCGTTCTAAAACCGAATGCCTCATGTAGTGCATCTGTAAAATCCGTTCTGGTATAGGTAGGTATATAGCCTTCGGCAGGAATCGAGTAAAAGTTCATTTCTCTTAATTCGGTAATGATATTGTGGCTCGTAAATTGTTCTCCAAGTTTTTTTTCAAGATATCTAAAAAGGGTCAATGCGAGAAAACAGGTAGTGAAATGTGCTTGTATCCTGTCATCTCTACTTAAGTAAACAGGTCTGGCTTTGAACTCACTTTTCATCAATCTAAAGGATTCTTCAATCTCCCAACGTCTGTTATTGATCTTTGTGATGGTGGAAGCATCATCATCCAAGTTTGTGCATATTGTATAAAATCCATCAAACATTTCTTCATTAGCAATAGCTTGTTCATTTAAGCTGTAAATTACTTTGTCCGCTATTTCGCCATCATTTGTAATGTTGGTGGGAGATATGAAACGTTTAAAGTCATTTTGGCTTTTTTTCTTGATGTCTGATGGCTTGGTTTGAATTAGTTTGATGGCACGTTCCAGCTGTCTATTCCTTATCTGCCTCTGGTAATCCCGATATTTTAAAGAAAAGGTGACAATAAGTTTTTGCTCAAGTCCATCTTCCTTAATCCAACGTTCCTTAAAAAAGGTTTCGGCTTTGTATTTTTCATAGGTTAATTCATCCTGAGCGAGCATTCCAATGTCAAAGGTTTTGTTGATGCCCGAAAGACGCCATCCAGAAGGGTCAAGTGCCCACTCTCTTAGATGTTTTTTCAACTTTTTGGTAGACTGGGTTGTAATGAATGCCCGGTTTTTTTTATTGTTGAATTTACGATTTTCCGTTGATGAAAGTCCGGCATCTGTGCAGACAATAAACTTTGATAGTTCAAAGTCTTTGAGGATTTTTTCTTCCAAAGGTCTGAGGGTCGTTTGCTCATTGGTATTGCCGCTATGAATACTAAAAGCAAGAGGAATCCCATCTCCGTCCATAAATAAGCCCATCTCAACAATCGGGTTTGGTTTGTGATCTTTGGCAAAACCGTATTGTTTAAGACCGTCCTCCTGTTCGATTTCAAAAAAGTAATTTGTGCAGTCATAATAAAGAATACGGTCATTTCGCTTTGAAATAGACAAGCTGTTTTTGTAAAGCTCAGATTGTATAAAATCCATTTCTTTGGAAATTACCTCTAAGGCTCTATACACATGCTGCAATTCGAAGTTAGGTTGTTCCAATAAACGTTTTGATTCCTGATAGGTATTAAGTTTTGACGAGGGGAATAAGATTCTGCCGTAAATCAATCTTGAAAGAATAAAGTCCAGATTAAAGGTAAACTTATAGTTGTTAGAGATTTCTTTGCAAATCCTGTGTAGACCTAATTGATGATAAAGTTGTTGCAAGAAGAGATAACCGCCGTTAAAGGAACGTTGTTTATCTCTATCAATCAACTTGGATTGGTAATACTTAACAATAACATCTCGTTTGTGTTCCTTTTCCTTTTGGTTTAATTCAGCGATGTAGTTTTTTGCCCATTCATAAGGGTCTTGTCCATTTAATTTTTTTCTGAGTTCTGCCTCGGTTCCAAGCTTCTCAACAATTACGGAAGAATTTGACTGAGTTTTACTGTTATAGACAGATTTAATTACATAAAGTGAAGCTGAATTCTTAGATTTGGTTACCTTCAGTCTCATAATAGACATCGCCTCCCCTTATATTATAACACAGTGCGAGGAAGTGCGCTATATAAAAAAGAAAAAAAGATAAAAAAATAAGCCTGTATCAAGGCTTTCGGAGATTTTTACTTTTGCAACTGTCAAAGACCCGAACGATATTGGACGAATCTGTGTCTTTCTCGCTTCAGCGGATGCCAAATATCTCACCGCACAATGTATTAATGCAGATGGTGGAAATATAATTCGTCCGTAATTTTCAATATAACTATTGACAGTCAAAAATCATCATGTTAAAATAAATCTATATTAAATATTTGGTACATTGATGTATCTGCTAGCAACGGTGCTTTTTGAAAGGTGGACTTTCAAAAAGCACTTTTTGTTTTTTAGCGTGCCCTAAGTTTATTGCTGACTTTGGGGTTGAGCAAAGACGCTCTCAGTCAGGGATTGGCGTCGATTCCTGAAGGAGAGTATTTTTGTTTAAGCATATAAAAATTAATATTGGGGTGAAGCTTATGAAGACTTTAAAAATTGTTTTTATTTTAACATTCCTTTTGACAGCTGCTCTTCCTGGGGTAGCCTGGGCGGCAGATACGCCGGTTGTAAATACCGGGGATACAACATTTATTATTATTTCCACAGCCATGGTTTTTCTGATGACTCCGGGATTAGCCTTATTTTACGGAGGCATGGTGAGGAAAAAGAATGTATTGGGCACTACAATGCAAAGTGTTATAGCCATAGCGTTAATTTCCGTACAATGGATTATCATTGGATACACTTTGTCTTTTGGGCCTGATAATGCCGGTTTGATTGGCGGCCTGGAATGGCTGGGACTAAAAGGTGTCGGCCTTGATCCCAATCCTGACTATGCCGCAACTATTCCTGCCCAGTTATTTATGGCATTCCAAATGATGTTTGCCATTATTACTCCGGCATTAATTTCAGGATCTGTTGCGGAAAGGATGAGATTCCCTGCTTTTGCAGCGTTTATACTGCTTTGGGCGACATTGGTATATGATCCTGTAGCCCATTGGGTATGGGGAGTTAATGGCTGGATTCGCAACCTGGGTGCCATTGATTTCGCAGGTGGTACCGTAGTACATATAATATCCGGGGTTTCTGCTTTGGTGGCCTGCCTCGTGTTGGGGAAACGTAAAAATCGGCCTTCGGAACCAACATTGCCTCATAATATTCCGATGGTAGTAATGGGTGCAAGTCTGCTTTGGTTTGGCTGGTTTGGGTTTAATGCCGGCAGTGCTTTAGGTGCCAATGGCATTGCTGCGGCTGCCTTTGTAAACACAAATACGGCTGCTGCTGCTGCTGCTTTAGGTTGGTTGATAGCTGAGTGGATGCACCATGGCAAGCCTACTGTTCTTGGACTAGTCAGTGGTGCTGTAGCCGGCCTGGTAGCTATTACTCCTGCCGCAGGTTTTGTCACTCCAATGGCGGCAATTGTAATTGGAATAGTTTCCGGGGTTCTCTGTTACTTTATGATTGCGGTAGTAAAAGGAAGACTTGGATATGACGATTCTCTTGATGCTTTTGGCATGCACGGTATTGGCGGAACGTGGGGGGCTATTGCCACTGGTTTCTTTGCCACCAAGACGGTTAATCCGGCTGGTGCAGACGGTCTTTTTTACGGTGATCCTTCACTGGTAATCAAACAGCTTATCGCAGTTGCAGCAACTTATGCTTTTGCAGCCATAAGCACTTATCTTATCTTGAAAGCAGTTAGTCTGGTATTTAAACTTCGCGTATTACCCGAAGAGGAAGAGTCAGGCTTGGATATTACCCAGCATGGTGAGGATGCCTATCGTGATTTTGCCGTTGGAAGTACTGTAACTAGAAGCACTAAAGTTGGTATCCATAATCCGGCACTTGAATTAAAACTAGGAGGTGTTTTCCATGAAAAAAATTGAAGCAGTTATCCGTCCGTCTAAACTGGATGATATTAAAGAAGCATTAGGTAAATTCGGCATTCATGGCATGACTGTAACCGAGGTAATCGGATGCGGATTGCAAAAAGGAAAAAAGGAGGTTTACAGGGGGACTGAATATACAATTGACCTATTACCTAAAATTAAAGTAGAGGTTGTTATTAGAGATAAGTGGGTTGATGAAGTGGTCAGGATTATTATTAATATAGCAAGAACCGGTGAAATCGGGGATGGCAAAATATTTGTCTATCCTGTTGAAAATGCAGTGCGTATCAGAACCGGCGAAGGTGGAGAAGAGGCTATATAACAAAGTCTGTCGATGGGGGTAAAATTGAATATGCATACTGGGATGCATTAAGAGCGAAGACGCTTTTGGGAAATTAGTAAATCCCTAAAGCGTCTTTTTCTGTATTCTCAAAAATTGATGAACATCAAACAACATAAAGAAGGATATAACAATGATTAAAACTATTTTGCGCATTTCTGGTGTTTTTTTATGCAGGCTGGGTTTGCCATGGTTGAAACCGGGTAGGGTTAAGTGCCAGGTGTAGGTTTTCAGGCAAATTAATTAAACTTGAAATAGGTTTAAAAGTATGTTAAGATATTATTCGTTGATATACTCCTCGGTAGCTCAATGGTAGAGCAACCGGCTGTTAACCGGTAGGTTGTAGGTTCGAATCCTACCCGGGGAGCCATAAAAAATACGGGGCTGACTCATAACTAGGAGTCAGTCTTCTTTAATAAAAGGGGCAAAATGATATTATCAGATATTGAAAAGAGACGTACATCAAACGGGATGCACGTCTCTTAATTATACTGAAAATTATTAGGCCATTCACTGAACCATACTACTTACGTACTACCTTGAAATCATCATCTGTTAATGTCAGCTTGATTCTTTTAAACAGGAGGCACCATTCTTCGAAAAACAGGCCAACCAAAATTTTAAAAAGTGTGATGCCATTTGACAGCCTTTCTTTAAAAGGCCACTTTAGTTCATCATTGCCGCATATGGTGGCTTTATTCACAGCTTCAACTTTTTTACGCATTTGCTGCAGCTTTACTTTTTGTTCATTTTGAGGAAGTTTAACTATATCGTCAATTTCCTTGATTATATCCCGGGCCATTTTAATGCGGTATTCGATATCTTTATAAAGTGGTTCATCAATTAACCCATAGTCTTTTTTAACCTTATTCAATCTTAATGCCGCTTCATATGTTGCATCAACAATTTCGTCCCTGGTCATGGCATCAGTTTCATAGCTAAGAATATATTTCCAACTAGGCTTGGTAAGAGCCTGGCGGTGTTCTTCGAGGGTACGGTAAAACTGCCTGTAACCGAATTTCTCGGGTTCTTCGAAAGCCAGACATCCGGGGTCCAGGAAAGGTGACAGCGGGGCTACAAAGAAACACAGCCTTTTATCACCCTGAAACTTTTCTAGTAGGTAGCGGCAATAATCTACTGAAGAAACGGCATCCTCATAAGATTGCTTGGGAATCCCTGTCATGAAAAATATATCTATTTTACGGCAGTTATTTTTCAGGGCTGATTCTAAAGTATCTTCTATTTTTTTATTGCTGATCGGGAGCTTTCCGTTAAATTTACGAATTCGTTCAATATGTGATTCCAAGGTAATTTCAATACTGTAGTTTGGCAGGGCTTTATCCAGTCTCCCGAAAAACTCATCACCTGCCGGGAAAAACAGCTCGAATACCAGTTCATTCTTTATATTGGATTTTTCTAGTAATGTTAAAAATTCCTCAGTAAATTCGGGACCTGCCATGCGAAAATCATTTAAGATAAATATCGGAGCCTGCCCGAGTTTTTGCAGAAAAAGAATATCTTCAATCATTACTTTTGGTGACCGGAAGGCCGGTTTGGACCTATTGCATATTTTTTTATATGCAGATGCCGACCCGCCGCAGATAGAACAGTTCTGGGTACAGCCACGGGAAGTCAGCAGAGCTGTTACCGGATATTTTATCCAGTCTGCATAAGGAACGGTGTTATGCAGACTGCCATATTTAAAAACAGAGCGGACAACGTATTTATAACCAGGAATTGAGGTATAGTCCATATCATCAGGGACGTGTGTAAGAGGATTAACAACAACTTCACCGTTCGACTTTTTCCAGGTAAGGTTCGGGATTTTATCGACCGGACGTCCTTGCCTTATAGCGATAATAAGTTGTTTGATAAGGTCCTCTGTAGAGTCTCCTCTTAAGACATAATCAACACAGGGGTATGCTGCCAGTTCTTTGTGATAATAAGAGGCGGACAGACCGCCAAAAATAACAGGCGTATCAGGATGATGCTTTTTGACTATTTTGGCTACCTCAATACTACCATGGGCATGTGGCAGCCAGTGCAGGTCAATGCCGAACAATCTGGGGTTAAGCCCGGCAATAACCTTTTCCACGTCATAATTAGGATTTCTCAACATCTGATAAGCAAGATTAATCAATTGTACATTAAAACCGTTTTGTTCCAGGCTATCAGCAATACTGGTGATTCCAACCGGATACATTTCAAATGTTGCTGTTGAAGGCACAACATCACTGATTGGTCCAAACATAATTGTATCTTTCCGAAAATCATAAACACTGGGAGCGTGTAAAAAAACTAAATCTTTGCGAAACATAGTTCTCCCCCATTTCCAAGATTGCAAGAAAAATCACAATCGATAATATATAAACCTATAATATATGACAATAAAAAGTAAAAAGGTTTATTTTTGCCCCAGCAGCAGCCGGGCTCTATTGAAAAAAAGCTTCACTTCTACAAACAAAAGCCGGATAAAAACTGAAGCCAAGGAAAAAATATTTCCAAATCGCTGTGTGATGGGCCACTTTAGTTCATCTTTGCCGCAGATTGAATGCCGGTTGATTTGTTCGACTTTGGTTTTTAGTTTTTTCATGGCATCTTGTTTCAGGCCTTCATCCTTGATATCCATTATTTTGTCTATTTCATCCATTACTTCTTGAGCACTGCTGATTCTGAACTCTATCTGCTTGTAAACATCATCATCAATAAGGTTATATTCGTGTTTAAGGGCATTAAGTTTTAAAGCAGCTTCATACGTTGAGCGTACAATTTCATCACGGGTCATACTGTCCGTTTCATAACTAAGAATGTGTTTCCAACTTGGTTTGGTGAGTGCATGATAATGATCTTCAAGTGTGTGGCAATACTTTTTGTAACCGTATTTTTCCGGGAACTCAAAGGCCAGACAACCTGGGTCTAGAAATGGTGCTAATGGTGCAATAAACAGGGACAATCTTTTATCACCATCAAATTTTTCAAGCAAATGACGGCAGTAGTTAATAGAATCTACGGCTTGTGCATAGGTTTGTTTGGGGATACCGGTCATGAAAAAGATATCAATTTTTCGACAGCCGTATTTAAAGGCTGAGGCTATAGTGTTTTCCACCTGTTCGTTGGAACAGGAAAATTTTCTGTTCATCTTCCGGATAGACTCTATATGGGTTTCCAGGGTCATTTCCAGGCTGAATTTTGGCACTGCATCTGCAATTTTGGCAAAATACTCATCATCGGCTTCCCAGAATAATTCTATAATCAGTTCGTTTTTTACGTTTTCCTTTTTTAGTAAACTAAAGAATTCGTTTACATATTCCGGGCCTGCTTGACGCAGGTCATGAAGCACAAAAATTGGGGCTTGGCCAAGTTTTTGGATAAGCCGGATATCTTCAATAAGGGACTGAGGTGATCTATATGCCGGCTTGTCCCTGTTGCAAATCCTTTTATACGCGAATTCAGAGCCTCCGCAGATGGAACAGTTTTGAGTGCAGCCCCGTGCTGTTAGCAGAGCTGTAATCGGATATTTTAACCAGTCAAGGTATGGTACGGTATTATGCAAATTTGCGTATTTGAACACTGAACGCACCACATAACTATAACAAGGTATCGAAATATAATCAATATTTTCCGGCACGTGTGTCAACGGGTTAATCATAGGGGTGGCGTCTGTTGTTTTCCAGGTAAGGTTTGGGATTTTATCAAAGGGAAGTTCATATCTCAAAGCTTTCATTAACTGTAGCATTGGTTCTTCTGTGCTGTCCCCCCTGACAACAAAGTCAACAAACGGATAAGATATAAGTTCTTCATGATAATAAGAAGATGATAAGCCCCCGAAAATGACTGGAATATCCGGGTGATACTTCTTGCATATTTTGGCAAGCTCTATACTGCCATGAACATGAGGCAGCCAGTGAAGGTCAATCCCAAAGGCAACCGGATTCATAGCAGCAATCACTTTTTCAACGTCATAGTCCTCATTTCTCAGCATCTGGTAGGCAATATTGACAATCTGTACATTGAAACCATTATGCTCAAGAGTTTCGCCAATGCTGGTAATCCCAACAGGATACATTTCAAAAGTAGGAGATGAGGGCACAACATCACTGATTGGCCCGAACATAATGGTATCTTTTCTAAAATCGTAAACACTCGGAGCGTGGAGAAAGATCAGGTCTTTTTTAAACAGTTTAAGCATTTATTAGTCCCTCTTTCCTTTTATGCATCTTTGCATCTTTGCATGTAAATATAATTCTATGCATATTTGCACGTATATATAATAAATGAATAAAAAATATAAACTAATTTTAACGTCAGGCGGAATATAATATACTCCACCTGACGCAAGCACACTGTCAATAATGAAAACGAGGTCTGGAGCGAACCATCTACATTTTACCACATTAAATCTATGTTTAGAAGAGAATTTTTCTGCCAAAATGTCGACAAAGGTCAGAAAAGGTCTAAAGGTCAAAGGAATAAATATAAATTACTGACCAAAAAATATTAGCAAACAGCAACAAAATCAGATATCGTGCGCAACATAGCGTAATAAATACCTGTAGTGATTAATGACAATATAATAGCAAAAAACAGACGGATAAAGATGAGTTTGGCAAAATATATCCAATTACAGGACTTGAATATTTTGGTCAAAAAAGGTATAAAATATATTAAAGGTCAAAAAAGGTCAAAGTCAAAAAAGGTCAAAGTCAAAAAAGGTCGAATATGGCGTTCGCGGGGGGATGTATATGGCAAATATTACTGATATCATTGAAGAATATATAAAAGCAAAAATAGGCCTGAGCAACAGTGGGGCAATTATTTTTCGCCGCAGTGAACTGGCTGAAAAATTTAGCTGTGTACCGTCTCAGATTAATTATGTTTTAAGTACTAGATTCCCTTTAAGCAGGGGGTATGTTGTTGAGACTAGAAGGGGCGGCGGGGGTTTTATCCGCATAATTAGAGTCCCTCTGGAGGAATCGGAAGAACTGCTTGATATTGTTTATGAAAAAATTGGCACACAGATTTCCACCGATGAGGCTATTGGCCTAATTCATTATCTTTTCGAAGAAAATATTATTTCAAGGCGTGAGGTCTACCTTATGGAAACCGTTATAGAAGTGGCGGTGCCTGAGCAAAGAGATCCTGAAGCTCGAAGGCATAGGGCGGTACTTTTGAAATCAATGTTGATGGTATTACTTAGGCACAAAAAATAGGGGAGGGGGTGTAAAGATGGATTTTAACCGCTTTACTCAAAAATCCAGAGAAGCTATTTCTGCAGCCCAGCAGCTTGCTGCAGAACGGCATCACCAAGAACTTACCGGGAAACACCTGCTGGCTGCTATGATGGAGCAGGATGGGGGGATGACCCCCCGGTTTCTGGAACACGCCGGAGTTAATCCGACTATTTTTGCCGGAAGGGTTTCCTGGCTGTTAAACAAAATTCCCGTTGTTACGGGATATGAAGGCTCCCTTATAATGGGCAGCGGTCTAGCGCGTGTCCTGGTCAGAGCTGAAAAGGAAGCCAGGGACATGAAGGACGATTATGTTAGTGTAGAACATTTGCTGTTAGCCTTGCTGGAAGACGGGGAGCCAGAGACTAAGGAAGCTTTAGCTGAGGCCGGGCTTACCCGTGAAAATCTGCTTAATTCACTGCGGGCAGTAAGGGGAAATCAGAGAGTAACCGGGGAAAACCCTGAAGGAACGTATGAGGCTTTGGAACGATACGGTCGTGATTTAACAAAACTGGCACGGGACGGGAAATTAGATCCGGTTATTGGCCGTGATGATGAAATACGAAGAATTATTGAAATTCTTTCTCGGAGAACTAAAAATAACCCGGTACTGATTGGAGAGCCTGGAGTTGGTAAGACTGCTGTTGCCGAAGGATTGGCACGGCGGATTGTAGCGGGCGATGTCCCTGAGGGGTTAAAGGACAAATGTTTGATAAATCTGGATATGGGCGCACTTGTTGCCGGTGCCAAGTACCGCGGTGAATTTGAGGAAAGGCTGAAAGCGGTCCTCAAAGAGGTTCAGGAGTCAGATGGCAAAGTAATCCTATTTATTGATGAACTGCATACAGTTGTCGGTGCCGGCGCCGCTGAGGGTTCGGTTGATGCCGGGAACCTTCTCAAGCCAATGCTGGCCAGGGGTGAATTGCGTACAATTGGTGCTACTACCTTAAATGAATATAGGAAATATGTGGAAAAAGACGCGGCTCTGGAGCGTCGTTTCCAGCCGATTATAGTTAATCCTCCCTCGGTTGAGGATACAGTTTCTATTTTAAGAGGCTTGAAAGAGCGTTATGAGGTACATCATGGAGTTCGTATACAGGATGGCGCTATTGTGGCGGCGGCAATGCTGTCTGACCGTTACATTTCTGATCGGTTTTTACCCGATAAGGCAATTGACCTTATGGATGAAGCCGCGGCGAAGCTGCGTACAGAAATTGACAGTATGCCGACTGAGTTGGATGAAATCACACGAAAAATCATGCAGCTGGAAATTGAAGAAGCCGCTTTGGGAAAAGAAAAGGATCAGGCTTCCGGAGAACGGCTTAACAAAATTAAGGAACAGTTGGCTGAATTGCGCAGTGAAGCTGATGGTATGAAGGCCCAGTGGCAGGTGGAAAAAGAAGTCATTTCCAGAGTACGCAGCTTAAAGAAAGAAATTGAGCAAACGAGGCAGGAAATGGAAAAAGCTGAGCGTGAATACGACCTTAACAGGTTGGCAGAGCTGAAATACAGCCGCCTTGATAATCTTGAAAGACAGCTCAAATCAGAGGAAGAGCATCTGGCGGGCAAGCAGAAAAGCGGGATGCTTTTAAAGGAAGAAGTTGATGCAGAGGATATTGCCAGGGTAGTTAGCCGTTGGACAGGTATACCGGTCAGCAAGTTGATGGAAGGTGAAAAAGAAAAACTACTTCATCTTGATGAGGAATTGCACAAACGCGTTATTGGCCAGGATGAGGCGGTACGTGCCGTTGCTGATGCTGTACTTAGAGCAAGGGCCGGGATTAAGGACCCCAATCGTCCTATTGGTTCATTTATATTTTTGGGACCGACCGGTGTTGGCAAAACTGAGTTGGCCAGGGCTTTAGCACAGGCACTTTTTGATGATGAGCGCAGTATTATTAGGCTGGATATGTCTGAATATATGGAAAAGCATACGGTCTCCAGGTTGATTGGAGCCCCGCCGGGATATGTTGGCTATGAAGAAGGCGGTCAATTGACGGAGGCAGTTAGGCGAAAGCCTTATTCGGTTATACTATTGGATGAAATTGAAAAAGCACATCATGATGTGTTTAATGTCCTGCTGCAATTACTGGATGACGGCAGACTGACAGATGGGCATGGGCGTACTGTTAACTTTAGGAATACTGTTGTTATTATGACATCAAATATAGGCAGCAAGGAGATTCTTGCTCATCAGGAACGCGGCGGGGATTTTGAACAAATGAGAAACAGTGTCTTAAATATTATGAGGCAGCATTTTAGGCCTGAGTTTCTTAACAGGGTTGACGAAATTGTGGTTTTCCATGCCCTGGAACAGGAGCATGTTCGAAAAATTGCCGGACTTCTGTTGGAGAGACTGTCCCGCCATGTCTTAGCCACTAATGGGATAAAGCTGAGCTATAAGGATGGTGCCCTTAATTACCTGGCATCAAGAGGTTATGAAGCGGTATATGGCGCTCGTCCGCTGAAAAGGCTGATTAGGCAGGAAGTGGAAACTCCATTTAGCCGCCATGTAGTCAGGGGTGATTTCCTGCCTGGGGATATCGTGGTCTTAAGGGCTGGGGATACTGGTTTAAGCATAGATAAAGCATAGGAGGAGGGTACCGGCATGTTATGTGAAAAATGTCAGAAGGGACCGGCAACAGTTCATGTGACCAGAATTATTAATGGCAAGAAAACCGAAGCAAATCTCTGTGACATTTGTGCACAGGAAGAAAATAATATCGGTTTTGGTGAACCCACATGGATGCTGCACAATATTTTTGCCGACTTGTTTAATCAACCTGTGCCAGGAAGTCATGTGGCCCAAGAAAAACGTGAAGAGACGGTCCGGTGTGAGCAGTGTGGTTTTACTGATGCCCAGTTTTCAAAAGTTGGCAAACTGGGTTGCCCTAAATGCTATGAAGTTTTTGAAAATAAGCTGGAACCCGTGTTAAGACGGGTACATGGGAATCCGGTGCATATGGGCAAGATACCTAAAAGGACCGGAGGCACTATCGGATTGCGTAAGGAAATAGAGGGATTAAAACTTGAGCTGAAGGCTGCTATCAACCGTGAGGAATATGAAAAGGCTGCTAAAATAAGGGATGAGATTCGCAGCCTGGAAAAGAAACTTGGCTAGGGGGTATCTTCATGTCAATAAAGGATACTTTAATCAGTACGAAAACTAAGTGGGCCGAGGGGGAGGGGCCTGATATAGATGTAGTTATAAGCTCCAGAATTAGGTTGGCCAGAAACTTAAAGGATTACCCCTTTCCCCATTTTATGTCCGAAGAACAGGCTGATCAGATATTAAATGCAGTCAGGAATGTTGTGATACAAAATGAAGCAGCGGGAAAACTAGATTATCCGGAGTTTATCTTACTGTCTGAATTAACTGCCATTGAAAGGCAGATATTGGTAGAAAAGCATTTGATAAGTCCCCAGCATATCCAAAACCCGGCTAACCGTGCCGTGGTTTTAGCAGCAGATGAGTCTGTCAGTATCATGGTTAATGAAGAGGACCACTTGAGAATTCAGTGTCTCCTTCCGGGATTGCAGCTGGAGGAGGCCTGGAATTTGGCTAATGGTACAGATGATATCCTGGAAAAACAATTGGATTATAGTTATTGTGAAAAGAGAGGATATCTTACATCTTGTCCCACGAATGTCGGTACAGGGCTTCGGGCTTCAGTGATGCTTCATCTGCCTTGCATGGTGATGACAAAACAGGTGGGTAAAATAGTTGCTGCCGTCGCTCAGTTGGGCCTTGCTGTAAGAGGATATTATGGTGAAGGGACTGAGGCCTATGGAAATATTTTTCAAGTATCCAACCAGGTTACTATGGGATATGTTGAAGAAGAGATAGTAAAAAACCTTCTTACAGTAACCACACAGGTTGCTGCCCAGGAGAGGGCCACCAGAGAAAAAATTTACAATAATAATAAATCTGTGATTGAGGACAGAATTTTTCGCTCCTTTGGGATAATGAGTCAGGCTAGGGTAATGACTTCCCAAGAAGCGCTGAAAAACATTTCGAACCTTAGGCTTGGAGTGGAGCTGGGTTTATTAAAAGACTTAAATTTTGCAAAAATTAATGAATTGATAATTATTACTACACCTGCTTTTCTTATTAAAAAGGCAGGTAAGGATTTAAATGCCGAAGAACGCGATTTGCTGCGAGCTGAAATTATAAGGGAAAAAATAAATTAAAATTGTGAGGTGAAATCTATGTTTGGAAGATTTACGGAAAGGGCTCAAAAGGTTTTAATGCTGGCTCAGGAGGAAGCCAGACGGTCAAATTACCCTTATGTTGGTACTGAACACTTATTATTGGGTTTAATCGGAGAAGGAGGCGGCATTGCTGCAAAGGTTTTGCATTCTTTGGGCATAGAATCTGATAAGGTCCGCCAGGAAGTTGAAAAGACTATTGGTAAGGGTGGCGGAGCTGCCATTGGGGATATTGGCTTCACTCCCAGATCTAAGAAGGTATTAGAACTTTCATTTGATGAAGCCAGAAGCCTTGGCCATAACTATATTGGGACAGAGCATATTTTGCTCGGCCTTATCAGGGAAGGCGAAGGAGTGGCGGCAACTGTGCTGCAAAACCTTGGAGCAGACTTGAACTCTGTCCGCAAGGGGGTTATAGGGATGTTAAACGGGAGCCAGTCGTCGGGGGGACAATCAAAAGCAACCGATGCCAAAACCGCTACTCCAAATCTTGATGAGTTTGGTCGCGATTTGACTGTTTTGGGTAAGGAAGGTAAATTAGACCCTGTGGTAGGCAGGGAGAAAGAAATTGAACGGGTAATCCAGGTGTTGAGCAGAAGAACAAAGAACAACCCGGTACTTATTGGTGAGCCTGGGGTGGGTAAAACTGCCATTGCCGAGGGTTTGGCCCAAAGAATTGAACAAGGCAATGTGCCGGAGACCTTATTATCAAAAAGGGTAGTTACCCTTGACTTGGCATCAGTTGTTGCCGGGACCAAGTTCCGTGGTGAATTTGAGGAGCGTTTGAAGAAAGTAATGGAAGAAATCAGGAGTGCCGGAAATATTATTCTTTTTATAGATGAACTGCATACCCTTATTGGAGCCGGAGCAGCAGAAGGTGCAATTGATGCCGCTAACATTCTGAAACCGGCCTTGGCCAGAGGTGAGCTGCAATGTATTGGTGCAACAACTCTTGATGAATATCGTAAGCATATAGAGAAAGACCCTGCCTTAGAGCGGAGGTTTCAGCCTATTACCGTGGAAGAACCAAATATTGAAGAAGCACTGGAAATACTCCGTGGTTTAAGGGACCGCTATGAAGCCCATCACCGAGTAGAAATTTCTGATGAAGCAATTGAAGCCGCTGTTAGGTTGTCAGACAGGTATATTACCGATAGGTTTATGCCTGATAAGGCTATTGACCTTATTGATGAAGCTGCGTCAAGAGTCAGGCTGCAGACTTATGTTGCGCCTCCGGGAATTAAAGAGAAAGAAAAAGAGCTGGAAAAAATACGCCAGGAAAAGGAAGCTGCTATTTCAGCACAGGAATTCGAAAAAGCCGCCGGGTTGAGGGATAGTGAACAAAACCTTCGGGAAGAACTGGATAACATAAAAAAAGACTGGGAAAAGCAAAAAGGGTTTGAAAAGCAAACTGTTGAAGAAGAAGATATTGCTCATATTGTATCCAGTTGGACGGGAATTCCTGTTAGTAAACTGGCTGAAGAAGAGAGCGAAAGACTTTTGAAAATGGAGGAGGTCTTGCACCAGCGGGTTATCGGACAGGATGAGGCGGTTAAGGCGGTATCCAGGGCTGTCCGCCGGGCACGGGCTGGTCTTAAGGATCCCAAACGGCCAATCGGGTCTTTTATCTTCCTAGGCCCAACAGGGGTTGGCAAAACTGAGCTTGCCAGGGCATTGGCGGAGGCTTTGTTTGGCGAAGAGGATGCTTTGATTAGAATTGATATGTCTGAATATATGGAAAAACACGCTGTATCCAGGCTTGTTGGAGCTCCTCCCGGATATGTGGGGTACGATGAAGGAGGTCAATTAACAGAATCAGTCAGGAGAAAACCATATAGTGTAATTCTTCTTGATGAAATTGAAAAGGCTCATCCAGAAGTCTTTAACATTCTGCTTCAGGTCCTGGAAGACGGCAGGCTAACAGATGCTAAAGGGCGTACTGTTGATTTTCGCAATACTGTATTGATTATGACATCAAATGTTGGTGCCGAAATGCTGAAAAAAGAAACTTCACTTGGCTTCCGGCCTGCAACTAGGGAAAAAAGCTATGAAGATATGAAGGATAAAGTAACTAATGAACTGCGTCGTACCTTTAGGCCTGAATTCCTGAACCGGATTGATGAAATTATTGTATTCCATTCCTTGGATGAAAGCCATATCAAGCAAATTGTTGAGCTTATGGTGAACGAAGTTGCCGCAAGACTGAGAGAGAGTAATTTGATTATTGAGGTTACGGAAAAGGCTAAAGAATTCCTGGCCAAAGAAGGTTTTGACCAGATGTACGGGGCTAGGCCTCTGCGCCGTGCTATTCAGAAACATATAGAAGACCGGCTTTCTGAAGAAATCCTTTCAGGAAATTTCAATAAAGGGAATAAACTGCTTATTGACGCAGGTGCAGAAGGAATTGTTGTAGTTGGTGACATGGTGAGCGCAGGCACTTAAGGCAGATAGAATGAAGGATAACTTGGAGTAGAGGGGAAAGGCCAGCCGGATTTGGATGGCCTTTTCTTCGCTTTATTCTATCAAAATGTACCTTGTGGATACTGATTTTGCATGGTATAATTATTAGTTAAGAAATTTGTATTGTGAGGTATATCGTGGCGAAAATAAGAACCAGGTTTATTTGTACCGAATGCGGTCATGAAGAATTTAAGTGGTATGGGCGATGTCCGGGTTGTGGCACATGGAATTCCTTTTCTGAGGAAATAAATACAAAGAAAACAAAAAGCGGGCTAAAGCAGCCTGTTTCACAGCCGCTGTCGATAACCAAAGTATCGGATATCTCCGAAGAACGGGTGATTACCGGGATAGCAGAGCTGGACAGGGTTCTGGGAGGCGGTATTGTACCCGGTTCATTAGTTCTGATTGGGGGCGATCCTGGGATTGGAAAATCAACTATTGCCATCCAGGCCGCATCAGTTGTAGCAAAAGAGCGGGGCATTACTCTTTATGTTACTGCTGAAGAGTCTGTCAGGCAGATTAAGATGAGGGCAGCCAGGCTTGGGGCTGTTGCAGAAAAATTGTTTGTGGCAGCTGAAACCTCACTGGAGCAAATATTAATTTATATACAAAGTTTGTCACCGAAACTTGTCATCATTGATTCTATCCAGACAATTTTTCGGGAGGAAATTCCATCAGCTCCTGGAAGTGTTGTTCAGGTTCGGGAATGCACCTATTCTCTTATGCAGGAGGCTAAGACCAGAAATGTTCCTGTTTTTATAGTAGGTCACGTAACTAAAGAGGGGTCTATTGCAGGACCCAGAGTTTTGGAACATATAGTTGATGCGGTCCTATATTTTGAAGGGGAACGCAATCACAGTTTTCGAATTTTGAGGGCAGTCAAAAACCGCTTTGGTTCCACTAATGAGATTGGGGTTTTTGAGATGGGAGACCAGGGCTTGGCAGAAGTGACGAATCCATCCCAAATATTCCTTGCTGAGCGGCCTACCGGTGTTTCGGGCTCAGTTGTGATAGCGGGTATCGAGGGAACCAGGCCTGTGCTGGTTGAAATACAGGCGCTGGTAAGTGCAAGCAGCTTTGGCAACCCTAGGAGGATGACCAGCGGGGTTGATTATAACCGGTTAAATTTGATTTTAGCAGTTTTGGAAAAGAGGGTAGGACTGCATTTGGGTAGTCAAGATACATATGTTAATGCGGCAGGAGGTGTCAAGTTGGACGAGCCTGCAGTTGATTTGGGTATTGCTGTTGCCTTGGCCTCCAGTTTCAGGGATATCCCGGTTGAACCGTCAACAATAGTTTTAGGTGAAATAGGTCTTACCGGGGAAGTGAGGGCAATAAGCCAGGCGGCTAAGAGAATACATGAGGGGACGAAACTGGGTTTTTGCAATTTTGTCATTCCTGTGGCTAACTGTACCCAGTGTAAGGATATCCCGGGCGTCAATATAGTTGGTGTGAAAACAGTTAATGAGGCATTTGAGACAGCATTGGGGGTGAAGATTTGAAAGACGAGCATTTACTTGACGGCGAATTCCTAAAAGCTATCAAAATACTGGCCCCGGGTACACCCCTTAGAGAAGGGCTGGAAAACATTCTTCGAGCCAGGACCGGAGCCTTGATTGTAATCGGCGACAACCCCAGGATTATGGAAATTATTGATGCGGGTTTTGAGATTAATGCGGACCTGACTCCATCCGGCATATATGAGTTGGCAAAGATGGATGGTGCAATAATTTTGAGCAATGATGCTAAAAAGATTTTGTATGCCAACACTCAGCTGATACCTGATTCGGTCATCCCTTCTGTGGAAACCGGAATTCGTCACCGGACCGCGGAAAGAGTGGCCCGTCAGACCGGGACTATGGTAATCTCGATTTCACAAAGAAGAAATGTAATCACAATTTATAAAGGGGCGGGTAAGTATGTTCTCAGGGACATTGGGGTCATTCTTACAAAGGCCAATCAGGCAGTACAGACCCTGGAAAAATACAAAGTGGTTCTTGATAAATCACTGGCAACACTTAGCACTTTGGAATTTCAGGACCTAGTTACTCTTTATGATGTCGCCAAGGCCCTGCAGCGTACTGAAATGGTTGTCAGGGTAGTTAAAGAAATTGAAACATATATTGGAGAACTGGGTAGTGAGGGACGCCTTGTCAGTATGCAGATGGATGAGCTGGTAGCAAATGTTGAAGATGATGGACAGCTTATTGTGGAAGACTATTACCTGCATGAAGACAAAAAACCTGAGGAAGTACTCCAAACTATAGGCCAATGGGATGCGGAAGATTTGCTTGACTTGTCTTTAATATGCCGTGCCCTGGGTTATGTAGGCAGTTCCGGCATTTTAGACCAGTCTGTTTCACCTAGGGGATACCGGATTCTTTATAAAATTCCCAGGCTGCCTTGGCCGGTAATAAAAAATCTGGTAGATACCTTTGCTTCATTGCAGAGAATATTAAATGCATCCATTGAGGAACTTGACGATGTCGAGGGTATAGGCGAGGTAAGGGCAAGGGCAATAAAGGAAGGCCTAAAAAGGTATAGAGATCAGGTCCTTTTGGACAGGCATCACTGGTAAGTGATAAAAAGGCGATTCAAAATAGCTCAAGCCCTCTGGAAGCTGGCTTGAGCTATTTTGATGATTTCAATAAGAAGAATTATGTAAAATTAAAATACCTTAAAGTCAAAAGTTTCTTGTGTTCTTTAATAAATACATCATAAAGATTAATATCCATATGATTGCATAGTGCCGCTAGGTAAAAAAGAGTCCGTCCAATTTCGGCTTCGATAATTTCAAGGCATTTAGGACATAGTTCTCCATTAAGATGGGATTCTGTATATTTTTTTAGTTCCATTATTGAGATATTTTCCGGAATGATTCTTTTTTTGGCATTAACTTCTATACACCCGCAACTGGTAACGGATTTTGTAACACTACGGTTAATGCGAGACGAAGATTCTTGGAGTTTGCTTAATACATCAAGTACACTCTGGTGACGTATTAACAGTTCGGAGACCGTGTTTTGAAATTCGTCACATAATAAATCCTTCATAATGTCCCCCTCTGTTACATTTTATCAGATTATCTTAGCTTAATTATACTTAGATTAGTCTTCACCTGTCAATGTGATAAAAGCTAAAAAAATTTATTGACATACTGGAAAAAGATATGATATAATACATTTTTATTTGACACTGCTATATTGTTTGTGCTATACTGTTATATAAACCCGTCTATAGGAGGTCTATGATGTTTAATGTTGGCGATAAAGTAGTTTATCCTATGCATGGAGCCGGTATCATTGAGGCTATAGAAGAACAAGAAGTCCTCGGTGAAAAGAGAAAGTATTATATTATGAAAATGCCTATCGGTGACATGAAAGTGATGATTCCAATAAACAATGTCAGTGAAATTGGATTGCGGCAGGTAATTAATGAAGAAGGTGTGCAAAAAGTTCTTGATATATTGCATGACAGAAAAAACACTATGTCTCAGAACTGGAATCACCGGTATAGAAATAACCTGGAAAAAATTAAAAGCGGTAACATATATGAGGTTGCTGAAGTAGTAAGGAATCTTATCTTACGTGAACAAGAAAAGGGTTTATCTACGGGTGAACGTAAAATGTTGGAAAACGCTAGACAAATTCTTATCAGTGAACTAGTTCTTGCTCGCGGCACAGAGGAAGAGAAAATTGAACTTATGCTGGATGCCGTTTTTGCTTAATACGTCAGGGCTCTGACGTATTAATTTTTATTTCTTCAGGAAAGCACATCTTTGAATGATGTGCGCCTTTTGATTAGCTGATGAGTGGTTTTAAGCTGGGTATCTCATATAACGACAACCTTTTTTCTTGATACTACGTTATTTGTTGGCGTATAATGGTAATAATAAAATCATAAGCTATACGTAAGAAAGGGGGTGATAATTTGTTTCGTAGGGCTTTAAAAATTATGGTAATAATATTTCTCATGAGCCTTGGATTTGGGTTAAGTTATTATTATCTGCCCGGCAATATTGGTGGGGTTGATATCGCCAAACCGGTTATGCATTATGGAATTATAGGTATTATTACCTTTTTATGTGGGTTTTTAGGGATTCTTCTGGCATCAGGTATTATCGAACGGACGGTTCAGTTCACTTCTTGGCTTGAATTTAGGCTTATCAAAATGTCAATTCAGGAGGTAGTCGGTGGTGCTGTTGGTTTAATAATTGGACTTATTATAGCTACTTTGTTAGGGGCTGCTATTTCATGGCTTCCGTTATGGGTTGGCGGAATTTTGCGGATTATTGTCACTTTACTGCTGGGATATTTGGGTTTGAGTGTAGGAATGAAAAGGAAGGAAGAACTGCTTGGTTTTTTGCCGCGCTTTAGCAAGGATAAACAAACCAAAACAGATATTAAGACTGCCCAATCATGCAAAATACTGGATACTAGTGTGATTATTGACGGGAGGATAGCAGATATCTGTAAAAGCGGGTTTATTGAGGGGACTTTGATTATTCCGGGATTTATTTTGGAAGAACTCAGGCATATTGCAGATTCATCAGATTTACTAAAGAGAAACAGGGGCCGCAGAGGTCTTGATATTCTGAATAAAATCAGAAAAGAACTAGATGTAATGGTACAGATATATGAACAGGACTTTGAAGAAATTGCAGAGGTTGATAGTAAGCTTGTCAAACTTGCCCAGGTGTTAAATGCAAAAGTAGTGACTAACGATTATAACCTAAATAAGGTTGCTGAACTGCATGGGGTCAAGGTACTAAACATTAATGAACTTGCTAATGCAGTGAAACCGGTTGTGCTGCCTGGTGAAGAGATGTTGGTACAAGTTATTAAAGATGGCAAGGAAATGGGTCAGGGTGTTGCTTACCTGGATGATGGCACAATGATTGTGGTTGACGGTGGCAAGAAGTTTATTGGGCGGAAAACTGGAGTTGTTGTTACCAGTGTGTTGCAAACAGCAGCAGGCAGAATGATTTTTGCCAGACTCAAGTCTGATAAAAAGAATCTTGACCACGACCCGCCATCCTCCTATAGTGAGGTGAATTTCATTGGATAAGTTTACAGCTATTATACCTGCTGCAGGTCAGGGCAGAAGAATGAAGAGTTATTTAAATAAGCAGTTTATACTTCTTAAGGGTATGCCAATTATAGTGCATACCCTGAGAGTCTTTCAGGATGCCGGGATTATAAGTGATATAGTGCTGGTTTGTGCTTCTGGTGAAGAGGAGTATTATCGTCAAGATATACTTTCTAATTATGGAATAAGCAAACCGACTGTTGTTGTTGCCGGGGGGAGTGAGAGGCAGGACTCGGTATATTGTGGTCTGGAAGCAATAGATGATTCGAGCGATTATATCATGATTCATGATGGAGCCAGGCCGCTTTTGCCTATTAATCTGATTAACAGGCTGGCTGAAGAAGTTAAGATTACCGGAGCAGTTGTAGCTGGTGTACCTGTAAGTGATACCATTAAAAGGACTGATGCCGGAGGAATAATTATAGATACAGTAATGAGGAAAAGGCTGTGGAGCATTCAGACCCCTCAAGTTTTTCGCCTTGATTTAATAAAGAAGGCTCATAAACTGGCCAAGGCTGCAGAATTTATGGGAACAGATGATGCTACGCTCGTTGAAAGGTTGGGGGTGCCGGTTAAGGTTATTCCCGGGTCTTATGAAAATATTAAAATAACCACTCCCGAAGATATTGTAGTTGCTGAGGCGATTCTAAAGAGGAGGGGTATTGGGTGAGATTTGGTGTTGGTTATGATGCTCACCGCCTGGTAATGGGCAGGGAGCTTGTGCTGGGAGGGGTGGCAGTTCCATTTGAAAAGGGTCTTGAAGGACATTCGGATGCTGATGTATTGGCACACTCCATTATGGATGCATTGTTAGGAGCAGCGGGACAAGGGGATATCGGCAGGCATTTTCCTGATACAGAAGACAAGTATAAAGGTATTTCGAGCCTGGTGCTTTTGGAACAGGTAACAGAAATTATTTGTGAACATGGTTATCAGGTCAATAATGTTGATAGCGTTATCGTAGCTCAAAGGCCAAAACTTGCTCCATATATAAGCCTGATGACAGAAAACCTGGCAAGAGCCATGCGTATCCCGGTTTCTGATGTTAATGTTAAAGCCACCACCACTGAGGGAATGGGTTTTGCCGGCAGCGGAGAAGGGATTGCTGCTTATGCTGTTGCGGGAATAAAGAAGGCTTAGGATAAAATAATTATATAAAAAATTAGGGAATTAATGGGACGATTTCGACAAATAATAGTAAGTAAAAAGCCTTTATTTCAAAAGGAAATAGGGGCTTTTTTTCAGCAGGTTTTTCTGTTGATTAAGGGAAGGATAAAATGGTATAATGTGTTAGAGTTTTTAAGGAGGTTTCTGACTGATGGATAATTCTATAGTGGTAAGATTTGCTCCGAGCCCGACCGGGCCTTTACATATAGGTGGCGCTCGTTCAGCGCTTTTTAACTGGCTTCTGGCAAGGAAACACGGAGGCCGGATGATAGTAAGGATCGAAGATACGGATCTGGACAGGTCCAGTATCGAATCTGAGGAAAACATCCTGGACTCATTATTGTGGCTTGGTCTGGATTGGGACGAAGGTATTGCAAAGGGTGGAGAACACGGCCCTTACAGGCAGACGGAACGATTAAATACTTATACCCAAGCAGCCGGGAGGTTGCTGGATAGTGGACAAGCATACTATTGCTATTGTACCGAGGAAGAGCTTGCTGCTGAACGCGAAGCATGTATGGCAAAAGGAGATTTGCCTCGTTACTTGGGCAAATGCCGCAGCCTGTCTGAGGACGAAAGGAACAGGCTGGAAGCGGAAGGCAGGAAAAAGGTCATTAGATTTCGGGTCCCGGACAACGAGAATGTAATTGTTCAGGATTTGGTCAGGGGTAATGTTATATTTGAAAGTAATGGTATCGGGGATTATGTCATTGTGAAATCTGACGGGATTCCTACTTATAATTTCGCTGTTGTTTTGGATGATGCATTGATGAAAGTTACTCATGTAATCAGGGGTGAAGAGCATTTATCGAATACCCCGCGCCAGTTGTTGCTCTATAACGCACTTGGCCTCAGGGCTCCGTATTTTGCTCATGTTTCCCTGATTCTAGGCAAGGATCGCAGTAAAATGAGTAAAAGACATGGCTCCACGTCTATTGAAGAGTACCGGAGTAAGGGTTATCTTCCTGAAGCGTTGGTTAATTTTTTAGCTCTTTTAGGCTGGTCTCCTGTGGGGGAGGAAGAAATATTTACTTTACAAGAGTTGGTGGAGCAGTTTTCTTTGGACCGGGTTGCCAAGAATCCGGCAGTTTTTGATATCGACAAGCTTAATTGGTTAAATGGGTCATATATACGGAATAGTGATGTAGGGAGAATCACAGATATGGCTATTCCGTTTCTTCGTGAAGCGGGATATATAACCGGAGAGATTACTCCTGACAGTTATGAATGGCTGAAAATGATAGTTGCCTCTGTCCAGGAAAAGCTGGAGTATGTTGCCCAGATAACGGATCACGTGAAGGTTTACTTTGATGATCATGTGAAAATGGAAAATGAAGCAGCCGGTGCAGTTCTAAAGGAACTGGAAGTTTCTGAGGTTATGCGTGCTTTCCGGCGAAAAATAACAGAAGCAGAGGAACTAACCCCAGAAAGTACTAAAGGACTTCTTAAGGCACTGACTAAAGAACTCAAGCTAGGCGGCAAAAAAGTATATATGCCGCTCAGGGTTGCCCTGACAGGGCAGACACATGGACCGGAGTTGTTTTATATTATTCCTGTCCTGGGAAGGGATAGGGTTCTGGTCAGGCTGGCACAGACTGTAGGTCTAAAGGACTGATATGGGCGGCTGAGGAGGATTTTAAAAATTGTTTAACAGGATTAGAAAAGACATCAAGGTTATTTTTGAACGTGACCCGGCTGCCAAGAGTTTATTAGAGGTATTGCTTGCTTATCCCGGGCTGCATGCTCTTTTGTTCCACCGCTTAGCCCATTACTTATATAAAAAAGGCTTGATACTGCTGCCAAGGATTATTTCACAGTTTTCTCGGTTTGTGACCGGTATAGAAATTCATCCCGGGGCCTGTATCGGAGAAGGCCTGTTTATAGACCATGGCATAGGTGTGGTAATCGGTGAAACAGCTGAAGTAGGCAACAATGTTACCATTTACCAGGGAGTGACCCTTGGCGGGACAGGAAAGGAAAAGGGGAAACGGCATCCCACGGTAGGAAATAATGCGGTTATCAGTGCAGGTGCCAAGGTCCTGGGAAACATTAAAATTGGGGATAATACCAGGATTGGGGCAGGATCGGTAGTATTGGCAGATGTCCCCCCAAATACTACTGTTGTTGGCATTCCCGGGAAAGTAGTTATCAGGGATGGAATTAATATTGCCGATATGAATGTAGAGGATATTATAGACCTCCATCATGAAGACCTGCCTGATCCGGTTGCTGAGATGATACTTTGTTTGCAGCGTAAGGTAGGACGGCTTGAAAGAAGAATAGAGGAAACAAGGGGGCCCGGCAATGACGGTGAGAATTTATAATACTTTGACTAACCGTAAAGAAGAGTTTGTGCCGCGTAATTCCGGCAAGGTGGAGATGTATGTCTGTGGACCTACAACTTATAACCTGATACACCTGGGTAATGCCAGGCCGTTAATTGTTTTTGATACTGTCAGGAGGTATTTTGAGTACCTTGGTTTTGATGTAAAATACATCCAGAATTTTACCGATATAGATGATAAAATTATTAACAGGGCAGTTGAAGAAGGAATGGATGCCCTGGAACTGGCCGAAAAATATATTAAGGAATATTATATAGATGCTGGGGCCCTAGGGGTGAGACCGGCTAATAACCACCCAAGAGTTAGTGACCATTTGCCTGAAATAATTGATATGATTCAAAGAATTATTGATAATAGGTATGCTTATGAAAAAGATGGGGATGTTTATTTTTCAGTAGGTACATTTAATGGATATGGGAAACTGTCAGGGCGGAAACTGGAAGATATGCAGGCAGGAGCAAGGGTTGATGTTGATGAACGAAAGAGACATCCTATGGATTTTGTTCTCTGGAAGGCGGCCAAACCTGGGGAACCCTGGTGGGAAAGCCCGTGGGGCAAGGGGCGCCCTGGGTGGCATATAGAGTGTTCCGCTATGGCCAACAAGTACTTGGGCATGGGTTTCGATATTCATGGCGGCGGTTTTGACCTGGTGTTCCCGCATCATGAAAATGAGATTGCCCAGGCAGAGGCTTTTGCTGGGTGTGGTCCTTTTGCCAGGTATTGGATGCATAATGGTTTTATTACGGTAAATGAAGAAAAGATGTCTAAATCTCTTGGCAACTTTTTTACTGTGCGTGAAATTCTTAATAAATATGACCCGGAAGTTGTTAGATTTTACATGATTTCAACTCACTATAGGAGCCCGCTAGATTTTGATGATACTAAACTTGAGATGAATAAAAAGAGTCTTTCCAGGCTGCACAATGCCCTGAATAATATTACAGCTTTACAGAACAGCATCAGTTTTGAAGCTTCTGACCTCTTTTTGAACAGCGAAATTGCTGTTTTTAATGAAGCAATTGTCAAAGCGGAACAGGATTTCCGGGAAGCTATGGATGATGATTTCAATACAGCCCTAGCTGTTGCCAGTCTGTTTGACCTGGCAAGGGAAGCTAACGCTTTTGGCAAAAAACTGGATACATATGTAGGCCGGAAACTACCGTTTGTCGTGAAAGAAGTCTTGGAAAAGGCTCAGGACACTTTTAACAGGCTGGGCTGGGTACTTGGGTTGTTCGAAACGGGTACCGCAGATTGCAGAAACGAATCTGATATGGCAGATAAGCTGATGGACCTGATAATAGATATAAGGCAGGAAGCCCGTTCCCGCAAGGACTGGGCAATAGCTGATGCCATTCGTGACAAGCTTAAGGAAATTGGAATAGTAATAGAAGATACTCCTCAGGGAGTACGCTGGAAGTTGAAATAGCAAACAGGAGCTGGCTGATCCATGAAAAAACACCACATAAAGGAGAACCCGGCTGGCATACCTGCCCTTGTTCTCGCATACCTCGGTGATGCTGTATATGAGTTATATGTTAGGAAATATCTTATATCATGCGGCTATTCCAAAGTTGACTCACTTCATAAAAAAGCTGTGGAGTTTGTTAATGCAGCAACACAGGCAAGGATATTGCACGCTATTTGTGATAACTTATCTGAAGAGGAAGCAGCTGTGGTTAGAAGGGGCAGAAATGCCAAATCAGGTTCAGCACCCAAAAACATGTCTATATCGGATTATAGGCATGGAACTGCTTTGGAAACTTTGATAGGCTACCTTTTCTTTTGTGGGAGAGAAGAACGTATTGATGAAATATTTGGTGCTGCCTGTGAAATTGTATTATCTTCTGTAGAGGGGGACAATAACAATTGAGAGTACAATTAATTAACCATACACCTAATCCCGACAGGACAGTGGCTGCAGCCGCGAAGCTATGTTATTCCCCGGTGGGATCGGAGCACATTCAGGATAATCTTGATCAAGCAGAGATCGATCGTTTCCTGAAAATGCTGATTCAGCTGGGGCATTGGTCGCCAACTGAGCATGTTTCTTTTACATTTTCTGCAGAGGGTGTCAGCAGGGTTTTAACACATCAGCTGGTAAGACATAGGATTGCCTCCTACTCTCAGCAGTCACAGCGTTATGTTAAGCTTGATGACTTTGAATATATTGTTCCACCATCTATAAACAAGAATCCCGAAGCTGTTGCATTATTTACTAATATAATGAAGCAAATCGGTTCAGCATATAAACAGTTAGCATTGATGGTACATCATGAGGATGCGCGATATGTGCTGCCAAATGCCTGTGAAACAAAAATTGTGCTGACCTTTAACTGTCGTTCCTTGTATAATTTTTTTGAACACAGGTGCTGTGAACGGGCTCAGTGGGAAATCCGGAAACTTGCTAACCAGATGTTAGCAGAGGTAAAAAAAGCAGCACCAGGATTATTTGCTAAAGCAGGCCCGCCATGTATTACTAAGGGGTTTTGCCCGGAAGGCCCGATGTCGTGTGGCAAAATAGACAAACTGAAAAAGGATTGACAGGAGATGGATAATTAAATGTCTGATTATATATTGGGTCGTAATCCCGTTATGGAAGCCCTGAAAAGCGGCAGACAGATTCACAAAGTTCTTGTGGCTAAAGGTGCAGGCAAAGGATCTATTGTAGAAATAATATCAAGGGCTAAGAAGGCTCGGGTTCCTGTCCAAGAGGTTGAACGAAATGCCCTGGATAATATGACAGGAGGTCAAAACCACCAAGGGGTGGTTGCTCTGGTACCTGCTATGGAATACGTGGATGTTGAGGACATTCTGGAGGCTGCCCGCCAGAAAGGAGACCCACCGTTTATTTTGGTGCTGGATGAAATTGAGGACCCACACAATCTTGGAGCAATATTAAGAACTGCAGATGCTGTCGGGGTTCATGGTGTTATTATTCCGAAACACAGGGCAACCGGCCTTACCGGAACAGTGTCTAAAGCATCTTCAGGAGCCGTGGAATACGTTCCGGTAGCCAGGGTAGTGAATCTGGCACGGACTCTGGAAATGCTGAAAAAGGAAGGGTTATGGGTTGTCGGCGCCGATATTGATGGTGAAGTAATATGGCAGAGTAAGGGGCTATCAGGGGCTCTGGCATGTGTGATTGGTGGCGAAAGTCGGGGTATTTCCCGTTTAATAAAGGAAAAGTGTGATTATATTGTAAGTATTCCTATGAAGGGCCAGGTGAATTCACTTAATGCCTCGGTTGCTGCAGCAGTTCTCTGTTATGAGATATTAAGACAAAAGGAAAAGGTAAATATATAATGACTGAATATCTTTTGGTGGATGGTTATAATATAATTCATTCATGGCCCAGCCTAAAGGATATGATTGTGAAAGACCTAGACCATGCCAGAGTGCGGTTTCTGGATATAATGAGTGATTATCAGGCGTCAAGCGGGGTTAAGGTCATGGTTGTCTTCGATGCTCATCATGTAAAAAAGGGAACCGGCTCAAGAGAGATAGTCAATGGTGTTGAAGTGGTATACACTGCTGAGGGAGAAACGGCAGATATGGTTATTGAGAAATTTGCAGGGCAGGTTGGGGAAGGTAATAGGATCACTGTAGCCACTTCCGACTGGGCCCAGCAAAGGATGGTATTTGGTAAAGGGGCGGTTCGTTTATCTGCCAGGGAACTTGAAGAGGAAATTAAAGCACTGCGTAAATTAAATCATCCATATTTGGAATTGCCTGGAGTTCGGAGGGACCTTGGCGGCCGCCTTGATGATAAAGTCAAAGAGTATCTTGAGAGACTCCGTCGACAAAAATAGAATATTGCGAATTTGGCGTAAAATGGGGTTTTTCACCCTGTTTTTTGAGTTCGCTCCTTGACGAGAGTTAGCCCATTATGTATAATTAGGTTATGTAAATTAGCAAGTGATTGTTTTCATAATATCAGTGACGGTGTTCTGGCTAATGTGATTGCGGGACATTTTATTATGTAAGAGGTTCTTTTAAGTTATAATTTAATATCTGTTCAGGATTGTTAAAGGGGCAAGCGTTTCGGGTACTGCTATTTAAAGTGGAGCGGAGGCGATTTTTAATGAGTCTTAGTGCACAAAGAGAAGTCTTTGACACCTATGACGTTATGTTGGACGAGGATATCGTGGAGTTCGCCAAAGATGGTGAAGATAGCGCTCTAGAGTACCTTATTAATAAGTATAAGAACTTTGTGCGTGCTAAAGCTCGTTCTTACTTTTTGATAGGAGCAGACAGAGAGGATATTATTCAGGAAGGGATGATTGGCCTCTATAAAGCCATACGCGACTTTAAGTCGGACAAGCTCTCGTCATTTAGGGCTTTCGCTGAGCTTTGCATAACCCGGCAGATTATAACTGCTATTAAAACTGCAACCCGCCAAAAGCATATTCCGCTTAATTCTTATGTATCACTTAACAAACCAATTTATGATGAAGATTCCGACCGTACCTTGCTGGATGTGATTTCAGGTTCTAAGATTACTGATCCTGAGGAATTGATTATCAGCAGGGAAGAGTTTGATGATATTGAAGAAAAGATGGGTGAAATCCTCAGTTCTCTTGAATGGAAGGTTCTTATGTCTTACCTTGAAGGTAAGTCATACCAGGAGATTGCAGTTGACTTAAAGCGACATGTCAAGTCAATTGATAATGCGCTGCAGAGAGTAAAAAGGAAACTTGAAAGGTATCTGGAAAAAAGGGGAAACTAACGAGAAATAACCGGAAATAACTCCGTTTTGTAACATAAAAAAATAGTTGACCTGTAGTTTGAAACATTGTATAATGGATTTTGTCAGTCGCCGACGTAGCTCAATTGGCAGAGCAGCTGACTTGTAATCAGCAGGTTGCGGGTTCGAGTCCCATCGTCGGCTCCATTTTATCTGGAGGGATTCCCGAGTGGTCAAAGGGAGCAGACTGTAAATCTGCCGGCTCAGCCTTCGAAGGTTCAAATCCTTCTCCCTCCACCATTCAGTTTGTTTATGACCGGCGAATATTTTTTATACAGCTGGTATATGCTAGGGACAACTTATATAAATTAATGTCGCGGGGTAGAGCAGCTGGTAGCTCGTCGGGCTCATAACCCGAAGGTCGAAGGTTCAAATCCTTCCCCCGCAACCAAATAAAAGCAATCTTGTTTTGTTGGCGGTTTACTTTTTCCGCTAACTTTTTAATGAACAAGTCTTAATAAAACTATTTACTGAAATTATTTGCTGCTATAGCTCAGTAGGTAGAGCGTATCCTTGGTAAGGATAAGGTCACCGGTTCAATCCCGGTTAGCAGCTCCATTCATGGCGGCGTAGCTCAGTTGGCTAGAGCATGCGGTTCATACCCGCAGTGTCAGGGGTTCAAATCCCTTCGCCGCTACCAAGATAACTTGACAAACTATGTTTGTTGTATATATTGAATAATCTATTAGCCGCGATAAAATACTGTATCGTGGCTTTTTAGCAGATAGGAAGGATTAATTGAAGGAATTTTTAGGTATATGTAGAAATACAAACACTTAATAGTCCAAATTTTCTAACCGGGATTCGAAAATCCGCAATACATAAAAACTGCCAAAATTGGCAAAGCTTTTTTAAGATGGGCTTATTTGTGTATTTGCCTGAAGGATAAATTGAAATAAATATAAATAAAAAACCAATACAAGGATTTAAGGGGGAAAGATAAAAAATGGCAAAAGCAAAATTTGAACGTAACAAACCTCACGTTAACGTAGGGACTATTGGTCACGTTGACCATGGCAAGACAACCCTTACAGCGGCAATCACAATATGTATGTCAACAAAGGGCTGGAGTACAGTTAAAAAGTATGACGAGATTGATAATGCCCCTGAAGAGAGGGAAAGAGGAATTACCATTAATACCGCGCACGTTGAGTACGAGACAGAGAACCGGCACTATGCTCACGTAGACTGCCCGGGACACGCTGACTATGTAAAGAACATGATTACCGGAGCGGCGCAGATGGATGGCGCTATTCTGGTAGTATCTGCGGCAGACGGTCCGATGCCCCAGACCAGGGAGCATATCCTGTTGGCCCGTCAGGTAGGGGTTCCTTACATCATAGTTTATTTGAATAAAGCAGACCAGGTAGATGACGAAGAACTAATGGAACTGGTAGAAATGGAAGTACGTGAACTGCTGACAGAATACGAGTTTCCGGGGGATGATATTCCGATTATATCCGGTTCGGCATTAAAAGCCCTGGAATGCGGCTGCGGTAATGCTGACTGTGAATGGTGCGGTTCAATCTGGAAGCTGATGGCAGCGGTAGATTCATATATCCCGACTCCGGAACGTGATATTGACAAACCGTTCCTGATGCCGGTAGAAGATGTATTTTCTATCACCGGTCGTGGAACAGTTGCCACGGGCCGTGTAGAGAGGGGCACCGTAAAAGTTGGTGATGAAATAGAGATAGTCGGGATGACAGATCAACGCAAGAAGACAGTAGTAACCGGAGTAGAGATGTTCCGTAAGCTGCTGGATCATGCACAGGCCGGAGACAATGTTGGCTGCCTGCTGCGTGGTGTGGATCGTAAGGAAATCGAGCGCGGCCAGGTACTGGCAAAGCCGGGGAGCATAAACCCCCATACTAAGTTCGAGGCCGAGGTTTATGTTCTGACCAAGGAAGAAGGCGGCCGCCATACCCCGTTTTTCCAGGGATATCGCCCGCAGTTTTACTTCAGGACCACAGATGTTACCGGAATTGTTACCCTGCCTGAGGGTGTTGAGATGGTAATGCCAGGTGACAACATCAAGATTGACATAGACCTAATTACCCCGATTGCTGTTGAGGAAGGCCTCCGTTTTGCTATCCGCGAGGGTGGCCGGACTGTAGGTGCCGGTGTGGTAAGCGCAATTTCAAAGTAAAAAAAACATACCTTAATCAAACTTCAGGTGGAGTGTAAAACTCCACCTGAACTAGTTATTTTTGGCCATATTGTTATAAAAAATGAAAAAACAGGTAAACTATGAACATGTGTTACATTAAACTATTGACATCAAAAATTAATTGTGATAAATTGTTGAGGTAACCGGTTTTGCGGGTTTATTTTTATTGCCTAAAAAATAAGTAAAAAAACCTGGCAGCGTATCCGGTTTATTGTTGTGGGAGGTGTTTTAAAATGAGAGTTGGAGTTACGCTCGCTTGCCTGGAATGTAAGAACAGGAATTATCAGACCAATAAAAATAAAAAGAACAATTCCGAGAGAATTGAAATGAAGAAATACTGTAAATTCTGCCGTAGTCATACACTTCATAAAGAAACCAAGTAAATATGAAATTTCGCAAATTAACAGTTAAAGATTTCTTCGTTTGCACCACATGGAAAAAATGGTATTAAGGATGTGTGGGAGAACATGGTCGAAACTAACCAGGAACAGAACCAAGAAAATGTTAAAAAGAAAAAACAATCACCCAAAAAAAACGGTGTTAAGTCTAACAAAAAGGACACTATTAAGCGCAATGAAGGGGATAAGTCCCAGGCCCCAAAAATGCCTGTCAAAAAGGATGCTAAACCAGCTAAAGCAGCAGGATCTTCCGTGGCTGGCAGGGGACAAACAACTGTTGCCAGTATTAAGAAGTTTTTAAAAGGTGCTTGGAATGAGCTAAAAAAGGTTCATTGGCCAAACAGGCGTGAAATCATATCGTTTACCAGTGTAGTTTTGGTTGCAGTGAGTATTGTAGCCGTTCTTATATTTGCTATTGACGGAATACTGAGTAAATTGCTTAGTTTTGTGATACGTTAAGTGTCCATGTTTACACTTGGTATTTTGTTTAACTCAGTTATTTGATATCGCTGTTGACCCAAAATACCTGAAATAGATTTGAGGGGGTGGGGGGCCTTTGGCTAAGGTCCCTTGTGTTATGGATGGTAATATAGAAAACAATAAACAATGGTACGTAATACATACCTATTCAGGATATGAAAACAAGGTTAAGGCTAACCTGGAAAAAAGAGTAGATTCCATGAACATGGGTGACAAAATTTTTCGGATTTTGGTGCCTATGGAAGATGAAGTGGAGATCAAAGATGGAAAAAAGAAGATTATCAAGCGTAAGGTGTTTCCCGGTTATGTCTTGGTAGAAATGATTATGACAGACGATTCGTGGTATGTAGTGCGCAATACTTCCGGGGTCACAGGATTTGTTGGCTCTGGGACAAAGCCGATTCCGCTTCACGAGTCGGAGGTAAGGTTGATATTGAAGCAAATGGGAGTGGAAGAACCGAGGACTAAAACCATGTACCGGGTTGGACAAAATATCAGGGTGATTTCAGGACCTTTTGAGAATTTTGTAGGTATAATTGAGGAAAACCATCCCGAGAAAGGCAAGTTAAAAGTACTTGTTTCTATGTTTGGTCGGGAAACTCCCGTTGAGTTGGAGTATACCCAGATTGAAGACGCATAAGTGCCTGTAAGTGGGAGGGCATTTTGCCATTTGCCCGTCTTACCACATTGTATATAAGGAGGTGTAGAACCATGGCAAAAAAAGTAGTAGGAATGATTAAGTTACAGGTTTCCGCAGGCAAAGCTACTCCGGCTCCTCCGGTTGGTCCGGCACTTGGTCAGCATGGTGTTAACATTATGGCATTTTGTAAGGAATATAATGAAAGAACTGCTAACCAGGCTGGTCTGATAATTCCTGTTGAAATTACAGTCTTTGAAGACAGGTCGTTTACCTTTATTACAAAAACCCCGCCTGCTTCGGTGCTGTTAAAGAAGGCAGCTGGAATAGAGACTGCTTCCGGGGAACCGAACAAGAAAAAAGTTGCCAAGTTATCACGTGATAAGGTGCGTGAAATTGCTGAACTTAAGATGAAAGATCTGAATGCTGCCAGCATTGAGGCTGCCATGAGAATGCTTGAAGGAACTGCCCGCAGCATGGGAATCGAAATCGAAGGCTAGTTAAGCTAAGTAATTTAGCAAATCACAGATTAAAAAGTAACGTAACTCTGACAGTTATGAGCAAACCGGGTTAACCGGCTGTTAGCCATAAAAGTGGGAGGATGATTCCGTTATAACCACAAAGGAGGTATATATGTAATGCCTAAACACGGCAAAAAGTATCAGGATGCATTAAAGAATATTGACCGTGATACATTATTAGAGACTGCAGAGGCAATTTCTCTTGTCAAGACAACTGCTATTGCGAAGTTTGATGAAACTGTTGAAGTAGCTGTCAGGCTTGGGGTAGATCCCAGGCACGCTGATCAACAGATAAGGGGAGCCGTAGTATTGCCCCATGGTACTGGGAAGACAGCAAAGGTAATTGTTTTTGCGAAGGGCGAAAAACAAAAAGAAGCTGAAAATGCCGGAGCTGATGAAGTGGGTGCAGAAGATTTGGTAGAAAAAATTCAGGGTGGCTGGCTTGATTTTGATGTTGCCATAGCTACTCCTGATATGATGGGAGCAGTAGGTAAGCTGGGTCGGATGCTTGGTCCCAGAGGACTTATGCCAAACCCGAAAACAGGAACTGTTACCTTTGATGTTGATAAGGCTGTAAAAGAAGTTAAAGCCGGGAAAATCGAGTATAGGACCGATAAGGCCGGTATTATACACGCCCCTATCGGGAAGGTTTCCTTTGACACCGAAAAGCTCGTAGAAAATTTCACCACCCTGCTGGAAACCCTTATTCGCATTAAACCGGCTGCTGCCAAAGGGACTTATTTGAAGAGCATAACGGTATCCTCGACAATGGGACCGGGTGTTAAGATTAACCCTCTTAAGGCAGTAAAGTAATTAAGACAGTAAAGTAAGTGTTGACCAAACTGATGTTATTAGTATATAATGTGTGCTGTAGTGTTATAAATATATAATCTGAATTGGGCTGTAGATAGTTGGTGCCATAAAGGCTTAATGTTTGCCAACCGAGGCTGGGGTTCTGAATTAAACTTATTGTTTGAATTTCAGGCTGCGGTTATCTGCCGCAGTCTTTAATTATTTCAAAAAGTTTCCCAGGACAGGCTAACAAGGTTATTGTCAAGGAGGTGGAATTATTGTTAAATCTTGATGCAAAAAAGCAGGTGGTTGAAGAAATCAAAGATAGACTCCAGAGGACGCAAGGGGCTGTTATTACAGACTATAGGGGACTAAATGTCGCTGAAGTTACCGAACTGAGGACAAAACTCAGAGAGGCTGGTATAGAATATAAAGTACTGAAAAACACTCTTATCCAGATTGCTGCTAACGATATTGGTCTGGAAGGTCTGGAGCCCGTCTTGGAAGGGCCGACGGCTATAGCCTTTAGTTTTGAAGACCCGGTTTCTCCCGCAAAAATTATTTCTGAATTTAGTAAACAGCATAAAGCTTTGGAAATTAAGGCCGGTATCCTTGAAAACAGGGTTCTTGATGCAAACAGTGTCAAGGCATTGGCTGACCTTCCGTCTAGGGAAGTACTCCTGGCAAAGCTGCTTGGGTCTATGCAATCCCCAATGTATGGATTTGCAGGTGCTTTACAAGGATTGCTGCGAAATCTTGTTTATGTGCTTGATGCAGTCAGGGAGCAGAAGGCATCTGCTGAAGCATAACATGAGTTGATAAATCCGCTCTTTCAATTATTTAGCTGTCTGTAATTGACTGCTAACAATAAAATTCAACAGATTTTTAAGGAGGAATTATAAATGTCTAAAGTTAATGAAATTTTGGAAGCTGTTAAAGGTTTAACCGTACTGGAACTTGCTGAATTAGTTAAAGCTTTTGAGGACGAATTCGGTGTTACCGCTGCTGCTCCGGTAGCTGCAATAGCTGCTCCGGTTGCCGGTGCTTCTGGAGCCGTCGCTGAAGAAGAGCAGAGCGAATTCGATGTAATCCTGAAGAGTGCAGGGGAAAAGAAAATAAATGTTATCAAAGTTGTTCGCGAAATAACAGGACTTGGCCTAAAAGAAGCAAAAGCTCTTGTTGATGAGGCTCCGAAGCCTGTCAAGGAAAAAATTGGCAAGGAAGAAGCTGAGTCCATCAAAGCAAAACTTGAGGAAGCCGGTGCCAGTATAGAACTTAAGTAATCTGTTAAGCTGATTATTTGTTCTAAATCACATTAGAAATTGTTTTTCAGGATTTTAGCGCCGCTTATCTCCTGCTTTTAGAAGCCGGAGCACAAGCGGCGTTTAACTGTCAGATTATAAACTAAAAGTCTAAAAGCCAAATAAGTGGGTAGAAGTTGTTGACACAAATACCTTATTATGCTATCATTAAATAATGCAATTATACTAGAAATCCGGAAACACCGGTATTTCTAAGGGATTTCATGTATACTTATATCATTTGCAGGGAATAGTAAATAGATGCCGGATGTATTTCTAAGATTTAAGAATGTAAATAAACAAAGGTATAAAGCGAGGTTTAATATTAAGCCTTGCTTTTAAGTGTTTATCTTTAAGAAATTGTTCTCAAGTACTAGTTACTTTTTGTTAAGGGGTGAAGGTCTTAATGGTTTATCCGATCAAGGTGGGGAAAAGGGAGAGATGGAGCTTCGCTAACATTCAGGAAGTATTGGAAATGCCCAACCTTATTGAGATCCAGCAAAATTCATATGACTGGTTTCTCAATGAAGGACTTCGAGAAATGTTTTATGATATTTCCCCCATTCAGGATTTTACAGGCAACTTAATCCTTGAATTTGTAGACTATACCCTTGGGGAGCCCAAGTACAGTGTGGAGGACTGTAAAGAGCGGGACGTTACATATGCTGCGCCTTTAAGGGTGAAGGTCCGCCTAATTAACAAGGATACCGGGGAAGTCAAGGAACAGGAAGTATTTATGGGGGATTTCCCGCTGATGACAGAAAAGGGTACGTTTATTATTAATGGTGCTGAAAGGGTTATTGTCAGTCAGTTGGTGCGTTCTCCCGGTGTTTATTATGCAGAGCAGAGAGATACTTCCGGAAAAAGGCTCTATAATGCCACCATAATTCCTAATAGGGGTGCCTGGTTGGAGTTCGAGACAGATGTTAATGACAATATATTTGTACGTATTGATAGAACCCGAAAACTTCCGGCAACAGTTTTGATTAGGGCATTGGGTCATGGATCTAATGCAAAGGTACTCGAACTTTTTAAAGATGATGAGAGAATAAGGGCTACTTTGGAGAGGGATAATACAGATTCCGAAGAAGAGGCTCTTGTTGAGATATATAAAAGGCTCAGACCTGGAGAACCGCCTACGGTGGAAAGTGCCAGGTCGCTGCTGGAAACACTGTTTTTTGATCCAAAGAGATATGACTTAGCCAGTGTGGGACGATACAAACTAAACAAGAAATTGAAGGTTCAAGTTGCTCCTGAAGTACGTAACTTAACCAAAGACGATATTATTGCCGCAGTTAGGTACCTGCTTGATCTTATCGATGGGGAAGGCCGGGGTGATGATATCGATCACCTGGGAAACCGCAGGCTTAGGTCAGTGGGAGAACTGCTGCAGAACCAGTTCCGTATTGGGTTATCGAGAATGGAAAGAGTCGTTCGTGAGCGGATGACTATTCAAGACGTTGATGTAATTACACCTCAGGTTTTGATTAATATCAGGCCTGTTGTTGCAGCCATAAAGGAATTTTTTGGCAGCAGCCAGCTATCGCAGTTTATGGACCAGACAAACCCGCTTGCCGAGCTGACTCACAAGCGCCGCCTCAGCGCACTGGGCCCAGGAGGTTTAAGTCGGGAGAGGGCAGGGTTTGAGGTCCGTGACGTACATCACTCTCATTATGGCCGGATGTGTCCTATAGAGACTCCTGAGGGTCCTAACATTGGCCTAATAGGGTCACTGAGTACTTTTGCACGGATCAATGAATATGGCTTTATAGAAACTCCTTACAGGAAAGTAGATAAGGAAAAGGGCCAGGTTACCGCTCATATAGAGTACCTCACTGCTGATGAGGAGGATAACTATGTTATTGCTCAGGCTAATGCCCTGCTTGATGATGAAAAGAGATTTGTTAAAAGCAAGGTAAATGTGAGGCATGGACACGAAATCATGGTTGTCCCCAGCGACAAAGTTGACTATATGGATGTATCACCCAAACAGGTTGTCAGTATCGCTACAGCTCTTATTCCATTCTTGGAAAATGATGATGCCAACCGGGCTTTGATGGGGTCCAACATGCAGAGGCAGGCTGTTCCACTGCTGCGCACCGAAGCACCTCTTGTAGGTACCGGTATGGAACACAAGGCGGCAACTGATTCCGGAGTTGTGGTGGTAGCTAAGAATCCAGGTATTATACATAAAGTAACTGCTGATGAGATTGTTATAAAAACTGATGGCGGCAACACCGATAAATATACTTTAATGAAATTTACCAGGTCTAACCAGGGAACTTGCATGAACCAGAAGCCAATTGTGCAGTCACAGGCAAGGGTAGAAGCAGGTGAAGTAATTGCTGACGGCCCTTCTACCGAGATGGGTGAACTTGCTTTGGGACGTAATGTATTGGTGGCATTCATGCCTTGGGAGGGCTATAACTACGAAGATGCCATTCTTATTAGTGAAAAATTAGTCAAAGAAGATTATTTTACTTCAATTCATATTGAAGAATATGAATGTGATGCCAGGGATACCAAGCTTGGTCCTGAAGAGATTACCAGGGATATACCAAATGTCGGGGAAGATGTACTTAAAGACCTTGATGAACGAGGAATTATAAGAGTCGGGGCAGAAGTGAGGCCGGCTGATATTCTTGTGGGCAAGGTTACTCCTAAGGGCGAAACTGAACTCACAGCAGAGGAACGGCTTCTTAGGGCAATTTTTGGCGAAAAGGCAAGAGAAGTACGGGATACTTCCTTGAGGGTTCCCCATGGTGAAGCAGGTAAAATAGTTGATGTCAAAGTATTTTCTAGAGAAAATGGTGATGAACTGGCCCCTGGTGTTAACCAGCTTGTAAGGGTTTACATAGCACAGAAGAGAAAAATCTCTGAAGGAGATAAGATGGCAGGACGTCACGGTAACAAGGGTGTTATTGCCAGGATTATGCCTGAAGAGGATATGCCTTTTATGCCAGATGGAACTCCAATAGAAATTGTGCTTAATCCTCTGGGTGTTCCTTCCAGGATGAACCTGGGGCAGGTACTGGAAACACATTTGGGATGGGCTGCTAAGGCAATGGGAGTTCACATGGCTACTCCGGTATTTGACGGTGCTTCTGAAGATGATGTGCTGGAAACATTGCAAAAGGCTGGGCTGCCTCCTGCTGGGAAATCACTTTTGTTTGACGGGCGTACGGGACAGGCTTTTGACAACCAGATAACAGTTGGTTACGTATATATGCTCAAACTGGCTCACTTAGTTGATGATAAGATACATGCTAGATCGACAGGGCCGTATTCATTGGTTACACAGCAGCCTCTTGGCGGTAAAGCACAGTTTGGCGGTCAGCGCTTTGGGGAAATGGAAGTCTGGGCTTTGGAAGCATATGGTGCTGCCTATACGCTCCAGGAGATATTAACTGTCAAATCAGATGATGTCGTAGGCCGTGTCAAAACATATGAAGCGATAGTAAAGGGTGAAAATGTACCCGAGCCGGGAGTACCGGAATCGTTCAAGGTTCTTATCAAAGAATTGCAGAGTCTGGGGCTTGATGTCAAGGTTCTTTCAGAGCAGGATGAGGAAATAGAAATTAAGGAAGCGGAAGATGATGTGAGTGAAGCTGCCAAGGAGTTGGGGATTGACATCCAGGGTGAGCAGGAAAGTGAGGACAGCTATGATTCACCGAGTGATGAAACAGAAGAAGACTCTGAGGAATTTGATGAAGAGTTTCTTGACGAAAACTTTGAATTTGATGATGAGGATTAGATCAAATCCAATGTTTTACGGTCGGCTTAAAATAAAAACGGTGAAGGGAGAGTGGCCCTTTGTTGGATGTAAATAATTTTGACCGGATGCGCATTGGTTTGGCTTCTCCGGAGCAGATTAGGGCATGGAGCAGTGGAGAGGTTAAGAAGCCTGAAACTATAAATTACCGGACATTAAAGCCGGAACGCGACGGTTTATTTTGTGAACGTATTTTTGGACCTACCCGGGATTGGGAGTGTCATTGCGGTAAATACAAGAGGGTAAGGTATAAAGGTATTGTCTGTGACAGGTGTGGTGTTGAAGTAACAAGATCCAAAGTTAGACGGGAACGGCTGGGTCATATTGAACTGGCAGCCCCGGTATCCCATATCTGGTACTTTAAAGGCATACCGAGCCGGATGGGACTTTTGCTTGACATGTCCCCGAGATCCCTGGAAAAAGTACTCTACTTTGTTTCATATATTGTAATCGATCCAGGGGAAACTCCTTTAATGAAAAAACAACTGCTTACTGAAACAGAATACCGTGATTATAAGGAAAAATACGGTAACCTGTTTAAGGCAGGCATGGGAGCAGATGCAATCAAGTTTCTCCTTGAAGAAATTGAGATGAATAAGCAGGCTAAAGAACTGCGCCAGGAGCTTAAAGAGGTCAGCGGGCAGCGAAAAATCAGGGCAATCCGCAGGCTGGAAGTTGTTGAAGCATTCAGGAAGTCAGGTAACCGTCCGGAGTGGATGGTGATGGATGTTATCCCGGTTATTCCTCCGGAATTACGGCCTATGGTCCAATTAGACGGAGGACGGTTTGCTACCTCGGACTTGAATGACCTTTATAGAAGGGTAATTAACCGTAATAACAGGTTAAAAAGACTATTAGATCTGGGAGCCCCTGACATTATTGTCAGGAATGAAAAAAGGATGCTTCAGGAAGCTGTGGATGCTTTGATTGACAATGGCAGGCGCGGGCGTCCGGTAACCGGGCCCGGCAACCGGCCGCTAAAATCCCTTAGTGATATGCTCAAAGGGAAACAGGGGCGGTTCCGTCAGAACCTATTGGGCAAGAGGGTTGATTATTCAGGGCGTTCAGTTATTGTTGTCGGACCGGAATTGCTGCTTCACCAGTGTGGTTTACCTAAAGAAATGGCTTTAGAGCTTTTCAAGCCTTTTGTGATGAAAAAACTTGTAAACGATGGTTTTGCCCATAATATTAAAAGCGCTAAAAGAATGGTTGAACGTGTTCGCCCGGAAGTATGGGATGTCCTTGAAGAAGTTATTAAAGAGCACCCGGTTCTCCTAAACCGTGCACCTACCCTTCACAGGCTGGGAATTCAGGCTTTTGAACCGGTACTGGTTGAAGGCAGGGCCATTCAGATTCATCCGATGGTATGTACTGCATATAATGCAGATTTTGATGGGGACCAGATGGCTGTTCATGTGCCTCTTTCTGCTGAGGCCCAGTCTGAAGCCCGGCTGTTAATGCTGTCGGCACACAATATTTTGAATCCTAAGGATGGGCGTCCGGTAGCAATTCCTACACAGGACATGGTACTGGGATGTTATTACCTGACTATTGAGAGACAGGGTGCATTAGGAGAAGGGCGGGTATTTAAGGATTCTGAAGAAGCTGTAATGGCTTATCTTACGGGCAGTGTATCACTGCATGCCAGGGTAAAAGTACGGCGTAAAGACGGTTCCCTTCTGGAAACAACAACGGGAAGGACCATTTTCAATGAGGTTATTCCTAAAGAAATTGGTTATATAAATGAAGTGGCCAGCAAAAAAGTTCTTGGCAATATAGTTGCCAGGGTTTATAGGGACCTTGGATATGCCCAGACGGCATCACTGCTTGATGGGTTGAAGAGACTGGGCTATTCATATGCAACACGTGCCGGAATTACCATTGGCATTGAAGATATTACTATTCCTGATGAGAAAAAAAATATTTTAGCTGAATCCGAAAAAGTTGTAGAAACTGTTGAACTACAGTACAGAAGGGGCTTAATAACCGAAGATGAGCGTTATAATAAGGTAATTGGAATTTGGAATGAGGCCACCGAAAATGTTACCGCGGCGCTCCTTCGCACTTTGGATAAATTCAATCCGGTTTATATGATGGCTAATTCAGGCGCTCGGGGTAATATCCAGCAAATCCGGCAGTTGGCCGGGATGAGGGGACTTATGGCAGATCCGTCAGGAAGAATTATTGACCTGCCTATTAAAGCCAATTTCCGTGAAGGACTTACAGTTCTGGAGTACTTTATATCAACACATGGGGCCAGAAAGGGTCTTGCCGATACCGCCTTAAGGACTGCTGACTCCGGATACCTTACCAGGCGTCTTGTAGATGTTGCCCAGGATGTGATAGTTCGTGAAGATGACTGTGGGACAACAAACGGCATTGAAGTTGAAGAGATAAAAGACGGTAATGAGTCTATAGAAAAGTTGGAAGACCGCATCATAGGAAGGGCTTCTGCTGAAAGAATCGTAGACCCTCAAACAAAAGAACTCATAATCGAGGCTGATCAGGAGATATCAGAAAGTAAAGCGATAAGGATAATCGAAGCCGGTATTACTAAAGTCAGAATTCGTTCAGTACTGACGTGCAAAACAAGGTATGGTGTCTGTAAGAAGTGTTACGGGCGTAATCTGGCTACTGGCAGACAGGTTGATATTGGTGAGGCTGTCGGTATTATTGCCGCCCAGTCTATTGGTGAACCTGGGACACAGCTTACGATGCGGACATTCCATACCGGTGGTGTTGCAGGAGATGATATTACTCAAGGTCTGCCGCGGGTTGAAGAACTGTTTGAGGCTAGGAAACCCAAGGGTCAGGCTGTTATTGCAGAGATCGATGGTCAGGTAAGGATTCAGGAAGTAAAGGGACGTAAGGAAATTGAAATTATCAACGACAGCGGTGAGAAACAAGCTTACCAGATACCATATGGAGCACGCCTTAAAGTAAAAGAAGCCAAGATTGTTGTAGCAGGAGACGAATTAACGGAAGGCTCGGTAAACCCGCACGACATGCTTAAAATTAAAGGACTTAAGGGAGTGCAGATGTATCTGGTTCATGAGGTGCAGCGTGTATACCGTCTGCAGGGTGTTGATATTAATGACAAGCATATAGAAGTAATGGTTCGTCAGATGCTGCGCAAGGTTAAAATTGAAGACCCTGGTGATACAGAACTCTTACCTGGAGGATTGATTGATATCTTTGATTTTGAGGAAGAGAATGTTGCTGCCATAGCTGCAGATGGTCAACCTGCAACAGCAAGGCCGGTACTACTTGGAATTACAAAGGCTTCATTGGCAACAGATTCATTCTTATCAGCGGCATCGTTTCAAGAAACGACCCGTGTTCTTACCGAAGCGGCAATTAAAGGCAAGTTAGATCCGCTGCTTGGTCTGAAGGAAAATGTTATTATCGGTAAACTGGTACCGGCCGGTACAGGTATGTCGAGATACAGAAATATTAAAATTATTCCCGAGGTCCAGGAACAGGAGCCAAAAAACCTTGACAGCAACATCTAAAGGTGGTATCATTTTTAAGTGTCTGGAATTCTGAGGGGAGGGGTTATAGTGCCCTTGAGCAGTTTATCAACAGCAAGCAAGAAGACTGTTGGCACTAAACAAACTCTTAAGGCCTTGGAAAAAGGGTTGGCCAAAACGGTTTTTGTAGCTTTGGATGCAGAACAGCATGTTATCAGGCCTTTGATTCAGATATGTCAGGCCAAAAATATTCAGGTTGTTCAAGTTGATTTTATGAAGGATCTGGGTAAAGCCTGCGGTATAGAAGTTGGCTGTGCTGCTGCGGCTGTTGTTGAATGTTAAATCGTGCCGGCTTTGGGGTAAGGATTGTCAGTTTTATGCCCCTTGCTTCGGTGAGGGGCTTATTCTATTTTTTGTATTATACAGGAAGGAGGTGCACTGGATGCCTACCATCAGTCAGTTAGTACGCAAAAGAAGAGAAGTTACAGAAAAGAAATCTACAGCGCCGGCTCTTAAAGAGTCTCCGCAAAAAAGGGGTGTTTGTACCCGGGTTTATACTACTACGCCTAAAAAGCCTAATTCCGCACTGCGCAAAGTAGCCAGGGTAAGATTAACCAACGGTATTGAGGTTACTTCATACATTCCGGGAATTGGTCATAACCTTCAGGAACACTCCGTTGTTTTGGTTAGGGGAGGAAGGGTAAAGGACCTTCCGGGCGTAAGATATCATATTGTGCGCGGCGCGCTGGATACTGCCGGAGTGCAGAACCGGAACCAGGGCCGGTCCAAATACGGAGCCAAGAGGCCTAAGAAGTAAATGTATCTAATTTATTGTTCTAATATACTTTTATATTTACAAAATATTGATTTAAGGGGGGAAAATTGATGCCTAGAAGAGGTTCTATTCCCAAGAGGGAGGTACTTCCTGACCCGATTTACAACAGCAAGGTTGTAACCAAGCTGATTAACCAGGTTATGCTGGATGGAAAAAAAGGAACCGCAGAACATATTTGCTATAATGCTTTTAAAATGATTGAAGAAAAAACAGGCAAAAATGCATTAGAGGTTTTTGAAGCTGCTATGAAAAATATCATGCCGATTCTTGAGGTCAAGGCTCGCAGGGTTGGTGGAGCTAATTATCAGGTACCTATTGAAGTTCGTTCAGACCGCAGGCAAACCTTAGGTCTGCGCTGGCTGGTTATGTATAGCCGTAAGCGTGGCGGAGAAAAAACGATGGAAGGGAAACTGGCCGGCGAAATAATGGATGCCGCGAACAGTACCGGTGCTTCCGTTAAGAAGAAAGAAGATACTCACAAGATGGCTGAAGCCAACAAGGCTTTTGCTCACTATAGATGGTAATTGTTATTTGTTCTGCTTTGTTTTCACCTCAAGGTAGAAAGGAGGATTAGAATTGGCCAGAGAATTTACTTTAGAAAATACTCGCAATATTGGTATAATGGCCCATATTGATGCCGGAAAAACAACAACAACTGAAAGAATATTATTTTATACAGGAAGAGTTCATAAAATCGGCGAAGTACATGACGGAGCTGCTACCATGGACTGGATGGTTCAGGAACAGGAACGTGGGATTACAATTACTTCGGCAGCGACAACATGCCAGTGGAAAGGCCATCGTATTAATATTATAGACACACCTGGGCACGTGGACTTTACGGTTGAGGTGGAAAGATCACTACGGGTTCTTGACGGGGCTGTTGCAGTTTTCTGCTCGGTTGGCGGTGTTGAACCCCAGTCAGAGACTGTTTGGAGGCAGGCAGATAAATACCGGGTTCCCCGGATAGCTTTTATAAATAAGATGGACCGTATAGGGGCTGATTTTTTTAAGGGGCTTAATATGATTAAGGAAAGGCTGGGGGCTAACCCCGTAGCCTTGCAAATCCCTATAGGTGCTGAGGATAATTACCGTGGGATTATTGACTTGGTTACTAATGAGGCCTTAGTTTATACAGACGACCTTGGTACTACCAGTGAAAAAACAGCTATTCCCGAAGAATTGGTAGATTTGACAGCCGAGTACAGGGAAAAGCTTGTGGAAGCACTTGCCGAAACAGACGAAGACCTTATGATGAAGTACTTAGAAGGTATAGAAATAACCGAAGATGAATTGAAAAAGGCGATTAGGAAGGCAACTATTGCTGTGAAAATGATTCCGGTACTATGTGGCTCTGCTTTTAAAAACAAAGGGGTTCAACCCCTTTTGGATGCAGTAGTAGATTATATGCCCGCTCCTGTTGATGTCGCTGCAATTAAGGGAATTCATCCTGATACAGATGAAGAGGATAAGAGGGAAGCAAGTGATAAGGAGCCTTTTTCCGCTCTTGCTTTCAAGATAATGGCTGACCCGTATGTAGGCAAATTAGCGTTCTTCAGAGTTTATTCAGGGGTACTTAAGTCGGGTTCATATGTGTTTAATTCATCAAAAGGCAAAAAAGAAAGAATCGGGCGGATTCTTCAGATGCATGCAAATCACAGGGAAGAACGCACTGAGGTATTTACGGGGGATATAGCTGCTGCGGTTGGCATTAAGGATGTCTCTACAGGAGATACCCTTTGTGATGAAAAGTCTCCTATTATTTTGGAACAGATGGAGTTTCCCGAACCGGTTATTGATGTTGCCATTGAACCTAAAACAAAGGCTGATCAGGAAAAAATGGGCATAGCACTGCAGAGACTTTCGGAGGAAGACCCTACTTTTAGGACTCATACAGACACTGAGACCGGACAAACAATTATTTCAGGAATGGGAGAACTTCACCTGGAGATAATTGTGGATAGGATGCTTAGGGAATTTAAAGTTGATGCCAATGTTGGCCGTCCTCAAGTTGCTTTTAAAGAGACCATCAAGAATGCGGTTAAGGCAGAGGGTAAGTTTGTTCGACAGTCAGGCGGACGTGGTCAATATGGGCACGTTTGGATTGAACTGGAGCCCCTTGAACCTGGGCAGGGATTTGAATTTGTCAACAAAATCGTTGGTGGTGTGGTGCCAAGAGAGTATATTGCTCCGGTAGAGACCGGGATAAAGGAAGCTATGGTAAACGGTATTGTTGCCGGTTATCCGGCAATAGATATTAGGGCCACCCTGTATGACGGTTCATATCACGATGTTGATTCTTCCGAAATGGCGTTTAAGATTGCCGGCTCCATGGCTTTTAAAAGTGGAGCTGCAAAGGCAAAGCCGGTTATTCTTGAGCCTGTTATGAGAGTTGAAGTGGTAGTACCTGAAGAATATATGGGTGACGTTATGGGTGACATCAACTCCCGTCGTGGCAAGATAGAAGGTATGGAGCCCAGGGGGAATTCACAGGTAATCAGAGGCTTTGTTCCACTATCCGAAATGTTTGGGTACGCTACGGACCTCAGGTCCAAGACGCAGGGCCGGGGGGTATATACCATGCAAATGTCTCATTATGAGGAAGTGCCCAAGAATATCGCAGAAGCCATTATAGCCAAAAGGCAGGGATAAAGTTGGCAGCGGGCCGGCAGCTTTAGTTACCGGCTGAATAAATAATTACTTTTTACAAGGATTTAAGGAGGAAAGATAAAAAATGGCAAAAGCAAAATTTGAACGTAACAAACCTCACGTTAACGTAGGGACTATTGGTCACGTTGACCATGGCAAGACAACCCTTACAGCGGCAATCACAATATGTATGTCAACAAAGGGCTGGAGTACAGTTAAAAAGTATGACGAGATTGATAATGCCCCTGAAGAGAGGGAAAGAGGAATTACCATTAATACCGCGCACGTTGAGTACGAGACAGAGAACCGGCACTATGCTCACGTAGACTGCCCGGGACACGCTGACTATGTAAAGAACATGATTACCGGAGCGGCGCAGATGGATGGTGCTATTCTGGTAGTATCTGCGGCAGACGGTCCGATGCCCCAGACCAGGGAGCATATCCTGTTGGCCCGTCAGGTAGGGGTTCCTTACATCATAGTTTATTTGAATAAAGCAGACCAGGTAGATGACGAAGAACTAATGGAACTGGTAGAAATGGAAGTACGTGAACTGCTGACAGAATACGAGTTTCCGGGGGATGATATTCCGATTATATCCGGTTCGGCATTAAAAGCCCTGGAATGCGGCTGCGGCAATGCTGACTGTGAATGGTGCGGTTCAATCTGGAAGCTGATGGCAGCGGTAGATTCATATATCCCGACTCCGGAACGTGATATTGACAAACCGTTCCTGATGCCGGTAGAAGATGTATTTTCTATCACCGGTCGTGGAACAGTTGCCACGGGCCGTGTAGAGAGGGGCACCGTAAAAGTTGGTGATGAAATAGAGATAGTCGGGATGACAGATCAACGCAAGAAGACAGTAGTAACCGGAGTAGAGATGTTCCGTAAGCTGCTGGATCATGCACAGGCCGGAGACAATGTTGGCTGCCTGCTGCGTGGTGTGGATCGTAAGGAAATCGAGCGCGGCCAGGTACTGGCAAAGCCGGGGAGCATAAACCCCCATACCAAGTTCGAGGCCGAGGTTTATGTTCTGACCAAGGAAGAAGGCGGCCGCCATACCCCGTTTTTCCAGGGATATCGCCCGCAGTTTTACTTCAGGACCACAGATGTTACCGGAATTGTTACCCTGCCTGAGGGTGTTGAGATGGTAATGCCAGGTGACAACATCAAGATTGACATAGACCTAATTACCCCGATTGCTGTTGAGGAAGGCCTCCGTTTTGCTATCCGCGAGGGTGGCCGGACCGTAGGCGCCGGTGTGGTAAGCGCAATTTCAAAGTAATTTTGAGTAAACCTATTTAGTGTGCGATTCCGGGATAATACCGGAATCGCTCACTGGATTTTGTGTTTAAGGGATTGTCTTTTAATAATATTTATTTAAAAAAAATAAAAAAAGAACCCGATAATATGAAGTATGCCATTATAAACATTGCGATGATGTGAGAGGTTGCTAATTATAAATTAGGTATTTTTCACTGAGAATGTCCGCATAATCGGGCGAAAAGGAGGTACAAATATGGCAAAACAGAAAATTAGAATCAGGCTCAAGGCCTTTGATCACAAAATTCTTGATCAGTCTGCGGAGAAAATCGTTGATACCGCAAAGAGGACCGGTGCAGATATTGCCGGACCAGTTCCGCTTCCTACAGAAAAAAGTATTTATACAATTTTAAGGTCTCCTCATGTCAACAAAGATTCCAGAGAACAGTTTGAAATGAGGACCCACAAACGGTTAATTGATATTTTGGAACCCACACCCAAAACGGTAGATGCTCTAATGAGACTTGATTTACCAGCAGGTGTTGATATAGAGATTAAACTGTAAAAAAATATGCCTTATATTAGAGGGGTGTCGGATGTCAATATAAATGTGGTTTATTACTCACATAGGTTGACCTCTGGACACATAATTTAGGAGGTGGCTTAAATGAAAGGCATACTGGGTACCAAATTAGGAATGACTCAGATATACAATGAAGATGGGCGGATTTTGCCTGTTACTGTTGTTCAGGCGGGGCCCTGCTATGTAGTACAAAAGAAAACCCTGGAATCCGACGGGTATAATGCTATTCAGGTTGGTTTTGGAGAAATTCGTGATTCCCAGGCGAATAAACCGGAAAAAGGTCATTTTAACAAGGCCGAAATAAAACCACTGAAATATCTGAGGGAATTCAGATTGGATAATGTGGAAGAGTACAATGTTGGACAGGAAATCAAGGCAGAATTGTTTGAACAGGGCGAGCAGATTGATGTGACCGGAACCTCCAAAGGTAAAGGCTTTACCGGGACCATAAAGAAATATAACTTTCAAAGAGGCCCGATGGGGCATGGCTCCAAGAGTCATCGCCGAGTAGGCAGTGCCGGTGCTAAAGGACCGGCCAGGGTATTTAAAGGCACCAAGAGACCCGGTCGCATGGGTGGCGAGAGAGTAACGGTACAAAACCTGCAAGTTGTTAAAGTTGATACAGAACGAAATTTGCTTATTATCAGAGGCGCTGTGCCCGGTCCTAAGGGCAGCCTGCTTGTAATAAAAAGTAGTGTAAAGGCACAGTAAATGAACGGGTAGGAAAGGAGGAAAAGTCATATGCCAAAGGTTGCTTTATATAATTCTAAGGGCGAACAGGTAGGCGAAGTTGAACTTAAAGAAGAAATATTCGGTGTTAAAGTAAATGAAACAATTCTTCATGATGTTATAGTAAACCAGCTTGCAAACAGAAGGCAGGGAACCCATTCTGCCAAAACCCGCAGTGAAGTCAGCGGCGGAGGCAGAAAACCATATAGGCAGAAAGGTACTGGGCGTGCTAGGGCCGGAACTATCCGTTCACCGCTGTGGCGCAAGGGTGGTATTGTTTTCCCGCCCAAACCGAGGTCTTATAAGTACAGCCTGCCTAAAAAGGTAAGAAGGCTGGCGCTTAAATCAGCTCTGAGTTCTAAGGTGCTGGATGGAAATATTATTGTTCTTGAAGGCCTTCAGATTGCTGAGCCTAAAACAAAGGAAATTGTCGGTTTGCTTGAAAATCTTAAAGTGAACAGCAGGGCCCTCGTTGTTACTGCAGAGGCCGATACTGCTATTGTTAAATCTGCAAGGAATATTCCAAGGGTAACTCCGACTCATGCTAACAGCCTCAATGTTTATGATGTGCTGAATCATGAAAAGCTCATTATTACCAGGGATGCGGTTACCAAGGTTGAGGAGGTGCTGGCATAATGAGAAATCCTAGGGATGTACTAAAAAAGCCGATTGTATCCGAACGCAGCATGGGTTTAATGGAACAAAATAAATATAGTTTTTATGTTGAACCCAAAGCTAATAAAATTGAAATCAAACATGCTGTCGAGGAATTATTCAAGGTTACGGTAATGAATGTAAACACCATGAATGTTAAGGGTAAGGCAAAGAGAGTAGGTAAACATACAGGCCGTACGTCAAACAGGAAAAAGGCCATTGTTACCCTTAAGCAGGGCGACAAAATTGAAATATTGGAAGGCATGTAATTTAGTTTCAGGTAAAGGAGGGAATATAAGTGCCTGTTAAAAAGTATAAACCAACATCACCTGGAAGAAGGTTTGTAACAGTTGCTGATTTTAATGAAATTACAACCGATGAACCGGAAAAGTCCTTGACAGAACCACTTAAGAAAAATTCAGGACGCAACAATAAGGGACGGATTACCGTCAGGCATCGTGGTGGCGGACATAAAAGGCTGTACCGGGTCATTGATTTCAAGCGCAATAAGGACGGGGTTCCCGCAAGAGTTGCCACTATTGAGTATGACCCTAACCGGACATGCAGGATTGCTTTATTAAATTATGCTGATGGTGAAAAGAGATATATTTTAGCACCAAACGGTATCAAGGTTGGAGATATGGTTGAATCAGGACCTGAAGCAGATATTAAAACCGGAAATGCCCTTCCTTTGCGGAACATTCCGGTGGGTACCATTATCCACAACATTGAGCTGAAACCGTTAAAGGGTGCACAGATGGTGCGTTCAGCAGGTGTTGCTGCACAGCTGATGGCCAAAGAGGGAGATTATGCACATATCCGCATGCCGTCTGGAGAGGTACGCCTGGTACACATTAACTGTAAGGCTACTATTGGTCAGGTTGGCAATCTGGAACATGAAAACATTACGGTAGGTAAGGCAGGGAGAAGCCGTTGGCTTGGTCGCCGTCCTACTGTCCGGGGTGTGGTAATGAACCCGGTTGATCACCCGCATGGTGGTGGTGAAGGCCGTTCACCTGTTGGTCGAAACCCGGTAACTCCTTGGGGCAAACCGGCTTTGGGAGCAAGAACAAGGAAAAAGAAAAAGAGTTCAGATAAAATGATCGTGAAGCGGCGGACTAAGTAATTCTTAACTGAGCTGTCGGAAAGGAGGCTGTTTGCTTAATGGCTAGATCCCTAAAAAAGGGCCCTTATGTTAGTGAAAAGTTGTTAAAAAGAGTTGAGGAAATGAACGAAAAGAACGAAAAAAAGGTTCTTAAGACCTGGTCAAGGAGATCAACTATTTTTCCACAGATGATCGGGCATACAATTGCTGTACATGATGGCCGGAAACATGTTCCGATATATATTACAGAGGATATGGTAGGTCATAAGTTGGGAGAATTTGCGCCAACAAGATTTTTCAGGGGACACGGATCCCATACAGAGCGATCCACTTCCCTTAAATAGTGAGAGGGGGTATATTTTATGTCAGAAGCGCGTGCGACTGCCAAGCACATCCGCATTTCCCCTCGAAAAGTAAGACTGGTTGTAGATTTAATCAGGGGGAAAAAGGTTGATGAAGCCCTGGCGATTTTGAAGTTCACGCCCAGGAGGGCGGCTACTGCTGTAGAGAAGGTTGTCAAATCCGCTGCAGCTAATGCTGAGCATAATCTGGATATGGATAAAACTGCACTTATCATTTCAGAGGCATTTGTTGACCAGGGGCCCACACTTAAAAGATTTAAGCCCAGGGCTATGGGCAGAGCAGACCTCATAAGACGCAGAACAAGTCATATTACAGTAGTAGTTCGTGAGAAGAAGGAGGGATAATGAGTGGGTCAGAAGGTACACCCAAAGGGTTTGCGAATCGGGATTATAAAAGACTGGGATGCTAAGTGGTTTGCTGAAAAAGATTATGCCACATTGTTAAACGAAGATATCAGATTAAGGAAATATATAAAAAAGAAACTGTTTATTGCCGGTATTTCTAGGATTGAAATAGAGAGAGCGGCTAACAGGGTTAAAATAACCATTCATACTGCTAAACCTGGAATAGTTATCGGCCGGGGTGGTTCTGAAGTTGAAGCACTAAGGAAACATATGGAAAAGATGACCGGAAAAAATGTTAATATTAACATTGTCGAAATTAAGGTTCCGGAACTTGATGCCCAACTGGTTTCAGAGGGTGTTGCAGCTCAGTTGGTTAAAAGGGTTTCTTTCCGCCGGGCTATGAAGCAGGCTGTTTCTAGGACCATGAGAATGGGTGCTCTTGGTATCAAGATTTCTTGCAGCGGCCGCTTAAACGGTGCTGAAATGGCCAGAACCGAGTGGTACAACGAAGGGAAAGTTCCCCTGCATACACTCAGGGCGGATATTGATTATGGTTTTGCCGAAGCGGATACAACCTACGGAAAAATTGGTGTAAAAGTGTGGATATATAAGGGAGAAATACTTCCGGAAGCAAAGAAAGGCATAGTTGCTGGGGAAGGAGGAGAATGATTAATGTTAGTACCCAAGAGAGTAAAGCACCGCAAACAGCATAGAGGTACTATGGCTGGAAAGTCAAAAGGAAATACTATTAGTTTCGGTGAATTTGGCCTGCAGGCCCTGGAGCCGGCATGGATTACCAATAGGCAGATAGAGGCTGCTCGTATTGCAATGACCAGGTATATCAAGCGGGGCGGTAAAGTATGGATTAAAATATTTCCTGATAAGCCTATTACTGCAAAACCTGCTGAGACAAGGATGGGAAGCGGTAAAGGGACACCGGAGCATTGGGTTGCTGTAGTGAAGCCAGGCAGGGTCATGTTCGAATTGGCTGGTGTTTCCGAAGAGATCGCCCGTGAAGCAATGAGACTGGCTGCGCATAAACTGCCTATCAAAACTAAGTTTATAAAAAGAGAAGATGTAGGTGGTGAAGCTAATGAAAGCTAAAGAAGTTCATGAATTATCCACTGATGAACTGGCGAGAAAGGCAGATGACCTTAAAGACGAACTCTTCAAGCTACGCTTTCGGTTAGCCACCGGGCAACTTGAAAATCCTATGAGAATTAGGGATGTTAAAAGATCAATTGCCCGTGTGAAAACAGTTTTACGTGAGAGGGAACTGAAAGCCCTGGAGGGATAGGATAAACATGATGAAAATTCAAGAGAAAAAGGGGGCTTAGACTTTGACGGAACGAAAAACACGCAAGGTGCAGGTGGGCAAGGTTATCAGTGACAAAATGGATAAAAGTGTCGTTATTGCCATAGAGACATTGAACAGACATCCTTTGTATGGAAAGATTGTTAAGAGTACAAAGAAGTTTCAGGCCCATGATGAAGAAAATGCCTGCCGTATTGGAGATAAAGTAAGGGTTATGGAAACTAGACCGCTCAGTAAGAATAAGCGTTGGCGCGTTATTGAGATATTGGAAAGGGAACAGCAAATTTGAGTATTTGTAGATAAACCCGAGAACGTTGAAAGGAGGGTTACAGCATGATTCAACCCGAAACGATGCTGAATGTTGCCGATAACACCGGGGCACGAAAGCTGTTGTGTATCCGGATATTAGGCGGTTCATTCAGGCGTTATGCCCGAGTTGGTGATACTGTAATTGCTACGGTGAAAGAAGCTACACCCGGCGGCGTGGTAAAGAAAGGCGATGTAGTTAAAGCTGTAATTGTAAGGACAGTCAAAGAAACTAAAAGACCTGATGGTTCCTATATCAAGTTTGATGAAAATGCGGCCGTTATTATTAATGATCAGAAAAACCCGAGGGGTACTAGGATATTTGGTCCTGTTGCCAGGGAGTTGAGGGATAGGGATTTTATGAAAATAGTATCCCTTGCTCCTGAAGTTTTATAGTAAACCTCAACAGTGCATTTGAGTTAGGAGGTGGATTACATTGGCACATGCCAAAGCGAAAACAAAATCTAAGATACATGTAAAAAAGGGAGATACAGTTCTTGTTATTACAGGCAAGAATTCCGGTAAAAAAGGAAAAGTGGTTGAAGTGCTGCCCAAGGATAATAAGTTAATTGTTGAGGGGGTTAATATCGTCAAACGGCATACTAAGCCCACACAAAAAATACCTCAGGGCGGTATTGTCGAAAAGGAAGCTCCAATCGCAGTTTCAAATGTAATGATTTTTTGCTCAAAATGTAACTCTCCGAGGAGAATTAACAAGGAGATTTTAGCTAACGGTAAAAAAGTCAGGGTTTGCAACAAGTGCGGAGAAGCCTTTGATAAATAGTCCGGGAAAGGAGGTTAATCATGGCACGTCTTAAAGAGAAATATATTAATGAGGCAGTTGGCAAGCTGAAGGAAAAATTCAGCTATGAGAATATTATGCAGGTACCCAAACTTGAAAAAATTGTTATTAATGTGGGTCTGGGTGAAGCCATACAGAATCCCAAAGCAATTGATGCCGCTATAGGTGATTTATCCACTATTACCGGGCAAAAACCGGTTGTCACAAGGGCCAAAAAATCAATTGCAGCTTTTAAACTTAGGGAAGGAATGCCCATTGGCTGTAAAGTCACCCTAAGAGGTGAACGGATGTATGAATTTGCTGATAAACTATTAAATATTGCTCTCCCCAGGGTGAGGGACTTCCGCGGGGTATCAGGCAAAGCTTTTGATGGTCGGGGCAATTATACTCTGGGTATCAGGGAACAGCTGATATTTCCGGAAATTGAATATGATAAAGTTGACAAAGTACGCGGAATGGATATAGTTTTTGTTACCAGTGCCAAGACTGATGAGGAAGCTAAGGAACTCCTTGCCCAGTTGGGGATGCCATTCAGGGACTGATAAACCCATAATAACCATAAGGGGGGAAAACAATAATGGCTAAAAAGTCAATGATGGTAAAAATGGATCGTAAACCCAAGTTTTTAGTACGCGGGTACAATAGATGCAAAATTTGCGGCAGGCCCCATGCTTATATGAGGAAATTCGGCATATGCCGTATTTGTTTCCGTGAGCATGCTTACAAAGGAGAAATACCGGGAGTCAAGAAGGCCAGCTGGTAATCATGGAAAGGGGGTTAATTTAATATGGTAATGACGGATCCCGTTGCGGATTTTTTGACCAGAGTCCGAAACGCTAACATGGTACACCACGAAAGAGTGGAAATACCAGCATCCAAGATGAAAAAGGCCATTGCTGATATCTTTAAGTCCGAAGGCTATATCAAGGACTGTGAAGTCATAGAAGATGGTAAGCAGGGAATAATAAGGGTTTACCTGAAGTATGGTCCTAACAAGGAAAAAGTAATTACCGGCTTGAAGCGTATCAGTAAGCCAGGTTTGCGCGTATATGCTAAAAAAGATGAAGTTCCCAAGGTTCTTGGAGGTTTGGGTACTGCAGTAATTTCCACTTCCAAGGGAGTTATGCCAGACCGGGAAGCCAGAAAGCAGGGACTTGGTGGAGAAGTAATCTGTTATATTTGGTAAACAGGCATAACATATCGAGTTATTCCGGTATAGTATAGTGCACAGGAGGTGTAATTCATGTCCAGGATAGGAAGAATGCCTATAGCTGTTCCTCAGGGGGTTGATATAAAAATTGAGGGCAATGTTGTAACAGTCAAAGGACCTAACGGACAATTGACCAAAACGCTACACAATGACATGATCCTGGAACTCGAAGATGGTCAGCTTTTAGTAAAAAGACCAAGTGAAGAGAAGTTCCACAAGTCATTGCACGGGTTGACAAGAAGCCTGTTAAACAATATGGTTGAAGGGGTAACCAAAGGCTTTCAAAAGAATCTTGAGCTGGTTGGTGTCGGTTACAGGGCTGCTAAACAAGGCAATAAACTTGTACTTACCGTTGGTTATTCACATCCCGTGGAGATTGAACCAAGGGAAGGTATAGAAATTGATGTGCCGGTACCTACAAAAGTGATTGTAAAGGGAGCTGACAAGGAAGCTGTCGGGGCTCTGGCAGCAAATATCCGTGAGGTCAGGCCGCCCGAGCCTTACAAAGGCAAAGGAATCAAGTATGATACAGAGCGTATCCGCCGCAAGGCCGGTAAGGCCGGGGCGAAGAAATAACAGCCGTTATATAACAGCTTGTCAGCAGAAAGGAGTGAAACCCTTTGTTCAAGCAAGTAGACAGGAAGGCTGAAAACAAAAAAAGACATCTTCGTGTGCGCCGTAAGGTACAAGGTACCTCTGAGCGCCCGAGGTTAAATGTTTACAGAAGCCTGAACAATATTTATGCCCAGATTATAGATGATACCAAAGGTATTACACTGGCAGCCGCATCTTCTCTGGAAGACGGTAAAGGCGGCAACATTGAAGCGGCAAAAGCTGTAGGCAAGTCGATAGCTGCCAAAGCCGCAGATAAAGGTATTAAGCAGGTAGTTTTTGACCGGGGAGGACATATTTATCACGGCCGTATCAGGGCACTGGCTGAAGCAGCCAGGGAAGCAGGTCTGGAATTTTAACTCTTTAAGCAAGGAGGGAAATTAATGGCTCGGATTGATGCCAGCAAACTTGAAATATCCGAAAAAGTAGTCAGCATAAATCGTGTTGCCAAGGTCGTTAAGGGTGGACGCCGCTTTAGCTTTAGTGCTTTGGTGGTTGTCGGCGATAACGACGGGCACGTAGGATCCGGCTTGGGTAAAGCAGGCGAGGTTCCTGAATCCATTCGTAAGGGTATTGAAGATGCTAAGAAAAAGATGATAGAGGTTCCGTTGGTGGGAACTACGATTCCACATGAAGTGGTTGGCCGTTTCGGCGCCGGCAAGGTTTTGTTGAAACCTGCTGCACCGGGTACCGGAGTTATTGCCGGCGGGCCTGTCAGGGCGATTCTTGAACTGGCGGGGGTAAAAGATATTCTTACTAAGTCTCTTGGTTCAAATAATGCGCATAACATGGTTAATGCAACCATGGACGCCCTGAAGAACCTGAAGCGTGCTGAAGATGTAGCCAAACTTCGTGGTAAGACTGTAGAAGAGCTTTTAGGTTAGGGGGTTGTTGAAGATGGCGAAACTTAAAGTTACCTTAGTTAAAAGTGTCATCGGAAGTTCCGAATCCCAGAGGGCAACTGTCAAAACACTGGGACTGAAGAAGATTAACAGCAGCACTGAACACAATGATACACCGCAGATACGCGGCATGCTGCGCAAAGTGGAACATTTGGTAAAAGTCGAAGAAACGGAGTAGGAGGTGTAACCATGGAACTACACAACCTAAAACCTGCTAAAGGGGCCAGGAAACAGCCTAACCGCAAAGGAAGGGGAATAGGTACAGGCCAAGGAAAAACTGCAGGCCGCGGCCATAAGGGACAAAAATCCCGTTCCGGGAGCGGGGGTAAAGTAGGATTTGAAGGTGGGCAGAAGCCTTTGATTCAGAGGGTCCCCAAAAGAGGTTTTCATAATAAATGGGGAAAAGAGTATTCGGAAATTAACGTAGCTATTCTGAACAAGTTTGACAATGGTGTTACGGTTACAGAAGAAGCCTTGAAGCAGGCAGGTATTGTCAAAAACATCAAAGATGGAGTTAAGATACTTGGCAAGGGTAACCTGGAGAAATCACTTACTGTACAGGTTCGTGCCTTTAGCAAGTCTGCCGTGGAAAAGATTACCGCTGCCGGCGGAAAAGCCGAGGTGATTTAGCTTGCTTGGAGCCTTAAAGAGTTCTCTAAAAGCAGGGGATTTGCGGAACAGGATTCTGTTCACTTTATTGATGTTCTTTGTTTTCAGAGTCGGGGCACATATCCCGACACCGGGTATAAATACTGATGCTATGGATGCTTTGATTAAGGGTGGCAGCATCTTAGGATTTTTTGACGTTATTTCCGGGGGAGCATTTAAAAGGTTTTCTATATTTGCGATGAGTATTACTCCTTATATTAATGCCTCAATCATAATGCAGCTTTTGACAGTTGTTATTCCAAAGCTTGAACAATTGTCAAAGGAAGGTGAGGAAGGCAGGAAGAAAATGACCCAATATATCAGGTATGGCACAGTGGTCCTGGCTTTTATTCAGGCCATTGGAATGGCTTTTACTTTACGGGCGGCAGGAGCCCTGGTCAATCCGGGGATTGCTTCTTACCTGATAATAGCGGTAACGCTTACGGCTGGAACTGCATTTCTTATGTGGCTGGGTGAGCAGATTACTGAAAAAGGCATTGGAAACGGAATTTCACTGATAATTTTTGCAGGCATTGTGGCGGCACTTCCGGGCGCTCTTTACCGGATTTATGAAGGACTTGTTGCCGGGACTATTAATGTTTTCAGTGTGATTCTGCTGCTTGTTATTGCGGCCTTAGTCATAGCTGCAATTGTAGCAGTAAATGAAGGGCAGCGCAGGATTCCGGTTCAATATGCAAAAAGGGTCGTTGGCCGCCGCGTATATGGAGGACAGAGCACCCATATACCCCTTAAGGTAAATCAGGCGGGAGTTATTCCGGTAATTTTTGCATCATCAATCCTGCTTTTCCCAACCACCATAGCACAGTTCTTCCAGTCCTCTGGTATTTCCCAGTGGATTCAGGATGTATTCAGGTGGGGAGGGCCGACACACACTATACTATACGCAGCGTTTATCATATTTTTCACATATTTTTATACAGCAATTACGTTTAACCCCGTTGATGTGGCAGACAACATGAAGAAACACGGTGGATTTATACCTGGTCTGAGACCGGGAAGGCCAACTGCAGAATACCTGGATAAGATACTTACAAGGGTTACTCTTTCAGGTGCTATATTTTTAGCACTGATAGCAATTTTGCCAACCTTTGTATTACTTGCTACAAAAATTGAGAACGTCTATTTTGGCGGCACCGGACTTCTCATAGTTGTGGGTGTGGCCCTTGAGACAATGAAACAGATTGAATCTCACCTGCTAATGAGGCATTATCAAGGGTTTATGAAATAGTTAGGAGCGAATGCCCGTGATTGTATGTAAATCTGACCGTGAACTTAATTATATGAGAGATGCGGGCAAAATAGTAGCTCAAGCCCATGAAGAATTAAAAAAAGTGGTTAGGCCGGATGTCACTACACTGGAACTGGATAAAATTGCTGAAGACTTCATTATTGCCAGTGGTGCCAGGCCTGCCTTTAAAGGGTATCATGGATTTCCGGCTTCTATTTGTGCTTCTGTGAATGAACAGGTAGTTCACGGTATTCCTAGTTTAAGAAAATTGGAAAATGGGGATATTATTAGTATTGACATTGGAGCGGAAATAAATGGATATTTTGGGGATGCAGCCCTAACTCTCCCGGTAGGGGAGGTCAGTGATGAGGCAACGGAACTGATCAGGGTTACTGAGGAATCATTGTATATAGGAATTGGCAAAGCGGTTGACGGTAACCGGTTGAGCGATATCTCCCATAGTATTCAGACCTTTGTTGAAAAGAAAGGTTTTTCGGTTGTCAGGGATTATGTTGGACACGGGATTGGCAGCCAGATGCATGAAGAACCGCAAGTACCTAATTTCGGCAGGCCGGGTCGTGGGCCCAGGCTCAGACCGGGTATGACACTGGCTATTGAACCCATGGTTAATCAGGGGGCTTATGAAGTGATGACCCTGGGGGATCACTGGACAGTTGTTACAAAGGACAGCAAACTGTCTGCCCATTTTGAACACTCAGTTGCTATAACTGATAAACTGCCAGAAATCTTGACTAAGGTGTAATGGTAACGTATTACGGCAGTTTTCAGGAGGTGTTTGATAGTAATGGAAAATGTGCAGGTTGGCCAGCTAGTTAGGTCCTCTGCGGGTCGGGATAAAGGGAATATATACTTGGTTTATGACCTGCTTGATGAAGCCTTTGTTCGGGTAATAGATGGCGTAAAAAAGAAACTGACAAATCCCAAGAGGAAGAACATCAAACACCTTGAAATTTTTCCTGTAAAGGCAGATTGTATAGCTGAAAAGCTTATCAAGGGGGAACTCGTTACAGAGAAAGAAATCTCTGAAACTATAAAAACCTTGGGGTTAAGCCATATAAATTGAAAAGTCGAACAAAAGGAGGGTGTTTGCTTAGTGTCAAAACAGGATGTAATTGAGGTAGAAGGTACTGTAATAGAACCACTACCTAATGCTATGTTCAGGGTAGAGCTTGAAAATGGACATAAAGTACTGGCTCATGTATCCGGCAAGATCAGGATGAATTTTATCAGGATTCTGCCCGGAGACAAGGTTACTATAGAGTTGTCACCCTACGACCTAACACGTGGACGTATAGTTTATCGATACAAGTAGGGTTTACCGGAAGGAGGACATAAGATGAAAGTTAGACCATCTGTTAAACCTATATGTGAAAAATGTAAGATTATTAAGCGTAAGGGCAAGGTAATGGTAATTTGTGAAAACCCTAAACACAAACAAAAGCAAGGTTAGAAATTTGTAAAAGACGGAGGTGCACATAATGGCAAGAATAGCAGGGGTTGATTTACCTCGAGAGAAACGTGTGGAAATTGCTCTCACATATATTTTTGGGATCGGGCGCTCTGTCTCAAAGGAGATAATGGCATCAACCGGGGTAAACCCTGATACCCGGGTCAGAGACCTGACTGAAGAAGAAATTGCCAAGATCAGGGAGTACATTGATAAGAACTTGAGAGTAGAAGGCGATCTGAGAAGGGATATCTCATTGAACATTAAGCGGCTGATGGAAATTGGGTGTTATCGTGGCATTCGTCACCGCAGAGGATTGCCTGTCCGTGGTCAAAAAACCAAGACTAATGCCAGGACCAGAAAAGGGCCCAAAAAGACTGTTGGCGTACGCCGTAAGAAATAGCAAGGGGGGATAAAGGATGGCTCGTAGAGTTAGAACCAAACGTAAGGAACGAAAAAATATTGAACGTGGTGTGGCCCATATAAAATCCACTTTTAATAATACCATTATTACAATTACAGACACTAACGGAAATTGTGTGTCATGGTCCAGTGCGGGAACTTTGGGATTTAAAGGTTCCAGAAAGAGTACCCCGTTTGCTGCCCAGATGGCTGCGGAATCTGCTGCCAAAGAGGCTATGGACCATGGGATGAAAGAAATAGAAGTTTTTGTTAAAGGTCCGGGCGCAGGCAGGGAAGCAGCTATTAGGGCTATTCAGGCCGCGGGTCTGGAAGTTAACATGATTAAGGACGTTACCCCGATTCCCCATAACGGCTGTCGTCCGCCAAAGAGAAGAAGAGTTTAGGAGGTGTTGACACAGGATGGCTAAATACAATGGACCTGTATGCAGATTATGCCGCAGGGAAGGCGCCAAACTATATATTAAAGGTGACAGGTGCTATACCAATAAATGTGCTTTTGACAGGAGAGGCTATGCTCCGGGTGAACACGGGCAGGGCAGGAAAAAGGTTTCTGAGTATGGTATTCAGCTCAGAGAAAAGCAAAAAGCCCGCCGGATTTATGGTATTTTGGAGACACAATTCCGTAATTACTTTGAAAAAGCCGAACGCCAGAAGGGGGTTACAGGTGAAAATCTTCTTAGGTTGCTGGAAAGGCGGCTTGATAATGTTATCTATCGTATGGGATATTCAGCTTCGCGCACAGAGGCTAGACAGTTGGTTCGTCATGGGCACTTTACTGTAAATGGCAGGAAAGTTAATATTCCTTCATTTTTAGTAAAAGTCGGAGACGTTATCGAAGTTAGGGAAAAAAGCCGCGAGAATAATCGGGTTAAGGAGCTGGCCGATCAGGCAGCAAGAAAAACTTCCCCGGCATGGCTTGAGGTATCAGCGGACCAGTTTACAGGAAAGGTGGTTGCTATTCCTTCTCGGGAAGAAATTGATATACCTATAGAGGAACACCTTATTGTAGAGCTGTACTCAAGGTAATCAACAAAAGTTTCAAGTCTCGAGAAGGAGGGTTACTTATGTTGGAGATTGAAAAGCCCAAAATAGAGTGTGTGGAACTGGTTGATGATTATGGCAAGTTTGTGGTTGAACCCTTAGAAAGAGGTTATGGAATAACCTTGGGTAATTCCCTTAGACGCATCTTGTTATCTTCTTTACCGGGAGCAGCAGTTACCTCGGTAAAAATTGACGGTGTTTTACATGAGTTTTCTACAGTTCCGGGAATTGTTGAAGATGTGACAGACATAATTCTTAACCTAAAGGGTCTCTGTATAAAAATGCATACTAATGAGGAGCGGGTACTGCGGATTGAGGCAGAAGAGCCAGGAATAGTATGGGCAGGTGACATTGTCACTGATGCAGATGTGGAGATACTTAATCCGGAACTTAAGATTGCCACTATATCAGAAGGCCGGTTATTCATGGAAATTACTGTTGCTAAGGGCAGGGGATATGTCCCTGCAGAGAAGAATAAAAAAGACGACCATGCTATCGGTGTTATTCCGGTAGATTCCGCTTTTACTCCGGTGCGGAAAGTAAATTACCATATAGAGGATACCAGGGTGGGACAGATTACCGACTATGATAAACTTACTCTGGAAGTATGGACAAATGGCAGTATTAGGCCTGATGAGGCTACCAGCCTTTCAGCCAAGATATTGAGTGAGTACCTGCGACAGTTTATAGGTCTAACCGAGACAGTTAATGATGTTGAAATAATGGTAGAAAAAGAAGAAGAAGAAAAAGACAAGATACTGGAAATGACAATAGAGGAACTTGACTTATCGGTGAGGTCTTATAACTGTCTCAAAAGGGCAGGAATAAATACAGTTGAAGAATTGACACAACGCACTGAAGAGGACATGATCAAGGTTCGCAACCTTGGCAAGAAGTCCCTCGAAGAGGTTATTAATAAGATGCATGAACTAGGTCTTTCCCTGAAAGAATCAGAAGAATAATACAGGAGGGGGGAAACAAAATGGCATTTCCCAAACTTGGCCTACGGACCGATCACAGGAAGGCCTTGGTGCGTAACATGGTTACTTCCTTGCTTCGTGAAGAAAGAGTCCAGACCACAGCAGCCCGTGCCAGGTCAGTAAGCCGGGTCACAGAGAAAATGATTACTCTTGCTAAACGCGGCGACTTACATGCCCGCAGGCAGGCAATGCAATTAATTTATGATGAGGATGTTGTCAAAAAACTATTTGACGTACTGGCAACTAAATATGCCGACCGGCAAGGCGGCTATACCAGAATAATTAAGGTAGGCCAGCGCCGCGGCGATGCTGCTGAGATGGTGATACTGGAACTGGTATAATAATTGGACATGCGAGGTCAGGAGGGTTTACTGAAAATCTATGTAAACAATTCCTGGCTTCTATTTTTCATTAATTTTTTTGGGCTGTGTTTAATATAATGATTGATATATAATAGGTAGTGTGGTGAGTAGATATATAATTGCCGGAGTGGTGAGTAAATGAGTGCTTTTATCAACCTTAGAAATATCAGCTTTTGGTACTCCAGGGAAAGGGAAGACAATTTTCAGAGCGCAGGAAGTCATGTGCTCTCCGAAATTAGTTTGGATATCAACCGGGGGGAGTTTGTGGCCTTGGTAGGTCCTAACGGCTGTGGTAAATCTACATTGGTAAGACTGATAAACGGTCTTTTGCAGCCAAGCATGGGAAGTGTCACAGTGGATGGCTTTGATACCGGTAAAAGAGATAATCTGGCTGAAATAAGAAAAAAAGTAGGGATGGTTTTTCAGAACCCAGATACCCAGTTATTTGCATCGGTTGTGGAAGAGGATGTCGCTTTTGGGGTGGAGAATTTATGTCTGCCCAGTGTTGAGATCAGGCAGAGGGTTGATTGGGCTTTGGAACAAGTAGGTATGCAGGATTATCGGAATTATCCCCCTCACAGGTTATCAGGAGGCCAAAAACAGAAGGTTGCTATTGCAGGTGTACTCGCCATGCGCCCTGATTGTATAATCCTTGATGAACCCACTTCTATGCTGGATCCAGGAAGCAAGAAGGAAGTCCTGACAGCGGTCATGAATTTAAACATCCGGCATAAAATAACAATTATTTATGTGACTCATGATATGAGTGAAACAATTTACAGTAACCGTTTAATTGCTATGGTACGAGGCAGAACAATATTTGCAGGGAAACCCAAAGAGTTCTTTGCCGATAAGGAAATTCTCCACGATACAGGTCTTGAGGAGCCGTATATGCACAAACTTCTTAATTCTTTGCGGGAACAGGGTATCCGGTTGCCTATGAACATTAATTCTTCGGAAGAACTGGTGGATTTTATATGTCGATAGAAATAAAGAATGTCAGCTATATGTATTCAAAAGGCACTCCATTTGCCAGACAAGGCATCAAAGATGTTAACATGCGAGTTGCCAGGGGTGAATGGCTTGCCGTTATGGGACCCACCGGGTCTGGGAAATCGACTATGCTTCAGCATTTAAACGGTCTCCTGAAGCCAGATTCCGGGGAGGTCTTGCTGGATGACAAGAACATCCATTCATCGGCTGTAAGCCTGATAGAAGCCAGGCAGAAGGTCGGGTTAGTTTTTCAATACCCTGAACACCAGCTCTTTGGTGCTACTGTTTATGAAGAGATCGCATATGGGCCTGAGAATTATGGCTATCCTTCGGACCAGATTCCGGAGATAGTCAAAAAATCAATGGATATAGTTGGCTTGGATTTCGATAAGTACATAAACCGCCAGCCTTATGAACTGAGCGGCGGCGAGAAAAGAAGGGTTGCTTTGGCAGGAGTGTTAGCGGCATCACCTGAATTTATTGTTCTTGATGAACCGACTGCCGGATTAGATGCTGTAGGGAGACAACTGCTCATTAAGACAATTACCTCTCTCAACCGGGACCATGGAACAACTATAGTCTGGGTAACCCACGAAATTACAGAAATAGCGCATCTTGTTGACAGGATGATTGTTTTAAATAACGGTAAAGTAGTCATTACAGGTAAAATGCGTGAAGTATTGGCTGACCCCATTGTATCTGAACTTGGTCTGGATATTCCACCGGCCATAGCAATATCCGGAGAACTAAGGGGTAGGGGTGTTCCAGTTAGGGGGCAGCCAGTCACCTTGGATGAAATAAGGGAAGAAATAATCCGACTGGTAAAGGTAAAATTATGAGCAGGGTATGGTGATTATGGAAGGCATTGTTTTTGGACAATATGTGCCGGGAAGTTCACTGCTGCATAGGCTTGATCCAAGGACCAAAATCGTTGTTTCGGCAATGCTGCTTTGGTCGGTATTTATTGTGGAAACTCCAGCTGAATTCACAGGATTTGGACTTTTAATCTTGATGTTATATATAATCGGAGGAGTTGCGGGCAGCTTTCTTAAGGTTATGAAACCAGGTCTTTTTTTAATTGTTATTACTGTAGTACTGAATATGTTTTTCACTCCGGGGGAGACCTTATTCAGCATTGGACCAATTCCTGTTTCACGTACAGGCTTGGAAAACGGATTTATACTGGCTCTTAAAATTATGTTTCTGATTCTCATTTCATCATTGCTGACTCTGGTTACTTCACCGGTACAGATGACGGATGGAATGGAACGGCTTATGAAACCCCTAAAAAGGGTAGGGTTTCCCGCCAGCGAACTTGCTATGATGATAAATATTGCCCTGAGGTTTATTCCAACTTTTTGGGAAGAAACTGATAAAATAATCAAAGCACAGAAGTCAAGAGGAGCTGACTTCGAGAGTTGGCATCTGCAAAAACGGGCTAAATATATGACAGCCCTTTTAGTACCGCTGTTCGTCAGTTCCTTTCGTAAAGCTGATGAATTGGCAATGGCTATGGAATCAAGGGGCTATGTGGTTGGCATGGAACGGACCAGCCTGCACAAACTGGAACTGAGACCGGCGGATTATTTTGTTCTGATATTAACAGCTATTGTTATAAGTATATTTGCAGTATTTAAATTTCTTAGCTGAAAGGATGGCCCCGGTTGTGAGGAATATCAAAGTACTTCTGGAATATGACGGGACAAATTATCACGGCTTCCAGAGGCAGACAGATGACCTGCCGACAATCCAGAAATCTCTTGAGGAAGCCCTTGGACTGTTGGTCAAGTACCCGGTTACTGTAACCGGGTCAGGCAGGACTGATGCCGGGGTCCATGCACTGGGACAGGTGATTAACTTTTTCTCAGAATGCAGGATACCTGTTGACAGGCTGCCCCTTGCCATGAACAGTCTGCTGCCAAAGGATATCGCAGCAATAGAGGCTCAAGAGGTTGATGCTGGTTTTCATGCTCAGTTTTCTGCCCGTTCTAAGGTATATAGGTATCATATTTATAATTCACGCATCCCTTCAGCCTTTGAACGGCTTTATAGCTATCATGTGCCCCAGGGGCTGGATATTGAAAGAATGAGACAAGCAGCCCGATATATGGTGGGTGAACATGATTTCACCGCTTTCAGGGCAGCCGGCTCCTGTGCCAAAACGTCTGTGAGGCATGTGTACCGGCTTGATATTGAACATACGCCGCCTCATATATACATAACGGTTGAGGCTAACGGCTTTTTATATAACATGGTCCGGATTATTTCAGGAACATTGCTTTATGTGGGAAGAGGCAAACTATCACCAAGTGAAGTACGCGATATTGTTAACTCCGGCCGGCGCGAGGAGGCCGGGCCGACAGTACCGCCTCAGGGATTGTTCCTGATGGAAGTGAAGTACTAGGACCCGGTATGAGGAGTGAGCTCAGCCTGATGTATGGAAGTTGTGGGAAGAATGTATACTATAATGTGTCCTCTAATTAGAATATCTTAATGAGCCATCGAGTTCGGGGACACTGCTCTGTTGCTTGGGGGTGGCAGTTAAGAATCATAGGTGGTAGTGCGGAAAACCGATACAATAGCTCACCATATTCCACAACCACTTTTGGGAGGCTTGAAAACTATATAATAAGGGGAATCATGTATGGAAAAAACAGTAGTCAGGCAGCTGCTGCGCGACACCGCAAGATACAGTAATAAAGAAATTGAAGTGAGCGGCTGGATCAGGAGCAATCGTGACCAGAAGTCCTTTGGTTTTATCTCCTTAAATGACGGTACACACTTTAATACGATTCAGGTAGTCTATGAAAAGGATATGGTTGTTAATTTTGAAGAGGCAGCAAAATTCAGGGTGGGTTCAGCTGTTACCGTCAGGGGGATATTGCATGAAACTCCACAGGCGAAACAGCCTTTTGAAATCAAGGCAAAGGAAATTATTCTTGAGGGGGACGCACCGGAGGATTATCCTATTCAGCCCAAGAGACATACTAGGGAATTTTTAAGAGAGGTGGCCCACCTGCGCCCAAGGACAAATCTGTTTACAGCAGTATTTCGGGTCAGGTCATTGGCTGCTTATGCTATTCATAAATTTTTTAATGAAAGAGGATTTGTTTATATACATTCACCGATAATTACTGCAAATGATGCCGAGGGCGCAGGTGAAATGTTCCGGGTATCGACTCTGGATCCTGGGAATCCGGCACTTACAGAGCAAGGCAAGGTGGATTTCTCTGCAGATTTCTTTGGCGGGAGGACAAATCTTACTGTGAGCGGTCAGTTAGAGGCAGAAGCATTTGCCCTGGCCTTTAGAGACGTGTATACTTTCGGTCCGACTTTTAGGGCTGAAAACTCAAATACAGCAAGACATGCTGCCGAATTTTGGATGATAGAACCTGAAATAGCATTTGCAGACATATATGACGACATGAGGCTTGCAGAGGATATGATGAAATATATAATCAGCTATGTTTTGGAAAATGCCAAACAAGAAATGGACTTTTTTAATGAATATGTTGAGAAGGGGATTAAGGCAAAACTGCAAAACATAGTAAACTCGGAGTTTGCACAAATAACGTATACAGAAGCTGTGGAAGTTTTGCAAACATCTGGAGAGAAATTTGAGTACCCCGTTGAGTGGGGCAGTGATTTACAGACCGAGCATGAAAGGTACCTGACAGAAAAAATCTATCATAAGCCGGTTTTTGTTACAGACTATCCCAAAGATATCAAAGCATTTTATATGAGACTTAATGATGACGGGAAAACAGTTGCGGCTATGGATTTGTTGGTGCCTGGTGTGGGAGAACTGATAGGAGGCAGTCAGAGAGAGGAAAGGGCAGACGTTTTGGAAAAAAGGTTTCAGGAGTTAAATATTGATAAAAAAGACCTGTGGTGGTACTTGGATCTAAGGAAATACGGAGGAGTGAAACATGCGGGGTTTGGTCTGGGCTTTGAAAGGGCGATTATGTATCTTACAGGAGTAAGTAATATCAGGGATGTGATACCATTCCCAAGAACAGTAAACTCTTGTGAGTTTTAACTATTGTCACTGCTTATTCAATCACATCTTCAATATTTAGTTCTAAATTGTCTGCGAGATTAATTTGTACAGGCTTTGGCAGCGGCCCCTTTTCATTCCAGAAAAGGCGTATCACCGGTCTTGCCGGGATACCTGTATTTTGTTTGATGACTATTCCTGACCTGCCATCGCTAAGTGTAATCCTGGTCCCCTGGGGATAGATTGCTACTTTTTCAATAAACCGGTCCAGGATATGCTGGTCAAATTGTACTCCTGAACCTTCAGCCAGATAATGGCATACCTCATGGACAGGTATTGATTTCCTGTAACAGCGGTCACTTGTCATGGCATCATACACATCTGCTATGGCGCTGATACGGGCAAACTCGATTATCCTTTTACCTTTTAAATTCCTGGGGTATCCTGTACCGTCCAGGCGTTCATGATGTTGTAAGGCTACATGAGCAGAGGTGAGTTTGATTCCAGGACATTTTCTCAGTGTATCGAAGCCGTACCAGGTGTGTTTTTTAACAATTTCGTATTCTTCTTCTGTTAATCTGCCCGGTTTGTTTATAATTTCCAGGGGAATCTGAGTTTTGCCCACATCATGGAGCAGAACACCCATGCCAAGGTCTTTAAGTCTATCCTTCCGATAGTGAAGAGACATGCCTATAAAAGTGGAAATCACCGTTACGTTTACCGAATGATTGAAGGTATAATCATCATAAGAACGAATATCAGATAAATTAAGCATTATATCCTTATTTGTTAATAGGTCGTCAATTATATTATTTACAGCTTTTTTTAAAGGGGCTACATGAATAATCTTGTTGCGTTTGACTTCCTGCATAATATCTCGTATGCAGTTTAACGCATTAATCCGGGTATTTTCAGAAATAGCTTCTTCAATATTGATATCATCAATTAAACCGTCATCTATGAATATTGAGGTAAAGCCAAGTTCTTGTAATCGTTTTATATACCTGTCTGTAAGGACTGTTCCGGCTTTTAACAAGACATGCCCCTTGGAATTATAAATAGTTTTTGAGATTTTTGAACCAACTTTGATAGTAGCTAGATCGATTTTTCTCATACGCACCTCGGTAAATGTAGATGATTAATTTATCCATTAATTCGACATAATTGCTCAATAACCTGTCTAGAATTGTAAAAAAACTAAAAAATTTGTTGAAAAATGATTAAAAATAGGGTGATGTTGTTGTTTAAAGGTTTAGGACTTTATTTTCTGTTATCTTTTTTGACGCGAAGTCCATTGTTGGCACTGGTAATTATTTTTCTTATATATGTCTTCATGGATAGAGCATATATTGGTTTCCTGCCTGATTTTCTGGCGCCCTTTAAGCGGAATAGCCGCATTAAACGGCTTCGCGAAGTTTTGCGGGTCAACCCTGTTGATGCCGGTGCTGCCCAGGAACTGGGGAGCATTTATTTAGAAAAGAAGAATTACAGCAGTGCTTTGGAATATCTGAATAAGGCCCTTGAAAAAGTAACTAATTCTCCAAGATTATACCTCTATCTCGGAATAGCATATATGGAATTGCAGCAGGCGGATCAGGGTAAAGAATTTCTGGAAAAAGCCCTGGAGCTGGATTCCCGGGTGGGGCGCGGACTGGTTTATATTTACCTGACCCGCTATGAATTAACTCATAAAGGACCGGGGTCCGATAAATTAAAGCAGTTTGCCGATTCCTTTGCTAATTTTGCCAATACCGAAAACTTGTATCGAATGGGTATGGTATATAAAAAAACAGGTAATCAACAGAAGGCAAATGAAATGTTCCATAAGGCTTTAGAAGAATATTCACATGTGCCGGGCCAGCTTAAAAAGCTGCACCGGAGGTGGGCGTTTTTAGCACGCCTGCACAGCATTTTTTGACCCGCTTTTGCTTGACATTTAGCCACTTGATATAATAAAATATATGCGTGACTTTATAACCAATTAATCCACTGCCCCGGATTGTTGGTGTTGCTACCAGTGGTAGATGGTGGCAGCTTATTAAGCTAACATTGATGGATATTATCCGGTAACTACTGATATTACCTGGTAATGTTAGATTTGTAGGTAAGGAGGGAACATAATTGAGTACTTATATGGCTAAGCCCAATGAGATAAAGAAAAACTGGTATGTGATTGATGCTGAAGGCAAGCCGCTGGGACGGGTAGCTACTGAAATCGCCCGGATTCTTCGTGGCAAGCATAAGCCAATTTATACTCCACATGTTGATACCGGGGATTTTGTTATCGTAATAAATGCAGAAAAAGTTCTGCTTACAGGCAAAAAACTGCAGCAAAAACAGTATGTTCGCCATTCCGGTTATCCGGGTGGTTTAAAGACGATGTCATACGAGAGATTACTTAAAGAAAAACCTGAGCGGGCAATTGAAAAGGCGGTAAAAGGTATGCTGCCACATAACCGGCTGGGACGTGCTCAGAGACATAAGCTTAAAATTTATAGTGGTCCGGAACATCCACATACTGCGCAGCAGCCGGAAAAATGGGATTTTGCGGTTTAATAGATAGAAGAGTTTAACGGATGGAAGGAGGAACAGACATTGGCACAGGTTCAGTTTCAGGGAACAGGTCGTAGGAAGAACGCGATTGCACGCGTTAGGCTGTTGCCTGGTGAAGGCAAACTAGTAGTAAATAACAGGCCTTTGGATGCATATTTTGGCAAGAAGACCCTTGAAATGATTGTTAAGCAGCCGCTTAATTTGACCAATACCATTTCTCAGTATGATATTTTGGCAAAGGTCGAAGGGGGCGGAACAACAGGTCAGGCAGGGGCTATGCGTTTGGGCATTGCCCGGGCTCTAATAAAGGCTGACCCCAATTTGCGTTCCGCTTTGAAGAAAGCCGGTTTCCTAACCAGGGACCCGAGGATGAAGGAAAGAAAAAAATATGGGCTCAGAAAAGCTCGCCGGGCTCCCCAGTTTTCCAAGCGTTAGTTTGGATCGGAACTGCAGAGATTTTTACAGGAAGGTATTTATTACCTTCCTGTTTTATGTTTTTACGGCTATCTTACTTTCAGGTCACTTGCCGAATCAAGTTAAAAAATAACCGGAGAAACTGTCAAACTAAAAGAGGAAAATAAGTGTTTTAATAGAATAATTCAAATTAGGATTATTCTATATTTAGATAGAAAGGAGGGGAAGATGAAGAATGAAAGGGGAAAAACTACATAAGCGGTCCCTAAAGACAGCAACATTGTTTGCCGTACTGCTTGTAATCCTTGCTTTAGTAGTTGTGGGCTGTGGATCCAAGAGTACTTCGACTTCCGACAATGGAACTGCTGCTCCGGCTGCGTCAACCGGGGCACAAAAGGGGGATGCTTCAACTCAGGCTAACATGACTTCTGTAGCCCAGACTCAATGTACAGAGTGTCACGAGATGTGGCCTGAAATAACTACATGGCAGACTTCTGTTCATGCTAAGGTTGACTGTCTGGTATGCCATGTGGGGTATAACCCGACTCAAAACAAATCGGCTCATGACAGTAAAGCATTCCAGAAGCCGATTGCACTTCGGAAGACGACTGTCAGTGACGAGGCGTGTAAAAGCTGCCACGCTATGGAGAACAGGGATGCTACACTGCTTCCTGACTTGATAGCTCCTCACTCCAAGCACGCTGCCGGCGAGGTTTCATGTTTGGAATGCCATAGGTTTACTACTCACGGGAATATTGCAGAACGTAAAATTACTACGAGAAAAGAGTATGCAGACTATAATCAGTGGAGCCCGCAATTGGCCAAGCAGGCTGCACCTGGTGTACAGCGTCGTCCAAACATGTTTGTTTGTATTGCTTGCCATGAGTCCCGTAATGTAACTACAAAGTGTGCTGCCTGCCATTACTGGCCGGACAGGGCAACTCTGCCTTCTCACGAAAACGCTCAGTGGGGCAGCATTCACGGCAAGGCCGGTCGTTCAGATGTTGATAACTGCGCTAAGTGTCACTATGACAAAGAAAGCCAGAAGTTTGCTACTCCTTCTACAGGAGACAAAATCGCTGACTTTGCCCGGGCTAACAGTTATTGCTATGGATGTCACCTGGAGCGGCCTATTAACCACGATTCTCAGTGGATGGGTAAACACCCGCAGATGGCTAATGAAAAAGGCTTGCCAAATTGCTTCGCTTGCCATGATAAGAATCAACCCGGCGCTAATGTAACAGGTACATATTGTAACACCTGTCACTGGTTCCAGGCACCGGCAGCAAAGTAAAAGCAAGAATGATTTCTAAGGGAGCGTACCCATAAGATAAATCTTTTGGGTACGCTCTTTATATTTTGATGCGGAATTTTAGGTTTTGCTGCCTGCTAACACAATTTTCAGGGCTATGGTCAATTACTTGTTTTTTCGGCGTAGTACTTGGCGATACCGGAATAAATGGCATAAGCAAGTTTGCGTTGGTATTCGTTTTCTGACATCAGTTTTGCTTCAGCGGGATTTGAAATAAAGCCAATTTCCACTATAACTGCCGGCATTTTAGTATTTCGCGTTGTATAATAATCCTCGGGTTTTGCCTTTCGGGTTGTGTTTTTCATTACCCTAATTAGTTCTGACTGAATTGCTTCAGCCAATTTTTTACTTTCAGGCTGGTTTTTTTGGTAAAAGGTCTGGGCCCCCCGCCAACGGGAAGAGGGAAAGGAATTAACATGGATACTAATGTACAGGTCTGCATTTTTACTGTTGGCCATACCTACCCTCATAGAGAGGTCCTCACGTTTTTGCCTGTTTAGTTCTATATCTGTGGTTCTTGTCATAATGACATCTGCTCCAGCCTGGTTAAGTATGTTTTGCATGCGTTTTCCGATATCGAGTACAAGCTCTTTTTCCAGCAGTCCATTATGTCCAACAGCACCAGGATCGATTCCGCCGTGACCGGGATCAATTACAATCAAACGGTTGGCGACTGCCCATGAGGTTGCCGGGACCGTTTTATTAAGTGCTGTAACAGAACTCAGACAATAAAATGACATTGCCAGAGCTGCTGCCACGACCAATAAGCAGAATTTGTTCACCCGCAGTGTTTTAATATAAATCAAGCGCAACAGTGTTCCTCCTTATAATGCACGTACGCTCTCGGAAAATCGGTGCAATGCTTTACCAGATTAACTTATGGTCATTTCCGAGATGAAGATGTTCTCTTTAAGAATATGCAGTGCATAGTATGGCTTATGCCACAAAAAGACAACATTGTGTTAGTGATAAATTAGTAATAAAATAGTATTAAATTCAAATTCATTTAATTTAGATTAGTATAGATTTTATCCATTAGACAATAATGAAAGTGCAGGCTATAAGATAAAAAGGGGGGTTACTGTTGAGTAATATAGTTTTTTATGGTGTGGCGCCTCATCCTCCCATATTGCTTTCGGAGGTAGGGGGAGCAGACTCCAGAAAAGTTGACCGGACGTTTCAAGCCATGCAGAAATTTGCCCGGCAGATAACTGAAAGCGGTGCTGAGGCAGTTATAATAATTTCGCCTCATGGCTTTGTTTTTAGTGATGGAGTGGCCATAAACGGAAGTGATATCCTGGCGGGTGATTTAAAGAAGTTTAGGGCCGCTCTGAGTTTTGAATATTCTAATGATCTGGCTCTGGTAAATGAAATAGTGCAGCAGGCCGGGAAAAAAGGAATTGTCACACTTGCCATAGATGATGTTATGGCAAGTAATTATGGAATTACAACGACCCTTGATCATGGTGTGCTTGTACCCATGTATTTTCTTGATAGAGTTGGAATTAAACTCCCTGTTGTTTCAATATCAATGAGTATGCTGCCTGTTGAGGAATTATATGCTTTTGGGACTGCTATAAAAGATGCATGTAACAGGATTGGGAAAAAAGCTGCTCTTATTGCCAGCGGTGATTTGAGTCATCGCTTGTCATTGGAAGCTCCAGAAGGGTATTCCGAAAAAGGGGCTGTTTTTGACCGGACAATTGTAGACCTACTCGCAAAGAAGGATTTTAGGGGTATACTCAATATCGATACAGGATTAGTTGAGGCTGCCGCTGAATGCGGGTGGCGTTCAATTATTATGATGCTTGGAGCTGCGGACGGTGAAGATACGGATACCGAGGTGCTGTCATATGAAGGACCGTTTGGTGTCGGTTACATGGTTGCGGTATTAAAGCCTCTGGGGGGGAATGCTGATAGTCTCTTAGAGAGCTTATTTGATGAGCGGGCAAAGAAAATAGAAGCACAGCGGGCAGGAGAAAGTGAATTGGTTACTCTTGCCAGAAATTCTCTGGAACGATATGTCATGGAGGGAAAGAAAATAAAGCCTGATATGGGGAATAGTCTTTTACTGGAAGAAAAGGCCGGGGTTTTTGTTTCACTTAAGAAGCATGGCCGACTCAGGGGATGTATCGGGACAATAGAGCCGGTTACGGACAGCATAGGTTTTGAAATTGTAAATAATGCTATTGCCGCTGGGACCGGAGACCCCAGATTTGACCCGGTTGAACCGGATGAGCTTTCTGATTTGGTATATTCAGTGGACATTTTAAAACCAGCCGAGACTATTGAAAACATGAGCCAACTTGATGTCAAAAGATATGGGGTTATAGTTCGCAGTGGCAGAAAGTCCGGCCTCCTGCTGCCAAACCTTGAAAGTGTTGATACAGTGGAGGAACAGGTTGCCATAGCCAAGCAAAAAGCAGGAATTGGACCGGGTGAACCGGTACAATTGCAGCGTTTCGAAGTTGTCAGGTATTATTAGGAGGTCAATATGAAACAGGCTATGTTATGGGAAAACATAGGCAATGACAAGATACGGTGCCTGCTATGCCCTCAGAAGTGTGTTATTACTGAAGGGAAAAAGGGTTTTTGCCGGGTCAGGCATAATAACGGAGGAGTGTTATATGCTGTTAATTACGGTCAGGTTACGTCATATGGCATTGACCCTATAGAAAAGAAACCACTGTATCATTTCTATCCTGGATCGGACATTTTCTCTGTGGGTACGTTTGGTTGCAACTTGCGCTGTGGCTTTTGCCAGAACTGGAGTATCGCCCACGGTGACCCGGATACAGTTACTATTTCACCGGAACAGCTTGCCACCGCTACAGCAGCGGCTGCTGCTGAGGAACATGACGGTCACAATTCTATAGGAATTGCCTATACATATTCCGAGCCTTTAATGTGGTATGAATATGTTTATGATGCTGCAAAACTGGTTAGGGCCAGCGGCCTCAAGAATGTGCTGGTGACAAATGGTTTTATCAATCCGGAACCACTGAAGGAAATTTTACCCTTTATTGATGCTTTGAATATTGATGTCAAGGGTTTTTCTGATAGTTATTACAATGAAACGTGTATGGGGGAACTGCCCCCGGTCCTGCAGACTGTCGAGATTGCCAGCGCCTATTGTCATGTTGAGGTTACCACTCTGCTGGTGAATGGTTTAAATGACTCAAAAGAGGAAATCAGCCAATTGGCCGAATGGCTTGCCGGAATTAACAAAGATATTCCCCTGCATCTCTCACGATATTTTCCCAATTATAAAATGGAATTGCCTCCAACACCTTTATATGTGCTGGAGGAGGCCAGAAATGAAGCGCTTAAGAAACTGAACTATGTTTACCTCGGTAATGTTCCCGGCTCAGAGGCAGCCAGTACATATTGTCCGGAGTGTGGGACATTGCTTATTGACCGGCGGGGTTACAGGGCTGTAGAAATCGGTCTGGAAGGACAGAATTGCCGTATATGCGGCAGGGAGATTATGATTATAAGATAATGTTTAGGCATCCGAACCGGTGGATATACTTTAAATACAATAACAGTTTCCGGGAGGATGAATTATGAACAATAGCCAGACCCTAAAAGACATTAATAACAGGCTTGAGATGTATAATCTGTTTATGAGAGTTGCCAAGAAAATGAGGGCAGAAAAAAAGCGGGTACGTTAGAGGCAGGGTTTATCAGTAAGCTTGTTGAACCATGCTCGCAAACTGATACGGAAAAAGCAATATGAGAGGCATTATCTTGAACGGGATAGTGCCTCTCTTGTTTTAATTAGAGGATGTTTTAGTTTTGTGTAAATGAGTTTAGCAGGCTTTAACCTTTGAAGAATCCGGAGATGGCTTTTGACGATTTCAAAGAGAAGTGGGGCAAGAAACATCCCATCATCATCCGGTCCTGGGAGAATAACTGGCTTGAATTAACTGCCTATTTCAAATACCCGTATGAGAACCGGAGAATTATATATACAACTAATGTGATCGAAGGTTACCACCGACAATTACGGAAGGTAACAAAGACTAAAACGGCATATCCCACAGATGATGCCTTGAAGAAGATAATTTACCTGGCTACCGACCAGGCAGCAAAAAAATGGAATTTGCCGGTTAGAGAATGGACAACATTTTAGAAAATTCCATTTACACAAAATTATGTACACTCCCTAATAATCCACTAAACAATGCCTTCCAGTTGCGCTTTAAGAACAGGCATATCATTCTTCACCGTAAGCCATACATCACCCATTTTTAGAGTTTGATACTTATGGGCGGTAACATCCCTTATTCCAGCAATACTTTTCCATGGAACGGAAGTAGATGCGGCCTTGAAGTCGTCCGAAAGGTTCTTAACAAGTTCGCCGATGTTGATTAGTGTCATGCATACCGCACGTTTCGTTCTTTCATCAGCAATGAAATCAGTAACATCTATCCCAGTAATTAATTGCTCAATTACTTCTATTTCGGATAATATCTTTTTTATCACCTGCTTTTCCCTATTGTTCATAAATTTTTATTACCTTTGTTGGATTAATCAAAGCATTTTCATCAAGTGGAGCATGAATGACATCAACGTCTTTATGTAATTTTTCCTCAATTGCATTTTTGAAATCGATTAGAGTGAATAAAGAAACGCTTGGAGTTAAAAATTCAACCAAAATATCAACATCGCTGTTTTCCGTAGCTGCATCCTCTGCATAGGAACCAAACAGAGAAACCGTTTTCACTGGATATGAAGCAACTATTTCAGCAATTGCAGATTTTATTTGATTAAGGTTCAACATTTATTATCCCCCCATATTTTTAACCCTTTGGTTAATTATAACACATAACCTCTTACGCTTAAACATATACAATTTACCAGATGCTGTCATATTGTTTGGGCAAATTTCACCTTCAATATGTGGCTTCATCTAGCCCAACTAGCTTTACCCTTATGGACAAGTGCCGGGTTACACCGTCAAACGCGCCATCCAGGTGCTATGGCACTACGCCGTCCGTGGGTGCGCCCGGCACTTAAGGAATCATACTCATATGAATATGTGGTGAAATCCTTATCCTGCCACGAATTCAGCCCCTTAATAACCTTAGTGGTATTACCGGCCTTATCATACTCAAATCTGGTGATATTCGATTCTGTGGCACTGATAACCCTTTCCGCCGCAGCCAGGAAATTACGGTTCGTATAATACTGTTTGGTTTCATAACCGTCCGGGAGGTGGCATACGGTATAACCCCTGCTGCATTTCAAAAAGGAGGCGGGCAGCTTTTTTTGTGCCTAAGGGGAAAAAGGCCAATGGGTTTTGGTTTTCCGTTGGCCTAAAGTGTAGTTTTTTTGTTGTTTACCCTGTGAAGCGTTATGTGAATCTGTTCAGCTTAGTTTGGATTTTTCGTCAGAATTACTATTAGTCCCATCGTTTTTATTTTTTAATTCCAAATTTTTATTAATCACATAGTATCCTGGAACTAGTATTAACAGAAACAAAGTATTTGCTAGCTCACTTATGATTTCATCATAACCTAGGTATCCCCCCACTCGATTTAAGAGTCTCAAATATTCTTCTTTCCTCTTTGGAAAAATCTTCATATTTTTCCAATCTAGAACATGTTGAAAGTTTCTTTATATCTGGCTCGAAAAATTGCCTATATTGTTGTATTTCCGAGTCTGTATACCCTTCAAAAGTCACATATTGTTTGATTGTATATGTTTTTAAATTAAATACTGTATACCCAATCGAACCTTTAATGAATAATTGGTTATTTGTTTTTTTGTAGTCTTTAATCTTTTTTTCAATATCAGTTGATATGTCAAGATTGGTAAAACTAAGACTTCTATCAGGGTTTCGCATTATTTGGTATATACCACCTTCAAAACTTTCAACAGTATCTTTGCCAGAAGGGTACTTTTCTTTTTGCATGTCACATCTCGTAAGTGCAAAAATCGTAACTATAAAAATCAGAATTATTAAGCATATATAGTTTTTATTCACATATCGTTCCTCCTATTTTCCAAAATCACTTAATAATACAATTGAAGTTAAAGTTTATTTTTACAGGTACTGGTCTTATTGCTCCCAATTTTTCCGAAATTACAGCTGCATCATTACCTGCCCATCCGATTACTGCTTTCATACTTTTCTGTGCATATGGATTCTTAAACTCCGTGAAATTAAATACATCAGTAATATTTCCGGTTATTTGCCACGTCCCATCACTATTTTTTGTTCCAGTAACATTTATGTTGTATCTGTGAATAGAAAACATTAGGTCTCCATTCTTTTCAAAACTCGATGTTCCAGTCAATTCGAAGCTATTTCCATTTGTTTTATTAATAGCATTTTTAATATATGTAATAAACTCTGAATCCTTAATTATTTTTTGTGATACTGCCGAACTAGAACTGTAGACCGCAGTCTGAGGATTATTTGACAATGACCTCGACAATAAATCCCCTGTTAAATCCCATCCAATAGCGTCGAATGTCTTCGCCGTACTACTCCATACTGCTCTTTGAGCAGCTATTTCTGCTCTTGCAGCAGCTCGCAAAGCTTCTGCTTGTGCATGATAAAACCCTTTTAAGAACTCATTCGTCGTCTTTCTCCATTTATCTCCTAATGCAACAAGAGCGTTATATGTAACTGAATCTTTTCCAAACTCAGTTGCATCTGTTACTGCTTCATGCCCGCTCGGATCAATAAACCTCACCGGATTATTCGCTGCATAACTATACAAATGCTCCAGCCAAGCAGCGCCTTTTTCTACGCCATAACTATCCTCCTGTGTGAACCTTTGTATACTCGGGTCATTATACCGCGCCCGCAGGTAATAATTGCCCGTCTCCTCATCCAGGTACTCCCCGCAATAGCGGAAGGGATTGTCAAGCTTCTCTATTTCCTGGCGTCACAGCTCCGTTGTCTGCTTCCCGCCGAATGCGGGCAGGGGAGTGGTTTCTTCCTGCCCAAAGGGGTCATAACGGTAATCCTTAATCAGTTGGCCTTTTTCATCCAGCAGTTGCGTGACATCCCCATGTGCATTATGCAGGTAAAACAGCATCTGTGCATCAACATGGCCGGGGCTGTTTTCACGATAAATCAGCTTCAGGCCGCGGATATTTGCTGCTGTAACAGTATTGTCCCGGTCTGTCTCCAGGATAATATTGCCTGCATTGTAGTAATAGTTTGTTGCCGAATCCCCAAAATCCTTCTTAGTGCGCAGCCCGTTTCCATTATAGGTATATTCAACAAAGCTGTTATCCGGGGTGTGGACCCGCTGCAGTTGGTTAAAGCCATTGTAGTCATAGCTAAACGCCTTAGTTGCCATGGTATTACCGTTAATTTTAAATACATCTTCCTTAGTTAACTGGTTCCCCACAGCATCATAAGTAAACCTGTGCTGAACGGTTTCACCGCCTTTTTTTGTTTCCTGGAGCAGGAGGCGGCTGTTATTATCATAGAGGTATGATGTTTCTTCGATTTTATTGCCGGTTATCTCAGTAACCTGCTTAATATTGTCCAGGTCGTCATATTCATAGTTCTGAATTTTATCATCAGGGAGCAGGGCGGTCTTAATCCAGGACAGGGGGTCATAATAATACTTGGTGGTCCCGTTTCCTTCATCCTTCTGGATTTGATTGCCGCGCTTATCATACTTATACTCATAGCTGCTGACAATGCTGCTGTTGTCCCAATGCATAAAAAGGCGAAAGGCTATTGTTGAGCATCCGTCTGGATACTTAAAAGGATATTATCCTCCGACTACTGCCTTACTAAAAGGCTTACGAACTGAGGGGTGAATTTTCGCTTACCTTTTTAACCTTAAATATGAAGCGAGCTAATATCAATGGGAACAAAGAAATTAATGGAGGCTATCGTCAGGGATTAACACCCACTTTTTGTTTTTTTTCGAAATACACCTTGATTGTTTCCCCCACTTTAGGGACTAAGGCAGGTTTTGACACAGTCTGGGGCAGAGCCCCAAGGGTTTTATACTAACACTGAAAAGGACATAACACAAAATTTTTTCTGTGTCTTGACAAAGGGGAGTATTATAGAGGGGACATAAGTACTGATAATAGAGAACAGGGAGGCCTACGGCCTCCCTGTTCTCTATTTGAATACTACTGCAACCCAGTGATCATCGAGTTCGATGACACTTAACACATTGTTACTAATGAAGCTGTAATCACTTTCTCCTTCGTTAGAGCTATAAACAATAGTAGCACTTTTCCCAAAACCTTTAAATGAATTGAAAACAAAATGTTTTCCACTATCGTCTACTTGTACCGTTACAGTGCCATCAAAACTTGCCATTCGTTGTGGTGGCATATATCGCTTTTCATTGATTTGAAACTGTGCTATTTCTTCGTTATTCTCCAGCTCGATTACTTGCTCTCGAGATTCCAGATGAAGCTTATAATCTAGGCGTAAATTGAAAGGTGTAAAGACGAAATACAGCTCATAAAAACAAGTAAGTAATGACATTAGCAAAGGCAAAAATGATTGCCAATACTTATTTGTTATTCCTGTTATTGCATAGATAAAAGCAAAAACAGTAATTCCAACAAATACACAGACCAATGCAATTGATGTCACAGTACCCACCATATAACTTGTTTTTCTAACTATATCCCATCTAAATCGATTGAATAGAAATAGTAAGATAATAACGATAAAATAAATCATTGCAATTAAGTACTGTCTTTTCTGTTTATGGCAAAATGAAAGTGTAGCACTCCGGAAGTAGAAAAAAGTAGCAGAAAAATGGAAAATCCATTGCCAACACCCCGGAAATACTTTACCCTTTGAGTTGCGAAGCTTAAAGGGGGTATAGAAAGGATGCTGACAATGGAACAAGTCCATAATATCAAATACCTGTTCAAATTTAAAGGGAAAACCCTAAGAGGGATTGCCCGTGAAACAGGTCACCATTTCAATACCGTTAAGAAGTATGTTGAAAAAGAAAACTTTAATCTCGAACATAATCCGGGTAAGCTAAGGGTACGCAAACTGGCGCCGTATATAGATTTAATAGATTCATGGCTGGAAGCTGACCTGCATGCAAAGCCCAAGCAAAGGCACACCGCCCAAAGGGTGTTCGACCGTCTGAAGGAACAGTTCCCGGACTTCGATATTTCAGACCGGTCTGTAAGAGCATATGTGTCTAAACGCAAAAAGGGAATTGGCCTGACGCAGGAAGGCCATTTGCCGCTGGAACATCCGCCGGGTGAAGCTCAGATAGATTTTGGCGCTGCTCAGTTCATCGAAAAAGGAGTTCTGTACGACGGGCATTATCTTAACCTGTCATTCCCTTACAGCAACGGTGGTTACCTTCAGTTATTCAAGTCTGAGAATCAGGAATGCCTATTGGAAGGCCTGAAAACCATCTTTGAACACATTGGCAAAGTGCCAACCCATGCCTGGTTAGATAATGCATCCACAACCGTCAGCAAAATTCGCAAAAACGGTGAACGGGATATCACCAAAGGCTTTGCCCGGTTTATGCTCCACTATGGCTTCCAGAGCAATTTCTGTAATCCTGACAGCGGCCATGAAAAGGGTCATGTGGAAGGCAAGGTCGGCTATCACCGGAGAAACTTCCTGGTCCCCATTCCCGAATTCGATGATTTAAAGAAGTTCAACAAAATACTGCTGGAAAAGTGTGATGCGGATATGAACCGTAAGCACTACCAAAAGCCGCATTTAATCTGTGCCCTATTTGCCGAAGACAAGGCTGCCATGGATAAACTTCCGGAAGTTCCCTTTGAAGTATACCGACTTGAACCTGTCAAAGTAGATAAATATGGCAAAGTGCGATATGAAAACAAGCTTTACTCATCCTCACCTGAATATGCAGGCAAAAACCTGTGGCTTAAAGTCGGGGCCTACGATGTCGAAGTTATGAATCAGGAATACCGGACGGTTGTGCAGCACCCCAGGCTGTATGGCCAGCAAAACGAATCGATGATTTGGGGGCCATACCTGAAGCTGATGGTCAGAAGGCCAGCAGCACTCAAATACACAGGTTTCTTTAAGCAACTGCCGTCAACTATCCAGGACTACTTTGATAAATGTGATTACACCGAGAAGAGAAACTCTCTTAAAATCCTGCTAACCATGCTTCAGACTGCTGATATGGCTGCTGCTGAAGCGGCATTTGCCGAATCCTGCCGGAGAGAAACCATTAATTCAGACAGTTTGCTGGCTATCCACAACCGCCTGAATACATATCTTCCGGAAGATAACTTCCAAAACACTGCATTTAAACTTCCGGAAGTTCAAAAATATAGCACTAACTTCCGAGCCTATGATCTCCTGCTTAAAGGAGGTGAACAGCCCTGGAAGCAATGATTACTGAATACTGCAAAAAACTTAAGATTGGCCGTACTTTCTACAAAGACTACAAAGAAATCGAAGTTGCATCCAATCAGGAATTTCTGCTGCGACTTCTGGAAATGGAATTTGCCAACCGTGAAATCACCCGAAAAAGGAGGCTCCTTAAAGCAGCCGGCTTTGATGTGATGAAAACATTTCAGGATTACAGCTTTGAGCATATCGAAATTCCCAAATCCATCGCTCTGAATGAGCTTACCAGTACTGATTTTATACAGAACAAACAGAATCTCATCCTTTATGGGCCAGTAGGCACAGGTAAAACCCATCTGGCTACAGCACTGGGCGTGGAATCCTGCAATCAGGGTAAATCAGTTAGATTCTTCCGTACAGCAGCATTGGTTAACCAATTATCTGAAGCCAAAAAATCCGGAAGTTTGAACAAATACATGCGGCAAATTCAGAAATGCGACCTGCTAATCTGCGATGAATGGGGCTATGTGCCCTTTGAAAAGGGCGGGGCCCAACTGCTGTTTCAGGTAATATCGGAATGCTATGAAAAACGCAGCGTTATTATTACTACCAACCTGGAATTCAGCAACTGGAACGGGATTTTCTATGATGAGAAGATGACCAGCGCCATTATTGACCGGCTGGTTCATCACAGCCACCTGCTGGTGTTTGGCGGACCAAGTTACCGGTTAACCCATTCATCCATTAATTGTTAAATATGTAAACCGGGGTGTTACACTTCTTAACTTCCGGAATGCTACATTATTTACTTGCCAAATACACTTTTCATTTTCATCGTCCTTGCTTTGCCATATTTATGCCATATTCCACCCAAAATCCATCACCTGCTCCAGTGGTTGCGGGGTTGAGTAGCATTATATCAAAAAATCCCATCTTAGCACCAACGTAGCCTAGATTTAAATTGCCAAATTTATCAGCTCCCATAAGCATACCATCAAAATAAATCCAAGCTGTCCAGTTCTTTGCATATCCACCATCAGATTGTTTTTTATTCATATCAACACCATTAAATGTTCCATAGTCATCTGCATTATGGCCAACTTGCCAATAGGGATCCCATTTATAATCCCAGTCATTGCATGTCATTGAAACAAACCAGCTATACGAAGTTAACAATGGATCTCCACCATTAGCTAAAAACCAGTAATTATTAAGAAGTGAATCCATATAATCTATACCTGTCTGCGCATTTGTATGCAGTGTATCCATCACTATATCTTGCCCATACAGATATGGCGTTTCTGCACGGGCAAGGCTCCGGGCATCCTCTGCTATTTGATGATAATTATCTTTCTGGGACTGTTCATCTGTTGCAGTCCAGCGATTTCCTAAATCACCGAGTATCTTGTATGTGTCAGAATCTTTGCCAAACTCAGAAGCGTCAGGATCGTCATACCAATCGTAAACACCGTTAATTGTGTAATAGCCAGCAACACGAATATGCCCGCTCGGATCAATAAACCTCACCGGATTATTCCCACAATATCCATACAAATGATCCAGCCAAGCAGCGCCACGCTCTACGCCATAACTATCCTTCTGGGTGAACCTCTGTATACTCGGGTCATAATACCGGGCCCGCAGGTAATAATTCCCTGTCTCCTCATCCAGATACTCCCCGCAATAGCGGAAGGGGTTGTCAATCTTCTCCACTTCCTGGCGCCACAGTTCTGTTGTCTGCTTCCCGCCGAATGCGGGCAGGGGAGTGGTTTCTTCCTGCCCAAAGGGGTCGTACCGGTAATCCTTAATCAGTTGGCCTGTTTCATCCAGCAGTTGCGTGACATCCCCATGTGCATTGTGCAGGTAGAACAGCATCTGTGCATCAACCTGGCCGGAGCTGTTTTCACGATAAATCAGCTTCAGGCCGCGGATATTTGCCGCTGTAACAGCATTGTCCCGGTCGGTCTCCAGGATAATATTATCCGCATTATAGTAATAGTTTGTCACCAAATCCCCAAAATCCTTCTTAGTGCGCAGACCGTTTCCGTTATAGGTATATTCAACAAAGTTGTTATCCGGGGTTTGGACCCGCTGCAGCTGGTTAAAGCCATTATAGTCATAGCTAAACGACTTAGTTGCCATGGTATTACCGTTAATTTTAAATACATCTTCCTTAGTTAACTGGTTCCCCACAGCATCATAAGTAAACCTGTGCTGAACGGTTTCACCGCCTTTTGTTGTTTCCTGGAGCAGCAGGCGGCTGTTATTATCATAGAGGTATGATGTTTCCTCAATTTTATTGCCGGTTATCTCAGTAACCTGCTTGATATTGTCCAGGTCGTCATATTCATAGTTCTGAATTTTATCATCAGGGAGCAGGGCAGTCTTAATCCGGGACAGGGGGTCATAATAGTACTTGGTGGTCCCGTTTCCTTCATCCTTCTGGATTTGATTGCCGCGCTTATCATACTTATACTCATAACTGCTGATAATGCTGCTGCCATCCCAGTGACGCAGGTTCCTGACATTACCTGACGGGTAATACTGGTAAGTTGACTTGATTCCCGTGACCCCATTGAGCTCTTCCGTTAACTGGCCGATATCATTGTACTTATAGCGGAATCTCTTGCCATTATCATTGACCGCAGTTAGCCTGCCCACATTGTCATACTCATAATTAAGGTTAATCTGTGTCAGGCTGCCCTGAAGCACCTTAAGTGCAGAAACCCGGCCGGCCCTGTCATAAGCATAGTCCTGCCTGATACCATTCCCATAGTTTATGGAAGTAAGGCGTCCCAAATCATCATACTCAAAAACAGTCGTTCCCGAGGCATCAGTCATCTTCCTGGTTTGGCCCAGCTTATCAATAGTAATATTAACAGCGGTTTTCTTTCCGTCCTTACTGTTTTGTTTTTGTATCAGCCTGTTTAAGCCATCATAAGTATAGGCAGTTTCAACCTTATTCCGGTCAATAAGTTTTACCAGGTTGCCATTATTGTCATATTTATACTGTGTTTTCCGGTTTTCCGCATCTGCCGACAGTATGAGCCTGTTTAAGGAATCATACTCATATGAATATGTGGTGAAATCATTATCCTGCCACGAATTTAGCCCTTTAATAACCTTAGTGGTATTACCGGCCTTATCATACTCAAACCTGGTGATATTCGATTCTGTGGCACTGATAACCCTTTCCGCTGCAGCCAGGAAAAACCTGTTCAGTTTGGTCAGATGAATTCTTGAACTTATAAAAAGTGCTCTTGTAGGCCTGCTGAATGCTATGAAATATGTACTCCCAAAACAGGGAGGGAGGATTTTTATGCCCTTTAAAGGAAGAACCTCAAGAGAGTATATATACTTCCCTTGAGGCATATTTGATACTGCTTAAAGATATGAAATTAAATGCATAAATCCAATAAAAGCAAACCAAATAACTGATGTAATTATATATAGTTTTTTCAACTCTTTTTTTTCTCTCCAACCGGTTATCCCATTTACAAAAGCTGCAATTGTTGCGAAAGAAACTATTATAAATATAATAGCCTTTACTGCATCAATCAGATTTTTCAACGAGCTGCCTCCTTTTTGCTAAAAACTTTCATACTATTTAAAAATCTTTAAAAGTGTTTTCACATCATTATATAAATCATAAACATCTATCCATGTTGAAGGGGAAATTAAAGAAGTGTAACCAACCTGTTCAATTGCGCTATCAAGAGCAGGGTCTCCCGACGAGGGTATTATTTTATCTAAAACTAAGCCCTCTACTGCTCCAGCATGAGCGTTTACTATACTATATGCAGTATTTTTATAAGGCTGTGCCCCCTCACACGTCATACCTTTCCAAATATCGCTTGGTATATTTGACAAATCAACTTCATTGACTGCCTGTTCAATACTTTTTATTCTTTTAGGTGGTGTAGGAGTTGTTATAATATTAGTTTTGGTTGTAGTAGTTTGACCCGTCCCCTGAGGCGAAAAACCGTGGTCGGTTATTTAAAAAATCTGCTGACGAGGGCACCTATGAGACCACCAATAAGTATCTTTATAACATCCCAGAAAACACCCTTTCTCCTGTCTCTGATGGTTTGCTTCTGAACCTGAACATAGAGGTCTAACAATGCCAACGCCTCATTCTTATTCCTTAAGTATTTCTCTAAAAAATCAGGATTCTCTCTGGCATCAACTGCTGATGTCTTCTTTTGGCAGCACTCACATATGCTATCGTATTCTGTTTCTATAAACTCTACGCATGTTGACTTAATCTTTTCCAAATCCCTTATCCAAAGTCGTAGTGCTGAGGTTTTCTCTAACAAGTTTTTTAACTCAACATTTAATATGTCAGAACCTTTAAATGCACTTTGAAAGAAAGCACTACTACTATACAAAGTGTTTCTTCGTGCAAAATCCTCAAGCACTACCTGCATATCTTTATTCACCCTATCTTGTAATGCTGGTAAAACCAACGCCAACCATTTACAAATATCCATAGAAGCCTCCTACTGGTTTTTCACAAAAAAGGTGGCAACACTTTCCAGTGCTCACCACCATTTTATCACACCGCCTCTTTTTCGGGAAGAAGCGGCATGACGTACACTGTCTTGTTCTTCATTATACTGTAGATAATGTCAACCAGCTTACGCATTAGAGCTACAATTGCCTGCCCCTTAGTCTTACCTTCCGCAAGCTTACCGTGATAGTACTGATACAGATAAGGGTTACGTGGTTGCTTCTTGGTCTTAGATACCTGTGTCTGTTGCACTGCCAGGAAGTAGAATATGCCATGCAGTACCCTGTTGCCCTGCTTCTTACTCTTTTCGTCTTTGCCTTTGCCTGCTGAGCTGAAATTTAGAGGTGCTATCCCTGAGAATCTGGCTAGCTTAGAAGAACTGGCAAACCTTTTTATATCTCCTATCTCAGCAATAATTGATGCCGCCATGACAGTATTAATTCCTGGCATTGAATCGAGTTGATAACCAAGGAGTTTTAACAGTTTGGCCAATTCCGTATCTACCTCTATAATCTTCTCTTTGTTCTCCCGCAACTGCCTTACCTGGCTTCTTACTAGTAAATCCCTTGATTCCTGATATTCCCTCTCATTATGTCCGTCAGCTTCCACCAGAGATAATATGTGCTCTGCCTTTTTAGTAGAACAGGTGTTATTGCTGGCTTCAAGCAGGAAGGATGTTAGCTTATTTACCGTTACATCCTTTAAATGGTGAGGGGCGGGATACCTCTCCCAAAATGTTAATGCTGTCTTACCGTCAATCTCAGAGAAGAACTTCCTGTAACTAGGATAGTGGTAACTCAATTGAACGTGTAACTGATTAAGTAATGCTGAGTTGGTTTTTACTAAGGCATTTCTCCTGGTTACTAATTGAGCTATCGTCCAATACAAGTCTTGCGGATTGGCATCTGGAAGTTCAAGAAACTTCCTCACAAGTACTTCAGCAACGCATTGTGCATCCCAACTGTCACTCTTATATGGAGTAGGATAGCTTTTGCGTTCGGCATACGATAAAGCTGAGTTTACCTCCTTTACTATCTGCTTTTTCTCAATAAGGACTGTTGCCAATGCCCGCCCATACCCACTTACATCTTCCAAACCATAGATAGGGGTTATACTTCTCCTGGCATACTTCTTAACTTCTGCTATTAGCTGAGAGAAGGCGGCGGGTTTGTTCTCAAAAGTAATCTCCCCTAACTTCTCATTCCAGCAGTTAATAACGACTGCCGTATGCTGGTTCTTATGCGTGTCCACTCCTACATAGATATGCCTTTCTTTCTCATGCTTTTGGCGCATAGCATCACTCTCCAGTTCGTTTTGTAAATATAAAAACCTCGAAAAGAATGTCAGCAACCTGAGTTGAGCGTAAATCTGCTTCCAGACCCGCACGGGGACGCAAGCTTAAACATTCCCTTCTGAATGGATAAAATCCCTTTCACATCTTTTATACGAGGTAAAACCTCATTGATTCAGTAGAATTACTAAATAATTGACTGGTGCTGTCCCTGTGCTTCTATCAGACCATACCTATAATGCCCTCTGTACAAGGCTTCACGGTCTAATATCCTCTTTACCTGAACCTTGGTAAATAGTTTGCCTTGTGCCGTCTTGTGCCCTGCCCTGTTCAGTTCTGCGGCATATTGAGACAGTGACCATCCTGGATACTGTTCCCGCAGTTCAAACAGGTAACGAATGGTGTTAGCCTGTTCTTCATCCACCTGTAGAACCTTCTGCCCTTTGCGGGCGGCATAACCAAATGCTACCCTCCCGCCAGCATACCCGCCCTGTTGAGCCTTCTTCCGTCTACCTCTACTTAGTTTCAAAGCAATTTCTAGCCTCTGATACTGGTCTAGAAGCTCCAGTATACCATTTACAAGTACATCGGTAGGGTCATGGGCATAGATGCTGTATGTAGGCTGTTCTATGGCTTTTACGTCCACTTTATACCGTTTGAGTTCTCTTTGTATCAGTACCTTTACAATGTCACTTCTCCAGAGGCGGGAAGTATTAAGAACAACAATATATTCAACCTCTTGCCACGCAAGGTCAGAGAGCATTTCCTGTAATCCTTCTCTGTCGATAGTCAGTTCGTCCATGTCTACCTTTGCCCCGCTTATGCCCGCATCCTGATATATATTGACCAGTTCAAGACCATGGCGGGTACAGTAGCTTTGAATCTCCTCTACCTGATAGGCAAGACTGTAGCCATCCTTGACTTGCCCCTGTGTAGATACACGCACGTATCCCAGGACTTTTTCCTTCATAAGTTCACCCCCGTAACAATAATTTGAATTTCTGTACCGGCAAGGGAGGCGGGCTGATATTTTGTTGTCAAAGAACAGTCGTAACAGTAGGGATTAAAGCTTTTAGGCATTCATCTTACAACTGTTTCGTCGTATTGGGATGGTTCCAGGGAAACATTATCCTTTTTGATGAAATTATCATTATCCCAGAAAGCAAATAACCCCCCCGATACCCCGAAGTTAGACCTTCGGCGGATTCAGGCGGGGGTTGATAGTAATACCACTGAAATATTTTTAAAAAAAGTTGGTGCGGGACTGAATTGAGAAGAACTTTTTACGTATATAAAAGTTGAAGTATATTTTTCAAGCTTTCCGAAAGGGGTGAGTTGTATTTTGAACTTGGTTATTATTATTTGTCTTACACCGTGGCTTTTCAGTAGCACACGTTAAATAACTGGCCCGACTAATCCTCGGTGGGATTATGCGTAAGAAGCTCAACGACCCAATCTCCAGATTATCCCGTCGTAGTGCCGTATGGCAGGGAACCCTGACAGAGTGATGGTGAATCCATCCACGCAGTAAAGCTACACCTGGGTGCGTTTGATGTCTTGTAGGCAGCGGATACCTGAAACTCATCAGTATTTCCGTATTGCGTTCTCCCGTATATCGGGGGAACGCATACGTTGTCCTGCCCTCACCAGGATGCCCCGTTAGAGGGCTACCCGCCGCCGTGCGAAGCGGGGCGGCGGGGGGAGAGGCTGAGACAGCATAGTAAGACAATAGATATAGAGATAAGTTAAGATAAGTTAAGAGAAATATGAGAGATACCAATATGAGATAAGTAAGATATAGATAAATAGAGAATGAGAATGTAAGATGTATATGAAATATGGATTACGGTATGAGGTACAGTCTAAGGCTTATAATCCCTGGGATACCAAGAAATCCCAAGTCTAGCCCCCGCCACCTTACGATAAGGGTATCTTGAATAAGTAATCCAACAAGTAGGTTAAATTCCTTGGCTTCTTTACCTCATGGCAGGTCAAAACATGGTGCATGGTGCGTTTCTTACCGCTACAATCCGCCATATTCAGGAAATATCCTGGTGCTAATCTTCCCCGCCGCCACCCCCAAAACGGGGCGGGCGGGTATTTTTATGCCTTTGAAAAGAAAAACCTCAAGAGAGTGAGCAGATAAAACTCTCTTGAGGAACATTATAAACTAGCTCTAAAACCAATAAAGCTGTTTATTTGTTGTAAGACCTGTCCTTTGTTCTAGAATATTTAGCAGTTCTGAATACCCCGAAATACTCCTTGTAACCAAAAATGACGGTTTGCCCCCAGACCCAAACAGCAAGCCTATCAAATTATTAACAGTCGAAAGCTTGGTCAAATCTACTCTTAAAAGTTTTTGACTAGTCCGTCTCTCAAGCTCGACCATTTTGAGGATATTATCATAATTTATATTATAAGATTTGAACGGAAAAACCAACTCAATGTGATTATCTTCTGTACGTATTTCTGGGTAGATATTCAAAAATATCAATATTCCAATAACAATAAGTATAATACTAGCGACAGCCATTACATCAAAAACTAAATCTCTTGGAAACTGACTCCAAATAAAAATGAATACTAGAAAAAACATTACGATGGGAATAGGAAGTAGCCTTGTGCTAAAATAGCTGTATCCGTCTTTGTAAGTAAATTCTCTTCGATTATTCATAAACTCACTCCGTTATCTCCAAGTCTTCGCATTTACTGTCAGTCCCGAAAGGTCTCCAAGACCCACTCCTATTGAGAATCCTTCTGCGATTATTGGTTGATTCTTTGAATTTTGTCCCATATAAGCTACTGACATCCCTGCACCTATGACTGTAAATTTCCTGAAACTGAGTCCGCCAGCTCCTCCAATAGAAAACGCATTTTCAAATTGCTCAAAAGATTCGATATTATGAATCTGACCTTCAGTTATTAGCATCGCACCGCCTACTCCTGTTATTATATCAACTGAATTATATGTTCTTACTTCACCATTTATTTGAAGACGAATCTTTTGGTATTGTGCACCTTTTCCAAATGCTGCACCTGGACCAACTGACACAAATGTTCCCGAAGGATAGTCAATTGGAGCACCCATTCTTTCCCCTTCGTAGTGGCAAACTCCATTATTGTCTTTCATTTGTTGATAAGCCTGTTCAGGAGTTGGATTAGGTATCTTAGTTTGACTCGTCCCCTGATTACCAGATTTTTTGGGGGGTTTACATCCTACATATGCTGTCTTTGTATCGCCTACCCATTCAATTTTAATACCAAAGTCTTTTGCAAATTTTGCTACAGGTATTTGTAACCGGTCATTGACAAGCCTATAATTTTTGTTATCAATACTATATCGCTTGGTAATTGACCCGTCTTTATTACTTACAGCAGCCATTCTATCTGCTTTACTGTAATAAAGTTTATAGCCCATTGCATCAGTCATATCTCTTAAATATGCCCACATTTTAGCATTATTGCCTGAACCTATTAATTGAGAACTGATTGTTTTACCATTAACGACTAAACCTAGGTGTCCTGATGGGTCAATATATTTCAGTGGGTTGTTATTGCAGTAACTATATAAATGTTTCTGCCAGGTTGCCCCAAAGGCTATGCCATAACTATCCTCCTGTGTGAACCGCTGTATACTCGGGTCATAATACCGCGCCCTCAGGTAATAATTCCCCGTTTCCTCATCAAGGTACTCCCCGCAATAGCGGAAGGGGTTGTCAATCTTCTCCACTTCCTGGCGCCATAGTTTCGTTGTCTGCTTTCCGCCGAATGCGGGCAGGGGAGTGGTTTCTTCCTGCCCAAAGGGGTCGTACCGGTAATCCTTAATCAGTTGGCCTTTTTCATCCAGCAGTTGGGTGACATCCCCATGTGCATTATGCAGGTAGAACAACATCTGTGAATCAATCTGGCCGGGGCTATTCTCACGATAAATCAGCTTCAGGCCGCGGATATTTGCTGCTGTAACAGCATTGTCCCGGTCTGTCTCCAGGATAATATTGCCTGCATTGTAGTAATAGTTTGTCACCAAATCCCCAAAATCCTTCTTAGTGCGCAGACCGTTTCCGTTATAGGTATATTCAACAAATTTGTTATCCGGGGTTTGGACCCGCTGCAGCTGGTTAAAGCCATTGTAGTCATAGCTAAACGACTTAGTAGCCATGGTATTACCGTTAATTTTAAAGACATCTTCCTTAGTTAACTGGTTTCCCACAGCATCATAAGTAAACCTGTGCTGAACGGTTTCACCGCCTTTTGTTGTTTCCTGGAGCAGCAGGCGGCTGTTATTATCATAGAGGTATGATGTTTCTTCGATTTTATTGCCGGTTATCTCAGTAACTTGCTTGATATTGTCCAGGTCGTCATATTCATAGTTCTGAATTTTATCATCAGGGAGCAGGGCGGTCTTAATCCGGGACAGGGGGTCATAATAGTACTTGGTGGTCCCGTTTCCTTCATCCTTCTGGATTTGATTGCCGCGCTTATCATACTTATACTCATAGCTGCTAATAATACTGCTGCCATCCCAATGACGCAAGTTCCTGACATTACCTGACGGGTAATACTGGTAAGTTGATTTGATTCCCGTAACCCCATTGAGCTCTTCCGTTAACTGGCCGATATCATTGTACTTATAGCTGAATCTCTTGCCATTATCACTGACCGTAGTTAACCTACCCACATTGTCATACTCATAATTCAGGTTAATTTGTGTCAGGCTGCCCTGAAGCACCTTAAGTGCAGAAACCTGGCCAGCCCTGTCATAAGCATAGTCCTGCCTGATACCATTCCCATAGTTTATGGAAGTAAGGCGTCCCAAATCATCATACTCAAAAACAGTCGTTCCCGAGGCATCAGTCATCTGCCTGGTTTGGCCCAGCTTATCAATAGTAATATTAACAGCGGTTTTCTGACCATCTTTACTGTTCTGTTTCTGTATCAGCCTGTTTAAGCCATCATAAGCATAGGCAGTGGCAACCTTATTCCGGTCAACAAGTTTTACCAGGTTGCCATTATTGTCATATTTATATTGTGTTTTCCGGTTTGCGGCATCTGCCGACAGTATGAGCCTGTTTAAGGAATCATACTCATATGAATATGTGGTGAAATCCTTATCCTGCCACGAATTCAGCCCCTTAATAACCTTAGTGGTATTACCGGCCTTATCATATTCAAATCTGGTGATATTGGATTCTGTGGCACTGATAACCCTTTCCGCTGCTGCCAGGAAATTACGGTTCGTATAATACTGTTTGGTCTCATAACCGTCCGGGTCCACTATCTTTATCAAGTTGCTGTTGCTATCATAATAGAACTTGGACATCGCGGACTTCCCTGACTCAAAAGGCGCCTTCACAACTATCTGCCGTCCTAAAGAGTCATATTCGGTAAATACCGTCTGTCCTAAGGCATCAGTCCGGGCTGTCATGTTCCCCAAACGGTCATACTGGTACTTAGCGCTGCTGCCTTCAGCATCGGTTTCCTTAATTAACCGGCTCAGGGCATCATACTCAAAGAATGATTTCTGCCCGGCAAAATCAACCGCTTCAGTCTGGTTGCCCAGGTAGTCATACCTGTATTGGGCAATCTCTTCTTTGTTCCCATTAAACCTGCCCAGCTTGGCCAATCGTTCAAAGGCATCAAAATAATAGTTGGTAACCCTGTCTTTCCTGTCGCCTTTAGCGGTAACCGTTACCTTAAAGAAGGGATTGCCGAACTTATCATAATTGGCTTCATCATAGGACACCCTTGTATCAGCCAGGACCCTTCCGGTACGGTCAGCGTGACTGACTTCCGCAATCCGGTTTAAGTCATCATACTTCAGATATTTAATGTTTTTGTTCCCATCTTTTTGTGAGACCGGGTTTTCCAAGTCATCATACTGCAGTTCGACAAGAATAGCACCTGTCTTCGGGTCAGTAACCTTTAATAAATCACCCAGGCCATTGTAGTTATATACCAACTTTTCACCATTGGGATTAGCTGCTTCAAGAATGTTATTTAAGTCATCATACTTATATGAGGCATAGCTTTTATCAGGGTAAACCTCCTGTAAGGGCCTGTCCAGATTATCATAACTGAAAGAACTAATATTACCTTTTCCGTCAACAGAAGTCAGTGTGTTTCCTGTTGCTAAATCATAAGTATATTCTGTTTTGATATCCTTGGTGCCCCCATCGGCATCTTCAACATCATCCTCAATAACCGCTGTCAGATAAGCCCCTTTATACTTAGAACTGTATAAAAACCTTGTGGTTGCCCATTCACCAGGTTCTTTTTCGGTTTTTTGAGCGGTAATATTTCCATATCCATCATAGGTGTACTCAGACTGGGCCAGGAGCTTACCGTTCCCGTAAAAACGTTGTGCATCAATCGTTTTTTTATCCGGGCTGAGGGAGTATTTGACTTCAACGGTAGTGTTTTTATCCTGCTTAAATTTCTTGCTTTTCAACAGGTTAAAGGCAAAGTCATAACTGTAGAAAATCTTGTGTTCATCACTGTTAATTTCTTCAGGTTTGTCCGGATGGTTTTCAGCCAGGATATTCCCGCGGTGGTCGTACTCATATTTATCTATCTTTTCCGAGCAGTCACCCTTGGCATTATATGTTTTGCTTATGTCCTTTACCGGCAGGTTATATTTCTCGTGGTATCGGGTAAATGTTTCATCTAATAGCCGGTCGGAACGGAGCTCGGTCTTGTATAACTGGTGTTTTGCATTATACATGTACTTTGTTGTTACATTTTTGCTGTCGGTTACCCTTGAATAGTATTTGTAAAGGTCATCTATCGAATCTGCCTTGTATTTAGGATACCCGTCGGGTTCGTTATAGTACTGGTATTTTAACAGATTATAGGTCCGGTCCCCATCAACATCCTGGCGTTCTTTGACCTTGAAATATTCCATGAACCCGCCGCTCAGGTTTTTCTTGCTTTTTTCATAGACATATTGTGTTTTGGCACCTGTGGGGTACGATATTTCTATCAAATTGGCATAAAGGTTGTCTGCTGCTGTTTTATCCCCTATCTGGTCAAAGGCGGCATCCGGGAAGGTATATTTATATGAGAACTTGCGTCCCTGGGCATCAACAAATGATGATAAATAATACTTTCCCGTTTGACCGGGAATTTCGGTTTTTATCAAACGGACACTGCGTCCTCCGGACTTAAAAACGGTTACCGTATCATTATATTGGATATCCACAGTACGGCCAACCGAGTCGACAACCTTGGTTAACAGTCTGAGATTATTGATGCTTGTATAGTAGTACCTGATGGCATTGCGGAAACGGTCCATCTCAACCAGCAGTTCCCCATTAGCGGAGAAATAGTAGGATGACCCATTGGCATAGTAAAGTTTAAAAGCGGAGGGGTCCTGGCCGTTACCGTAAGTGGTATCTTTGGTAAAGACTATGTCTGTCAGCTCATAATCAGCCAAGCCTGTCCCGGTGGTAAAGTCGGCTTTGTATGTCTGCCCATTGGGCAAGTTGACATAGACATTTTCTCCGTCCACATCAAGGGTAGGGATATCCAGGCACCAGCCTTCGCCAAAAATATATTTGGCTGCTGAAGCCGCACTTTTTGCCTTGGGCTTATTTACTATATTGCTGGCAGTGAATATAGATGTTCCTGATGCATACTGGAGGTAACCGGAAAACACCCATGTTTGCCCAGATATTGTTGTTTCAGCCAAAATGGATGTTCCGGCGGGATAACTTAATCCCCCGGTTTTTACCCAATACTCGTTGGCATCAAAAACGTCATAATAGGCAATTACCGTCTGCCCATAACTAATGTTCCCGTCACTGGCAGTGCCTTCATCAAATGCTTTGGCATCCCTGTTCCGGTACTCCAGGACCAGGGACAGGTCCATCCCATTACGCCCAGGGATGTCAAATATGGTGTTCCGGACATTTAATTCACCGGTTTCTGTACTGACTGTTTCTCGCACTCCACTGGTAGCTTTGGAGAACGGGGCATTTAATTCAATATTATATACTGCCTTCTGTTTATCTTCTTTGAGTACTTCCATCAAAGAAGAGACCGTAGTTTGTTCCAGCGCTTCCGCTGCAGGAGCCTGGCACCAAAATATCATTCCGGTAAACAGGAAGGCTAAAAGGGAACAGCAAAACTTTTTCATGCTTAACCTTCCTTTCTTATCCGGAATAGCTATTTATTATTTCTTCCCAACTCTTACCGGCTTTTCTTTCCTGCAGGATTTCATCCATTGAAGCCCCGGACTGTTCCGCCAGGCGGGCCGCATTTTGCACATCCCAGACAGAAAACCCGTCTGCTTTGTATTTCCCCAGTTGAGTAATACTCAGATTATATTTCCGGCAGACTTCTTGTTCAATTTTCTCTTTTTCCTTATCAACCTCCGCATTAGCTATTTTAACGGCAGCTTCGTAGTTTTCCGCGGCAATGGTCTGGTTCCCGCCGGCCCTTTTTATGTTCAGGGTGACCGTATCATCTGCATATACAAACTCATATGCAAGCTGGTTTCCGACTTCTTCCCAGGTCCCAAGCTGTGTTTTTACCTCAAATACTTTTGAAATATCCATGTCCTTCGCCCTGGCAATGCTGTCAGCATTTAAAATGTCCTGTGGCGTAAACCCACTGTAAATCCAACTGCGTACCAATGCCTTATCGGCGGGCTTATAAAAGTTGAAGTCTTTCATGCTTAAAGCATTGGAGAGGACAAGCTCCATTTCCGTTCCTTTGGCCTGTTCGGCCAGAAGGTCCCCAGCCAGGGTGAAATCAAGACCATTGGCTGCTAAGAATTCGTATACGGCCAGTATGTCTTCAGCCTTGTATTTTGCTATTAAGCCGAATGCTTCTTTATAGGCGGCCTGATCTTTTTCTAATGTATCTAGCATTTTTTTATATACAAAGATGTTTTGCCTGACAGTGTCCCAGTCCCCTATGGCATCATAGAGCTCCAGGACCGTATTTTTTGACAGCCCGGACATGGCGGCAAGGTCAATAGCTAGTTGATTGTCTGCAGATTTATCGTTTCCCACAGCCCAGGCTGCTGCGGCTGCAGATAAAGCTATCAGACAGATCGCAATAATTATACTGTTGCGTTTTGGTAATCTCATTTCCTCACACTCCTTACCCAAGATTTTAGGGTAGCGTTCATTTACAGTACGTATACATATAGCTGTTATCTATGTATATATGTAGTTATCCTTGCTTTATTGCATTTCTTCAATGTCAACATATTGAATTGTATAGTAATTTACAAAACCATTAATCTGGTCCACGCCGGGGTCTGCACTGGTTGTTTTAATGAGATAAAAAACTGGGCCTCGGTTATACTGGCGTTCATTCAACCACTGCATGAAATCCTCTACCTGAACATCTGTTAACCCTGAATACTGTTTAACCGTACCATCAGTCAAAGTGATTTTTAAGACAAGGGTTGCGGCATCAAATAAATCCTCAACATAGTCAACAGTGATTAATGAGTTGTACCCTTCTGTTGACAGGTCATTAACCTTCATGGCATTAACGACAGAAAAACCGCTTCCTGCAAGTTGATTGGTCAAGTCTAATTCGGGGATAGCCCTTAATTCTTCTGCAGTCATACCTTGTTGGGTAATCGCAATCCAATTGGTTTCAACATCAGTTAATAGATTAGAATCAACAGTGGTCCACTGGTTGTTTTGATAGGAATAATAAATTGAATTTTTTACAATGAAATAGTACATTTCAGCAACTTTGGGCTGGATTTCCATCGGATAAATTCTTCTTATTTTCCGCCAATTAGCTGCATCAAAAGACTGACTTTTTGTGGTATATAAAGACTTTTCAAGGGGTACATCACCCAAATAGCTGTCCCCGCCATTGAGTGTTACTGTTATGCTTTTTAGGGATGGAGTAATAAAGGGGTCAATTGAGGCAAAATAGATTGCTGCATCAAAATGCAGGACCTGCCGCCCATCAGCATAGAGAGCCTCAAAATCACCTTCATCCATAGCATTAACCTCGTCTATGGTCATTCCATATTGCTCAAAATCTTCTTCCGCCGGTACAGCACCTGTTTTAACCACGGTCCATACCCCGTCTTTATATGTATGCCATGAGTTTTTACCATCAAAGGAGAACAGGTAACGCTCAGGTCGTTCAACACCATTGAAGTAATAGGTAGATAGGCCGTCGGAAGCAATATATGCTAGTTTTTCATCAGAGTTATCCACGTCAAATGAATAATTATTTAAAACATCTGTAGGTCTAATATTTTCTTGAGAATCAGTCTCAGGATTATAAACTAAATATTTATCAAAAGAATCGCGTAACACTAGTTTATTATCATTTGTTACCTTGATTATTTCACATGCAGCGGTGTTATCTTGATATATATCCAGTTCCCTTAACGCTTTTGAAGAAACTTGATAACTGTAAAGATCTCCTTCTATTTTCAGAAATACTATTGTTGCATCAGAATTTACCCACAACCCTTCAATATCATCAGTTGTGATAATAATTAAATACTTTTGCCAACCTGTAGGTGTCTTAACAAGTTGATAAAGTTTGTTTGTGTTGCTGAAAAATACAGAATTTCCCGTTTTGGAAACATCAAGAGTAGTTGCAGTAGTACTAGATAACAATTCCCCTGGGGCCGTTGTAGAAGAAGAAAATTTGAAGATATCGCCGCCTTCGTAATAATATATTGTGCCGTCATCTTGAATAGAAAAAACAGTTACACCTGCTTTAATTAAAGTGGTAATCTTAGTTGAATCGTCATAAACATAAAGGTTATTGGCTGAATCTTTAAAAGCAATCCGGTTTCCTTGCAAATCAGATTTTATAGATACTGGGATATAATTTGAAGCTATTGTAGCTTCTCCTGTATACATATTTAACACATAAAGTTTATTGCTATCAGATGGATTAGCGTAATATAATTTGTTTCCATTGCCTGATAGTGCTATTTTTGTAGGGGTTACCCCTGGTAAAATAAGATTTTGGTCAGATAACGTATCTAATTCTTGGTTTTCTTGAGCATCGAAGTATGATGAATCGATAAAGATATTTGATATTTTCCCATTGGGCATGGCACTTGAAGCCAAAGAGGATAGATTGCCGTCAAAATTCATTTTATATGTGGTGTATTCGTCAATCGGCAACGGGCGAGTGGGGTCTGTGTCACCGGTACGGGCTATAGAGGATATGCGGATGTCGTCATGTTTGGTATTTAAGAAAAAGTAACTGCCTGTATGACTTCCTATATAGGCTTTTTCATAAAAGGCTGTTGGCAAGAGCGGACTATTAATAGTGGCACTTACTACATTGTCAATAAGTAATTCTATCTTTTCTGTAGTCCATACTACCTTGAACAAATGCCACCCATTTGGTGTTAGCGAATCATCACAACTTGCTGACTTTGCTTCATTAGCATCATTTCTCGACTGAATTGCCCATTTTTCTTCATTAGTAGCATGATATAACCAAATACCTACATAACTAGTACCGCTAGCTCTTGGTATATAAAATACTGTAGGCCAACTATATGGCGAAGGGGTTTGCCTTTTGGATAAATCATTTACATATACCCATTGTTCCCATGTACCTTCTGCTGGGTCTACTACCCCCGCAGTCGGGATTGTTAAGACTTCTGCCACGCGAGTGGCTGTTGCATCAGTTGTCGGCATATAAGATGTCATATATGCTTTTTGCTCAACTTGTGCTCCCCATAAATAAATACCAGAACTACCATCCCCCGCATAATTATAATTACTATTAGCATAAGCAATCTCAAAAATAATAACTGCTGAAGAAGTTCCAGACGTTCCTGTTACACTACATCTATACCATCCATTACCTACATCTTCAATCGAGGCAGTTAAACCACTACTAACCGTGCCTAGTGCCCCAGAATCCAAATCAAAAAACGCTACTTTATAAGCACCCGTCATGTTGGTTTGAAGTGCTAACCAACCCCTCTCGGCTTTCTTAGCATAACAACTCTGTGTATATGATACCCCTGATGAAATTGTTAAGGTCTTCTTAACATAATGCTCATTTGTTATTGCTGATTCTACTAATTTGTCTGCTGTTAGCGTACCCCAGGGTGAATTAACCGCATTTGCAGATATTGTGCAATTTGTTTTACTCCAATAGGTATTGTCAAATTGTTCACTATATAAGGATATATTTGTCGTACCTTCTTCTACTGTTATACCTTTACCTTCACTTTGAAGCATGAAATCAAATACTGTTGAACCTTTATTTGCTTGCGGCTTCCATGCAATAAAGTCAAGGGAATCATCTATATTTAATGTTCTAAAATGCATTTGTAGAGATGAAATATTATTACCTATAGCATTTTCTAGTTTTACTAAAGTAATTTCTCCAGGCAAAACGTCCTGACATAAGCCACCTGCATTTGTAGAAATCCTTAGTGTTGTTGAACCAATATTTTTAATATGCACAGATTCAGAATAACTTTGCCCGCTAACCGAAGGGCTAAGAATGACATAATAATATTTGGGTAAACTAGTCCCGCCACTTGTTTGAATCCTTGTGGCATCTGTTGCTCCCCATTCTGGTACAGCTTGATCTTGGGTAAGGGTAATACTTGCTCCGCCATAAGCAGACCATCCCTCAAATTTCACCTTATCATCAGATATTAAATTATGAAAATACCCTTCCTCATACCGTGGCATATTAGCCGATACTGTACTTCCATCTTCTTTTGTCGCTTCGGAATTCCGGGTGAAAGTTGCCGGTGCCGTGCCGTCATTTGAAACCAATACCGTAGGATTCACATTATATGTCCCGGCAGGGGCAGTATTTGGCTTAAATTGGAGGTCCCCATTTAACACCTGTGTTTGTCCATTTAATAGACTCGAAGCATCAATAGTTAATGACGGTGAATAAACAGAGGTTGCTTGGTCATAGCACCAAGTTGATAAATCATTTGTCCTGGCAATCAAGCTGTCACCTTTAGTCAAAGCGGGACTGGTTTTGGTTAAATCCAGGACTACTTCATTCCATTGGCCGCTCACGAGGTCTTCACCAATTTTAAATATGCCGTCTGCATTATTATCATTTATTATTAACGCACTATTTCCGGTATAGAATTTTATCCACTGTGCCCCGGCCCCAGGTTTTACCCAGACTTTGACCTGGCTGTACTTGGAAACATCGAATTCAGCCGATTCCGCTAATGTATACTGCACATAATCCTGGTTTGGCACATCACCTGTCGCAACCTTAACCGCATAATCCCCAGCCATCCTGTCCTGGGTTAAGGTTACGGTTCCTGATTGCAATCCTGATATTCCAGTCGTACTTTCCATTTCATTATAGATGGGTAGATTTTGCTGCACGTCTTCCGCTAAAGCAGTAATAGGAAAAGACGTCATAAGCATCATTACACATAAAATAATGCCAATTATTTTTCTTGACATTTTAAATACCTCCTCCGCTTAAGTAGGCTAAAAACCATCACACATCAGGCAAATATCTAAACCTTCACACAGTTTACAGCTTAATCCGTTTATTTCCTAAGACACCTCGCTTTCGCATGTACTCACCAAAAATCCCTTTATTTGCAAAGAATACCTCCAATTTTTACAAAAAACTTTTGACTCTACTATTGTACAATCTCATCCCCGGCAGCCTTGTCGAAATGAGAGGTTTAAGGACAAGCAAATATGGTCGAATCCTTCCTTTTATTGTATAATTTCCAAGCTCGGAAAGTGCTCTTTTCCTGAAAAGCGGTTTTTAGGGTACAAAAAGCGGCTTTTAGGGTATGAAACATGAAAAAAACCGCGAAAATTAAATGCGGTTTTTTGACAAAACAAACGAATACGGTTAGGATTTTTATTTTTGTTGTAAACTAAGGGGGCAAATTAAACCTCCTGACCCCGTTCCTAAAAGGATATCTAAACATTGCTGTCGAAAAGAAAAAATAGGCGGCGGCTATTGCATTTTTATACAATAATAATGTATAATTATAAATTATTGGAAGGGAAATTTATAACCCAGAGCAGCAAAGGAGATGAATGGAGTAATGATTAAGGCAGGAATTGTAGGGGGTACCGGTTACACGGGGGCTGAACTGGTAAGGATACTGTCCCGCCATCCGGAGGTTGAACTGATTGGATTGACATCACAGACATATGCCGGACAGCGCTTTGACAGCGTTTTTCCCAGTGCCGGAGGCTTTTCGGAGGCTGTTTTGGAAGCTCAGGATGTAAGGTCACTGGCTGACCGTTGTGATGTAATCTTTACAGCACTTCCCCATGGTGTTTCCATGGAAGTTGTGCATGAGGTAGCCGCGGCAGGGAAAAAAGTCGTTGACCTGGGAGCAGATTACAGGTTTGATGATATTAAAACCTATGAAAAATGGTATAAAGTTTCTCATAAGACACCGGAGCTTGCAGCTAAGTCGGTGTATGGGCTGCCTGAAATCAATCGCCAATTAATTTTGGCGGCAGATATCATAGGCAATCCGGGCTGCTATCCTACCAGCGTAATTCTTGCTCTGGCGCCGCTGCTGAAAAACGGGATGGTGAAGACAGATACAGTTATAGCAGATTCCAAATCCGGGGTATCAGGGGGAGGACGCGGTCTGAATCTGGCCTTCCATTATGGGGAATGTAACGAGAACTTCAAGGCATATAATATCGGTGGGCATCGGCACACACCTGAGATAGAACAGGAACTTGGCAAGCTGGCAGGTGAAAGTATGACCATTTCTTTTACACCTCATCTGGTTCCAATGACCAGAGGGATCCTCAGTACTGTTTACGCATCTCTAGTAAATCCATGTTCCACTGAAGTTCTTCTTGATATGTACCGGGATTTTTACAGTAAAGAGTTTTTTGTCAGAGTCCATCCCGAGGGTCAGTTACCCCAGACCAAGTGGGTATCCGGGTCTAATTTCTGTGATATCGGCTTAAAGGTGGACAGCCGGACAGGCCGTGTTGTAGTTGTATCCGCAATTGACAACCTGGTCAAGGGGGCATCCGGGCAGGCAGTGCAAAATATGAACCTGATGTTTGGGCTGGATGAGAAAACAGGTCTTGATTTTGCACCGGTATTTCCGTAATAAGCTTGAAGCAGGCTTTCGGAAATGACCGTGGGGGCATATGGTGAGGCTATTGTAGCGATTTTCCACATTAACGCTGGAGAAATCTAACCTTGTTCCTGGACTTCGCTTAGCGGAATTGTGGTAATATTTCTCACAGCGTTAGTGCAAGGAAAATCTTGTACAATAGCTCACCACATCCCATGACCATATCCGAAGCCTACTGTGGAGGGGGAAAAAGTCCAAGGCGCAAAGCCTTGAACATTAAGGAAATTTAATTTCCGTGAGACTTAGCCAGGATTAGGGAGTGAAAATATATGATTCATGATATACAATACATAGAGGGAAGTGTCGCTGCTCCGCTGGGATTCAAAGCAGCCGGGGTAAAGGCGCGTATCAGGTATAACAAAAAAGACCTTGCCTTAATTGTTTCCGAAGTCCCGGCGGCTGCGGCAGGGGTATTTACCACAAACAAAGTCAAGGCAGCCCCGGTGGTCTTGTCCGCAAGGCACATTGCCGATGGGAGGGCACAGGCGGTTGTTGTTAACAGCGGTTGCGCCAATGCCTGTACAGGTGAAGACGGTATGACCATGGCCGTGGAGATGGCTCGCGAAGCTGCCGGATATTTAGGCATTAACGCTGAAGATGTGGTAGTGGCATCAACAGGAGTAATTGGTGAAAAGCTGCCTATGGATAAGATAAAGGCCGGGATAAGTGAAGCTGCCAGTGTATTGAGTTCTGATGGCGGACATGATGCGGCCCTGGCTATTATGACAACAGACACGGTTCCCAAGGAAGTCCTGATAAAGCTTGAAATTGGAGGCAGTGTTGTTACCATTGGAGGGATTGCCAAAGGCTCAGGGATGATTATGCCAAACATGGCTACCATGCTGGCTTTTGTGACAACTGATGCCGCAATAACCCCCCAGCTGCTGCGAAAATCAGTGACCTATGCAGCTGAACGGACTTTTAATATGGTTACTGTGGATGGTGATACCAGTACCAATGATTCTCTGATTGTATTGGCTAACGGCCTTGCCGGTCACAGTATAATTGAACAGGAAGACGAGAATTTCTTTATTTTTAGGGATGCTCTGGAAAGGGTCTGTAAAGCCCTGGCCATGATGATAGCCCGTGACGGGGAAGGGGCGACTAAACTTATTGAGGTGGAGGTCAGGAATGCTCCGGCCTTTGCAGATGCCAGGAAGGTGGCTATGGCAGTAGCTAATTCCAACCTGGTGAAAACAGCGGTTTTTGGTGAGGATGCCAATTGGGGCAGGATTATCTGTGCTGCAGGATACTCGGGTGCGGATATAGACCCCGAACGGATTGATATTTTTATTGGGGATGAAAAAATGGCTGAAAACGGGGCGCCTCTTAATTTTAGTGAGGATCGGGCCAAAGAGATTCTCGGCTGTAAAGAAGTTAAGATTACTCTCGACCTGCATCATGGCAGTGAAAAGGCAACAGCCTGGACGTGTGATTTTTCATTTGATTATGTGAAGATAAATGCCAGTTACAGGTCATAAATTCTGATTATAGGCTATATTTGAAGAGGAAGAACAGGGTGGTGGCAATGAAATTTGCTCAGGTAATGTACCTGGCCAGGTATTATATCATGGCAAGGTTTATGAATGACAAGAAGCCCATACTTGCCGGGATGAAGCTGACCCACAGGTGTACTCTCAGATGTCGCCAGTGCCCTTACTGGCAGCGGCCTGTTCCGGACCTGGGATGGGACCGGTTCCTGGAAATGCTGCCCCGGCTTCGGGAGGCGGGGATTAGGATTTTGATCCTGGAGGGTGGGGAGCCGCTTCTGTGGAAGGATGGGCAGCGAACTGTAAAAGACATTGTCAGGGAAGCCCGGAAGTATTTTTTCTGTGTTGGAGTGACTACCAACGGGACACTTGCTCTGGATGTGGGTGCTGACATATTATGGGTCAGTATTGACGGGCTGCGTGAAACACATGACCGCCTGCGGGGAGAGTCATTTTACCGGATAATCAGCAACATCAGGAATTCGGACCATCCCAAGATTTTTGCCAATATCACCATCAACAGCATTAACCACATGGAGATTCCCGCCTTGGTCAAATTTCTGGCCCCGCTTGTAAGAGGCATTACTATTCAGTTATTTTATCCATATCCGGAAAGTGAAGATTTACTGCTTACTTGGGAGGAACGTGCCAATGTTCTCGAACAGCTGATCAAGCTGAAGAGAGACGGTTATCCGGTCAGTGATTCCATACCGGCCCTGGAAAAGCTAAAAAACAATACATGGGTTTGTGAACCCTGGATGATAGCCAATGTTGAGCCTGACGGGTCTTTTAGTCAGGGATGTTATTTGAAAAACAGGACAATTGATGACAATCCCTGCCGGCTTTGCGGGTTTGCGGCACATACCGAAATTTCCTTAGCTTATCAATTGCACTGGAGTGCGATAATGGCAGGTAAGGATATATTGGGGATATTTTAACGTCTAGCGAAGCCAAGCCTTTTTAAATATAAAAATAGACCGGAATAACTTGCCGGTAATATGGAATCTGAGAGAATTTGAGAGGGGTTTACTTGATGAAAGACGCAGTGGAAAAAGCGGGCATTCTTATTGAAGCACTGCCATATATCAAAAAATTTTACGGTAAAACCGTTGTTATCAAATATGGCGGCCATGCCATGGTAAATGATGACCTTAAACAGGCAGTAATTAATGATGTTATATTAATGAAATTAATTGGCATAAATCCGGTGATAGTCCACGGGGGAGGGCCGGAAATCACCGAAATGCTGAACCGGCTGAACATTCCCTCACAGTTTGTGGCCGGTTGCCGGGTAACAGACCCGGCTACCATGGAAATCGTGGAAATGGTTTTGGTAGGTAAAATAAATAAAGAGATAGTAGCTCTGATTAACAGGAACGGCGGCAAAGCCGTAGGGTTGTCAGGGAAGGATGCCAACCTTATTCAGGCAGTTAAAAAAATGGGCAAGTCAGTTGATTCTGAGGGCAACCATTCCATGCAGGATATCGGGTTTGTCGGTGATGTGAAAAAAATTAACCCTGAAATACTCCAGACTGTTATTAATCAAGGCTATATCCCGGTGGTAGCCCCGGTCGGTGTTGGGGAAGAAGGGGAAAGCTACAATATCAATGCAGATTATGTAGCAGGTGAAGTGGCAGCGGCCTTGAATGCCGACAAAATGATTTTGCTTACTGATGTTGAGGGTATTTTTGAAGATTACAGTGATAAGACAACACTTATATCTGAACTTAAGCTGGCCCAGGTTGAACAGAAAATCGCCTCAGGCACTATCAGCGGCGGGATGATTCCCAAGGTGGAGTGCTGTGTACAGGCTATTGAAAAAGGGGTTAACAGCACTCACATACTTGATGGGAGGATACCTCATTCCATTTTGTTGGAGATATTTACTGATAAGGGTATAGGTACTATGGTCGTAAAATAGGAAAAGATATACGCTAATTTGGGGGGGAGTACTGTGAATACTGAGGAAATAATTAAAAACGGACAGCAATATGTGATGAATACATATGGGCGCCTGCCTATGGCGCTGGTCAGGGGTGAAGGGGTATATGTCTGGGACGCTGACGGAAACAAGTATCTTGATTTTGTTGCCGGACTGGCGGTGAATTCTTTGGGACACTGCCATCCTGCAGTGGTAGAGGCTATCCGGGAGCAGGCAGGGACATTGATGCATGTCTCCAACATCTACTGGATTGAACCTCAGGTCAGACTGGCAGAGAGCCTTGTTAAGAATTCCGCACTTGATAAGGTTTTTTTCTGTAATAGCGGAGCGGAGGCAAATGAAGGGGCTATCAAGCTGGCACGCAAGTATGCCCGGAAATACCTTGGAAATGATAAGTATGAAATAATTACAATGGAAAAGTCGTTCCATGGCAGGACATTGGCTGCCATAACGGCAACTGCCCAGCCTAAATACCAGAAGGACCTGGATCCTTTGCCGGGTGGTTTTAAATATGTTCCTTTTAATGATATTGCTGCCCTTCAAGAGGCGGTTTCCTTGCATACCTGTGCCATTATGATGGAACCGGTGCAGGGTGAGGGCGGGGTTAATGTAGCGGATTATGAATATATGCAAAAAGTAAAACAGCTCTGTGACGAGCGGGGTCTGCTGCTAATTTTTGACGAAGTTCAGTGCGGTCTGGCGCGGACGGGTAAACTGTTTGCATATGAGCATTATGGTATTGAGCCTGATATAATGACACTGGCCAAAGCCATTGCGGGAGGCTTTCCTATGGGAGCTCTTTTGGCAAAGGACAAGGTGGCTGACTGTTTCCAACCGGGTGACCATGCCTCAACCTTTGGCGGCAACCCTCTGGCAGCTGCAGCCGCTTATGCGGCAGTAAGCCTTCTTGCGGATAAGGAATTCCTTGCCTCAACAGTGGAAAAGGCCAGTTATTTTCAAGCTAAACTTAACGATTTGAAGAAAAAATATTCTTTTGTTACCGATGTACGTGGCAAAGGACTTATTCTTGGTCTTGGCATTACCGCGGATGGCATAAAAATAGTCGAGTCCTGTCGCGCTAAAGGGCTATTAATCAACTGTGTGGGCTCAAATGTATTACGCTTCCTTCCGCCTCTTATCATATCATTTGAAGATATTGATAATGCCGTCAAAATACTTGATGAGGCAATGGGTGAGAGCAGATAAGGTAAATTATTATTGTTCAGGAGGGATAATATGAACGTGTTACAGACGAGTCTTAGGGGGAAAGATTTGCTTGCCCTGTATTTATTGACCAGGGAAGAGATATGGGAAATATTGAAATTGGCCCAGGACCTGAAGATTAAACAGAAAAACGGTGTAGCTTGCCCGCTTTTGAATGGAAAAACCCTTGGCATGATTTTCACCAAATCTTCAACAAGAACCAGGGTGTCTTTTGAGGCAGCCATGTATCAACTGGGGGGGTACCCGTTGTTTTTGAGCGGTCAGGAACTTCAATTGGGACGCGGGGAGACCATTGCAGATACGGCAAAGGTGTTATCGCGTTACTTAGATGGAATTATGATAAGAACTTTTGCCCATTCAGATGTTGAAGAACTGGCCAAGTATGCGGATATACCGATAATCAACGGGCTGACAGACCTGAATCATCCCTGTCAGATACTGGCTGATTTCCAGACTATCATGGAATACAAGGGCGGCCTTAAGGGTCTGAAACTGGCTTATATCGGTGATGGCAACAATATCTGCCATTCCCTTCTTAATGGCTGTGCCAAAGTGGGTATGAATATTTCGGCAGCTGTTCCCGGAGGGTATGAGCCTAATCCGGAAATTGTTAAGATTGCAAAAGCTGATGCTGAAGAAACCGGGGCTGTAATTGAGATAACTGATGACCCCTTTAAAGCAGTGAAGGATGGCGATGTTATCTATACCGATGTATGGGCAAGCATGGGCCAGGAAGAAGAGCATGCGGAAAGATTGAAGATATTTAAGCCTTACCAAGTTAATGCAAAGCTGGTCAGCTGCGCCAAGCCGGATTATTTGTTTATGCACTGCCTGCCTGCCCATCGGGGTGAGGAAGTAACGGCAGAGGTTATTGACGGGCCCAATTCAGTTGTCTTTGATGAAGCCGAGAACAGGCTTCATGCCCAAAAAGCGGTATTGGCGCTGACAATGGGATAATAAGGCTTTCGGAAATGGCAGTGAGGAATATGGCAAGGTATTATACCGCTTTTCCGCACTGCCGCCGATGAGTCTAAGCTGCTACGCCACCTGCAACAAGCCAGCGTCCCCGAACTTGATGGCTCATTGGGATTTTCTTATTAGAAGGCCGCCTCTCGTTTTGTCAGGCCAAAACTTCCCGGCGGCCTTCGCCATCTTCGGACAGGCGGGGACTCCCTGCCTTGTTGCAGGCGTTTTGCAGCAAGACTCATAACGGCGGCAGTGCAAGGAAAATCTTGTATAATACCTACCATATGCCATAGCCATTTCCGAAGCCTTTATGAGAAGTAAATTATAGGAAGGAGTTAAGACATGTCGAAAAAAATTGTGCTTGCATATTCCGGAGGGCTGGATACCTCCATAATCATTCCATGGCTGAAAGAAAACTATGGGTACGAAGTAATTGCCATGGCTGCCGATGTAGGCCAGGGGGAAGAGCTTGCACCCCTGAGGGAAAAGGCCATTAATACTGGGGCCAGCAAGATATATATAGAGGATGTTAAAAAAGATTTTGTTGAGGAGTTTATTTGGCCGACACTGAAGGCCGGAGCTGTATATGAAGGCAAATACCTGCTGGGGACATCTTTTGCCAGGCCTCTTATCGGGAGAAGGTTAGTGGAGATTGCCCGTCAGGAGGGGGCCGAGGCCATTGCCCACGGGGCTACCGGAAAAGGCAATGACCAGGTCAGGTTTGAGCTTGCAGTAAAAGCTCTGGCACCTGACCTGAAAATTGTTGCCCCGTGGCGTGAATGGGACATCCGTTCCCGGGAGGATGCCATTACTTATGCAGAGGAGAGGGGTATCCCCATCCCTGTTAAAAAGGGACATGCTTACAGCATGGACCGTAACCTGTGGCATCTGAGCCATGAGGGTGAAGACCTGGAAGATCCGTGGAATGAACCTAATTATGATATGCTATTGATGATAACACCACCTGATAAAGCGCCTGATAAGCCTACGTACGTAGAGCTCGACTTTGAGCAGGGGATACCTGTCAGACTCAATGGAGAGGCTATGGATGGAGTCGGGATGATTGAGGCCTTGAACAAAATTGCCGGGGCCAACGGTGTGGGTATAGTTGATATGGTAGAAAACAGGTTAGTGGGCATGAAATCCAGAGGGGTTTACGAAACACCTGGGGGTACGGTTCTATATGCCGCCCACCGCGAATTGGAACTCCTTTGCATTGACAGGGATACCCTTCATTACAAGGATTTGATATCCCAACGGTATGCTGAGCTGGTGTATTACGGTCAGTGGTATCATCCTTTACGGGAGGCCCTGGATGCCTTTGTGGATATTACCCAGCAAACTGTTACCGGGACAGTAAGGATGAAGCTCTATAAAGGCAGCTGCACCCCGGCAGGAGTGAAGTCGCCGTATTCCCTTTATAATCAAGAGTTTTCTACATTTGGCCGTGATGAAGTCTATAACCAAAAAGATGCTGAAGGCTTTATTAACCTTTTCGGCTTGCCATTGACAGTTAGGGCTATCATGGAGAAAAAAGCAGGTATAAAGGATTGATTGTTTTTAGAACGGGGGAACGAAATGAAGAAGCTCTGGGGTGGACGATTTACAAAGGGAACCGACAAGGTAGTTGAGGATTTTCATTCATCAATATCTTTTGACCAAAGATTATACAGGCATGATATCAGGGGCAGTATTGCCCACGCCAGGATGCTTGGCAGGCAGGGAATTATTTTCCCTGAAGAGGCGGATACAATTATTTCCGGCCTGACGGCGGTTCTTGCTGATATAGAAGCCGGCAGTGTGGAGTTTGATGTGGGTGCGGAAGATATTCATATGAATATCGAAAAACTGCTTACAGAACGTATCGGTGATGTAGGCCGTAAGCTTCATACCGCCAGGAGCCGGAATGACCAAGTAGCCCTTGATATCAGGATGTATCTGAAAGAGGAGATTTATGTTACGGCAGGTTTGCTGGCAGGGCTTGAGGAAACCTTGCTGAAGCTGGCGGAACGGCATGCCGGGACTGTTATGCCCGGCTATACACACTTACAGAGGGCACAGCCTGTTACCTTTGGGCATCATCTAATGGCATATTTTCAAATGTTTGTCAGGGATATGGCAAGGCTGAAAGACTGCTTGGAGAGGGCTAATGTGATGCCACTAGGTTCCGGAGCCCTTGCAGGGACTACTTTTGATCTTGATAGGGATGCTGTGGCTGCTGAACTGGGATTTGCGCGGATTACGGAGAATAGCCTTGATGGTGTCAGTGACCGTGATTTCGCTATTGAGTTTTGTGCAGCAGCTTCAATTATTATGATGCACTTAAGCCGTTTTTGTGAGGAAATTATTCTGTGGTCATCGGCTGAATTTAAGTTTATTGAGCTGGATGATGCTTATTCTACCGGGAGCAGTATCATGCCACAGAAAAAGAACCCTGATGTGGCTGAACTCATTCGGGGTAAAACCGGGCGTGTATATGGTGACCTGATGGCACTGCTGACAGTGATGAAATCACTACCCCTGGCCTATAATAAAGACATGCAGGAGGACAAGGAAGCCCTTTTTGATGCTATTGATACCATCAAGGGAAGCCTGCTGGTTTTCACCCCCATGGTAGAGACAATGCGCCTAAACGAGCAGGCAATGGCACAGGCTGCCAGGGGAGGTTTTACAAATGCCACCGAGGTTGCTGATTACCTGGCGAAAAAAGGGGTCCCGTTCCGGAATGCACATGAGATAGTTGGCAAACTGGTCCTTGATTGCATTAACAAGGGAAAATCCCTGGAAGACCTTGCTTTAGAGGAATACAGGGAAGCCTCTCCTATAATAGAAGCAGATATTTATGATGCCATTAATATTGAGAAATGTGTTGCTGCCCGTAATGTTCCGGGAGGCCCGGCCCCTGCAGTTGTTGCTGATTCCATTAAACGGGGCTGGGAGTGGCTTGAGGACATTAAGAAAAATTTCCGGTTTTAAAAGCTTATAGTTACATTATTGTAATCAATTTCATAACCATCAGGGGTTACTAGTTGAAATACAAATTTCTTATTTTTATTTAAAGCCATGACTTCACCGGAAACACTTAGCACCAGGTCCCTGAGGTCTACAGCCAGGACTTGGATGCCTGAGCGTTCTGGTGTGCCGACAAGTATTACCTGGTTATTATATACAATTATATTTGTAATCATATGGTTGACAGAAATTATAGCAACCGTATCAGTTGCCTTGTTACTATAAACCGGTAGTTCAATATCACCGGCAAGTTCAGCTATGCCGCAGTTGTGGAGAGTTTCATTCCACAATACAGGGCTCCCCTGAGTGGCAAACAGCCGGTGATAGGAGTTGTGAATCCTGTCCGGGACATTGCTCCATTGACCATTGATACTGTGCCAGTATGGCTGGTAGTCTGGGCGTACCCATGCCGTGTCTTGGTATATTTCCTCAAACGGGACCTGTATTCCCTCCTCCATTATCATGAGCGGAGAGTGGGTTTTCTCTGCAGGAATAATACTGTCTGAGGCTACCATTTTCACCGGTGTGGAAGGTTCCAGTTTTGCCAGCCTGTTTTTGAGCTCTTGATTTTCTTTAAGGGTTTTTTCCATTTGTGTCAACTGGTTTTCATTAACTGTCTGAATACTTATTTTTGGCTTATCATGAACCAGAGTGAATATCAAAAAGGTTGCGGAAATTATCAGCATATAAAATGCAAGCCGGTTTTTAACATACAGGTTTTTTATTTTGGACATAATTAACCACCTCATTTAGAGGATAGGCATTTATGGCATTGTTTATACAAGTGCAAGTATTTCTTATTGAAATACCTTGGTGATAGGTTTATACTAAAAAGATAGAGTAATTTGGGGAGTGGTGGAACCAGTGAAGATCGTCGTCCAAAAATTCGGTGGGACATCTGTCGCAACTGCTGAATCAAGAGAAAAAGCATTAAAACGGATTATTGAATCCAAAAGTCAGGGTTATTCACCTGTGGTAGTTGTTTCGGCAATGGGCAGAAAGGGTGAGCCTTATGCCACAGATACCCTGATTGATTTGGTCAAATCTATACATAGTAATGTTGAACCAAGGGAGCTTGACTTATTGATTTCATGTGGTGAGGTTATTTCTTCGGTAATAATGGCCACACTGTTGAAAAACATGGGCCACCAGGCCATTGCTTTAACAGGCGGGCAGGCAGGCATATGTACTGACGGGACATACGGGAATGCACAGATTATTGATATAGATCCAGGCTTTATCAGAGGTTGCCTGGCTGAAGGATACATTGTTGTTGTAGCCGGGTTTCAGGGCATCTGTAGTGATGGAAGTACAACTACCCTGGGCCGGGGAGGCAGTGATACTACGGCAACAGCTCTGGGGGCAGCCCTGGAGGCCGAATATGTAGAGATATATACTGATGTTGACGGGGTTATGACAACAGACCCGAGGGTTATTCCTGATGCTGCCATTATGAAAGATGTCTCTTACAGGGAAATTTGTGAAATGGCACATCATGGAGCCAAGGTAATTCATCCCAGGGCTGTTGAGGCTGCTATGAGCGGTAAGGTGCCTATTAAGATAAAAAACACTTTTTCCGATGCTGAAGGCACACTGATAGCAGAAAACATTGATGAACGGGTTATTACCGGACTTGCTCACCAGACCAACATCAGCCAGGTAAAGGTGGGTCCTCTTGACGGGAAAGCCGTTCAGATGGCCAAGGTCAAAGTGCTCAAGACAATGGCTGAAGCCGGAATCAGTATTGATATGATAGGAGTGGCGCCTAATTCTATTTTCTTTGTTATAAATGGTGATAATACTAAAGGGGCCAGCCAGGTTCTTCAGGAAGCAGGATATAATTTCCTGGTTGATACCGGTTGTGCCAAAATATCGGTAATCGGTGCTGGCATGGTCGGGGTTCCCGGAGTAATGGCAAAAGCCATGGAATCCCTTGACAGAGCAGGGGTTACAGTTTTACAGACATCAGATTCGGATATTACTATTTCATTTTTGATTAAAGAACAAGATGTTTCCAGAGGAATGCAGATTCTATATGAAAGGTTCGACCTGGGAAAGAGGTAAAGTTTCTTAAAAAAACACCTTGACACAAGCAAAGCGAATATGTATACTAGATTCAATATATTTTCAATTCAAAAAGGTAATGAAGGGGAATTTATACATTGTGAAGGCCTCCAGAGAGCCGGGGAAGCTGAAAACCGGCGCCTGATTGTGTGTAAGCTACTCACCCCTGAACCGGCAGTTGAACGGCATTTCCCTAATGTTCAGTAAGCTCGCCCGGCGCAGACCGTTATCATGCATGCGAAAACATCAATTAAGAGGCCGTTTTATTATATTAATAAATGGCAAGCAGGGTGGTACCGCGGAAGGTTGTTAACCTCTCGTCCCTGATAGGGCTGTCTATCGGGCGAGAGTTTTTTATTTGGCAGATAGCAAAGTATGAATAGTGCTTAGCGAAGCTAAGCCTTTTTAAAGGGAGGGGTTTCTAGTGAGAAGCGATGCAGTTAAAAAAGGTTTGGAAAAAGCCCCCCATCGTTCCCTCTTCAAAGCGATGGGATATACTGATGAGGAGTTAGCCAGGCCGCTAATAGGGGTTGTAAACTCCCGAAATGAAGTGGTGCCCGGACACATTCATTTGGATACTATTGCTGAGGCGGTTAAGGCCGGGGTAAGAATGGCGGGAGGTACGCCAATTGAGTTTCCGGCAATCGGGGTTTGTGACGGTATCGCCATGAACCATGAGGGAATGAAGTATTCATTGGCAAGCCGTGAAATTATTGCTGATTCTGTGGAGATTATGACACAGGCTCATGCTTTTGACGGCCTTGTATTAATACCGAACTGTGATAAGATTATTCCAGGGATGCTGATGGCTGCGGCCCGACTCAACATTCCTGCAATAGTGGTCAGCGGCGGACCAATGCTCACAGGCAAGTACCAGGGAAAAGTTGCTTCATTGAGCAATATTTTTGAAGGTGTTGGCGCTGCCCGCGGCGGCAAGATAACTGAAGCTGAGCTGGCAGAGATGGAAGAGTCCGTATGTCCGGGCTGTGGTTCATGTGCGGGGATGTTTACCGCAAATACTATGAACTGCCTGACAGAGGTACTCGGGATGTCTCTGCCTGGAAGCGGCACTATCCCGGCAGTAACGGCAGCCAGGATAAGGCTGGCTAAACAGACAGGCATGAAGATAATGGAACTTGTTGCCCAGGATATCAAGCCTCTTGATATTATGAATGAGGAGTCATTCCACAATGCCATAGCTGCAGACATGGCCCTTGGGGGTTCTACAAACACAGTACTCCATTTGCCCGCAATTGCCCATGAGTGTGGTTTTGCCCTTGACCTTAACCTTTTTCAGGAACTCAATGAAAAGACACCACATTTATGTAAGCTGAGTCCTGCAGGGAGCCACCATATTCAGGACCTCAATGAGGCGGGCGGGATTCCTGCAGTTTTGGCTGAACTCAGCAAAAAAGGGATTTTATATACTGACCGCTTGACAGTTACCGGAAAAACTGTCGAGGAAAATTTTGCCGGGAAACAGATACTTGACCCGGTGGTAATTAGGCCACTGGATAATCCATACAGCGAAAAAGGCGGTTTGGCAATTCTCAGAGGCAACATCGCTCCTGACGGTTCAGTTGTCAAGGAAGCTGCCGTAGCGCCTGAGATGCATCATCATAAAGGGCCGGCCAGGGTTTTTGAATCAGAAGAGGAAACGGTTCAGGCACTTATTGATGGCAAAGTTAACAAAGGGGATGTAATTGTAATCAGGTATGAAGGTCCCAAAGGCGGTCCCGGTATGCGGGAGATGCTGACTCCGACCGCAATGGTGGCAGGCCTTGGATTGGATAAAGATGTAGCCTTAATTACCGACGGAAGATTTTCCGGGGCTACCAGGGGAGCATCTATTGGCCATGTTTCTCCGGAAGCCGCTGAAGGAGGCCCTATAGCGGCAGTAAGGGACGGGGACATTATTGAAATAGATATTCCTAACTGCAGCCTAAATCTTCTTATTAGTGATGACGAGTTAAAGGCTAGGCTTGCTGAATGGAAACCAAGAGAGCCAAAAGTCAAGAAAGGTTATTTGGCCCGTTATGCCAAGCTAGTGACTTCTGCCAGTACCGGAGCAGTTCTGCAAGACAGTTAGAACAGGTTTAGGGTGCCAAATAGCTGATGCTGCCGATTAGTGACCGGAGGTGCCGGTCGACATTATAAGCTTGACGGAGGTGGATAAGTTGAAATTATCCGGGGCGGAAATAATTATAAGAAGTTTGCAGGAAGAGGGTGTAGAAGCCATTTTCGGCTACCCGGGGGGATCGGTGCTGCCTATTTATGATGCCTTGTATAACTCTTCTTTAAAACATTATCTGGTACGGCATGAACAGGGGGCTGCACATGCGGCTGACGGATATGCCCGGGCCACCGGAAAGCCGGGTGTCTGCCTGGCAACATCCGGACCGGGAGCTACTAATTTGGTTACGGGAATAGCCACAGCCTATATGGACTCTGTGCCGATAGTAGCTTTCACAGGCCAGGTGCCCTGTGACCTGCTGGGTAAAGATTCTTTTCAAGAGGCTGACATTACAGGTATTACACTTCCTATTACCAAGCATAATTTTTTGGTGAAGGATGTGAACGACCTGGCCAGGACTATCAAGGAAGCATTTCATATTGCTACAACCGGCAGGCCGGGGCCGGTGCTTATAGATATCCCCAAAGACATCTGTGTAAAGCAAACCACTTTTAAATACCCTGACAAGGTTAATTTGAAGGGCTATAAACCTACTATGAAGGGGAATAAAGGACAGATTGCCAATGCGGTGAAGCTTATTGGAGCGGCGAAAAAGCCGGTTATTTATGCCGGCGGAGGGGTTGTAGTATCCAATGCCAGCGAGGAGCTCTTCAAGCTGGCAGAGCTGACCGTAAGCCCGGTAACGACTACATTGATGGGTATCGGGGCTTTTCCGGAGACTCATCCCCTTTCAGTAGGGATGCTTGGTATGCATGGAACAAAGCCGGCTAATTTTGCCGTAAGTGAGTGTGACCTGCTGATTGCTGTGGGGGCCAGGTTTGATGACAGGGTTACCGGAAAGTTAGACGAATTTGCCCCGGAGGCCGGGATAATTCATATAGATGTTGATCCTGCGGAGATTGGCAAGAATATTAGAATTGATGTACCTATTGTGGGGGACGTTAAGACAGTACTGGCCGAACTTAACAACAAACTGGACCAAAAGCAGCCCGCCGAATGGCAGGAGAGAGTAGCAAAATGGAAGGACAAATACCCGCTTACTTATGAAGAAAACGGTGTTTTAAAGCCTCAGTTCATTATTGAAGAAATATATAATATAACAAAAGGGGAAGCTACTATTGTCACTGAGGTAGGACAGAACCAGATGTGGGCTGCTCAGTACTATAAGTATTCCAAACCGCGTACATTTCTTTCTTCCGGCGGTCTTGGGACAATGGGTTACGGACTACCGGCAGCAATTGGAGCAAAAGTTGCCTGCCCTGACTCAGTGGTAATAGATATTGCCGGTGACGGCAGTATTCAGATGAACATCCAGGAAATGGCTACCGCAGTGCATTATAATATTCCGGTGATTATTGCAATTTTGAACAACAACTATCTGGGAATGGTCAGGCAGTGGCAGGAAATATTTTATGACCGCAGGTACTCCTTTACCGATATCTCGGGCCCTGACTTTGTGAAACTGGCTGAAGCTTATGGGGCTTTAGGGATTCGGGTTACAGAGCCAAAGGAAGTGAAGCCTGCCCTGAAAAAAGCTATTGCAGCCAATCGCCCGGTGATAATAGATTTTGTCATTGAACGGGAAGAGAACGTTTTCCCTATGGTTCCTCCCGGCGGTGCTATTCACAAGATGTTAGGAGGTTAATTAGGTTATGAGGCATATCCTTGCTGTTCTGGTAGAAAATAACCCGGGAGTACTTACACGTGTTGCAGGACTTTTCAGCAGGCGGGGTTACAATATCGATAGCCTGACCGTAGGTCGTACTGATAGTTCGAGGATTTCCAGGATGACTATTGTGGTCTCCGGTGATGACCATGTTTTGGAGCAGGTTACTAAGCAGTTGCATAAACTGGTTGACGTTATTAAAATCAATGATATTACGTCTGAACAGTATGTGGACCGGGAACTTGTCCTGATAAAAGTTGGGGCAGACCCTTCCGTACGTGCGGAAATAATGCAGATTGTTGATATCTTCAGGGCACGGATTGTTGATATCGGACGGAAAACCCTGATGATAGAGTGTACCGGTGATGAGGGTAAAATAAATGCGGTAATTGAGTCCCTGATGCCGTTTGGTATCAAAGAACTTGTGCGTACCGGAAAAGTTGCCATGTTGAGGGGACAGAAATTTACATCAATAAACGAAAATAGAGAGGATGATTAAAATGGTAAAAATGTATTATGATAGTGATGCTGATATCAATCTGTTAAAAGACAAGACAATAGCTGTTATTGGATATGGGAGTCAGGGACATGCCCAGGCCCAGAACCTTAAAGATAGCGGTCTTAATGTTATTATTGGCCTGCGCCGTGACCTTCCCGAGTGGGATGCCGCAGTTGCCTATGGTTTTGAAGTTATGAATGTTGCTGAAGCTGCAGCAAAAGCTGACATCATCCAACTTCTCGTTCCTGATCAGATTCAGGCTATAGTTTACAAAGAGTCTGTTGCTCAACATATGACTTCCGGTAAGGCCTTGGTGTTCTCTCATGGGTTTAATATTCATTTCGGGCAGATCGTACCGCCTGCTGATGTTGATGTTTTTATGATAGCTCCCAAGAGCCCCGGACACATGGTGCGCAGGATGTATCAGGAAGGTGCCGGAGTCCCCGGATTGGTAGCAATTCATCAGGATGCTACCGGCAAGGCTATGGATGTGGCGCTGGCTTATGCTAAGGGTATTGGCTGCACTCGTGCCGGAGTTTTTGAAACAACCTTTAAGGAAGAAACTGAGACCGATCTGTTTGGTGAGCAGGCAGTCCTCTGTGGCGGGGTAACTGAACTTATCAAAGCAGGTTTTGATACCTTGGTTGAAGCCGGGTATGCCCCTGAGATGGCATATTTTGAATGCCTGCATGAGCTGAAGCTTATTGTTGACCTGATTTATGAAGGCGGTTTAAGCTATATGAGGTACTCTATTAGTGATACCGCAGAATATGGCGACTATGTAACGGGTCCCCGGATTATTACTGAAGAGACTAGGGAAGAAATGCGCCAGGTTCTTTATGAGATTCAGTCCGGCCAGTTTGCCCGTGAGTGGCTATTGGAAAATAGTGTTAATCGTCCCGTATTTAATGCTCTGAGAAAACAGGATGCAGAACATCAGGTTGAGGTTGTCGGCAAAAAGCTTCGTGGCATGATGCCCTGGTTGAAGAAGTAAGCCGGTCAAAACAGTAGTTTAAATCTCGGCCTCTTCGAAGAAGAGGCCTTATTGCTCAAATGACGCATTGTTGGCTTTGGGAAATAACAATTGGGGAAATGGTTTGACATTGTACCGATTTCCCGTAATACTGCCAAAGAAATCTAACCTTGTTCCTGGTGAAGTCTGGGAACACCGCCAATTCGGCTCCTGCCTCAGTGGCGGCGCGGGCCGTCCGTGGCCCGCGTCCCGTACTTCGCTAAGCGGAACTGCGGTAATATTTCTCATGGCAGTATTACAAGGGAAATCTTGTACAATGCCAAACTATATCTTATAGCCATTTCCTGAGCCAACAGTGGGATCAGACCAATAAGCGGTGAGATTTGAGATACAGAAGTATTAATACGAATCATGATATATAACTTATTGAAAAAGGAGGGAATGGGATGAAAATGACGGCTGCCGAAGCCTTAATTAAGTGCCTAAAGGAACAAGGTGTTGATGTTGTATTCGGGTATCCCGGAGGCAACATATTGCCTGTTTATGATGCCATGTGTGAATCATCTGATATCAGACACGTGCTGGTACGGCACGAACAGGGAGCCGTTCATGCCGCTGACGGCTATGCGAGGGTCACGGGCAAGGTCGGGGTGTGTATGGCCACTTCCGGCCCCGGTGCTACCAACCTGGTTACAGGGATAGCCAATGCATATATGGATTCCATTCCCATGGTAGTTATTACAGGGCAGGTCTCCACTACGATGGTAGGGACCGATGCCTTTCAGGAAGTTGACATTACAGGGATTACTATTCCTATTACAAAGCATAACTATTTGGTCAAGGATGCCGGTAAACTGCCGCTGATAGTTAAACAGGCATTTCATATTGCTGCCACCGGCAGGCCTGGACCGGTGCTGATTGATATTCCTAAAAATGTATTACAGGAAGAAATTATTTATGAGGATATTGATGACCTGAAGATGATGGGATACAAGCCGACATACAGGGGCAATAAATCTCAGATTAATATGGCTTGTGACCTAATTATGCAGGCCTGGCGCCCCCTGATATATTGTGGGGGAGGAATACATGCATCAAATGCTGCAGATATTCTGACCAGACTTGCAGAAATGATATCAGCGCCTGTAACCAGTACCCTGATGGGTTTGGGTGCTATTCCGGGAAGTCATGACCTTTCCCTCGGTATGCTGGGGCTGCATGGGGCCAAGTATGCTAACTTGGCAGTAACCGAATGTGATGTTCTGATAGCCCTGGGAGTTAGGTTTGATGACCGGGTTGCCGTGGACTTTTCATCATTTGCCCCTAATGCTAAAATAATCCATGTGGATATAGATCCTGCCGAAATAGGTAAAAACGTCAGGGTAGATATTCCTATAGTGGGTGATGTCAGGATTGTAATGGATGCTATGCTGGAAAGGCTGGAGGAGAAAAATTGTGATGAATGGCTGGAACAGGTCAGAGAATGGAAAAAAGCATATCCTCTTCAGTATAAAACCGAAACTGGCTTAAAACCCCAGGCTATCATTGAAGCCATTAGGGAATTGACTAATGGTGAAGCTGTAATGGTTACTGATGTCGGACAGCACCAGATGTGGGCTGCCCAGTACTATAGAACAAAACTGCCGCGTACATTTGTTAGTTCCGGCGGTCTTGGGACCATGGGGTATGGCCTGCCGGCGGCTGTGGGTGCTAAAATAGGGCTGCCTGACAGAGAGGTGGTCCTGGTTACAGGAGACGGAAGTTTTCAAATGTGTATGCAGGAATTTGGCACAGCCGTCGAACAGGGTTTGCCAATAAAGGTTATTATTTTAAACAACTTCTCCCTTGGCATGGTACGCCAGCTTCAGGAGTTTTACTGTAACAGGCGTTATATAGCAACAGATTTTCAAAAAAACCCTGATTTTGTGAAATTCGCTGGGGTGTATGATGCCCCTGGTTTGAGAATTTCTGATGCCGGTCAGTTGCATAGCGTTCTTGAGCAGGCCTTGCAGTATGACGGACCTGTAATAGTTGACTGTATTATAGAAAAGGAAGAGAATGTTTATCCAATGGTATTGGCCGGGCAGCCCCTGAGCCAGCCCATTGAAGGGTAGAGAGGGGAATTAGTATGAACCAGAAGGTTTATATTTTTGATACCACCTTAAGGGATGGGGAACAGTCACCCGGAGTAAACCTGAATGTCCAGGATAAGCTGGATATTGCCAATCAGCTCCAGAGGCTCGGGGTGGATATTATTGAGGCCGGATTCCCGATAGCTTCACAGGGCGATTTTGAAGCTGTCAGGAGTGTTGCCAAGAAAATTAAGGGTGTCACGATTGCAGGTCTCGCGAGGGCTTCGGTTAAGGATATTGACAGGGCCTGGGAAGCCGTGAAATATGCTGATCAGGCAAGGATTCATACATTTATTGCCACTTCAGACATACACCTTACCCACAAGCTTAAAATGAGCCGTGATGAGGTGCTGGATGCTGCTGTGGCAGCTGTAAAATATGCCAAAAATTATACTAATGATGTAGAGTTCTCGGCTGAAGACGCTTTCCGCAGTGACCTTGATTTCCTTTGCAGGGTAATTGAAGCGGCTATAGCGGCCGGAGCAACAACTATTAATATACCGGATACGGTTGGTTATGCCACACCTGTTGAATTTGGTGAATTTATTAGAGATATCAGGGCCAGGGTGACCAATGTTAATAAGGCCGTTATCAGTGTTCACTGTCATAATGATTTAGGGTTGGCGGTGGCTAATTCACTTGCTGCTGTTGCCAATGGCGCCCAGCAGGTGGAATGCGCTGTTAACGGGATTGGTGAAAGGGCAGGCAATGCTTCCCTTGAAGAAGTGGTTATGGCCCTCTATACGAGGCGTCCCTTTTTTCAAAAAGATACCGGAATCAAAAAAGAAGAGATTTACCGTACCAGCCGTTTGGTATCGAGCCTTACAGGGATGAGGATACAACCCAATAAAGCCATTGTGGGGAAAAATGCCTTTGCTCATGAATCCGGGATACATCAGGATGGTGTTCTGAAGGAACGCAGTACCTATGAGATTATGAATCCGGAAATGATAGGCCTGAATATTAACAATATTGTTTTAGGGAAACACTCGGGAAGGCATGCCATCAAGGACAGGCTGCTGGAAATGGGTTACCACCTTTCAACTGAGGAAATTGAAAAGGCTTTTGTGAAATTCAAGGAACTGGCTGACAAGAAAAGGGAAATTAAGGACGAAGACCTTGCTGCCATAGTGGAAAATGAGGTCCTGACAGTTCCGGAGACATATACCCTTGAATATCTTCATATATCCAGCGGGACCAAGGTGATTCCTACAGCCACCATCAGGCTGTGCAAAAATGGGGAAATGTTTGAGGAAGCCTCCTGCGGGGATGGTCCTGTTGATGCTATATACAAAGCTATAGATAAGATTACGGGAATTAGCAGCATTCTGCTGTTATATAACCTCCATGCCGTTACAGGAGGCAAGGATGCTCTTGGTGAAGTTACCGTTAAAATTCTGCCAAATGGCGGTAACAAAAAGACCTTCCTGGGCAGAGGTATAAGCACCGATATTCTGGAAGCCAGCACTAAGGCGTATTTGAATGCTGTCAATAAGGTAGTTAGTATTGAATATGAAAACGGTAACCATGACCAAAGCGCCCGGGATGGAGTGTAAGGGCTAACCGGATGTTATTTTAGCATGAGAGAGGTGACTGAGGATGGGAATGACCATCACTGAAAAAATTCTGGCAGCACATGCGGGCAAAAAGACTGTTGCTCCGGGTGAACTAATCAGCAGTAAGGTTGATGTTGTTCTGGGCAATGATATCACTGCCCCTGTTGCCATAAAGGAATTTGAAAAAATTGGAGTACCGGAAGTGTTTGATAAAGAAAAAGTTGTGCTGGTTCCGGATCATTTTACCCCCAACAAAGACATCAAATCCGCCGAACAGGCCAAGATGCTGCGTAATTTTGCTAAAGAGCAGGACCTGACTAATTACTTTGAAGTAGGCAGGATGGGGATAGAGCACTGTCTGCTGCCTGAGCAGGGAATTGTCCTTCCGGGTGATGTTATCATCGGAGCTGACTCCCATACCTGTACGTATGGTGCATTGGGAGCATTTTCTACCGGGGTGGGCAGTACCGATATGGCTGCAGGCATGGCTTCAGGTGAAGTTTGGTTTAAGGTGCCGGAATCAATCAAGTTTGTCTACAATGGTGATGAATTAAATGAATGGGTCAGCGGCAAAGACCTTATCCTGCATACTATTGGTGATATAGGTGTGGATGGCGCTTTATATAAAGCGATGGAATTTACCGGACCGGCTATTCGGAACTTATCCATGGACGGCAGGCTTACCATGGCCAATATGGCTATTGAAGCAGGAGGCAAAAACGGTATCATTGCCCCTGACCAGACCACTATTGATTATGTAGAATCCAGGGCCAAAAGGCCTTATAAGATATATGACAGTGACGATGATGCCTGTTATGATACTGTTATAGAATATGATGTTTCCCAAATTGAGCCCCAGGTGGCTTTCCCGCACTTGCCGGAAAACTCCAGGCCGGTAAGTGAGGCCGGTAAGGTGGAAATAGATCAGGTTATTATAGGCTCATGTACCAATGGACGCATGGAAGACCTTCGTATTGCGGCAAAAGTGCTGCAAGGGCATAAGGTCCATTCTGATGTAAGGCTGATAATTATACCAGGGACCCAGGAGATTTATAAACAGGCTATGAAAGAAGGGCTTTTTGAAATATTTGTTGATGCGGGTGCCGCAGTCAGCACCCCAACTTGCGGACCCTGTCTGGGAGGACATATGGGTATTTTAGCCAAGGGGGAAAGGGCCATAGCGACAACTAACCGTAACTTTGTTGGCAGGATGGGTCACCCCGAGAGTGAAGTTTATTTGTCTAATCCCGCAGTTGCAGCGGCATCGGCGATAATGGGCCGTATTGTCGGACCCGGGGAGGTGGAATAAATGGAATTTCAGGGACGTACGTGGAAATTTGGAGCAGATGTAGATACAGATGCTATAATTCCGGCAAGATACCTGAATACTTCAGACCCTGCCGAATTGGCCAGGCATTGTATGGAGGATGCCGACCCGGAATTTCCTAACAAAGTAAAAGCCGGAGACATAATTGTTGCCGAAAAAAACTTCGGCTGCGGCAGTTCCAGGGAACATGCTCCTATATGTATTAAGGCTTCAGGGATATCCTGCGTTATTGCCAAATCATTTGCCCGGATTTTTTATAGGAATGCCTTCAATATCGGGCTCCCTATCCTGGAATCAGCTGAAGCTGTGGACGGTATTGACGAAGGAGACGAAGTGAAGGTAGATGTAGATAATGGTATTATATATAATGTTACAAAGGGCACAAGTTTTAAGTCTACAGCTATTCCACCGTTCATGCAGGAATTGATTGATGCCGGGGGTTTAATTAATTATGTGCGGGGGAGGCTGAATCGTTAATGTATAAGATAGCTGTTTTACCCGGAGATGGAATTGGTGTTGAAATAGTGCCTGAAGCAGTAAAAGTGTTAAAGGCAATCGGCGAAAAATACGGGCACAATTTTGAGTTTACCGAAGGCCTGATTGGAGGATCGGCTATAGATGCGGCAGGAGAGCCGCTGCCTAAAGATACACTGGACCTTTGTTATAGAAGTGATGCGGTTTTACTGGGTGCTATCGGGGGCCCTAAGTGGGATACCCTGCCGGTACACTTGAGGCCTGAGGCCGGGGCCCTGCTGCCCCTGAGAAAAGCCTTGGGGCTCTATGCCAATATGCGCCCGGCGACTCTTTATGAGGCCTTGATTGATGCTTCCACTCTGAAGAAGGAAGTTATTGAGGGAATAGATATTATGGTTATCAGGGAACTGACCGGGGGACTGTATTTCGGTGAGAAGAAACGTGAAAAGACTGCTTCCGGTCAGATAGCTGTTGATTCCTTGGTTTACAGTACAGAGGAAATTACCCGCATCGCTCGGCTTGGTTTTGAAATTGCCGGTAAGCGCAAAAAGGTTCTTCATTCGGTGGATAAGGCCAATGTTCTTGAGAGTTCGCGTCTCTGGCGGGAAACCATAATCGAACTGTCAAAAGAATATCCTGATGTTGAGCTGGTACACATGTATGTTGATAATTGTGCCATGCAGCTGGTGCGCTGGCCCAAACAGTTTGATGTAATTGTTACTGAAAATATGTTTGGGGACATCTTGACCGATCAGGCTTCAATGCTGACAGGGTCTATAGGGATGCTGCCTTCTGCCAGCTTAGGCGGTAAAATTGGCCTTTATGAACCTAGTCATGGGTCGGCACCTGATATAGCAGGGCAGAAGAAGGCCAATCCTTTGGCAACAATTTTGTCTGCAGCTATGTTACTTAGGTATTCCTTTAACCTGGATAATGAGGCCAAGGCTATTGAGGATGCAGTTGTTCAGGTTCTTAACAGCGGGTACAGGACACCTGATATTATGGAAAACGGCGGCAAGCCTGTCAACACCGAAGAGATGGGAGACCGCGTTGTGGAGCAGATTATTAAGGAGTAGAGATTTTTATGAAGAAAGTATCTATTTATGATACCACATTAAGGGATGGTACCCAGGGTGAGGGGATTTCCTTTTCTGCTGAGGACAAACTAAAAGTTGCCCTTAAGCTTGACAGAATGGGAATTCAATATATAGAAGGAGGCTGGCCCGGCTCTAATCCTAAGGATATGGAGTTTTTTCAACGGATCAGGGAAGTCAAACTGGAACAAGCCACCATTGTGGCTTTTGGCAGTACCCGCAAACCGGGAGGCAAGCCATCCGAGGATAGCAGTATTGAGGCGCTCCTAAAGTCCGGGGTAAAGGCTGCGGCTATTTTTGGGAAGAGCTGGGACTTTCATGTTACCCATGCCCTGAAAACAACTCTCAAAGAAAATCTCCGGATGATTTCCGATACTATTTCTTACCTTAAGGAAAAGGGTCTTGAAGTGATATATGACGGTGAGCACTTTTTTGACGGGTATAAAAACAACCCGGATTATGCGATAGAGACAATACTTGCTGCCCAGGATGCCGGGGCTGATTTAATCTGTCTTTGTGATACCAACGGTGGCAGCCTTCCTGCAGATGTTATGGATGTAGTTGGTAAGGTGATATCTGCTGTGAAAATACCTGTCGGCATTCATACACATAATGACGGCGAGCTTGCAGTGGCCAATTCCCTGATGGCCGTAAGGGCTGGTGCGGTTCAGGTTCAGGGGACCATAAACGGTTTAGGGGAACGCTGCGGTAATGCCAATCTGTGTTCAGTAATCCCCAACCTGGCATTGAAAATGGGTTATCAATGTATTCCTAAAGATAAGCTGGAAGGTTTGACCGAACTGTCCCGATATGTCAGTGAGCTGGCAAATGTCATCCCCAACTCTCATCAGCCCTATGTGGGCAACAGCGCTTTTGCACATAAGGGCGGGATTCATGTTAATGCAATGTTAAAGCATCCCGAGACTTATGAACATATCAAGCCGGAAACAGTTGGAAATTCAAGGCGCGTGCTGGTGTCTGAACTCTCGGGAATGAGCAATATTGTTTATAAGGCTGAAGAATTGAACCTTGATATTGACCTCAGACGTACCAACCCGGAGACAAAGGCTGTCCTTGATGAAATCAAGGAACTGGAACACAAGGGGTTCCAGTTTGAGGGCGCAGAGGCATCTTTTGAGCTTTTGCTGAGAAAAGCCTTTAACGGATACCATGTGCCTTTTAAACTGGATACCCTCCGTATTATTATGGAAAAACGTGAAGAAAGCGATGTTTATTCTGAAGCTATCATTAAAATGAAGGTAGGTCAGGAGATTGTTCATACCGCGGCAGAAGGCAATGGCCCTGTAAATGCAATGGATAATGCGCTGAGAAAGGCCTTGGAAGGGTTTTATCCGGAAATTCACCAGATGCAGTTAGCGGATTACAAAGTTCGGGTACTTGATGGTAATGCCGGAACAGGGGCATTGGTTCGTGTACTTATTGAAACCCATGATAAACATGAATCCTGGGGCACTGTCGGGGTATCGGAGAATATCATCGAAGCAAGCTGGCAGGCTATGGTGGACAGTCTTGAGTATGGACTGTATAAATCTAAAAAGAAGAATAAAGAAGCTTAAGTTAGGGTCAACTAGATATAAAACATAACAAAACAACCTGTTTAGACCGTTAATTGGTCATGACAGGTTGTTTTTTTAATTTTAAATCCCCTCTTTCATTTTGTCTAATTTTGTTGTATATTTTAATAATAGAATTAAAAAATGGATTTTTTGTAAAATATTCCGTTTTTTACGAAAAAAAGAGATTTGCCATTTATGCAGCTGAAAAGCAAAGTAATTCTTGAAGGAGGGATAGGTTTATGCGGAAAGAGGGTATCTTGGAAAATGGAAGGATAGAAAACGGAGTGTTTTACCCGCCTGCTGAAATTTTGGAAAAGGCAAATGCCAAAGCGGATATTTATGAATTGGCAAAAAAGGACCGCCTTGGATTTTGGGATACTCAGGCTAAGGAACTGGTTAGTTGGTTCAAATCATATGATAAGGTCCTTGATGATAGTAATGCACCTTTCTATAAGTGGTTTGTCAACGGAAAACTGAACATGTCCTATAACTGTATAGACCGTCATGTCAAATCAGACCGACGCAACAAAGCAGCTATAATCTATGAAAGTGAAATTGGAAAACAAGTCTGCCTGACTTATGGGATGTTATATAAGTTAGTCAATAAGTTTGCTAATGCCCTGTCAGGTTTGGGTGTCAAGAAGGGCGACCGGGTAGTATTATATATGCCTATGATACCTGAAGCTGCGATTGCCATGCTGGCTTGTACCAGGATAGGCGCGCCGCATTCTCTTGTATTTGGGGGTTTCAGCCCGGATTCTCTTCGTGACAGGATTAATGATTGTCAGGCCAAAGTCTTGATTACATCTGATGGCAACTTCCGGCGCGGCAAACCGTTCCCTTTAAAAAACAATGCTGATAAAGCCATGGAAGACACACCTTCTATAGAAAAATGTGTTGTTGTTAAGAATGCCGGAAATGAAATCGATTTTGTTGAGGGACGTGATGTATGGTACCATGACTTGATGGCGAAAGCGGGCAATTATTATGAGCCTGAGCCCATGGATGCTGAGGATATGCTTTTTATCCTCTATACCTCAGGTACAACCGGCAAGCCCAAGGGTGTGGTACATACAACAGGCGGATATCTGGTACAGATACAGTCTACACTGAAGTATGTTTTCGATATTAAAGAAGATGATGTTTATTGGTGCACCGCAGATATCGGCTGGATAACCGGACACAGTTATGTTGTATATGCCCCTCTTGCTCTTGGAAGTACTACTTTCATGTATGATGGTACCATTGACTATCCTGACAAGGACAGGATATGGGAAATGGCTGAAAGGTACGGGGTGACCAAGTTTTATACTGCACCTACGGCTATTCGGACATTTATGAAGTGGGGTGTGGAATATCCCAAAAGACATGACCTGTCGGCAATTAAAATACTTGGTTCCGTAGGTGAGGCCATTAATCCTGAAGCCTGGATGTGGTATTATGAAAACATCGGCGGGGGTCAGGCGCCTATTATGGATACGTGGTGGCAGACAGAGACGGGAGCTTTCATGTGCACTCCTCTTCCCATCACTCCTCTGAAACCGGGGACAGCTACATATCCGTTTCCGGGAATTGAACTTGATATCATTGATGAACAGAAAAATCCGGCAGATGAGGGGTATCTTGTCGTGAAATCACCTTGGCCCGCTATGCTGCGGACTGTATATGGAGACGACCAGCGTTACATTGACACTTACTGGAAACATTTTGGAGATTGCTATTTTGCCGGTGATGGCGCCAAGAGAGATGAACTGGGATATATCTGGGTGACGGGCCGTGTGGATGATGTGCTTAACGTGTCTGGACACCGCCTGGGGACTGCTGAGGTTGAAAGTGCTTTGGATGAGTGTGAGGAAGTAGCTGAATCTGCGGTAGTAGGCAAAAAACATGCTGTTAAAGGAGAAGCTATTCATGCTTTTGTAATCTTAAAAGATGGTTTTACAGGAAATGCAGAGCTTATTGACAAACTGAGGAGGCATGTTGGTGTCAAAATAGGACCGATTGCCCGTCCCGATGATATCGTTTTTATAAGTGAACTGCCCAAGACCCGTTCCGGTAAGATTATGCGCCGTCTTTTAAGAGACCTTGCCGAAGGACGTGCCATAGGTGATGTGACTACCCTGGCCGACCCGGGGGCGATAAATGAAATCGCCGCTACATATTTAGGAAAAGAAGATTAGTCTGATAAAAAGTAAGGGGAGCGTATCACTTTGATATGCTCCCTTCGATTACTGTTTGAGTGTAATTAAAAGTTGGGGCGGAGGCTGAGGGCAGCCTCAGGGTTTCTTCTTGTTCAATTATTATGGGAATCTTGAAAAGGGTTCTTAGGTTGTCGACAATTCCAAATGGAATTGAAATGCCCTTTTCAAGGGAATTAGGCTCACCAATGGCTTTTATCTTATAGGGATATGAAATCCGGACACCATTAATAAGGACTGCGGTAAATTCACTATCAGGCATTATTGAGACACTGTTGGTAATTCTGAAGTCATTAACTGAAACAGCTTCTGCGCCGGAATTCCACAATTCGTTTATTATATCAATCATATCCTGATATCCAAAGTAGTTCTGGTCATTTTCCAAGATGGTAACCGTTATTCCCGGCCCTTGTACCGAAATAGTGCCAAGAGCTATATTTAGCTTCTGCTGTTCCCTTGTCATAGCTTCAAGAGCTGCTTTATTCTGGTCGGCGTTTTGCTGCAGCAGTTTTAACTGGGTCTTCAAGTCCCAAATTTCCTGAATAAGCTGATAGTATTTGGTAGTGAGGTTTTTAGCGATTGCCGCGAGGGTTTCATTGCTCTGGTAATTAAGGTCATCAGCCATTGCCTGATGGGTTTTAAATTGCAGGGAAAGCAGCAGGCCGAGACAGGCAAAGGCTATAATAAGGGTTAAAGGCCATTTTTTTGCGGACATCATGACACCTCACGACTGGTGGATTTTCTTTTGGCGGCTGAGTGCAGTATTTTTTCAATTAATTCACGTCTGATAACCGCCAGGTTCTGAAATATCCTGATACCAAAAACAAAAATAGCCACATAGTAAAGGTCAACACCAATCCAATCGCCCATCAGGACCATAAAAGCTGCAATTGAGCCGTTGATAAAAAAACCTGATATAAGGATTATGCCATCGTATCTTCCCTGCATAACCCCTTTGATTCCGCCCAGGGTAGAGTCAAGGGTTGCTAAAATAGCCACGGAAAGATATGTGGCAAAACCGGCAGGCAATGCAAAAACCAGTGCCTGGCCTGCCAAAAATCCCAGGAGAAGGGCCAACATTGCCAAAACCATTAATTTACACCTTCCTTTAACTGGAGTGGTGTTGCATAATTAAAGGTATAGCTTCCTTTATAAGTCGGAATAACTATATTATCTTTTCGTTGTAAGGTTACCGGGAACTTGCTCAGTTCCAGGGTAGTAAATTCCCCGCTCCTGACCATTTCTTCCATCAGCTTCTGATTTCCTATGGCACTGATTTCATAGGGAGGCGCTAAACGGTGAGTATTAACCAGAATGATGTTTCCGGCACACCGGATATCACTGGTTGATACTATCCGGCTGTTGTTCACGGAAATTGCTTCTGCTCCTGCAGCCCGCAGGTCATTTACAATATACAGGATACTGGTGTAATGTATGATGTGAAGATTGGCTTCCTCAGCAGAAGCTGATCGTGCCCTGTCCTGGTCGTTAAGGGTAATTATAATGCCTGGGCCTTTTACAATAGTGAGTCCTGATAAAAATCTGAGCTTTTCCAGTTCCTGCTGCAAAGGTTTTAATTCTGTTTGGGCTGTTGCAGTTAACTGATATTCTTCGATATTCTTCCTAATATCAGTAATTTCTGTTTCAAGTTCATGATTTTTTTGTTCCTGGGTCTTAATAACATTAACAAGGCCTTTATTTCTTGCTGCCATTGGGTTAAAGTCCTGCAGTTGGGTTTTCAGGTTGGAAGTAAAAAGCGTACCAAACAAAAGACACACCAGAGTTATAGAAAGATGCCATTTTTCCAGTTTCAATCAGGACTCTCCCTTCTTGCCTATTTAACCGGAGTTAATAATATGTTCTATAATCATGAATAAACTCCTGCTTTGGATATCCAAGAAAAAGCATAAGGGGAACAGGAGTTTTTAGGAAATTTGAATAAAGGAACAGGTGAGTACTTGCTTTGTGTCGAATTGTTAGACTAAGATGCGAAAATGGGCTAAGTGAGGACTTGATTGCACATAATATTAAGGTTAGTGTAAGTTTAGAACTGCTGATTTTGAAATGAGGTGTCAGAATGCTGTTTCAGCTGCCGGCCGTTAATTTGGTTAATATTGTTGACATCTTAGTAATGGCAGCTTTGATATATAAGTTATTTCAGTGGATTAAAGGTACCAGGGCCGTGCAGTTGTTAAAGGGGATTGTGGTCCTGCTGATAGCGACTACCATAAGTGACTGGCTTGGCCTTTATACCATTAACTGGATTCTGAAAAATATCAGGACAATGGTTGTTGTTGCCATTCCGGTTGTGTTCCAGCCGGAACTGCGCCGGGCTTTGGAACGTTTAGGAAGGGGCAAGTTTTTTGCCCGGCCGTTTACTTTTTTGGAAGAAGAAGATAAAAGCAGTGTTATTAATGAAATTATTCGTGCTGTTATAAACTTAGCCAAAAATAAAACTGGGGCCTTAATTGTCTTAGAACGGGAAACCGGTATTAATGACTATATCGAAACAGGAGTAAGTTTGGATTCCGTTATTTCGGGAGAATTTATTATAAATGTTTTTATTCCAAACTCACCGCTTCATGATGGGGCAGTTATCATACGAGGAGACCGGGTGGCTGCAGCAGGCTGTTTTCTTCCCCTTAGTGAAAACCCTAACCTGGGCAAAGAACTGGGAACCCGCCATCGTGCGGGAATTGGCATTACCGAAATATCAGATGCTATTGCCATAATGGTATCAGAAGAGACAGGCGTTATTTCCCTGGCCCGTGAAGGGAGAATTACCCGCAACTATGATGAAAAAACCCTCCGGGAAGTTCTTACGGGAATGCTTTTTCAAAAGCAAAATAATCATACTCAATTCTGGCACAGGAGGTCATAGACTTTGCGATGGTTTGAAAAGGGAGATTTGGGCTTAAAGGTCCTGTCCATTGCCCTGGCTTTTGTGTTGTGGGTGTACGTCTCCAATGAGCTGAACCCAACAAAGAATAAGGAATTTAAGGCTGTGCCGGTTGAGGTAAAGGGTGTTGGACAAAATTTGGCTGTTTCGGAAATGCCGGGTACTGTTAATGTTCAGGTTCAAGCCAACCAAAACGTGATAGCAGAACTTGATGTGCAGTCAATTGAAGTTTTTATTGACCTGAGTAGTATTGAATCCGGGGAAACGGTGGTTCCGGTACAGGTTAAGGTTCCGGAAGGGGTTAAGGTAGTAGACCTGAGGCCGCAGCAGGTCCGGGTAAACATTGAATCTATGGCCCAAAAGCAGGTTCCGGTGCAAGTTAGTTACCTGAATTCGCTCAAGAATGGGTACAAGCTCCTGGGTGTAAAGACAACCCCTGATGAAGTTATCATCAAAGGGCCGAAGAGTGTGATTGACCAGGTGACAGCGGTTGGTGTTGATATCCAATTGAAGGATAGGGAAAAGTCATTTGGGGAAACCCTGCCCATAAAGCTCGTTAATGATAAGGGCAGCTTCAATGATGAACCGTTTGTTGCCAGTTCGCCGTCGGTGGTCGAAGTATTTGTAACGCTTGCTCCTGATTTGCCTGTCAGGAAGGTAGGGGTTACCCCACAGATTACCGGTACGCCTGCTGCCGGATATACTGTTCTGACAACTGTAATTGAACCCGAGGAAATTACTATTACAGGTCAGTTAGAACTTATTGACGGCATTGAAAGTGTAACTACTCTGCCGGTGAATATCAGTAAGGCTAAAGAAGATTTCTATACTGAGGTTGGCCCTGACCTGCCTCAGGGAGTTTCTGCAGACAGGCAATTCCTGAGAGTACTGGTTAAAATAGGACGAAACTGAATGCTTAACAGACAACTTGATACAAAGCATATTATACAAAGTATATTATAATTATTATACATTGACATGGATTTATTATAGGAATATAATTTTTTATGGCTGCAGCAAACTGGAGTATTGCCGCTGCTTCAGGCGGGGGTTGTGATGTACAGGGTAACTGACATAAAAGTTAATATTGAAGCTGATTCTGAAGATATTTCCGCTCATATTGCCAGGAGACTGTCGGTTTCTCCGGTAGAGGTCGGGGATTATCATATAGTGAAAAAAGCCCTCGATGCCAGGAAAAAGAATCGTCTCTTTTTTGTGTATACTGTTGATGTTTCTCTTGGGAAGAAAGCGGCTGCAAGCATTATGCGCCGGAAGGTCTCCGGGGTTTTCTTAAAAGAACCCGAACCTGAAATTTCGGTAACACCGGGTAAGATGGCGATGTCTCATCGCCCTGTAATTGTGGGAGCCGGTCCTGCCGGGATTTTTGCGGCCCTCACTTTGGCCAGGAATGGTTTTCGTCCTTTAGTTTTTGAACGGGGTATGGATGTGGCAACTCGTGCCCGGGATGTTGAGCGATTCTGGCTTACCGGGATTTTGGATGCCGAGTCCAATGTCCAGTTCGGTGAAGGAGGGGCAGGTACTTTTTCTGATGGCAAGCTGACAACGAGGATTAATGACAGCCGTGTCCGGAGCGTCCTCAGGGATTTCGTAGCTGCCGGGGCGCCTGAAGAGATAATGTATCTAAACAAACCACATATTGGTACCGATAAATTAAGAACAGTTGTTAAAAACCTGCGTCTTTTCATGGAGAAAATGGGTGGGGAAATATATTTTGGATCAAAGGTGACCGGTCTGATTATCGAAAATGATATGGTCAAAGGTGTTGTTATCAATGGTGAACGCGAAATTTTTACTGATCTGGTAATAATGGCGGTAGGGCACAGCGCCAGGGATACATATGAGATGCTGGAAGAGGCAGGTTGTCCGCTGGATCAAAAGGCTTTTTCGATCGGGGTAAGGGTGGAACACCGGCAGTGTATGATAGATAAGGCTCAGTACGGCAGTTTTGCCGGACATCCCAGGCTGGGAGCGGCTGATTACCAGATGGTATATAAGAACAGTGACCTGAATAGAGCAGCTTATACCTTCTGTATGTGTCCGGGAGGCAGGGTTGTAGCTGCGGCTTCTGAGAAAAATACGGTTGTAACAAATGGAATGAGTGATTATGCCAGGGATACCGGTGTGGCTAACAGTGCGGTGGTGGTATCGGTGACTCCGGATGATTTTGGCAGTCTGCAGCCCCTAGCCGGGGTTGAGTTTCAGCGTAAATGGGAAAAAGCGGCATACAAGGCAGGTGGCGGTGATTATATTGCCCCTGCACAGTTGATGGAGGATTTCCTGGCAGGCAGACCTTCCAATAATCTTGGCGAAAATTCTTGGGCTACGTACCTTCCGGGCCTTAAACCGGGTGACCTTCACGATTGTTTGCCCGGTTATGTTACTTCAATGCTGGAGGAGGCAATGGAGTCATTTAACCGGAAGTTAAAAGGTTTTGCGGCATCCCAGGCTGTGTTGACCGGTGTAGAGACCAGGACTTCTGCTCCGGTGAGGCTTGTCAGGGATGCTGACCGGCAGTCTGTTGGTTTATCAGGGCTGTACCCCGCAGGTGAAGGGGCCGGATATGCGGGTGGCATAATCAGTGCTGCTGTTGACGGTATAAGGGCGGCAGAAGCTGTGATAGGTAAATTCCGCAAAGAGCTATAGAAAGGACGTTCATATAATGAGAGAGTTATTTGGCACCGATGGGGTCAGGGGAGTGGCCAACAGGGACCTGACTCCGGAGTTGGCATATAAAATTGGCAGGGCGGGTGCTTATGTTCTGACCAGAAAAGACCAAGGACCTGTTAAATCAACTGTGGTGATAGGGAAGGATACCAGGATTTCAGGTGATATGCTGGAAGCAGCCCTTATTGCGGGTATCTGTTCAGTCGGAGTCGATGTCCTCAGGGTGGGAGTCATGCCCACACCGGCTATTGCATTTCTTACCAGGGAACTTAAAGCTGCCGCGGGGGTAGTCATTTCTGCTTCCCACAATCCCGTAGAAGATAATGGAATTAAGTTCTTTGCCGCTACCGGGTTTAAACTCCCTGATGAAGTTGAAATTGAGATTGAGCGGCTGATAAGGGACGGTATTTCGGATTTGAATCGTCCTGTTGGTTCAGAAATAGGTTCAGTTAAGGAAATTGACGATGCCGGTGACCGGTATGTACAGTTTGCTGCCGGTACGGTTGGTTGCTCCCTGGAAGGCTTGAAGATAGTGATCGATTGTGCTAACGGCGCTGCTTTCGCCATGTCTCCCCGGGTTTTTCGGGAGCTAGGCGCAGAGGTCATCCCTGTTTTTAGTGAGCCGGATGGTATTAATATAAACAAAAATTGCGGCTCCACCCATCCTGAAGTGATTGCCGGAATGGTAGCAGAGTACGGGGCAGATTTTGGCCTTGCCCATGATGGTGATGCTGACAGGGTTATAGCTGTAGACGAGGAAGGCAATATTGTTGACGGGGACCATATTATGGTGATCTGTGGGACACACCTGAAAAGGAAGGGGAAACTTCCCCTGGATACGATGGTGGTTACTGTGATGAGTAACCTCGGCCTTTGGCTGGGGTTGAAAAATCAAAACATCCGGGTGTTGCAGACTCAGGTGGGGGACCGCTATGTGATGGAAGAGCTCCTGAAATCCGGGGCTGCTTTCGGTGGAGAACAATCAGGACACATTATTTTTCTTGAGCATAATACCACCGGTGACGGGATTGTAACCGGGCTGCAGCTTGCTGCAGTTGTAAAGGAAACCGGGAAAACGCTCAGTGAATTGGCTGCCCAGATGGAGAGGCTGCCCCAGGTGCTGGTTAATGTCAGGGTCAATGATAAGGCAGCAGCCATGGAAGCCACAGAAGTAATTGAAGCTATTCGCGCGGGCGAGAAAGTGTTGGGTGACACTGGGCGGATATTGGTAAGGCCGTCCGGAACCGAGCCTAAAGTAAGGGTTATGGCAGAGGGGCCTGATGAAAAGCAGCTTGAAGAGATTGTTGAAGGGATTGCTGCGGTTATTTCCAGGGCAGCAGGATAGTTTTTGTATGCAATTGTTGCCAGTTGGATATCGCGGACAATTATAATATAATGGAAGGTGGTGTAAGAGACAAGGTACGACAAGGTATTAATATGAACAGTTTTAGGCAGAAAGCTGCTGTAAGCGCCTGAACTCAGGGACAGTTATGATTCCGGAGTTGACGAGGATGGGGGTTTATCGACGGGTCGGCGGATGCCCCCCGGTTGACCACAACCGTAAAAAGGCATACAAAACCGTCCGGTGACGGGCGGTACAAAGGTGCCGGGTGGTTTTTCGATGAAGGAGATGTTAGAACATTATGTGCGGAATAGTTGGATATATCGGCCCCAGGTCAGTGGTGCCGGTTTTATTGGATGGTTTAAAAAAGCTTGAATACCGTGGTTATGATTCTGCAGGTATGGCTGTAATGGAGAAAAATAAGATACTGATTGTTAAAAGTGTGGGCAAAATAGCCAAGCTGGAAGAAAAAATAGATGCCTATACTCCTGAAGGGAATATCGGTATCGGTCATACCCGTTGGGCTACCCATGGAAGGCCTTCAGATATAAATTCCCACCCGCATTCCGACTGTACAGGTAAGTTTGCGGTAGTACACAACGGGATTATCGAAAACTATCTTGAACTGAAGGAATGGCTGGAATCTGAGGGACATAAATTTGTTTCTGAAACAGATACAGAGGTGATTCCTCACCTTGTAGAGCATTTTTACCAGGGGGACCTGGAAGCCGCAGTCCGGGAAGTAGCTGAGAGACTGGAAGGGTCCTATGCTTTGGTGGTCCTGTCCAAAAAGGAGCCCGGCAAGCTGGTGGCTTTACGCAAGGATAGCCCGCTTGTAGTAGGGCTGGGTGATGGCGAGTATTTCCTGGCTTCCGACATTCCTGCTACCCTGGCATATACCAGGGATAATTATATTCTGAATGATAGGGAAGTTGCCGTGTTAACAAAAGATGGAGTCAGGGTAACAGATTTTGAAGGTAATGAAATAGAAAAAGAGGTTTTCCATGTCCGCTGGGACGCGGTTGCCGCTGAAAAGGGCGGGTACCCGCATTTTATGCTGAAAGAGATTTATGAACAGCCCAAGGCCATTAAGGAAACTTTGAGCGGCAGATTATCGGCAGATAATAGGCAGGTAATACTCAATGAACTCAATATTCTTAATGGGCAAATCAGGGACCTAAACAATATATTTATTGTAGCCTGTGGTACGGCCTACCATGCCGGTATGGTCGGGAAATACGTAATTGAAGACTTGGCCAGGATACCGGTTACAGTGGATATTGCATCTGAGTTCCGCTACCGGAACCCGATAATCAAAAAAGGTGACCTGGTTATTGTGATCAGCCAGTCAGGGGAAACCGCTGATACCCTTGCTGCCCTGAGAGAGTCGCAAAAACACGGGGCCAAAGTCCTGGCAGTTACCAATGTGGTAGGCAGTTCGGTTGCCAGGGAGGCTGATGCTGTTATATATACCTTGGCAGGACCGGAAATTGCTGTGGCTTCAACAAAGGCATATTCCACTCAGCTTATTGCAATGTTCTTACTGGGGATTTATTTTGCCCAGGAAAGAGGGACAATAGATGAGGAATATGCGGAAAAGCTGATTGCCGAGATGCGGGAGCTGCCAGATAAGGCACAGGAAATACTGGATGACCTGGAAGACCTGGAGGGTTTCCTGAAAAAGTATGCCGAAGCCCAGAGTACTTTTTTCCTTGGGCGCGGCCTGGATTATGCGGTAGCCATGGAAGGCTGCCTGAAGCTGAAGGAAATCTCATATATGCATGCCGAGGCTTATGCCGCCGGTGAGCTGAAGCACGGTACCCTGGCCCTGATAGTTGACGGTGTACCGGTAGTGGCCCTGGCAACCCAGATGGACCTGTATGATAAGATGGTCAGCAACATTAAGGAAGTCAAGGCAAGGGATGCCCAGGTTATTGGAGTGACTTTCTACGGGAACAATGAATTTAAAAAGGTCGTTGACCATGTGGTTTATATACCGGTGACAGACAGGATACTGGCCCCAGTGCTGACGGTGATTCCATTGCAGCTGCTGGCATACCATATAGCGGTAGCCAGGGGCTGTGATGTTGATAAGCCGCGGAACCTGGCCAAGAGTGTGACGGTGGAGTAATAATCGGATGGTGATAATATACTGTCGGGTGGTGATAACATGCTGAAGGATCAGGTTTACGCGCAGGTGGAGCAACAGACGCCCTCTGCCGAACAAGTGACAGTTTTTCTTGAAACCGATCGAAAAGAGATTTGTGCCTCCTGTATTGAGTTGCTCCGGGAATTACCTGCATGGCACAGTTGGGAGAGCTCTTACCCAGACCTGAACCTCCTGGCGAGACGTGGATTGGATGCTTTTCTGGAGTCCCTGAGCAGTGGCAACTTTACCATATTTGAAAGTTATCTCGCAAACCTTAACATTGTTGATTTTAGCATGGACACTAATGTGGCCGATGCGATTGATGTGCTTTTTCTGATCAGGGAAGCCACTATGTCGGTATTGCGCAGGAGAGTACCGTGTGGAGCAGTTATCATGCTTGAAGCCTGTGCGCGCTTGGATGTCTGTTTGCGTTATGCGGTGAACTTTTTGGTGCGGCAGCATGCTCTGGCGACGAGCAATCAGTTAAGAGAGCGGCAAGAAAGAACGGCAACACTACTCAAGATTGTGGAGGCTGCTACCACTACGCTTGATTTGGACAGAGTACTGCAGCTGGTGGGAAGCGCGATCAGCACTGTCCTCAACGTGCCGCGTTGTGCCCTTGGCCTCGTAGATGAGGACCGCAGCCGGTTTATCTATCAGGTTGTTTCTTTGAACGAAAGTGTAGACTCTCCCAAGCTTACATCCACGATGAGCTTGAGTCACCCGCTGTCAGAGATGGGCACTTTGGCGGCACATATCCTTGAACGGCAAGAGCCGGTTGTGTGTGTGGATACAGAGACCGACCCTCGCGCGTTGGGTGAATGGAAGCATTTAATTCGATCTATTTTGGGTGTGCCGTTTATCGTGAAGGGACGGGTAGTAGCCATGGGATTTGCGTACACATTTGATGAGTACCGGGATTTCGATCAGGAGCAAATCGACCTTGCGTGCGGAATCGCCAACGCGGTCGCCCTGTGCATTGAGAATGCCTGGCTGCATCAGAAGATGAAAGAGATGGTCATCCTGGAGGAGCGAGACAGGCTGGCGCGTGAGATGCATGGCAATCTTGCCCAGGTGCTGGGTGCGTTGCAGCTAAAGGCCTCACAAGTGGCGGTCTGTTTCGACGGTCACCGAGTCCGGGAAGCGCACGACCGGCTGGGTGAGCTTGAGAATATAATCTCTGCGGCACATACAGACGTGCGGGAGACGATTTTTAATATGCGCAGTGTGTTTTCGCCTGAGTCTGGTTTTTTGCCTGCTCTGCAAGAGTATCTAACCGCTTACAAGACTCGCTATGGCCTCGACGTTCAGCTAGAAGCGGAGGATGATCTGGAACCGGATTGGACCGGGGATGTCATGCTGCAGGTAGTGCGTGTTATTCAGGAAGCACTGACGAACGTGCGCAAGCACGCAAGGACAGATCGCGCCAAAATATGCATCCGGCACCTTGAAGATTGGGTACAGATCAGTGTGCTCGATCGAGGGTGTGGATTTGATCCGCGACAGGTGATGAGCCAGGCGGGGCATCACGTGGGGCTGCAGCTTATGCGTGAACGAATGGAGAGTATGGGCGGGCGGCTGGAGATCGAGTCCCAGTTCGGTGATGGCACCTGTGTGATACTGTCGTTGCCGTCGTCGGCAAATAGAGGGAACGTATGAAAACGTTACGTGTTTTGTTGGCGGATGATCATGTTCTTTTTCGTCGCGGGGTGGCCGACGTCCTGGCATCTCGTGCTAACCTGGTGGTCGTGGGGGAGGCCGAAAATGGACTCCAGGCGGTTGAGCTGGCAAAGGAGACCAAGCCCGATTTGATTTTGATGGATATTGCAATGCCCCACATTGATGGCCTAGAGGCCATGAGACAAATCAAGCAGGAGATGCCGGAGGTCAAGATTGTCATGCTGACGATTTCGGATGACGATGGCGATCTTTTTGAAGCAATCCGATCGGGTGCTCAGGGATATCTGCTCAAGGATCTCAAGGAGCACCAGTTATTCGATATGATTGAGGGCGTGTCGCGTGGCGAAGCTTTCTTTTCCGGCGTGGTGGCTGCCAGGATCCTGCAAGAGCTGGGCCACCCGATGTGGGAAGGAACGCAAGAAACAGAGGTGTTGGATCCGCTGACCAAGCGAGAGGTCGAGGTCCTGGAACTGCTGGTGCAAGGCTTGTCGAATAAGGAGATTGGTTCGGCCTTGAATATCACGACAGGTACCGTCAAAAATCACCTGACCAATATACTGGACAAGCTCCATCTGCACAACCGGGTGCAGGTTGCGGTGTACGCTGTGCGCGAAGGGTTGGTAGAAGAGCCGGAATAGACGGAATAGGCCACTTGTCATATGCTATTCCCGTTCTTATCCCCTATAAGGGGGATCAGGGATGTAACCATTTGTCATAGAGAACTGTCACAAGACAGTTCTTTTTTCTTTGTCCGAATGTGCGTATTGGGACTTATGCCAGTGGCGGCAGCGTGGTATAGTGGTTGTATAAGGGAGGATCGCATGTCCAGGGCACAAGTACTGGATGTGCTGCGTCAACAACGGGTTGTTTAAGGAGGTCGCGGATTTGTTGGAAGCCATCAGGCAGTCTGTTGCCTTCAAGAACGACCTTGTCGGCCAGGCCCTTGACTCGCCGGACCAAGTTACTGGTAGCAGATGAGAGAGCCTAGCTTGAAACATTTATCTGACAAGGAGGCGGTACCATGGCGAAGAAGAAGGTCAAGAGAATGGATGGGTACGATGTAGTGATTGTAGGAGGCGGTCCCTGTGGTTGTGTCCTGGCCAATGATTTAACTAAGGCCGGGAAAAAGGTTATTCTGATAGAAAAGGGAGGTAACAATCTAAAAGGCTTAGGTTCTATGTTCGGCATGACTAATGGAGAGCACATGGAGAAAGCCAAGGGAAGCGTGTGGCAAAAGACAATTGAAGGAGATGGCGTAGTTATCGGCACCGGGATGGGAGGAGGATCGTATCTGTACGCGGGGATCGTCGGTATGCCGCAGTTTGAGGCATTTGATGAGGTGGGAATGGATCTGAGACCTTTCCTCGAGGAAGCCAAAAGGGAGACGTGGGTCTCGAAAACACCCGATGAATTCATAGGTCCACAGACAAGACGGATGCTGGAAGTGTGCCACAAGCTTGGTCTTCCTTTTGAGCCGGCCTATCGGCACATCAAATTTGATAAATGCGAGTATGGCTGCACGAGTGCGGCATTCGGGTGTAAAAGGCATGCCAAATGGATGGGGTATTATGCGGCCAACGAAGCCGCGGAGCGTGGTGCTACGTTACAAATCTACACCGATATCAAGGAAGTCATTGTTGAAAATGGCGTGGCCGTGGGTGTTAAGGGCAAGGGCGTCAAGGATGGCATTGACTATGAAATCCGCGGGAAACTAGTCGTATCTTCAGCAGGCGGTCTGGGCTCCGCCATGATTGCGCGGAGTGCGGGGATTATGTCGGCCGGGAACATGCTGTTTGGAGACCCGAGCATATCATCTTTTGCCTTGTTACCACCAGGCACAAAAGGCAGTTTTTATGAGCACGGGACTTCTATCTCTATGATGGATGATGAGCATGGTTGTCTCTTTTCTACGACTGTAACCTGGCCGCGAATGTTTTGGTCAATGTACCAGCTTATGGGAACTGGAGGAATTCGCGGAGCCGTGAAAACATTCAGGGAATTTCCGCGCATATTCAGCATTTTTAATAAAATTCACGATGCAGGCATAGGACAGATTACCTGGGATGGTCGTGTTTCCAAAATCCTCACCAACGAAGATGATCAAAAGATGAACTACTGCAGATACATTAATACCAAAATCATGACTGAAATGGGTTGCGACCCCAGTACAATTCACCACACCCTAAGTAGAATACCGGGAGGCATGACGTTTGGTCACCCGGGCGGCACCTGTTCAGTCGGCACGGTTGTAAACAACAAGCTGGAGACCGAGGTCAAAAACCTCTTTGTGTGCGATATCAGCTCACTGCCAGGAGCGCCGTCAAGGCCGCCTGTTCTGACATTAGTGACGCTCGCCAAGTGGTTTGTGCCGCAGTTGTTGGGTCGATTGAATGCCAGTTAAAGCCAAAACTGAGTACTATTGCGCAGCGATCGCTGCGTCCATTAAACGGTCCCCGCATGCTCGAATAAGCAGCGGGGATTATTTTTATCTAAGATAAAATTAGAAAAACTTGGTTTACACTCTTTTCAAATATTAACAATTTGTGGTAAGATGATAATAACTAAAAGGTTATGATATTCAAAACCTTTTTCGGAGGTTCAAAGTTGGGATACATACTCTTCATGATGTTAGGGGCTGTTTTTGGACTAGTATTTTGTATTTTGCTTTTTCAAATGGACAGCCAATGGAAATGGATATTCTCAATTGGCGGTGGTGGAGGATTTATAGCATCTTTTCATTCGATAATGAATACTCTAAAAATAACACAAAACCGTTTGCCTTTATTTGTTTGTTATGTTTTTTCAATGATTGTTTGTGGGATTGCCATTTTTTTGTTTCTATGTTGGCGTTTGAATAAACAGGACTTTCAATATAAATTACGCCCTATGGACATTATATTGGGTCGTAAAAATACATTAGAAGAATATTACGCGAGTAGACGGAATGAAATTGATAAGCAATTAAATATTTATGAATTGGAAGCAAAACGATTGGAGTTGGAGGCTAAGGAGAAAGCAATATTAGATAAAGAACGGTTCATTGAAGAACAGATGGAAAGAGCTAAAGAGGTAGCTGCCACAGGCACATATATAGAATTACCCTATAATAAAACGGTTTCTATTGATAATTCTTTTCTAAATGTCTTGCCTGAATTCACATTTAACCTTGCTAATTATGTTAAAGAACTAAATAAGCTGACAGAACAATTCCTAGATAAATATCCGGGTAGAAGAGAAGAGGATTTTGCTTATTTGAAAGGTTACTTACTTGCAATTTGTAATTATACTTCTTTATATTTATTTGATTCAAATACAAATGTTAGAACTCATTTTAGGTACCTGGATGAAGATAATAACTATGTGAAATTGGTTGCTTCTGTGGGTTCTTCTCCGGTAAATCAACCTCTTACACCTATATGCAGCAGTAAAGGGATGATACACGAAGCAGGAAGAATGAAAAGGTCGGTAATAAAAAGTTTGAATGCTGATTTTCACATTACGGCGTGTAATGACCATATTTGGGAAGATTATATAACTGTTGTGTTTGATAATTTTTATGTAAATACACAACCCGTAATAACAATGGGGATTTCTGTTAAAAACAAAGAACATTACAGAAGGAATCTTTACTTTTTAAATCATTGTAAGATTGAAATGATAATTCAAGAGAATCTTTTAAAAATGCATGAGAAATGCAACATTTTAGATTGTATAAAAGGGGTGGCTTAATATGGCTGTAATTAATAAGGTCGATGCATTTATAAAAGCTGCTGAAATTTTTTCTTCAGAAGAGTACAGCAAGGAAGCTGCGGTAGTGGCAAAAATTATTACAAGGGCTTTGGAAGAGGATAAGAAAAACAATACGTATTCAACTCATATTCGTTTATCCAGGGAAGAAAAAAAGGCATTCAATGTAAGTTTCACCTATTAGTATGTCACGGCCTAACCAGGCAGAGGCAGGCCATTGCCTGGTTAGGTACAACTACCGCCAAAAGAGCGGTCAAAAGGATTACAGGCAAAGCAGCCAACTATTTAGGGGGCTGCTTTTTTGGTGGTGCGGTAATCGCCTGCCGGGAAATGTGGCTGGAAAAAGTAAGGCAGGTCAATGATGCAAATGAGGTGTCCGGAAGAAAAAAGAACGCACATATAGACAAGAAGTGGTAAAATATCTTATAATATTCATAGCTGGGAAATTTAAACATAATGTATGGGGGAATTGGGGGACAACCGCAAATTGTTTAGGTTGCCCTTTTTTGTTGGACTTAAAGTAAGTTAAATAGGGCGGTAATGTCTATAATGGGAAATTGGAATGAACAGAATGTAGGCTTAATAGTAGAAGCTAAATATCATTAAAAAGAGGTGTAAAATGAGCAAAAAATATAGGTTGACTTTGATGATATTATCCATTGTCACATTATTGACGGTTGGATGGTTTATAAATCGAGATTTTTCCTTTGCGATAAATGATTTTTGGTTTACAGCAGGATTGCTTTTGTTGGTAATGTTATCATTAATTGATCAACCTCATTTTTCAAAGGACTCAAATATTTTTGTGAATGGTATTACTGCTGCACTATCTTTACTCTTAGTGCCTAAGGATGGACGAGATTATATTTTTTGGATATTTCTTAGTTTTGTTTTCTACCTCGTGGTAAGCAGCTATATTCTGATGTGGATTCGTAAGGATAAACTGAAAGAGGAACATAAAGTGGTACAATTTGTCTCACGATTAAATCGGGAAATTGGAAAGCCTGAAGTCATTTTCTCTGCGTTTTTCTTATGGGGTGGCATTCGTCAATATACTATGAGTTCATCCGAATTCAACGCTTTGCTTTGGTTTTGGATTATCTTTATGATTCTTAACATTCCTTCTTTAGCAGCTACTATCGAAGAATTATTTAATAGAAAAAAAAATAATAAAGTAAATGAAAATGCTATTGGTACAATTTTTGGAGTGCAATCAAATAACACTTTTTTAGTCAAGCTGGGTGAAGATAGAAAAACACCAACGAGCGTCTTTGACTTTGTAGAATTTGAATACTCTATTGACAAGGGAAAACGAAAGGGATTAGTGTTGGATGTGTATTTACTCAACCAAGAACAATGGATTAAAGTCTTATGTACTCAAGAAATTAATTCTCTGTTTACAAGCGATTTAGAAAAATGTGATGCCGATGTTGTCTATAAAATTACACCACCGCAAGATTCTGACTACTTGAAAAGATTTATTGGAATAGTGTCGGAGAACTCTTTGATAGAAAAGATTAAGTTTATTTATAACTCAAAAGTTGAAATAAGCGAAGGACAATTGATTGAATTATCTATTGGCAAGCATAAGATTTTGTATCAAATTGTGCAAGGTATTGCAAAGGTTGAACAACTTGAAAAAAAGAATGAGTCGAGCTTTATTGTAGGTGAAGCAATTCAACTGGGCGAGTGGAGTGTTGAAATAGGGCGATTTGAACAATTTGGATGGGTTCCAAGTATTAACACTCCAATTTATTTGGCATCCAGCATTTCAGAACCAAAGGTTACAGATAACGAGTATAATATTGGCTATATTCCCGGCACTAATTATCCTGTATCATCAATAAGGAAACTGCTATAACACACCATATGGCGGTTTTGGGCGTAACAGGATCTGGCAAATCTGTTTTTACGAGAAAATTAATTGACCAAATTTCTACCGATACTACAAAAGTGATAATCGTAGACTTAACAGGAGAATATAAAACACGATTCAAGAATATTGAGCCTATCATCTCAAATAAAGATGCAGAAGTTTCATTCAAAGCAATTGAAGATATTGCAATTGAAAAAGCAAAATTTGCAAATCAGCAGAATAAGGAGACTATCAAGAATAACGAAAAAATTATTAAACAGGCGTTCTACAATTCAATAAAGGTATTTTTAGAAAGCGATAAAAACAAGGCTATTTTTGAGCTACCGGATATTTCTAACAACTCCGATATTCTCGAATACACTAAGTGGTTCTTTTGGGTGTTATTCAAAATAGCAAAAACCAAAAGCAACTTTAATAAAAGAGTTTGTGTTGTTTTAGAAGAAGCCCATACAATAGTGCCAGAGCTTAATTCAATGGGTGTATCCGATTTTGCTTCAAAGGCGACGGTTAATAGCATTGCACAGATTGCGTTACAAGGAAGAAAATATAATATTGGATTTATCGTTATTGCACAGAGAACTGCAAATGTTTCAAAAACAGTTCTCACTCAATGTAATTCAATAATTTCTTTCCAACAACTTGATAAAACAAGCAGTGACTTTCTGTCTAATTATATGGGGAATGACTTTCTTAGTGTATTACCTAAGTTAAAATTTAGAACAGCAATTGCAATGGGCAAGGCATTTAGGTCTACTGTACCAATGATTTTTGAGATCCCCAACATTGAGGAAACGATTTATGAAACTATACCAACAATTGACGAAGAGCCACAGAAACATGCAATTGATTAAGTAAAGAACAATGTTTCTGATATTGCGGATTTAAATCAAAGTTGAAAATTATATTTCCAGAATAAATTGATAGGGAAGGGCCTGCATATATTTGTTTTGTAGTGATATGCCCCTTGACTTATCTACTCGGAAGGATGAAATATATAGACATGAAATGGCCAATTTCTAATGCGGATTTTTACCGAATTAATAGTGGTGAAATTATTGAAATTAAAAATAGGAGTAAACTTGATGAGGAATTTTATGAATATGCTTTGAAGTTCAAAGATTCCGCACATATACTTACACAGTATCTTTTAGATGATACTGATATTAGCAAACTAGATACTTATTTTTTCCCGGTAGCTTACTTATATAGACATAGTATTGAGTTGATTTTAAAAACGATTGGTTTTAAATATATAGTTAACCTGGAACCAAGAAAAGCATTTGTTAAAGAGACATTTCACAATTTATCACTAATATTGGAGACAATTACACCTTTTATTCAAAGTCTAATAGATAAGGATAATGATGCATATACTTGGCTTGTCTCTTATTTTAATGATATTAATGCAATGGACAAACAATCTGACTCTTTTAGATATCCTTTTGGGATTTCTGTTGAGAAAAAAGACCTTTTATTTGAAGTGCAGAAAAAGTATTCGATAAAACTTATATTTGATGAACAAACACATATTAACTTAGTGGCATTTGCAAATAAGATGGAAATTGCTTTTGAATTATTGGACTCGCTTTATCAAGAGAAATTTGGGTCCTGTATTTATTACAAGAAATATAAACCAATTTTTCTCGAAGAAGGTGGAGGTTATTATGGTCAATGTGTTGTAGGTTATAAATTTAGTTTTAAAAAATTTTACCCATATGTTAAAGCATACACTGAGTCAGGGGAATATTTTCATGAGAAAATCTGCGAAAATAAAAGTTTAAAAGACACATTATTTATCCCAATGTGTTATTTATATAGAAACGCAATAGAATTATCTTTAAAAGAAACGTTATTTGAAGAGTGTTCTTTTAATTTTCAAGAAGCAATCAAGCACCTTAACAAGAAGAAGCATAGTATTCTAAGTTTATGGAATTTGATTAAAGATGAAATTAAAGAACATGCTAATGCACCGGAAGATGATATCACTGTGACAAATGTCGAAAAATATATTAATCAACTTCACAATGTGGATGGAAGTTCAGACAAATTTAGATATCCTACAAATAAGCACCTTGACCTACATTTCAAGCGAAAGAAGAAATTTGATATTGATAATGTAAATAATTTCTTTGGTGAATTAGCATCATTTTTAAGTGCTGTAAATACGATGATGTCGGTGCATAATGAATGGAAGGCTGAAATGGAAGCAGAGTACCGCTCTGATATGGCATCCTATTGTGACATAAGCGACTATTATGATTAGTGAATATCTTCAACAAGGCACGTAAAGACCAACTTCCCCTAATCCATAAAATCAGAAATATAAAACACCATCCCAAATAAAGAATAGCTGAATTGATTATAGTCCTATGCAGGATTTCTCATCTCAATGCAAATCAAATTGTATTTGTCAATAAAGTGATTGATTACATTGAACAGAACGGCTATGTCAAAAATGTGGCTGAACTTACCAGACCCCCATTTGACAAGCCACAAACCTTTATTAAATTATTTGATGTTGATAAACAGAAAAAATTTGTTAAAATAATTAATGAGGTCAAAGACAATGCTACAAAAATTATTAGTTAGCATGAAATCTTATAAGGATGTGAGATAATGACAGATTCGGAAATATTGAAACTTGAATTGCCTGAGATAACCTTGGAAGATGTATTTCAAGCCCAAGCTGCCGATTACAGCAAACGCTCCCCCAGTCAAAAGGTTATTGATATGCACCATAAAATAATGGAAGAAGCCAAGGACTTAATTTCCCCAACTGCTGTGTTGTGTGAAATTGCGGTAAAAAGTGTTGGGGAGAACCAATTAATTCTTGAAGACGGTCACACATTAAACAGTGAATTATTAGTTAAAGTTGCCAATACTGCGGAAAAGGTGTTATTATTCATTTCGACCATTGGTATTGCAATAGAAGACCGGGCCGCAGAATATAAAAAAGCCGGGAAAAGAATGGAAGCCTTTGTTTGCGACCCTGTTGGCACAGCTTATTCTGTAATCAGCGCGTATTCTACAATCGAAAAAATTCAAAAACAGTATCATGATAAAGGTTTTAAGACCACCTTTCCCCTTAGACCGGGACACTCGTATTGGACTCATAGAGAAGACATGAAGACTATTTTTAAGATTCTCAGGCCGGAGCGCATTGGTATTGAGCTAACAGAATCCAATTTAATTATTCCATTTAAATCTATTGCTATGGTAGTTGGAATTGGAAAAGATTTGCCAGACCTCAACGGAAAAACTAATTGCGATTTTTGCACCATGAACGATAGATGCAGGTCAAAAAACGGTACCGTGGCAATGTGTTAATAAGAGGCTTCAAATTTTTCTTGTTTACATAACGCGGAACGCCCCTGTCTAAGGTGGCGTTTTTCTTATGCCAACAGGCACACTATAGTAAACAAACATATATGACTTGGGTTTATAATATGATATAATTAATTACAAAATTAGAAATTTAAGGAGTGATATAATGGCAAAATGGCGGTGCAGGGTTTGCGGACATATCGTTGAATCTGATAAAGCACCTAGTGGATGTTCAAAATGTATGTTAGGTGCGCTGGTGTTTGAACGTATGGAAGATACCGATGTGAAAGCATAAATAAATATGTCGGATGGTATTTTAATATTTAGTTTCTGGTGTTATGTTCAAGGGGGTTCTCCTTGAACTTTTTGTTTTTTCCCCTTCTGAATAAATCTGAGGTTGACTTTGGAAGAGCAAACAAATATAATTATATTCCTGTCTTTGACAGTTGTGAGACGCAAAAAGCTTGGAACACCTTATAAATAGGGCGTTTCAAGCTTTTTTAATATTTGAAAAAGTGCGTACTTTTTTAAAGTTTAGTGTCTTTATAAATTTTTTTCATCAGTTTTGTACTGACAATTTGATAATCCGTTCTAAAACCGAATGCCTCATGTAGTGCATCTGTAAAATCCGTTCTGGTATAGGTAGGTATATAGCCTTCGGCAGGAATCGAGTAAAAGTTCATTTCTCTTAATTCGGTAATGATATTGTGGCTCGTAAATTGTTCTCCAAGTTTTTTTTCAAGATATCTAAAAAGGGTCAATGCGAGAAAACAGGTAGTGAAATGTGCTTGTATCCTGTCATCTCTACTTAAGTAAACAGGTCTGGCTTTGAACTCACTTTTCATCAATCTAAAGGATTCTTCAATCTCCCAACGTCTGTTATTGATCTTTGTGATGGTGGAAGCATCATCATCCAAGTTTGTGCATATTGTATAAAATCCATCAAACATTTCTTCATTAGCAATAGCTTGTTCATTTAAGCTGTAAATTACTTTGTCCGCTATTTCGCCATCATTTGTAATGTTGGTGGGAGATATGAAACGTTTAAAGTCATTTTGGCTTTTTTTCTTGATGTCTGATGGCTTGGTTTGAATTAGTTTGATGGCACGTTCCAGCTGTCTATTCCTTATCTGCCTCTGGTAATCCCGATATTTTAAAGAAAAGGTGACAATAAGTTTTTGCTCAAGTCCATCTTCCTTAATCCAACGTTCCTTAAAAAAGGTTTCGGCTTTGTATTTTTCATAGGTTAATTCATCCTGAGCGAGCATTCCAATGTCAAAGGTTTTGTTGATGCCCGAAAGACGCCATCCAGAAGGGTCAAGTGCCCACTCTCTTAGATGTTTTTTCAACTTTTTGGTAGACTGGGTTGTAATGAATGCCCGGTTTTTTTTATTGTTGAATTTACGATTTTCCGTTGATGAAAGTCCGGCATCTGTGCAGACAATAAACTTTGATAGTTCAAAGTCTTTGAGGATTTTTTCTTCCAAAGGTCTGAGGGTCGTTTGCTCATTGGTATTGCCGCTATGAATACTAAAAGCAAGAGGAATCCCATCTCCGTCCATAAATAAGCCCATCTCAACAATCGGGTTTGGTTTGTGATCTTTGGCAAAACCGTATTGTTTAAGACCGTCCTCCTGTTCGATTTCAAAAAAGTAATTTGTGCAGTCATAATAAAGAATACGGTCATTTCGCTTTGAAATAGACAAGCTGTTTTTGTAAAGCTCAGATTGTATAAAATCCATTTCTTTGGAAATTACCTCTAAGGCTCTATACACATGCTGCAATTCGAAGTTAGGTTGTTCCAATAAACGTTTTGATTCCTGATAGGTATTAAGTTTTGACGAGGGGAATAAGATTCTGCCGTAAATCAATCTTGAAAGAATAAAGTCCAGATTAAAGGTAAACTTATAGTTGTTAGAGATTTCTTTGCAAATCCTGTGTAGACCTAATTGATGATAAAGTTGTTGCAAGAAGAGATAACCGCCGTTAAAGGAACGTTGTTTATCTCTATCAATCAACTTGGATTGGTAATACTTAACAATAACATCTCGTTTGTGTTCCTTTTCCTTTTGGTTTAATTCAGCGATGTAGTTTTTTGCCCATTCATAAGGGTCTTGTCCATTTAATTTTTTTCTGAGTTCTGCCTCGGTTCCAAGCTTCTCAACAATTACGGAAGAATTTGACTGAGTTTTACTGTTATAGACAGATTTAATTACATAAAGTGAAGCTGAATTCTTAGATTTGGTTACCTTCAGTCTCATAATAGACATCGCCTCCCCTTATATTATAACACAGTGCGAGGAAGTGCGCTATATAAAAAAGAAAAAAAGATAAAAAAATAAGCCTGTATCAAGGCTTTCGGAGATTTTTACTTTTGCAACTGTCAAAGACCCGAACTTTTTGTTTTTTCCCCTTCTGAATAAATCTGAGGTTGACTTTGGAAGAGCAAACAAATATAATTATATTATAAAATTATAATATAATATAAATCATAATATAATGAATAACATAATCAAATAATATAACAGCAATGTTCTAATCCACAGATAGAGTTAAGAATCCAGAGTTAGGAGTGAGAGTATTGGACGAAAGGCTGTTTGGAATGGAAGCTGATTTTTTTAAGGCCCTTGCTCATCCTACCAGGGTAAAGATATTAAAGCATTTAATAGATGGAGAAAAATGTGTTTGTGAATTTACTGAAGTCTTGGATATTGAGCAGTCAAACATGTCTCAGCACCTGTCAATTTTGCGTAAACAAAATATTTTGGGAAGCCGGAAAGAGGGTTTGAAAGTTATCTATTCCGTAAACTACCCTCAGGTTTTTGAAATATTGGATTTGGTGGAAGAGATACTTGTTTGCCAGGTTAACGAGACTTTAAACTTATTAAGCAAGAAAGTGAAAAGTAGGCTCTCGGAAATTACCAGAGATGAAATATGATGAGGCATTGTACCAATTTTCCACACTTGTGCTGGAGCAATCTAACCTTGTTCCTGGCGAAGCTATAGACTAAACCGCCAATTCGGCTCCTTGCCTCAATGGCGGCTGCGCCATCCATAGCTCCGGTCTTTGGCTTCGCTTAGCGGAACTTTGCTAAGATTTCTCACAGCGGCAGTGCAAGGAAAATCTTGCACAATACCTCACCATATATCACGGTCATTTCCGGAGCCTATCGTGGGAGAAAAAACAAAAAGTCCAAGGCACTAAAGCCTTGAATATAAAGAATCTCGAATTTCCGAGAGAGTACAGAAAAATAAAAGGAGGTGATTAGCTTGGATATTAAAGTATTGGGTTCAGGGTGTGCTAACTGTAATAAACTAGAGCAAATGGTGATTAATGTGTTGGCTGAACAGAATCTGGATGCCAGCGTCACACATGTAAAAGATATGAAGGAAATTATGTCTTTTGGTGTTATGTCAACCCCTGCCCTGGTTATTGACGGCCAGGTTAAATTATCAGGTAGTGTGCCTTCTAAAGCAAAGCTTACAGAAGTTATTACAAAAGCCGCAAAAACAAGTTAATTGAGACGAGGTATATTATCCGATAATAGATTGAGTGGTGAAATATTATGCAGACAATAACTCAGATATTTAGTTGGCTTAATGACCAACTTCTTAGAATGAAATGGCTCTCAGAATCCGTAAGTCTTTTGGTGGAAAAGGTGTTTGGCCTGTCTGTCCAGGAGAAGCTTGGAGGGAGCCTCCAGTTCTTTATCTATGATACCATAAAAATTTTCATTCTATTGACAGTGCTTATCTTTGGGATCTCGTACATCCAAAGTTACTTTCCGCCTGAACGGACCAAAAAAATTCTGGGCAGGATTGGAGGTATCAAAGGTAATATTCTTGGAGCATTATTGGGAACAATTACCCCATTCTGAAGCTGTTCCAGTATACCGATATTTATCGGTTTTACCTCGGCAGGTCTGCCTTTAGGGATAACTTTTTCATTCCTGATATCCTCACCTTTGGTTGATTTAGCATCAATACTGATGTTGATGTCATTTTTCGGAGTTAAAATTGCCCTGGCATATGTCATCGTCGGCTTAGTTTTGGCAGTTGCCGGCGGAACACTTATTGACAAGCTGGGTCTCGAAAAATATGTGGAAGGTTATGTCAGGGAAATAGAAAACATTGATTCCGTAGTACTTGAAAAAACACGTGGTGAAAGAATAACTTTTGCCGCCGACCAAGTCAAGGAGATTATTAAAAGAGTATGGTTATATGTTTTGGTTGGTGTTGGGATAGGAGCCGTAATTCACAACTGGATTCCACAGTCAGTCATTGAAAATGTGGTTGGGGCAAATAACCCATTTTCAGTCATCCTTGCAACCATAATAGGCATTCCAATGTATGCCGATATCTTTGGCACTTTGCCGATAGCAGAAGCATTATTGGCCAAAGGGGTAGGAGTCGGAACAGTAATGTCATTTATGATGGCAGTTACGGCTTTATCTCTGCCTTCCTTGATTATGCTGAAAAAAGTGGTTAAACCAACACTTCTGGCAGTATTTTTTATTATAGTTTCAGTGGGGATTATAGTTATGGGTTATTTGTTTAATGCATTTTCATATGTTTTGGGATAGTATGATTATTACAAAATATTTTAAAAAGGTTTTGCTGAAGGATGACCTGGCAAAACCTTATTCTTTGTGCAATTTTAAGAATCTATTTTAAAAATTACTAAATTTCTTCTCATAATATAGAAAATATTGTTTGACTAAAACCTAAATTTGGGTTATTATAAGAAAATATATAATTGGTTTTTGCATAAAAAACCAGAGAAAGGCAAAAATGCAATAATTTAACAATTCAGAAAAATCTGAGCAATATCATCCTCCTGCATTTCTTCGCTTTTTCATTTTATCTTTTTATCTCGTTGTTTCTAACCCTTTAGCTAAAGAATTGATAACCAGTAAACCAATTCTGTTACATAAAGGTTTATCAAAAAATTACTGCAGGAGGTGGTGGTATTGAGGGCATCCGTTCAGATGTCCTGATGTGAGATTTCCTTTTGGGAGAGGAAACTTATAATTTAAAATTAATCAGAACTAATTTGAACTAATTTGAACTAATTTGAGAATTACATTATTTTAAGGAGGGTTAAGTTATGCCAAGATTTAAAGACCCAAACCACACTTGCAAACCGTCAGATGCACCTAGAGTGTTTGAACCTAAGAATGTTAAGCGTTCTTCTGATCCAGCCGCTCTTGAGATGATTGATAAGGCACAGGAATACGGCATAATTACTGCTTTTGACCGTGCCGTTGCGCAACAGCCCCAATGCCAGTTTGGATATAAAGGAACCTGCTGCAGATTTTGTATGATGGGACCATGCCGTGTAACTGCTGATACCGGGCCTAAGAGTAAAGGTATTTGTGGTGCCGATGCCTGGACAATTGCTGCCCGGAGCACCGGTACTATGCTTTTAACAGGCTGTGCAGCACACTGTGAGCACGGGCGGCATATGGCACATACGGTTCTAGAAATGGCAGAGGGAAAAGCTCCTGATTATAAAATTACGGATGCCAAAAAACTTCATAAAGTTTGTCAGAAGGTTGGTATTACATTAGAAGGCAAGTCTGATACGGAGTTAGCTAAGGAACTTGCCAAGCTGGCGCTTAGAGATTTCGAAATTCTTACCGATATGGGTGAGTGTGTTTGGTGTACCTCTACTATTACTGAAGGCAGGAAAAGGAAGCTTGATGATTGTAATATAACCCCAAACGGCATTCAATCAGCGATGGCTGACCTGCTGGCACAGGCTCATGTTGGGCAGGACAATGACCCTGTCAATATTACTTTCAGTGCCTTGAGGGCCGCTATGGCTGATTATACAGGTATGCATATTGCTACAGATTTTTCAGATATTCTCTTTGGTACCCCGGAACCGGTTGTTTCTGAAGCCAACCTTGGTGTTATTGATAAAGACAAGGTAAATATTATCCTGCACGGTCATAACCCGCTTTTGAGTGAAATGATTGTTGCAGCTGCCCGTGAACTGGAAGGTGAGGCTAAGGAAGCCGGGGCTGCCGGCATACAGTTGTCCGGTATTTGCTGTACCGGTAACGAAGTATTGATGCGCCAGGGTGTTCCTATTGCCACTTCCTTTAGTTCCCAGGAACTTGCTATTACTACGGGCGCTATTGATGCCATGGTTGTCGATGTTCAGTGCATCATGCCGGGACTGACAACAGCGGCCAAGTGTTTCCACACCAAGATTATTACTACACAGGCAATAGTAAAGCTTCCGGGTACAATGCATATTCCATTTAATGTTGAAACTGCTGTAAAGGACGCTCAGGAAATTGTCCGGATTGCTATTGACAATTTTAAAGAGCGTGATAAATCAAGAGTCTATATTCCACAAGTAAAAAACAAAGTCGTTGCCGGTTTCAGTTTGGAAGCGATTTATGACATATTTGCAACTGTAAATCCTGATAACCCTGTCAAGGTTCTGACAGATGCAATTCAGTCCGGTCAGATCAAAGGTGTTGCCCTTATGGCCGGATGTGAAAACCTGAAAAACAAACAGAATGAAAACCATAATGAAATTGCCAAAGAGTTACTTAAAAATGATGTATTTATTATAGCTACAGGTTGTTCCGCCCAATCCCATGCCAAAGCTGGTTTGATGGACCCTGCCAACCGGGATTCTCTCTGTGGTGATGGTCTGAAGGCATTCCTGTCACAGTTTGACGGTAAAGCCAAAGAAAATCTGCCTGCGATATTCCATATGGGTTCCTGTGTTGATAACACCCGTTGTTCGGACCTCCTGATGGATATGGCAAATGAATTGGGAGTAGATACTCCAAAGGTGCCCTGGGTTGCTTCAGCTCCTGAAGCCATGTCAGGTAAAGCAGTTTCCATCGGCTCCTGGTGTGTAACTGTTGGTATGCCGGTTCATGTCGGTGTTCTCCCTCCGGTTGAGGGCAGTGACCTCTTCTACAGTATTGTTACCCAGATTGCCGGAGACGTATATGGCGGTTACTTCATCTTTGAAGTTGACCACAAAATAGCAGCTCAAAAACTGCTCAGCGCATTGGAGTACCGTGCATGGAAGCTCGGTGTTCACAAGAAGACTTCAGATAAATTTGAAACCGATTTATGCCAGAACTATTAATTTATATTCCTAAATTCGAAGGGAGGAACAACAATGTCGGAAGTACTCAACTTTGATCAGATATATGCAGATGCGGAAAAGGCGATGGAAGGCAAGGAGCCTGTTAAAATGTTTAGAAGGGCATATAAAGGTGCCATTACCGCAGTCAGTTATGCAGAAATTCTCTTAAACCGGGCAATTCAGAAGCATGGAAAGGCTAAAGCCGTTGGATATCCTGATACCGCTTACTTTGTTCCCATTATCCGCTGCATGAGCGGTGTAGAAGTAAGGACACTGGGTGATATGGTTCCTGTTTTAAACACAATGCGCAACCAGATAACAGAGGCATTGACATTTGAACAATATCGCTTAAACGGTGAATCAACCTGGTATGCCGCAGATATCATCGAGGTAATCAGGTATATTGATCACACACCCGAAAATCCGCTCCATGTTGCTCCCTGGACAGGTTTTCTTGGAGACCCGGTTGTTCGTTCTTATGGTATCAAGATGGTGGACTGGACTATTCCCGGTGAGGCTGTAATCGTAGGCCGTGCCAAGAACAGCAAATTGGCGGCTAAGATTGTTGCTGAGATGATGGGTAAAGGTCTGATGCTTTTCCTTTGTGATGAGATAATTGAACAATTGCTGGAAGAAAACGTCAAGATTGGTGTTGATTATATTGCCTTCCCGCTGGGTAACTTTACTCAGGTTGTTCATGCTGCTAACTATGCTCTCCGGGCTGGGATGATGTTCGGCGGTATCAAGGCCGGCTCTAGGGATGCCCAGAGAGATTACCAGCGTCGTCGTGTGCTTGCTTTCATTCTCTACTTGGGTGAGCATGATTTTGTTAAGGATGCTGCTTGTGCCGGTGCCATTTGGACCGGTTTCCCGGTAATCACTGACCAACCTATGGCTGAAGATGAGCAGATTCCTGACTGGTTTATTTCCGAGCCTGATTATGACAAGATTGTTCAGGTTGCTCTTGAAGTACGTGGTATTAAGCTTACCAATATTGATATTGATATTCCCATTAACCATGGTCCTGCATTTGAGGGTGAGACTGTTCGTAAGGGAGATATGTTCTGCGAGTTTGGCGGAGGACGTACTCCTGGCTTCGAATTGGTCGAGATGGTGGGAGACGACATTGAGGATGGTAAGATTACTCTAATTGGCCCTGATATTGATTCATTGGGTGAAGATGGCGGCAGGATGCCACTCGGAATCCATGTCAAGGCCTATGGGCGCAAGATGCAGTTAGATTTTGAGCCAGTGTTGGAGCGCCGGATTCACTATTTCACTAACTATGGTGAAGGTATCTGGCACGTTGCCCAGCGTGATTTGAACTGGCTGCGGTTTACCAAGGATGCATATGCTAAAGGCTTCCGCATGGAGCACTTGGGAAGATTGCTTTATGCCAAGTTCAAGGCTGAGTTCCCGGCAATTGTTGATCGGGTAGAAATAGAACTCATCACAGATGAGGAAGAAGTAATCAAACGCCGTGAGTTTGCCCGTGAGAAGTATAACGCGCGTGATGCACGTCTCCGCGAGCTTACTGATGAAGGTGTTGAAGAATTCTATTCCTGTACCCTTTGCCAGTCATTTGCCCCAACACATGTATGTGTGGTTGCCCCTGAACGGGTGGGTCTGTGTGGCGCTGTATCCTGGCTGGATGCCAAGGCAGCCTATGAAATTAATCCACATGGTGCCAATGTTCCCATACCGAAGGGTGAAATTATTGATGAGGTTAATGGTCAGTGGAAATCCTTTAATGAGTTTATTTACCAGAACTCCCAAAGAACTGTAGAAGCGGTTAATTTCTATACCATTATGGATAAACCCATGACATCTTGTGGATGTTTTGAAGTTATCATGACAATGGTTCCGGAAGCTAATGGTTTCATGGTTGTTAACCGTGAACATTCCGGCATGACTCCCTGTGGGATGAACTTCTCAACCCTGGCCGGTACTTGTGGCGGTGGTGCTCAAATGCCAGGATTTATGGGAATAGGTAAGGCATACTTTGGTTCCCGCAAATTCATTAAGGCTGACGGTGGTTTAGGACGTCTGGTATGGATGCCGAAAGCGCTTAAAGAACAACTCCGTGAAATTCTCGAGGAGAGAGCTGAAGAAGATGGACTCGGTCGTGACTTTGTAGACAAGATTGCTGACGAAACTATAGGTGTATCAGGTGAAGAGATTCTTCCATTCTTGGAGGAAAAAGGACACCCTGCACTAACAATGGACCCGCTGATGTAAATTCATACATAAAACTTAGAATGCTGCCGGACGAACCCGGCAGCATTTTTAGTGGCTCAATGTCAAATGTTGGGGTGTCTGCTCCTGTAAAATTGGGATGCAACTTGAAGGAAGGGGCGGAAAACCAGTGTAATAACTCACTAGATTTCCACTCAGTTGTTTTTTGCAATCCACTAAAGATTACCTGTATATGAAAAATTACTGTTCACATACTCCGGAAAACTTGAGGGCATTCTAAAAGTGTGCTATATAGTTAAGGATTTATTACGTCAATAAATGGAGGTTCACTATGACCGTTGCTTCGAAGGTGAAACAGACCATAGCTGCTTTAAAGGGGATCAAAAGCACATTGGAAATTTATGCTGTTCAATCTCAGGATGAAAAAGCAGTGTCTGTTTATCAGGAGGGGGTAAGAGTTGCCGGTGAAGTTGCCGATGACCTTGGGAAAAGGTTAAAGACACTGGAATTTGAAGAACCGGAATATGGTGGATTATAAGAGGGGGACTAGATGAAGGAGTGGGTTGAAATACTACTTAGGTCTGGGGTTTTATTTTTTTGTGTCTTGTTTCTAATAAGGATTATGGGGAAAAGACAGCTTTCAAAAGTAAATCCCTTCAATTTTGTTAATTATATGGTTATTGCCGTTGTTTCGGCATTAATCTCTATTGATATGATAGATATATCATTAGGCTTAGTCTCTTTAGGCGTTTGGGTTTTTTTTTCTATTGCAATGGATTATCTGTCTTTAAAAAGCAAGTGGATTCATGACTTGATTAACGGTAAGGCAGCCATTCTAATGAAAGACGGTAAGTTTATGGAAGAAACCTTACTTCAGGTTAGGTATACTGGGGAAGAACTTTTGCGAGACCTTCGTTCCAAGAATGTGTTTAACCTGGCTGATGTCGAATTTGCCGTGATGGAAACAACAGGGGAAATAAATGTACTGCTTAAGTCCGAAAAAAAACCGGTAACTCCTCATGATATTGGTCACCCTGTATCTCCTCAGCCGGAACCCCAGACGGTCATTTTTGACGGTAACATTCTTAATGAGGCACTTTCTAATATAGGATTTAACCGGGAATGGTTAAAAGTTCAACTTGATAATTTTGGAGTATCTCTGGATAATGTTTTTATTGCTCAGGTAGACGGCTCAGGGGATATTTATGTCGACCTTTTTGATGATAATATCCAGGTTCCGCAACCAAAAGTGAAAGAACTTCTTTATGCAAACATTGAAAAATGTCAGGCCGACCTTTTAAGTTTTGCTTTGGATACAAAGGATATGCAGGCTAAGGATATGTATTTAAAAAATGCCAATAAGTTAAAACTATTAATGGAAAAAATTGAAACATACCTTCTAAGATGAGAGGAAGTAAATTATGTCTAATTTTAAAATAAAAAAACTTACGCTAACACAACAAGAATATAAAAAGTTTACCAAAGTACTGGTGCCCAATCGACCGATATTATTAAATTCTGTAAGGGCTTTTATTGCCGGGGGGATTATATGCAGTATAGGTCAGGGGCTGCAATGGATGTTTGTGAAGTATTTTGGATTTACTGAGATTACTGCAGGCAATCCGACAGTTGCAGTTTTAATAATGATTTCGGTTTTATTAACCGGCCTGGGAGTTTATGACCATATTGCCCAGTGGGCCGGTGCCGGAACTGCTGTTCCAGTGACCGGGTTTGCTAATAGTGTAGCATCAGCAGCTATTGAACATCGTACTGAGGGGTATGTCCTGGGTGTTGGTGGAAACATGTTCAAGCTGGCCGGGTCAGTAATTGTTTACGGGGTTGTTTCAGCTTTTTTCGTTGTTCTGATAAAAATAACAATTCAGGCCTTGGGGGGAATATGATGCTGAAAGGCCATCAAAGCTGGGTATTTGATTCTAAGCCGGTGATACGCTCTTCAGCTGCTGTTGGGGGCCCGTTTGAGGCAAAAGGGGCTTTGGCTGACGATTTTGATATTCTTTATGATGATGTTTGGTTGGGACAGGATAGTTTTGAAAAAGCAGAGAAAAAACTGCTGGAACAGGCTTGTGAAAAAGCTATCGATAAAGCGGGAATGAAAAAAGAAGACATTCAGTTTCTTCTTAGCGGGGATTTAATGGATCAGATTATTTCCAGCAGTTTCGCGGCACGTTCGCTGGGGATGCCGTATTTAGGCATATTTGGCGCGTGTTCAACTTCCATGCTGGGCCTTGCCTTGGCCGCATTACTTATTCATACCGGAGCAGCAGAAAATGTTTTGGCAGCAGCATCAAGCCATAATGTGGCAGCAGAAAAACAGTTCAGGTACCCCAGTGAATATGGCGGACAGAAGCCCCCCACGGCACAGTGGACTGTAACAGGGGCAGGGGCTGCAGTGGTGTCTGGGGCTGCACAAGGACCCCGGATAACTTCAGCCACTATTGGCAGAGTGATAGATATGGGCATTTCGGACCCTTTTAACATGGGTACTGCCATGGCACCTGCAGCAGTTGATACAATTCAGGCCCATTTCAGGGATTTGAAAAGGGACCCCCGGTATTATGACCTGATTGCAACAGGAGATTTAGGTTATGTTGGACATAGAATAGCAGCTGATCTTTTAAAGAAGCACGAAATCACAATACCGCCGGAAATATTTACTGATTGCGGGATTCTGATATATAAAGAAGATCAGCCTGTATTTGCCGGTGGCAGTGGCTGTGCTTGTTCGGCTACAGTTACTTATGGACATTTTATGAAGCAAATGCAAAAAGGTAAATTAAAAAGGATTTTGGTTGTTGCTACCGGGGCCTTGCTGTCACCGCTATCCTACCAGCAAAAAGAGAGTATACCGAGTATTGCCCATGCTGTTTCCATCGAAATTTCATAATAATGACTTATGTAATGCGACAAAAGGAGTGAATAAATTTGGAGAAATTTATTTGGGCATTTATCATTGGTGGCGGAATATGTGTCATCGGTCAATTGATGTTTGATGTTCTTAAATTGACCCCGGCACATACAATGAGCACTCTGGTTGTTGTTGGTGCCGTACTTGGCGGGCTGGGACTCTATGAACCATTGATAGAATTTGCCGGTGCAGGAGCAACTGTTCCCATAAGCAGTTTTGGCAATTCATTAGTTAAGGGCGCTTTAATGGAAGCTAAAAATACCGGTATTATTGGAGTGCTCACCGGAATATTTGAAGTTACCAGTGCGGGTGTTTCGGCTGCCATTATTTTCGGGTTTTTGGGTTCACTGTTATTTAAACCTAAAGGGTGAAAAAGAAAAGTGACTAACTCAATAGTTATAAGTTAGTCACTTAATTTATTTAGGTCAATTAGTATTCTATTAGTATCCTTTGTTTTGTTTGAAACAGTCGCTGCAGTACACCGGTCGGTCACCACTTGGACGAAATGGCACCTGAGTAGTTACACCACAAGCAGAACATGTGGTTTCATGCATTTCTCTCTGGGGGCGTGAGCTGCGTCCAAAGCCGCCACGGCTTTGCTGTTTACGGGCTGCTCTGCATGATGGGCAGCGTCCGGGTTCATTAACAAATCCTTTTTCAGAATAAAATTCTTGTTCTGAGGCTGAAAATATAAATTCAGTTCCACAATCCTTACAGGTTAAGCTCTTGTCTTCAAACATAAATAGTAATCCTCCTCGGTAAATTTAAGCCCAGAATGGAATAGGGATACACTGTCTCCCATACCCATTCAAAGCAGTTTGAGAAGGAAAAAAATGAATCTCACTAGACCTATTAATTTGAGCTTTGAATTCATTTTAGCATCTGTTAAACCAAATGTAAAGAATTATTGTAAAGAAGGTCGGCCTGCTGCTTGTGGTAAATAACCCATTCACAGAAAGTGAGTTTTGAATCCCTGGCGAAATTTCGGGCGTATTCTTTAGCTAGGCTCTTATTTTCTTCAAATCCGATTAATGTCATTCCTCTTGGGATATTCCCTGTTATAACAGGATGTTTTGAGTCGTAATTCTGGAAGTCAAAAAGTTCTTCCTGCTGCCAAATGGTCGTGTCAATAACTGAGCAATTGTAGCTGAGCCAAGCATGGAGACCTGCCCGGTACCTAGTTTGAGGGACCTTATCCTCCCTTACCCTGTAACTGAAATATCCTTGACATAATTTTAGCCTACTTTCGTCCAAAACTCCAAAATAAACAAGTAGCCAATAAAGGACAACTGAAAAGTAGATACTTGTACCATTGTTTTTACTGTATCTGGCAGCTTCATCTTTTTCTTTGAAATTTCTGGAAAATAAATAGCAGTAATTAAAATATTTATTAAAGCCGGAAATACTTCCTTGGGGAATTTCCAGTGTTTTGGACACAAATTTTGTGGGGGAGCGTTTAGAATAATTAAATGTAGATTTCCATCCAGATTCTGTTAAAGTATTATACATAAAGTTAATCAGTTCATAGCTAGTTACACTTACCAGTGTCTTGACTTTTGGATCCTTCAAGGATACTCCTCCAAACATTGAATCTTTTTCTATAATTTTACACTATAATCAATTTAAAACTACAGCGAAAAATGGCAATGAAAAGATACAAATATTTTAGAATGAGATCGAATTTATATATAATTTAAAGGATTTTTCAAAGAACCGTTTTTGAGTACCTCAAAATGGAGGTGAGGTCCTGTGCTGTAGCCTGTGGAGCCTACAGAGCCTATTTTTTCCCCTGTCGAAACTCTTTCACCTACTCTTACGGAAATTGCAGATAGGTGTGCATAACGGGTTTGCAGTCCGTTTCCATGATCAATAAAGACCACTTTGCCATAGCCGCCGTTCCAACCGGCAAAACATACTTTTCCTGCCGAATAGGCATAGACTCTTGTCCCATAGTTGGCAGCAATATCAATACCATCATGAAAGGTTTTTTTGCCGGAAATGGGGTGGGTTCGCCAGCCAAAATAGCTGGAGATCCTTTTGCCTGATACTACACCGTAATTATGGGAACCACCGCGGGAAACCGTTTTTTTGGTTCCTATTTTGACTAGCCGGTTAACCGGTTTTTGGATTATTTCGGTTTCTGCTATATTCTTGGAAACCTGTATGCTGTTTTCTAAGAAGATATTGTATGTTACCTTTTTTTTGCCGGGGACACCGGATTTAACAACTTTTTTCTGGTTGCTGTACATCTGGTTATCATAAACATTTTCTGTCTTAAAAGGTATTGATTCAACAATTGAATTTTCAAGATTAATTATAACATCAAGCCGGGACTTAAATGGGCTGACAACCATCTTGTCTCCGGGGAATATTTTTTCCATATCTATCTGAGGATTCATTTTTTCCAACTCTGCAACTGAAATATCATGACTGCGCGCTATGGTCCAGGCATTTTCCCCCTCTTTAATCTCTATGACCATTGCTTCTTGTTCTTTTTCATAAATAAGTTTACCGGCTTTTTCACTGTCTACAAATTCGCTAATGTTGACTGTGTCTTTTTTTATCTCGACCTTTTGTTTGAAATCAATACTTATAATTCTGGCGTTTTCGTCAATTCCTTTGATAAAACTATTTTTGTATGCCTCCAAGAGTTTTTCCAGCTCTGATTTATCATAGACAGCAAATAATTGCTTACCATTAATCAGAAGCCTGTAACCCTCGGTGGCTAAATCCACATCTTTGCTTAGTTTTGTGAGGTTTGTTTCCAGGAGTTCCGGGTTAAGGCGGGTTTTCTGAAGTTCAATATTACTCAGGATTTTTACCGAATGGCCCAGCTCTTTACTGGTACTTTCCTGATATGCCGCCACAACCTTCATAAATTCCTTTTCATCCTTTACCTGGGCGACAACATTACCGTCAATAACCACATCATAGGCTGCAACAGCTTTTTGATACCCAAAAAAAAGTATGAGGGCAACTATTATGCCAATAAAAACAGCCCTCTTGTTATGTATTAGTTTGTCAACCACTTAAGCCATAACCCCTTTCGACTAATTTCGACAAACCAATACTTCAACGGTAAACAGCTCTAATCCTCCAAATATTTCTTGGTTATTTATACCAGTTAATGAGCCACAGTTTACCTATACTTATCCAGGGATACCTCCTGTTGCCCGGTACGGGCGTTTTCAGCCGCGAAAGCCATATAGTGGGCTTCCAGTGCGTTATCAATATCGGCTCCTGCTTCATGGAAGTCTATCTCGTCTCTCATCACTTTTACAAATGATTCCATCAGACCAAAGTCGCCGCCGCCATGACCCCCCATAGACATTCCAGCCTTGTATACTACACGGGGTTTGGTATAAAGGAAATCTGTCAATGTTATCTGTTCGCCGTTATAGCGAAAATAACCGCGAATGACACCTTTTGAACCAAAGATACGGATTTCCCTTCCTTCCAGTTCGGAAAGCCCATGCAGAGTAAGTGTGCCTGTTATACCACCGGGAAACTTATAGGTGCTTATCTGGTGGTCCAGGACATCATTCCCGCTTTTGTAGATACACCTTCCATAAGGCCCTTCTCTAAGGGCCTTCATCTTGCCCTCGTGGGACAGGTCTGTTGTAATAACAGTGGCCGGGAACTGATTCCAGTTAAGGATGCCTTGAAGACGTTTATTAAAGCGACTGAGGATGCTGAGTGCCCGTCGATGGTTAAGGGCAAAATGGGCTAAAAAACGTGTTGTCACTGAAGGGGCATGAAGACCAATGCGCAGCAGGGGTTCTCCCGTTAGGTACATACGGGGCGCATACCAGGGGCAGGTTTCTGATTCGGGGCACCTGTCGGTACATCTTTCAGGACTTCCTGAAGGGGCGTTTGCAGGACGGTAATGGGTAAGGTCCCCCATGGATTGTACAGATAATGATTTGTTACCAATAATCCAATACATCAGGTCCAGGTCATGGCATGATTTAGCAAGAATAAAGGGGGAAGAGGAGGATTCATTTTTATAATTGCCTCGTACATAAGAATGGCCGAAATGCCAGTAAGAAACGTTTTCCGAGTGGTCATAATGAATGACCCGGCCAATATGGCCAGAATCTACAAGTTCCTTGATTTTTTGCCAGAAGCCGGTAAAGCGCAGTACATGACAGACTTGAATTTTACGGTGCTCTTTTTTAGCCGTTGCTGCTATCTCGCGGCATTCATCCAGGCTGGGTGAAATTGGCTTCTCGAGAACCAGGTGATAGCCGCTTTTTAATGCAGCCAGGGCAGGTCTATAATGTAAATTGTCTTGGGTGCAAATAAAGGCGGCATCAGCAAGCCTGCCGTTTTTTGAGGAAAACAGTGTATCCCATGATTCAAAGGCCAGGTTGTTTGGAATGTTATGGGAATCCTGAAACGCTCGGCGTCTATCGGTATTAGGGTCGGCAACAGCAACAAACTTCAATTTATCGGGATTTTTGAGGGCATATTCGCCATAAACTTCACGACCGCGTAATCCAGCGCCAGTTAGTATTGCTGTAACAGGGGATTTATTACCTTTATTCATTTGATTAGACCTCCCAAAAGATGTTTGTCCTTATTTTTTACTTCTTTATGTTTATATAAGCATGTAAAAATTATATTGGGCAAAACAGCTTTTTTAGGGTAAAATAAAGGTATTAACCGACAACAAGGAAATTTTGGGAGGAAACTGAATTGGGTGATTTGCCTTCAAAGGAAAATAAGGAAAGGTTCGTCAGGGATATGTTCAATTCAATTGCCAGGCGCTATGACCTGATGAACACATTAATGACGGCAGGAATGGATAGGTCATGGAGAAAATATACGGTTAGGTGTTCGGAACTGAAAACCGGCGGTTACGGTCTGGATGTTTGCTGCGGAACAGGGATGCTTACTATGGAACAGGCCAGGACTGTTGGGCCGGGTGGCCGGGTAGTGGGCCTTGACTTTTCAGAAAACATGCTTGCAATTGCCAGGGAGAATATAAAGGGATTTAAACTCAGGGAAAATATCCGGTTGATTCAGGGGAATGCCATGGAGCTTCCTTTTGAAGACAATAGTTTTGATTGTGCCACTGTGGGATGGGGACTCAGAAATGTGCCTGATATACTTACAGTTGTCAAAGAAATGACCCGGGTAGTCAAGCCCGGGGGGAAAGTTGTTTCACTAGATATGGCTCAGGTTACGGCCCCTGTTATCAAGCAGTGTTATTGGCTTTGCTTTGAAAAGATTATTCCTGCAATGGGCAGACTGGCAGCAGGAAATAAGGGGGCCTATGGTTATCTTCATGATTCGGCTAAAGTTTTTCCGCCCCAGTGGGAACTAGCCGAGATATTTGCCCAGGCAGGTCTTACAGAAACCGGTTACCGGAACCTGGTCGGCGGTATTGTTGCTGTGGTGGAGGGACGGAAACCACCGTATTAGAGATTTACAAATTTAACTACCAGTTAAATGCTTGGTAAATATTGTTTTTCAAGGAAGTCTGTCATTGCCAGTATAACTTTTTCTTCCACATTGCTTGGTTTGTCTTTCAGGAGAATTACTGAACCGGTAACGTTTCCTTCATGTGTTAATGGGGTACAGATAAAATTTGTTTTGGTATCCCATCCTTCTAAAAGTTCTTCACCTTCATTCCCAAAGTAAGATTCCCCGTTTTTCAGTTTATCATAGATATTTTCTGAAAGATTTTTCTTAAGAAGAGACTTATTACCTGGGGCGGATATCACCATATCCTCCCTGGTTATTAACGCTTGACCTTCAAGGCTTTCCGAAAGGACTTTGGCTATATTGTCTGCCTGGCTGTCCAATGGATCGGGAGTTGGGTCATACTTACGAAATACAATAGCATTTTTATCAATGAATATTTCTAGAGGGTCCCCGTTCTTGAATCTAAGATTTCTTCTTATTTCCTTCGGAATTACCATTCTACCAAGATCATCCATTCGTCTGACAATACCAATATCACTCATTTTGTTAAACCTCCTTTCGGTATATGTTGCATAAAAAGTAATAATTATATGTATCTTTTTTGGTGGGAAAATTACCAAACAGAGGATTTTTAACGCCGGTTCCGCCGGGGGATTTTCCGAGAATTATACCTTGGCAGATTCCCTGCCGATTTAAGACCAAACAGGCTGCGAAGAAGACTTCCCAAAAAACTGCCGAACTCGGGGCTAAACAACCCGCCACCTAAACCATTGCCGAAACCGGGACCAAATATCCAGTCGATAAAATTAGCTGGCCGTTGTTTGTTAAAATCATTCCTTGTTTTTTTACCAAACCTGGGATTAAAGAAATTGGTGCTGCGGTAATTCATAAGGATTTACCTCCTTTATTATCCGGGTTTATGATCCGGCTTAAAGTCATTCTCTATTTATATTATGTTAATATTGAGGTTAGTGTCCCTAAGAAGGTTAGCCCGGAATTGTGCGGCATAATTAGTGCAGTGATTTGACATTAAGGTGTTTGACCCAGAGATTCATGTCCTCAAATTTGCCCATGATGTTGCAATTGTTTATCAGCCGTCCCCCGTAAGTATACCCATGGCGATGAAAGACCAGATTTATGCCATGGGACAGAGCTCGAGATAGAGAGTAGAGTGTATGTATGTGTTCTTTTTTCATTTCAATTTCAAGGGCATTGATGAGGATTGACATCAGACCCTGGCCCCTGTAATCAGGAAGTGTGGCACAGTCAGTCATTTCTGCCGTCATGTTGGTCCGGTTGATTTCTGCCGATGCGGCACTAACTATTTTACCCTGATGTTCAATTATTTTAAAATGTGATTTTTTACCAACAACCTGTTCAAGGTATTCCGGTTTGTATAATGGTGCCGGGTAACTCGAAAAAACTGCAGTAAAAAGTTCTGCTAATGCAGGAATATCCTCTATTCCGGCTGAACGCAGGCGGCTGTCTTCAGATAGTTTTTTCAGGTTGACTGTAGAAGGCTGGGCTAGTATTTCTTGAAGTATTTCATCTTCATCTTCAATGAATTGGCTGATACGGCGCTCCTTATCGAAAAACCGGGTCAGACAGTAACCTGGTTTTTCTCCCCTAAAATATTCTTGAATAAACCCTTCAAGTATATATCCATAAGAAATACAGGTTTCCCAGTCTTCCTCCCTGGAGACCAGCACAACTTTGCCAAACCCGTTTTCCCTGGCAAGGTAATTTAGGTATTCAACCATTGCCCGGACAGTTGCAGCTTGATAGTCAAGCACTTTGATCCGTTTATTAGTGCAATCGATAAACACTTCGACTGTGAAGTCATCTTGTTCTTTGAGATAAGACAGACCGTAAATATTTCCATAGACAGTTGTCGCTGTTTCCCTATCAAGGGTGATGTTTGATATATGCATAGTTGTTGCTCCTTTATTGTAAATAACCGTGTCTCCGGCTTTCCCGGACATTTCCTTTTGGAACCAGGCTTATTTTTCGATTGCCAAACAGCTTTGCCAGTCCTGTTTTGATAGGCTTCTGGTCCTCACATATACCGCACTCCATGCAGCTTCCGTTACGGTTTTCCGGCTCGGTATAGGCACAGATAACCCCTTCATAGTTACGCAGGATTACTTTTTCGTCTGACATGGATATAAGGTATTGAGGTGAAACAGGAATTTTCCCCCCGCCTCCGGGAGCATCCACAACATATGTGGGAACTGCCAGCCCGGAAGTATGCCCCCTGAGCATTTCGATAATCTCAATGCCTTTGGCAACAGAAGTCCGCAGGTGTTCCAGCCCTTGAGAAAGGTCGCATTGGTAGAGATAATAGGGCCGTATTCGCATTTTTACCAGTTGGTGAACCAATTTTTTCATAATATATGGACAGTCGTTAATACCCTTTAATAAAACTGTTTGGTTACCTAGGGGTATTCCGGAATCAGCCAGCATACTGCAGGCATGTTCTGCTTCAGGTGTAATTTCTTTAGGATGGTTAAAGTGTGTATTAACCCAAACTGGATGAAACTGTTTGAGTAAATTGCACAATTCTTTAGTTATTCTTTGGGGCAGGACGACGGGTGTCCTGGTACCAAAACGGATTATTTCCACATGGGGTATCTGGCGCAAACGCCGGAGCAAGTATTCAAGACGTTCATCATGTACCAGCAGGGCATCTCCACCGGAAATAAGAACATCCCTTATGGCAGGATTATTGGTAATATAGTCCAAAGACAGCTCAATGACATCTTTTGGCATTGCCCTGTCGGTGCTTCCTGCCAGGCGGCGCCTGGTGCAGTGACGGCAATATACGGAACACTGGTCTGTTATAAGAAACAGAACCCTGTCGGGATATCTATGAGTAAGTCCGGGTACAGGGGAATCTACATCTTCTAGAAGCGGGTCTTCTAAGTCACATGGGCTTTCATCCAGTTCCCAGGTGACAGGGACAGCTTGTTTGCGAATTGGGCATTCCGGGTCATCCGGGTCCATAAGTAGGGCATAATAGGGGGTAATGGCCATTCTCAGGGTTTTCAAGCAGTTTCTTATGCCTTCTTCCTCTTCGCCTGTTAGAGTCACTACCTGTTTGAGCTGTTCTATATCCGTAATCCGGTTGGCAATCTGCCACTGCCAGTTATTCCACTGTTTATCTGTTACATCTTTCCACATTGAAATTTCGCGATAACTACGCAAAAAAATAAAACCTCCCCTGCTTTTTTAGTTATTTTTTCAAAGAAGGGGGGGTTTTATCCACATTTAAAATTGGAGGGCAGAAAATTTTTGCCTGTACTTAGATGGTTTTCAGTTCACCGGGTGTACCTTCTTCCCATAGGGTAACATATATCTTTCCGTCTTCGCCTTTAAAACCACGCAGCAGTTCACAGTGTCTTAGGGTAGCGAATTGTTTTTCAAGCTGCCATTGGGGGAGTTTAAATTTTTTTAGTATTTGTTCATGAGTTACGGGGCCATCTTGCTTTACATAGTTGTAGATATCTGTCTGCAGTTCTGTAAGTCCTTCAGTTCCTGTTTGACCTGCCATTTTACGGGCTAGTTTAGCACTGTAGACTGCGGTGACATCACAAGTCCGGGGTGGCTCGATAGCCTCAATATAGCAGTCTTCACACAATATCTGGCCCATGTGTTGACATTGTTCTCCATCTGGAATCACTTCTTTACACCTGTTACAAATCATTTTCTTCCCTCCTTTATAGGAATGCAGCATTTCGAAAATTCGAGATATGTTGAACTATATTTTATCAGGTAGTTTTTGCACGGTCAATATATATTGAGAAGGTTAAGTGCGTATCTGCAGCGAAGTAAATGTATTTAATAAATGTGTACTCAATTGGGGGATAAATGTGGCGGAAACTTTACTGTCAATTGAAGACTTAAAAACATATTTTTATACAAAATCAGGTGTGGTCAAGGCAGTTGACGGGGTCAGTTTTAGTATTGAGAAAGGAAAGACCCTGGGGGTTGTTGGTGAGTCCGGTTCCGGAAAATCCATTACAGCTATGTCAATTCTGCAGCTGATTCAGTCACCTCCTGGGAGGATTGTCAGCGGCAGGATAATGTTTGACGGAGTAAACCTGCTCGAATTGAGTCCCAAAGAAATCAGGAAAATTAGGGGTAATGAAATTTCAATGATATTCCAGGATACGATGACTTCCCTGAACCCGGTTTTGACAGTGGGTGAACAGTTAAGTGAGGTAATTATGCTGCACCGGAAGCTGGATAAAAAGGACGCCCAGGCAAAAACTGTTGAGATGCTTGGCCTTGTTGGGCTTCCTGACCCTGGGAAACGAGTCAAATCATATCCTCATGAACTTAGTGGTGGTATGAGGCAAAAAGTTATGATTGCTATGGCCCTATCCTGTAACCCGAAGCTTTTGATAGCCGATGAGCCTACCACTGCTCTGGATGTGACTATGCAGGCACAGATTCTGGAACTTATGAATGACCTGAAGGAAAAGCTGAATACGTCTATTATGATGATTACCCACGATCTGGGTATTATTGCTGGGATATGTGATTATGTTGTTATCATGTACGCCGGTAAACTTGTTGAATATGCGGGCATAGAGGATGTTTTCAAATCTCCGCAGCATCCCTATACATTAGGACTCTTGGCTTCGCTTCCTAAGATTGAAGAAGAACACAGCGAGAGCCGCTTGAAGGCTATTGAAGGGTTCCCCCCTGACCCAAGGAATATGCCCTTTGGGTGTTCATTTGCACCAAGATGCCGGAAGGCTGTTGAGAGATGTTTCCGGGAGCAGCCTGTTAGCAGGGAATTTAATGAGAGACATTTGGTTTCCTGCCATTTGGTGGCCAGCAAACTAAACAGGGGGTAAACTGATGGAAGTTTTGCTTCAAATAAGAAATTTGAAAAAATATTTCCCTATTACAAAGGGAATTATAACGAAAAAGCAGTTAGGGGTTGTTAAGGCTGTTGACGGTGTGGGTTTTGAAGTTTATCAGGGAGAAACACTGGGGCTGGTTGGAGAGAGCGGCTGTGGCAAAAGCACTACAGGCAGGTGTATCCTGAGATTGATTGAACCGACCGCAGGTGAGGTACACTTTGACGGTGTGAATATCGGAAAACTTGACAAGCAGGCTATGAGACGCATCCGTAAGGATATGCAGATGGTTTTCCAGGCTCCTTTTGCATCCTTGAATCCCAGGATGAAAATAGGGGATATCATTATGGAGCCCATCCTGCTTCACGGGATTGCTAAGGGAAAGGAAGCCAGGAATAGGGTGAAAGATCTTTTGAATATTGTCGGGCTTGCCGGTTCTTATACAGAGTGTTATCCACATGAATTCAGCGACGGGCAGAGGCAGAGAATCGGTATTGCCAGAGCACTTGCTGTTGAACCTAAAATGATTATATTTGATGAACCTGTTTCGGCACTGGATGTCAGTATCCGGGCACAAGTCATCAATCTGATAAAAGACTTGCAAGAACAGTATAAACTGACTTATATTTTTATTGCACACGATTTGAGTGTAGTCCACCATATCAGTGATAGGGTTGCTGTTATGTATTTGGGTAGGATTGTAGAAATAACCGGTTACCGGGAACTTTATCAAAACCCGTGTCACCCTTATACCAAAGCCCTTATTTCAGCAATTCCAATCCCTGATCCAAACGTAAAAAAAGAAAAATTAATACTCAAGAGTGATGTTATTAATAGCCTCAACCAGCATCCGGGCTGCAACTTTTATTCAAGGTGTCCATATTCTTTCCCGCGGTGCCGGGAGGAGGTTCCTGAGTTGAGGGAGACCAGGGATGGGCACAGCGTTGCCTGCCATCTGGTCAATACGTAAAGTCTGTAACTTTAAATACAGTGAGGTAAATATGAACAGTGATACTTTAGATATTGTTATTTTCGCTCGGGACTTGGTTAAGAAGTTTGATGATTTTGAAGCTGTCAGGGGAGTCACTTTTTCCGTAAAGCGTGGCGAGTGTTTTGGCCTGCTCGGTCCACCGGTACCGCTGGTACTTCTGGCACTTACTTTTTCGGTTCTTACTCTGATATGGACTAGTGTGGCACCTAATTAGAATCCTTTGGATATTTTTTCCTGTGGAAAGTTTGTCGGCGGGGGTTAGGTATGCAGCTTGGTTCACTCCGCTTTTTCATGCTGTTGAAGTGGTTCGCCCGCTCATACTTGGCAAATTGACTACAACTATGCCGGTACATTTGGGGATATTGACTGCATTTGCTCTGTTGCCTATGAGAATTCCTCTGACGATGGTGAAAAATAGATTGATTAACTAAGTTGAATTAGTGTTTTTAGTTACCTTCTGTTTTAAGGCTGCATAAATTATATAAGTAAAAATTGCAACATTTTCAGAGGTGTAACAATGGCATATCATGATGTTTTACTTATTAATCCGCCGTCAAGGCAAAGAGAGCTTTATGAACATCTTGGATTAGGGTATTTGGCAGCTTGTCTCAGACAACAAGGCATTGATGTTAAAATTCTGAATATGCCTCATTGGATGGCCCCCCGGGCTTTACAGGAGGTTAAGAAGTATTCCTGCAAATTGATTGGGGTCAGTATTCCATTTCAGCGGAGTGCGGTACAGGCATTTAATTTTATTTCCCGTCTCAAAAAAGAAGGGTTTGTGACAGCACATGTGGCGGTAGGCGGCATCTACCCTTCTTTTGCTTACGAGGACATACTAAAACAGTTTTCTGTTGTGGATTCGGTTGTTATCGGTGAAGGCGAAAAAACCATAGTAGAGCTGGCAGAGGCGGTAATTGGGGATGGTAACTGGAGGAAAATCAGTGGTATAGCATTTCGTGAGAATGATGATATTGTAACAACAGAGTTACGTCCTTCGATTGAGGATTTGGATGCTATCCCATTCCCGGAACGTGATACGCTGCCGGAAGTACTGGGAAAACTGGAACACGCACCGGTTCTTTCTTCACGGGGCTGTTATGGGAGATGTACCTTTTGCAGTGTTGTACCGTTTTTTAAAAAGTTCGGTACTCCGCTGCGCATGCGCAGCAGTGTTAATGTAATTGAGGAACTTGAGTTCCTGTATAACAGATATGGAGTCAGAAATGTGGATTTTAATGATGCTAATTTTATCGGCGGGAAGGGACGGGGGTTTCGCAGGGCACAGGAGATTGCGGAACTGATATTGAAAAAAAACCTGAATATAAAATTTGGCATTCAGTGCCGGCCAAATGAAATCGACATGGAATTGTTCACAACTTTAAAAAAAGCGGGACTCAGCAAGGTGTTTGTTGGGATAGAATCTGGTTCCCAGGCAATGCTGGACCGGTTTCACAAAGATATTGCTGTAGAAGATAACCTTAAGGCCTTACAGACTTTAGGCAAGCTGGACCTGATTACATACATGGGATTCATTACTTTTGATGACAGAACAACAATACAGGAATTCAAAGAGAACATGGCATTTATTGAGCAGGCCAAAAAGCTGGTACCACAAAACAGGCTTTTTTATGACTTGGGAACCAAACTACTTCCTTTGGCTGGAACAGATGCCGAAAAAAACATGAAAGAAAAAGGAACCCTATCAGGAAATTCCTTAAGATTTAAGTATAAGTTTAATGACCCCAAAATGGACCTTCTTTATAGCACTATCAAACTCAAAGAAGATGTTTCCAGGATAGGGAGAAAACTAAAAGAAACGGATAAGGAATGGATAAAATAACAACATTAAAATAACCGGATGGAGATGCTGCATTACCGGGCAATATCTCCATCCGGATTTTATTATCTGGTCTTATCTGATTTCAAGACTGTTTAATTCCACCATTAAGTTTATGTCATGGGCCTTGATCATGGCACTGGAAATTGTAAACAGGGTATCTCCTATATAGATTATCCTTTCCACATTTTTATTACTATTATACCATCCATTGCCTGCTTGAAACATTTCTAATTCAGGTATATGGGTGATTTTACCTTTCAGTGCAAATCCATCAATAAGATCAAGATTATAAATATAGGCGCCCTGGAAGGTAAATTGGCCGTATTCGGGTGTTTGCCAAGCGTTTTCCCTATTTGAAGATGAAATATCACTACCCAGTTCCATAACTGTCACCGGAAATGCTAAGAGGTTTCTTTCCTTGGAAAATAAAAGGGCTTTATGATTTCTGAGAAGTTCGGAATCAGTACCCCGGTCACCAATTATTTCTTTGAATTTTTCCATCGGGTGTTCTACATCAGTGACATCAAAAACGGCTATTTTCATGCCTTGATAATAAGCCATGGTGCCGCTTTCATTACCGTTCGGGTCTTTTATCCCCATTTCTACGGTGTCTTTTCCGAACCCAATAATGTGATTTTCATCATAGGGGTGGAGGTAGTCACTATAGCCCGGTATTTTCAAGGCCCCCAGTATCCTGGGCGACTGGGGTTCTTTCAGGTCTAACACAAAAAGAGGATCTACTTTCTTGAATGTTACCATATACCCACGGTCCCCCATAAATCCGACGGAATAAATTTTTTCACCAGGTGCAATATCCTCAATTTTACCGGTTACCTGCATGCTGTTATCCAGAACATACAAGTTGTTTTTTGAGGTATATTCATTATTTCTCCAGACTTCTCCCTTTGTAGTGGCGATACGGAAATAACCATTGTATTCATCCATGGAAAATTGGTTAAGAATCGTGCCTGGGACTTCACCTTTGCCCAGGTATTTAGTATGTCCGTCATTCAACTCAAACTTATATATAATTGTTCCGGATTCATTAGCTTTGTTTTGGTAACCCGAGGAGCGGGATACAGCCACATAAAGGTTTTTATCAGATGCATAAATATTTTCCCCGCTGCCCAGGTAGGTGGAGAGCTCCATTTCCTTTTCTGGTTCATCCAGATTCAGCCCGGCAACCATAAGGTAATTGGGTTGTGGTGCTTCAGGGAAGTACTTGATGTCAGAAAAATCTATACCGGTGAAATTGCCGGTTCCCGCAGAATCCCGGTAAGCAGGAGTCACATGAGTATTATCCGCGTTTGCTTCCTGCTGTTCCATTAGGTAGTAATAGTCAATATGTTTATTGACCACCAGGTAAAGGGCGGAAGCAATTTTCCGGGAAGAGACATATTGTCCCTCGAGTTCGGTTTCCCGCAGTTTCTGAATGTTTTTCCGGTTACTTATATCGTATATTATGGTCTTTATTGTATTATACGGCTGTATAGGCGGACACTCTATCTGGCTGCCGGCCTGATGCTTGCTTTGAGGAAACGGCATCAGGGATCGGGTATGTCCGATGACTGTCAAATATTTGTCATCCACATAGAGTTCCTGGGGCATAAAGTTCTCATCATTAAAGTTTATGGTATTAATTACTTTCATTTCACTGGCTGGGTTGGCGTGTACAATTATTACCCTTTGGTTATTGACCAGATAGATATATGTGCCATCGGTTTTTATGATATCTGCTTCATCCACTCCACTGACCTGTACATTGGTTGCGGAAAACTCTGTGTTTATGCTGCTTGCTTCGTCGGCAGCAGCCCTGCTCTCTACTTCATCAACAGTTACTTTCATACCTATACCCTTTATACCGTTATAAAGATAATCACTGAAACTCTGCTTATCCTTCAGAACCTCCTTTAAGTTCTCCAGTGATCCAATTACAGGGAGTGGAGTTGCCTCCAGGGAAGGGTTATTATCTGGTGGCTTTGGGATGCCGGAAGAGGTCAGGGGCGCTGTGAACATAAGGAAAACCAACATCACCAGCACAGGATAAATTCGCAGCATTGCTTTATTCATTTAAATCCCTCCTTTGCAGATTTTAGTATACTAGTTTTTTGACGTCATATTTCCTATATTTGTTTCACCTTTTTGCTCCTTTTTCGTATTATGTGAGGAACGAAGTTTTTTGGAAGGGAGATCCGTATGGAGAAAGGCTTTTTATCAGTTTTATGTGCCCCAGATACCTATGAGGAGCTGGAAAATGTTTCTGAAGACGAGTCACGGGGCAGGTCAAGAGAGGTGCTGGTCAGTACTGTAAGTGGTACCAGGTTTCAGATGAAAAAGGGCATCCCGGTTTTGTTGAAAGACAGCAGGGTATCGGGAGAAACCAGGAAAAACAGGCAGTTTTATGATATGATTGCACCATTTTACAATATTCTTCATGAAATACAGGGCATAAAAAAGGGTGGTGAGGGGAAGCTTCGGCAAAACATTCTTAGCTCCTTAAAGATAGGCAAGGGGGATAAGGTATTGGAGGTACCTATAGGTACAGGCAGTAACCTGCCCTACCTTCCGCAAGATGCAGAATATTTTGGTGTAGATATATCGTTTCCCATGCTGCAGCAATGTGCCAGGATGATAAAGAAACATGATGTTAACGGAAAACTTGTTTTGGGTGCGGCAGAGTACCTTCCATTTAAAGATAATATATTTGACTGTGTATTCAGTATATCAGGTTTCCGGCTGTTTAGTGATAAGGCCAAGGCACTTCAGGAAATGGCTAGAGTGGCCCGGCATGGGGCAATGATTTTGATCGCTGACCAAAAGAAAACCGGGGTTCCCCTGGACCTTTTACCTAAAAGAATGTCTGATGTACAGGTAAGGGATATAAATGAATGGGAGCTGTATTGCCTTACTTTCAGGAAACAGTAGTGAATTATGCCGACTTGTAACATTTTGAGTAGGTTTTACATAATATTTAGTGAAGATTAACCCAGCATAAAGGTAAAGGAGGTTATTTTAATGAGCAACATTAAAACTGAACAATGGGGTTGGACCGCACCGTTTTTCCTGTTTCTAATTCTCATTCTTCTATGGGCTGGTGTAGACGGCGGTTTTTGGTAAAAACAGAATGTATTCATAGCAAGCAAAAACAAGTTCCTGAACCTATTAGCAGAGCAAATCATAGTATAACACAAAGGTCGATAGTTAGTAGATTTAATCAATAGAAAGGGGGATTTAAAATGGCTGATGGAGGAGGATGGCAACTCCCGTTTTTCCTATTTTTGATTTTGATTCTTTTATGGGCAGGAGTAGATGGCGGCTGGTGGTAAAATTTAAGCTGCCGGGTTAAATACCCTCGAATTTAAGAATAATCACAGCAAAAGCCCGTTCATTGGAGCGGGCTTTATCTTGGCAGATAGGAAAGTATAAATTTTATCCTATCTGCATAAAAAAGGCTAAGCTTCGCCTTATAGTAGATTTAAGCGCTTAGCGAAGCTAAGCCTTTTTAAGCAGCCGGCTTTTCCCTATGAACCTTTCCGGGGTTAAAAACATAGTATGTAGTGAGGTCGATAGATTATGATTTTTACATTTCTCAGTTTTTCTGAAAGGAGGCAAAAGAATGGCTGATTTAAAATCCCAGCAATGGGGGGCAACAGCTCCGTATTTTCTCTTTCTGATTCTGATTCTTTTATGGGCAGGAGTAGACGGTGGTTGGTGGTAGAAACAGAATATTAAGGTACAATTAAGAAATAGGAGGTTGAGTGTTTATGGCTGATGGATGTGGAATTGGCGGCAATTTCCCTATTTTGCTTTTCCTGATTCTAATCCTTTTATGGTCAGGAGTCGATGGCTGCTGGTAAATAAAGTGTTTTTTATCCGCTTCCTTTGTGAAGCGGATATTATTTTTTTGCGGATATTAGTTTACTGCAATTTAATAACTTAGGGTATGTTGCGAACCTTTTTCTGTGGATGACATAATATATAGCAAAACATACATTTGATAGAATTGGTAAATAGTTCGTCAATGAGAGGGGGAGATTAAGTGGTTGATTTACAACTATTGGGTGGAGGTTTTTTGGGCATACTTTTCCTTTTATTTATCTTATGGCTTTTCTTTGGAGGAGGAGGCTTAACCTGATATTTGCACAGTAATAATGAAAACTGTTAGGAGGTAAAAGAATGAGCAATATCCTTTTTAGTCCGGACCTGCCGCCTTTGATTATAGGTGTTAAACCATACTTACCCTTAAAAGGCCAAAACCTTGCAGATGGCGTGCTGAGTCTCATTGAACTGTTATCGTCCATGCCCGCTCAGGAGGCTGCAAAGAAAATGAGTCGTCTGTTCCAGTTAGCCGGTAACCGGTCTATTACTGTTGATACTTCTCTCGGACCGATTACACTGGCCCTGGATTCTGCATTTCTGCTTTTCTTAATTCTCATTTTACTGATCCTTTCAGGTAATCTTCTCAGTATTTAAAAAAAGGCAGTGCCCTTTGCTGAAGGAACACTACCTTATGGTAATTAATCGCTAATAATTGATAATTAATAAGCGGTTGACCGGATTACATTAGTCTTTTCCTGCCAAAATCCGGATATCTTCCAACCGTACCTGTAGACCATAGCTCTTTTCTAGAACCATGTTGGCGAATCCTGTATGATTAAGTGACATCATACAAAAACCCGGCAGAAACGTTACCCGGCAGCCGAAATCAGGTTCTTTCCTGATATGAGCGGCAATGCCTTCAAAGCCTATCATATGGTAAGCGATAACATCTTTAACTTTATTCTCCCGGGAGTATTTTGGTCCTACAACCCAGGTATAAAGAAGCCCGGTAACCTCTTCAGCTTTAATTACCTGAAGCACATGCGGGATCGGGCAGCCAGCGCCCATGGGCCGGCCGAGAACGTAATCCCCTTTTTTAATTTCCATTTTTTCTACTAAATCAGGCCGGAATGGCAGAACAATTTTTCTGGCTGAGATTTCACCAGGGAGCGGTTCCAGTATGAAGTCATATTGATGCCCTAAAACATCCCTTGGCGGATATATAGCCTTAGTTTCTATTCCGGATACTTCTTTAGGATTTGTAGATGTTTGCTGTTCTGCATAGTATGGGCAGTCTGAATAGCTTTTCTGGGAAGTATTTATCATTTTCAGGAAGCTTTTGCAGTTGTCTTCGCCGCATAAACCGCAGTTTTTTCCTGGGGGCAGCCAGGACCATGATGTATTCATTTCTATTCACCCCTATACAGGTAATCTGCGATTCGTCCGTTCAGTTTTTGAATGACACCAAAATGGTGCTTCCAGCCAATTTCTTTTTTGCCGATGCAGATTGTGCAGGTGCCCAGGGGTGGATTGCCTTTCAGGTAAAGATTATTTTTATCTATATCTTCAGATTCACTAATCATATTATATAACCTGTTCAGTGAAGTTCCTTGAAGGGCATTTGTTTCCATTAAGACAACATTTCTGTGGACCTCCTTGATTTTTTGAATAAGGACTTCCCTTTCAGCTTGGCTGACCAGATCAATTTTTGTTATCACTGCGATATTTGCAAGACTGACCATTGCCCCCATTTTTTCCGGTGCGTGAATTCCTGAAATCGAGCTTAAAACAATCACCCCTAATCCTTGATTAAGGTATGGTGAGCAGCGCAGGCAAAGCCCTGCGCTTTCTACTATAAAAAGGTCTGCACCGTTAGTTTCAGCCCACTCTACAGCATCACCGAGAACCATAACTCCGGCATGATCAGGGCAAAGGTCGCCAGAGTATATTTTTTTTGTCATAATATTGAATTCCTTTTGTAATTCTATATCCTCATAAGCTCTAACAACATCAATTTTAAGAAATGCTATCTTAAGTTTATCATTAAAGTGTTTTACAATTTGTTTGGTAAGCGCGGTTTTACCTGCTGAGGGTGGGCCGGCAATCACCAATAGCTTCAAAAACATTCACCGCCTTTATATCTTTCAGGATGCGAAATTTACCGCAAGGACATCATCGGTAATTACATCCCCTGCCCGTAGCTGTTCCCTGATGGTGCCTACTCTGCGTTCGATTTCCAGGAGGTTTTGGGCTGCTTTGATTTCCACTTCATTTTGATATAGTACCTTTTTTACAGCTCCGTTTTCAATTATAATCCGTTTCTTGGTGAGAAGTGCAATCAACGGGTCATGAGTTACAAATATAATAATTTTCCCCGTATCTTTAATTATGTTAATTACCTCCTGTTTAAAAATACCTGCGTTTTCAATTTCATCCAGAAGTATAATGGGTGCTGCTCCAATCATAATTGCATCCGCAATTAGGAGCGACCTGGTTTGTCCTCCGGAAAGAATGGTTACTTTTGCATCCTTGTGAATTTTTTCACCTGTAAAGCTATTGGCTAATTTTATAGTTTCCGAAATTATGCCATTATCATTTTTGCCCCGGGCACGGGTATGAATTTTTAAGAACTCTTCTGCAGTAAGGTCTGCGAAGCATTTTGTATTCTGGGTTATCATAGTAATGGGTTTAAGTGAAGGGCTATATCTAATGTCATCAATCGGGGGAGTTCCATTAATAAGAATAGTCCGTCCTGTCGCGGTATCTCCCTGGGCCAGCAGTTCAATATCAGTAATAAAAGCGGTTTTCCCGCTTCCTGTAGGCCCTACAATAGATATGGTTTCACCTGCCCTAAGCGTAATTTCAGTGAAGTTTTCCATGACATCTAGTTTATCGGTACCGGGAAGAATTGTGATTTCACTCAGCATCAGTTCTCTCCTTTCAACAATTAATTTCCTGCAGTCTAAACTATGTATTATGAAGTCGAAAGGTTACTTTAACTTTTTAGATGAACCACGAAAAAAGGAAACGCCACTTCATAAACAGATTTCTGAAGGCGGCGTTTCCTGATTATCAATGTATTTAACTGTATTCTAGTAAGTGGTCGTTACGTATTGTCCGGTTGGCCCGAACTGGCTGGTGTTAATTGGACGATTAGCCCAAGTGCCGCTTGTAAATGAACTTTGATATGGGTAGCTATAGTTCTGACCAAGGTTGCTGAATTGAACACTGCTCATTACTGATTGCACTTGATTGATTGCCTGTTGGCAAAGCTGGGCAGCTTGCTGCAGCTGTTGGGCCGCAGTGCGTTCAGACTGCTCAATTTGATGTAGTTGGTTCGCATGAACATTCTCGCTCTGGCTAAGCTGACTGCAGATTTGCGCAATTTGGCTTAAGTTGCTTTGAATCTGATTAATTGGTGAATACATTTTAAATAACACCTCCAAGGAAATTTATTGTGAATCCTGAACATTATTATTTCAATAATTAAAGTAATTATTCGATAAATGCTGCAAAAAAATAATTGGAATTTTACCTGTATGGATAGGGGAAACTAGTTAAAAAATCAAAGGAGGTATTTGAATGAATAAACATATTTTTTATTTTGTGCTGCTATCAATTGTGCTTATAACCGGTTGTGCCGGTGGGGAGGCGGAAAAGAAACCTATTCCCGAGCCCCAATATGAGACAATGATGGCATCAGCAGCAGCTGATCCTTTTGAAAATGGATGTGTATCTTGCCATAAAAAGACTGCTCAGGTGGACCAGTCCCTCCCGGCTTATGTAACAAGAATTTCGGGACATCCAGAAGTCAAAGAGGCAACTGTCAATGAATGCTACCGGTGTCATGAAGCTGAAAAGGATTATTCTCTTTATAAAAAGTTTTACCGGGGAATTCATAAGGCACATTGGGAAAGCAAGACCTTTTACAGTGAGCAGAAGGGAACCTGTTACTCTTGTCATACTGTTGAAACTAATGGTGTATCAGGGTTAAAAAAATATCCTCTGGCCGGGTACCGTTCGGGCCTTAAAACAGGAGTAGAAGACTCAGAAAATGCATCTCCAAAAACTAAAACCGAGCAGTCACAGGTAAAGCAGGACCAGAAAGAAGAAACAGAACAGGAGCAGAAAGAAGAAACAGAGCAGGAGCAGGAGCAGGAGCAGGAACAGGAACCTGAGCCGGAGCAGAAACAATCTGAAATTCAACCGGAACCCAAACCTTAAAGGCTGCAAAACTAAGGGACCGTGTCATAAGTAATTACTTATGGGCATGGTCCCTGTCTTTGTGTCAAAAAATTAGCGAGCTTCTCCTTAAGCCCACTGGATAGTTGCCATTTTCGAAATATTATGTGCCATACACAGTAATCCCCACTCAATTTTAACCTTTTCAAGACCCCTGAGGAGGAATCTTTTAAAGCCCCAACACCATTTTATCCGGCCAAATACGTACTCGGGTTCAATACAGCGTCTTTTGCGCAGGGCAAGGCCTAGCTCAGAAGTTAAGTTTTCTCTGGCTTCTTGCTTTAGCTCTTCTAAACGGACATTAACCTCTATCCTACGGTTCCAGTACTTGCTTTTAGTACAGGATTCTCGGTTGGTACACCCGGTACAGTCTTCACATTCATATACTCTAACATGAGACTCGTAGCCAGTAGTGCTTTTTCTTTTTACCGTTTTTATGTATTTTAATTTCTTGTGTTCATAGCAGATATATTGGTCGTTTTCTGCATCATAGACCATGTTTTCCCTAAGACATGGGTTGGTTTTAACGTGGCGCTTCTGCTCATAATGAAACTTGTTGTATTTAACAAAGTTTTGAATTTCCTGCTCTTTCAGATATTCATAGTTTTCTTCACTGCCATAGCCTGCATCTGCAATAATCTTCTGCGGTACACTGCCCCAGGCCTTTTTTATACCTTCCAGATGTACTTTCAGACAGGAAGTATCAGTTGCTTTTTGATGAATGCTAAAACCTACCACGAATTGGTTTTGCGTGCCTGTTTGCACGTTATATGCAGGCTTGAGTTGGCCATTCTTCATATGGTCTTCCTTCATCCGCATGAAGGTAGCTTCCGGGTCAGTCTTGCTCATGCTGTTACGTTCATTGCCAATTGCAGCTAATTGAACCTTGTACTTCATGGCTCTGGGCAGACAGTCCTTAACAAGAGTACGGGCAGCTTTTCTAGTGATTTTTACACTTTTATCATTTTTGCCTTTTTTGCTTAATGCCTCGTTTATTCTTCCAACCAGATCCGCAACGGCTTCAGGATTATTCACCACGTTTTCGCCCATTTCAGGCAGATCCTGATCTCCATAAAGTTCGTCTTCCAATTCATTGGCCCGGTCTATTTCTTCCAGTAGCCCTTTAACCTTTTCCCGCAATTTCTTCTGGTTCTTATCTACGCTCTTTTTCCATACAAAGCTGTATCTGTTGGCATTTGCCTCTATCTTTGTGCCATCAAGATAGTATTCTTCAAGATTAATCAGACCTTCGGCAGCCATATATTCCACCAGTAATTGAAATACCTCGTCAATTATGGTCTTCATATCTGACCTGAAGCGGTTGATGGTGCGAAAGTCAGGAGTGTTGCCTCCGGCCAGCCACATGAAATGTATGTTTTCCCGCAACGCTCTGGCCAATTGCCTTGAAGACCAGACCTTGCGGCCGTACCCGTAAACTAATACCTTTAACATCATTTTCGGATGGTAACTGCCTGCGCCGCCCCCCTTATATTTTGCCAAGAGTGGGTCTATGCCTATTTCATCGATTACCTGGTTCACAGCACGTACTTTATGCTGTGGTGGAATCATGCTCTCCAAACTCATGGGCAAGGACAGCTGATTCATATCGTATGGCTTAAAGACTACTTTCTGATGACCCTTCTTTTTCATAAGCTTCCTCCGCATCTTTACTGTTTCATTAATAATTCTACACTGGAAGCAAAAACCCTTTCACCTTCAAAGCAATGTTTTTTCTTTTCCTGCTTTTGATGGTCCTATGAGAGGGATGCACCTTGAAGGAAAGGGCGGGAAGCTTGGTGAGATGTTGCACAAGGTTTTCCTTGCACTGGCCTCGTGAGGAGTCTTACCGCACTCCGCTAAGCGAAGTCACGAACCGGAGCCACGGATGGCGGAGCCGCCACTGAGGCAGGATGCCGAATTGGCGGTTTAGTCCGTGACTTCGCCAGGAGCAAGGTTAGAACCCTCCGATGCCAGTGCGGAAAACCGGTGCTATAACTCACCAGATTTCCCGCCCAATCAAAAAGGGAGCATATCACTTATGGGGCTTGTTGACAAAAATGGCTAGGAACTAATTTCCCTAGCCATTTTCTCATTATAGTTCGTATTTTATTTGAAATGCATGTGTGTTTCTTACGTAATTCCCGCTGTTTTATTGCCTTTATATATCTTTTTATGTTTATAACTAACGCCGATAAGAGGCATTGTTCCAAAACATTGGCGATGCCTCTTCTTCTTGCTTTTGAAAGATTGTGGTTTTCTTTTAAAATACCATTTGTTCCTTCGCACCACATTCGCCTAAGCTTTCGAATCCGCGTATATTCAACCGATCCTTGCCTTGTATGGGTCTTATCTGCATAATCTTGATGGAAGGGGCGTGTTACACTTTTTCGCCTATCACTTTTAGACAAACATTGTTCTTTTAGTAGACATGCTTTACATTCTCTGGTCCTAGCGGCATATACTTTAGTCTTTTTTTGCTTAATATGAGATAGATAGAGAAATTTGCCTTCTGGGCATATATAAACATCTTTATTTCTATTATACGCAAACTTATCTATAGTAAAACTCTCTGTTTTACTGAGCCTTGCAAAACCAGGAATATACCCTTCAATTCCCAATTTGTCTAATCCATAATGAACATTCATATAGTCGTAACCTTTATCTGCACCAACTTTCCGAATGTTTAAGCCAAGCCGTTCTTGCTGTGATTTTAGCCGGTCTATGTAAGGTTCACTGTCGTCAACATTGCCGGGAGTTACATAAACATCCGTAATTATGCCGTGTTTAGCATCTATACTCATATGGTCTAAGTAGTGGAAGCCCTTTGGTTTTTCAGGCCGGTTCAGATAGCCACTTTCCGGGTCTGTTTTACTCCTAACGATTTGTTTTGTTTTCGGGGCAGTATTTGGTTCTTTTCCTCGTTTCTTGCCTTTATAGCCTTTTTCCTTATTTATTTTTTCCTGAAGAGCTTCGGCTTCTTTTTCTAGTATACCCAAGTATTCAGATGGAGTGCATTCTACCGTGACTACTTCCTTTCGCTTATTAGAAGCATTGGCTTTTATATGAGTGGAATCTGTAACTATGATTTCACCAGTGACAATTCCTTCAGCAATGCAAAGTTTGATTATCTCATCAAATATTTCCTGAAACACATTAGTTCCCTTAAACCGCCTTCTTCTATTTTGCGAAATTGTTGAATGGTCCGGGACAGGTTCATCCAGGTCAATATTTAAAAACCAACGGTAGGCCAGATTCACTCTCACTTGTTCTTCTAATTGCCGTTCGGACGGAATTCCGAAAAAATATCCTATCAGTAACATCTTGATTAGTTTAACCGGATCAACAGAACGGCGTCCCCTGTGTGAATACATATTCTCAACCTTGTCATAGATGAAACTAAAATCAATCTTATCTATTACTTCTCGGAGGAGATGGTCTTTGGGAACCAGTTCCTCCAAGTTGACATACATATATTTGCTTTGGCTGGGTTGATTTTTATCCATCATATTGCTCACTCCCATCAAAAAACCGGTAGAATTAATAATTCTACACGGTTCCTTGAAACACCTTTCAATAAGTTAAAATTATTGGGAATTTGTCAACAAGCCCCACTTATGGGACACTCCCTTTTGACCCTACGGAAAATGTGGTGGTCAGGTAAGCAGTTCGGCAAGTTTTTTCACACTTGTAATCGGCTGCTGACAAGAATGATTAGTACACACATAAGCTGTAGAAATTTCTTCATCTTCTTTGCCGGGAACCCTTACTGTAAGTAACAGTTCAGGATGGAAACTTCTGTTAATTACCCGCAGCATTTCTTCCATTTCATTGGATTCAGGGTTCCCGGATAAAGTTATTTCTAATGAAGGCATTATATCGAACCATACGCTCATCAAGAAATTTGCATGACTCATAGGTGATTTGTTTATTGCCCCCCCGAATGTCTCTAATTGTAGCCGGAATTTTTTCTCCAGGTCTGTATCACCTGTATACCTTGCCAGTTTTATTAAATTAAGGGCAGCTACCGAGTTACCTGAAGGCATAGCTCCATCATAAATTTCTTTTGGCCGGCTGATAAGGTTCTCTGCGTCGGAGCCGTATTGAAAAAGGCCGCCATTACTGTTATCCCAAAATAATTTTAGCATATCCCGGTTAAGCTCCAGTGCCAGTGACAAATAGCCGGGTTTAAAAGTTGCTTGATATAACTCAATAAGTCCCCAAACCAAGAAGGCATAATCATCAACATAAGCAGGAAAGTCAGCACTGCCATCCCTGTAGCGGGCTAGAAGGCGCCCATCTGACCGCCTCAGTTTTTGCGTGATAAATTCTGCAGCTTTTTCTGCTGCTTCCGCATATTGGGGTTCATTAAGTACGCGGGATCCCAGGGACAGTGCGGCAATCATCAGGCCATTCCATGCAGTGAGAATTTTATCATCCTTAAACGGGTGTATCCGCTTGTTTCTATAAATAAAAAGCTGGTTTAATGCCTTTAAATTGCCTTCCTGGTAGCCTGTTCGGATAAGGTTGGGGATGCTTTTCCCTTCGAAATTACCTTGAAGGGTAATATCATACTGTTGACAAATTTGCTCCCCTTCTTCATTTCCAAGAACTTCTTTAATTTCATCAGGTGTCCACACATAAAACTTGCCTTCCTCACCCTCTGAATCAGCATCTTCAGCAGAATAGAAAGCACCTTCAGGAGAGGTCATATCTCTTAAGACATATGAGAATATATCACGCGCGATTTTGGCCCACTTTTCTTTTTTCCCTGCCTGGTAAGCTTCCAGGTATGCTATCGCCAACAGGGCATTATCATAAAGCATTTTCTCAAAATGCGGTACAAGCCATTGTCTATCAGTGGAATATCTGGAAAAACCAAAACCAATGTGGTCGTACATACCGCCTAAGTACATGGATTCCAGGGTTTTTTCCACAATTTCCAGCGCACGTTCCCTGCCGGTCATTTTCCAGAAGCGCAGCAGGAAGGAGAGGTTATGTGGGGCGGGAAACTTGGGGGCACTGCCGAAACCGCCGTATACTGGATCAAAGGAATTTTCGTAATAATCATATGCCCTCAATAGGGTGTCTTCAGTTACTGTTCCCCTATCATGGCTAAAAAAGTTATTCTCAATGGCATTTGTTATATCAGTCACGGAACTCAGTATCTTGTTTTTTTGATTTTGCCAAAGCTCAGTAATTTGTTTTAGCAAACTTATCAACCCGCGAATCCCCCGTGTATCTTTTTTGGGGAAGTATGTCCCGGCAAAAAAAGGTTTTTTATCTGGGGTCAAAAATACTGTCAGCGGCCAGCCGCCCTGTCCTGTGATGGCTTGGCAGAATGCCATGTAAATTGTATCTATGTCAGGGCGCTCTTCCCTATCAACCTTAATTGATATGAAGTTTTTATTGAGAATTTCGGCTACTTCCGTATCTTCGAAAGATTCTCGCTCCATAACATGGCACCAGTGACAAGTGCTGTAACCTATGCTAAGAAAGATGGGCTTGTCTTCAGCTTCAGCCTTGGAAAACGCCTCATCACTCCAAGGATACCAATTCACAGGGTTATGAGCGTGTTGCAGAAGATAAGGGCTTTTTTCATTTGCTAATCTATTGGGTGTTTCAGTGAGTTTCATGGGCATGACCTCCTAAATTACACATTTTTATTAGGATGCCCGAAAAAAATTAAACTTATATGACTTAAATTTTATTAATGAAAACGTTATATATTCCAAAAAATGGTATTGTGTTATAATTAAATTGTATAAGTATGTGTAGGAGGGGTGGTAAAATCAATTCAAATAATTTTATTTTGAATTGATTTTTCACCCGTAATACATTTACAGATTTACTAACAGAAAAAGCCAACAGCACTTATTGTGAAGTTATTAAACGTTATATAAAAGACTCGGAAGTAAAAAGTAATCAAACACTGATAAGTGAAATATATAAAATAATGACCCAACTTATCGAAACGAGTATGTATATAAAAATACTTTACTTAATGGCGATTGGATAAGTTTTTGAACAATAAATTTGGAGGTTAGTTTTATGTATTTTCCATATTTTTGCGGAAGACAATACGAGTTACTTGCATTATGCGAGTTGGTTGAAACTAACCGCAATCTAATTGAACTATAAAATTTAAAAGTTAAAGGGACCAACTCATTAGTGATGAGTTAGCCCCAATTGCTTCTAACATTTACTATGATACCTCTTTAATTTTATCCTTTACTTGTTAAGGTCATTGTTAGTATTATAAGCAGCTTTTTCAGTGGCTTCTTTTTTACCCAATTTTTTTGGGGTTTCACCAAATTCTGAGGCAAATTCTGCATCATTATTGGTGTTAAAAGCAGCTTTACCGGTAGCTTCCTGCTTTTGTTTTTTGGACAACTATTCCACCTCCAAATTTAGATTTCAACTGTATTTTGCTTTTGTAGAACAGAGATTATACCTTGTGAATTTTGGAATGCTTTTCATTTCGCAAGCTGTACTTTTAGCAAGGGCCGTATTGTCACCTTTAATTTTATGAGTTCATATATTAGTCTAGGGAAAAAAACTTTCCTAGACTTAATTAATGATAAACTCAGGGAGGTAGTCATGAAAAGAGAATTGATTCCGTTAAATAGACTCCCTTTGGGCAGGGCCGCGAAAGTCTGGTGTCTTACAAACGATGGCAATACTCGCCGTAGGATGATGGATATAGGTTTGATCAAAGATACCCAGATTGAGGCAATTCAGAAAAGCCCTTCCGGGGATCCTACGGCATATTTTATAAGGGGTGCAGTCATTGCGCTGCGTTCTGATGAGGCTTCAAGAATAATTGTCGAAGCTTTAACCGGGGAGTAATGTCCGAGTATTTTGTTGTTGCCCTGGCAGGCAACCCTAATGTTGGTAAAAGTACCATTTTTAACAGCCTTACAGGACTAAAACAACATACCGGAAACTGGCCCGGAAAAACCGTGACCAATGCCAGGGGGAAATACAGGCATAAAGATAAATCGTTTGTCCTTGTCGACATTCCGGGGACTTATTCACTTATGGCGAGTTCAGCCGATGAAGAGGCAGCACGGGACTTTATCTGTTTTGGTGAGCCTGATGCTATAGTTGTAGTTGCAGATGCCACATGTCTTGAAAGAAACCTCAACTTGGTATTTCAGATCCTTGAGGTTACAGATAATGTTGTTGTATGTGTAAACCTTATTGATGAGGCGGAACGAAAAAAAATAAAAATAGACTTGGAAAAACTCCGGGAAAGGCTGGGTGTCCCGGTTGTGGGAACAAGTGCACGCAGCGGCAAAGGGTTATACGAATTGATGGATGCGGTTTGCTGGATAGTTGAGCAAGACACTATTAACAGGCCTTTAAAAATTGAATATGAGGGTATCATTGAAGAGGCTGTCCGGATACTGGAACCAGAAGTCGAACGGATCGTAAAAAGCAAAGTAAACAGCCGGTGGGCGGCACTAAAATTAATTGAAGGTGATCATTCCATATTCGACTCTCTTCGGGATATGATGGGTTTTGATCTCTTGAATGATATGGTTTTGACCAATAAACTTGCATTAGCAAGAAAATTTTTACAAGATAACAACTTTGATAATAATTCTGTGCGTGATAGGGTTGTTTCAAGAATTGTGGAATTAGCGGAAGAAATTTGTGAGGAAGCGGTTATTTCAGAAAATCAAAAATTTAACAGCAGTGATAGAAAAATTGATAGTATCCTGACATCCAAGAGATATGGTATTCCAACTATGATACTTCTCCTGGGCCTGGTTTTCTGGTTAACTGTTACAGGAGCTAATTACCCTTCTGATATAATAGCAGGTTTTTTGTTTTGTATTGAGGAGAAGCTGACCGAGTTGTTCCAATTGGCCGGTTCCCCATTATGGCTTCAAGGTATGTTGGTCAAAGGCATGTACAGGACCCTTGCTTGGGTTGTTTCAGTTATGCTGCCCCCGATGGCAATATTCTTTCCGTTGTTTACCATTTTGGAAGACTTGGGTTACCTTCCAAGAGTTGCCTTTAATATGGATAATTTTTTTAAAAAAGCCCGTACTCACGGAAAACAGGCGTTAACTATGTGTATGGGTTTCGGGTGTAATGCGGCAGGCATAATTGGATGCCGGATTATTGATTCCCCCAGGGAACGGCTTATTGCAACAATAACCAATAATTTTGTCCCTTGCAATGGCAGGTTTCCTACATTAATAGCAATTTCTACAATTTTTATTGGCGGAACGGTTTCCGGGACTTTAAGAACGGTTATTTCCACGTTTGCTGTTATGAGTGTAGTAATTCTGGGAGTATTTATGACTCTGCTGATTTCAAGGATTCTCTCAGCAACTATACTAAAGGGATTACCTTCTTCCTTTATATTGGAACTGCCCCCATACCGCAAACCACAAGTAGGCAGGATCCTCATTCGTTCTGTGTTGGACCGGACCCTGTTTGTTCTTGGCCGCGCGGCCTGTGTAGCTGCTCCTGCAGGTATGGCAATATGGGTCATGGCAAATATTCATATCGGCGGGGTTAGTTTACTGGACCATGGGGCCGGTATTCTGGAGCCTTTTGCACGAATGCTGGGCCTTGACGGATATATTTTGATGGCATTTATCCTTGGGTTCCCTGCTAATGAAATTGTCATTCCAATAATTATTATGAGTTATGTATCCACAGGCTTCCTTCAGGAATTAGACAGTTTGGAGGCTTTAAGGCAACTGCTGGTTTCCCATGGATGGACTTGGCTGACCGCAGTGTGTGTAATGCTGTTTTCCTTGATGCATTACCCGTGTGGCACTACTTTGTGGACCATTAAGAAAGAGACCCAAAGTTGGAAATGGACTGCAGTATCATTTCTCGTGCCAACTTTGACGGGTGTTGTGTTATGTTTCGTTTTGACCCAGACAGTGAGGCTGTTGGGATTTATATAAGCTGTGCAAGGAGCTTAATTGGAAGTGGTTGTAATTAACTGCAGAGGAGCAATTTTAGCGGACTTGAATATACTGTAGTAAAACTATGGAGAGGTGATATTTTATGGTTACTCCTTATCAGATAGTTTGTCCGCCGGGAACAGTGTCTTATGTAATTAAGTCCGGTGATACGCTTTACAGTCTTGCAATCAGGTATGGCACTACAGTATCGGCAATTGTTGCTGTCAATCCGGGTATTGACCCCAATAACCTGATGATAGGTCAGGTAATCTGTATACCCCAGCAGGCAGGGCCGCCGCCGTGCCCCGGAGGTAAATATTACACTATCCAGCCTGGGGATACCTTGTACCAGATTTCACGCTTCTTTAATGTTAGTGTTGATGATATCCTTATGGCTAATCCCGGATTAGACCCAGATAATTTAATGATTGGGCAGGTTATCTGTATTCCCGGTGTGGCACCTCCTGCTCAATGTCCTGCCGGAACGACACCTTACATTATCCAAGCCGGAGATACCTATTATTCTCTTGCCATACGGTTTAACACCACCGTAGCAGCCATAATAGCTGCAAATCCCGGAGTTGATCCCAATAACCTGATGATAGGACAGCGCATTTGTATTCCACAGGCATTGCCTCCTGCTCAATGTCCTGCTGGAACAACACCTTACATCATCCAAGCCGGAGACACCTATTATTCTCTTGCCATACGGTTTAACACCACCGTAGCAGCTATAATAGCTGTGAATCCTGGAGTTGACCCTAATAATCTGATGATAGGACAGCGTATCTGTATTCCTGTTGCGATACCTCCTGTTGGGTGCCCTCCAGGGACTGTGCCTTACATCATCCAGGCCGGAGACACCTATTATTCTCTTGCTATACGATTTAACACCAGCGTAGCAGCCATAATAGCTGCAAATCCTGGAGTTGACCCTAATAACCTGATGATAGGACAGCGTATCTGTATACCGCAGGGTACCCCTTAAAGAGTAGTATAGGTTTGAAATTGTTTTATCAGAGTGAGAATCGAAAATGAGATGGGGAGCGTTCCTAAAAAAATAAAAAATTTTATGGGAACGCTCCTTTTACTTTGTTTGCCAGCCATCTGAGAAAAAAGGATTGGACCATAAATTGTCGAAGGGTAAACTGGCTAAGTTTATTCTAGGGAGGGACAATCTATGGAAGTAATCATAGTTATTCTGTTAACGATATTGACAATCTTGGTAGGTGTACTTCTTTATAAGCAGATTTCCGGGAAGAGGAACATTGACCTCGAACTATTGGTCAAAAACACCTTATTTGAGTTTCGCGGCCAGATACAAGAATCGGTTAATACTACCCGCAAGGAAATGAGTGATGCCAGGGAGGATATTAACCAGAGAACCAGGGAGACTCTGACCCTTATGACAGACATGCGGGCGACTGTGGAAAAAATAATCAACCAACAAGAAGAATCAGCCCGGTTAGGACGTTCTCTGAAAGATATATTGCAGGCACCCAAAATAAGGGGGAACTATGGTGAGGCAATCCTGGAGGAAATGCTGGACAAGGTTCTTCCCAGAGGAATGTGGACCCGTCAATACAAGCTTGGTGAGGGCGCTGTTGTTGATATTGCTGTTAATTACAGGGATATGATAATTCCAATAGATTCCAAATTCCCGCGGGATAATTATCTGAGATATATGAATTCAGAAGATCCTAAGGAAAAAGAATTATTATGGAAGCAGTTTGAGAAAGACGTTATCTTGAGAATTAGGGAAATAGGCAAGTATATTGCCCCTGACCGTGGGACATCTGACTTTGCTCTGATGTTTATTCCCTCAGAGGCAGTATATTATGAAACAATTGCCGAAAAAAATTATCTTGGTCATACCTCAAGGATTACTGAGGAAGCTGAAAAAAATAAAGTAATGCCGGTAAGCCCCAATACCTTCTATGCTTTTCTCCAGATTATCATGTCAGGCATCCGGAACATGGAAGTGCTTCGGCAGGCCAGGACTATTCAGGAAAAGCTGGTGAAGCTGGAAACCAGGTTTGACTACTTTTATAAACAATACGAAATCATCGGCCGGGAACTGGACAAGGCTTCTGAAGCCTATCGTAAAGGGGACCGGCACATAGGGTTGTTTAAGAGAGTATTGGATGAAACTATAAGATTAGATGAAACTATAATATTGGATGAAAATGTACAATCCCATACATTCAAATGAAAAATTTGGGCAAACTTATTTTAGTGGCGCAAGCCGTTAGATTAACAAATTTTTCATAAGGGGGAATTAAAATGAATAAGAATCAAGGTATTCATGGAAATACTCAGCCTCAGATGGGAACACATCAAGGTAATAACGTAAATCTTCCCTTCGTGAGCAGTGACGTAGAGGTTGGAGGGCAGATGAATCCACAATCAGTGTACCACTCAGGTTATATAGGCCCGCAGGCCGGTATGAAGACAGGCTATCAGACCGGGTTCCAGACACAAATATCAACCGGTCAGCAGGCTGCAAGGTTTGGTGCAAACGAATTAATGATGGTCCATGATATTCTCACAGATACCATCAACAGTATTAACCAGTTTGAACTATACAGGCAGTTCATTAGGGACCAGCAGCTTATGCACATATTGGACAATCAGATTAATTTCATGTTTAACGAATACAACCAGTTGGTTAATTACCTGCATAACCAGGGTGCCGGGTCAATTGTGCCATATAGGACTGCCAGAAGTGCCGGTGTAAAATACGGTCTTAGACAGCCCGCAGCTGTCCAACCAAATGCCAATATTAATGAAATGGATGACAGTGATGTTGCTTCAGGGATGCTGGGATGCCATAAGGCAGCCGCCGGACTCAGGTTAAGAGGTGCTCTTGATTGTGCGGATCTAACCATGCGCAATATAATAAGTAATCTTACCATGTCTTCAGTTAATATGGCATATGAAATATTTATTTTTATGAACCAAAAAGGAATGTACCAGCTTCCTACCCTGGCACAGCAAACAACCCAAACAATGCTGGGTGTTTATCAGAATATGAATCAGCCTTCTTTTTCGTAATTTAGAAAGGCCCTCTGCTCAGCTAAGAGTAGGGGGTTTTTAATTCCAGGGAAGATAAATTATGGTACCTTCATGCCAATAGCAGGAGTTTTCCGACAAGAAGTCTAATTACTAAACGTATATTATCTTTTTGTTCATTTTCGGGAGGCAGTTATGGCTAGAATTATGTTGGTTACCCCTGATTACCATTGTGGTGTTGTCGAATCCGCCGGCAGGTGGCCTCACCTGGGGTTTGTTTATCTTGCCGGAGAATTACGCAAGGCCGGTCATAAGGTAAGGATTTATGATGCTATGGCCAAGAACCATAGTTTTTCAGAAATTATAGATAATATAAAAAAATATAACCCTGATGTAGTGGGGACAACTGCTTATACAGCTACCATGCCTGCTGCTGCAGACATTTTACGGGAAGTAAAGCAGTGGAAACCTGACAGTCTTACTGTAGTTGGCGGTATCCACCCCACCTTTTGCTATGAAGAAGTCTTTCGTGATTATCCGTTTATTGATGTGGTTGTCCGTTTTGAAGGGGAGTTTACTTTGCCTGAGGTAATTTCAGTATGGGAAACGGGTGGAGACTTTACCTGTGTTTCTGGGATTGCTTTTGCCGGAAACAATGAAGTTATTTGTACCCCTGTAAGAGAATATACCTGTGACCTTGATACCCTTTCCCCGGCTTGGGACCTGCTTGACTGGGACGATTACACCTTTTTTATCTACCCTGGTTCACGTTTGGCGATTATTTCCACTTCTCGGGGATGTATTCATGATTGTGCCTTCTGTTCCCAGCATAAGTTCTGGAACAAAACCTGGAGAGCAAGAAACCCTGAGAGTGTGGTTGCGGAAATTGAGTATCTTGTCAGAGAATACAATGTAGAGATATTTTTTATTTCTGATGAATATCCTACCAGGGACAGGCAGAGATGGGAGGAAATACTTGACCTGTTGATTGCTAAAGACTTGGGAGCTTTATTTTTGTTGGAGACACGGGTTGATGACATTATTCGTGATGAGGATATTATTAATAAATACAGAAGTGCAGGTGTTATTCATATTTATGTGGGTATTGAGGCAGCCAGCCAAGAAAACCTTGACCTCTTTAAAAAAGGGATTGCTGTAGATGATTCCAAAAAGGCCCTTGACATTATTCACAGTGCCGGGATTGTAACGGAAACCTCGTTTATCCTTGGCACTCCGGGGGAGACTGCAGAATCGATTGCAATGACTTTCGAAAGTGCATGTCACTATAATCCGGATTTTGCTCATTTTCTGCTTCTGGCGCCCTGGCCTTATGCTGATATGTACCCTGAACTGGCACCTTTCGTTTTTGAAAATGACTACTCTAAGTATAATCTGGTGGAACCGGTTATCAAGCCTGAAGCAATGACTAGTGATGAACTGTTTACCGCGGTTCTTAACTGTTACCGTAAATTTTATATGGCTAAAATACCTGAATGGGTGAACCTGAAAAACGAATTCAAGAGGAAATATGCCATCCAGTCCATGAAGGCTATAATGGAAAATTCTTTTCTCAAAGAGCACATACTAAAACTGGGAACAATGCCAAAATCAGTAGAAAAGATTATCAAGGGATTGTATTCGTAGCCGAAGCGCAGAATAACAAAATATAGCAGTATAACAAAATGTAAAGGAGATATCTAAATGGAGCTCTGCTGTTTACGGATATTAGTTGTGACTTTTGGTGAAGAATAGTAATATCTTAGGCAGGATATGGGAGCTGGATTTTCTGCGGGGCATAGCTTTGTTATTGATGGTGATATTTCATTTGGTTTATGATTTAAACGAGTTTTACGGATATCCGGTGCATTATGAAAGTGGAGTATATTTTTTTATTGGAAAAACAGCAGGTGTATTGTTTATAATAATTTCTGCGATAAGTTCTGCTTTTAGCAGAAACAATTTTAAAAGGGGTGTTATGTTTTTGGGGGTAGGCATGCTGATTACCTTAATAACACACCTGTTTACCCCTGCTTTTGGGATAAAATACGGTATTTTACAGTTTCTTGGGACTTGTGTAATGATATATCCGCTGTTCAAAAAAATGGACAAATACATACTTGTGGTGCTTGGTACTATTATCATAGCACTGGGGAATTATTTCGATTCCGTTGTTGTGCGAAACAATCTCCTTTTTTTATTTAACCTCACTGACAGCACATGGATATCCGCGGATTACTATCCTTTGTTTCCCTGGCTGGGGGTATTTTTTTACGGGGTTTACCTGCAAAAGTTAATTTATCCGGAGGCTGGCAATAGCGGTGAAGTTGTCCGAAATTCTCTAAAAGTGCCTGGGGGAGTTTCCAAATGGAAATCCAGGCTGGATTTTATTGCTTTCCTAGGGAGGCATACACTCTTGGTTTACCTGGTACATCAGCCGCTGCTGATACTTATTATAGGGATTTGGATAAAGTAATAGTACTGGTGTTTGCAGGAATTATTTGTTAATATAATGATAGGAGAGGGCTTATGTCCAAAATTGAGCTTATAGCTACGGCGACCTTCGGATTAGAGGCGGTGGTTGCCCGTGAAGTCAGAAATCTGGGTTATGACGAAGTTATTGTAGAAGACGGCAGGGTTACTTTTACTGCAGATGAATCTGCTATCTGCAGGGCTAACCTTTGGCTGAGGAGTGCCGACAGGGTTTTGCTAAAAATGGGCGCTTTTGAGGCCACTACTTTTGAAGAACTGTTTCAGAAGACCAAGGCCCTTCCCTGGCACGAGTGGCTGCCGGTAAACGCCAATTTCCCGGTTAATGGAAAATCGGTAAAATCAAAGCTGTACAGTGTCCCTGACTGCCAGGCAATAGTTAAAAAAGCGGTCGTTGAAAAAATGAAGGAAAAGTACCGGCAGGACTGGTTTGATGAGGATGGCCCCCGTTATACTATAGAAGTGGGCCTTTTGAAGGATGTGGCCACACTTACCATGGATACCAGCGGACCAGGACTTCATAAGAGGGGTTACCGGAAGCTTAGCTCGGAGGCCCCGCTGAAAGAGACCCTGGCAGCAGGCATGATTAACCTGGCCCGGTGGTTTGATGACAGGGTTTTTATGGATCCGTTGTGCGGTTCGGGAACTATTCCTGTGGAGGCCGCTTTGATAGGTTTAAATATTGCCCCAGGCCATAATCGAAGTTTTGCTGCCGAACTATGGCCGTCTGTTCCGGAAAAGCTTTGGCATGAGGCCAGGATAGAGGCAGCAGACGTTGTCAAGAAGGACTGTAAACTGCGGATTATAGGGACTGATATTGATGAAAAGGTCCTTAGCCTGGCTAGGTATCATGCCAAGGCCGCAGGTGTTGCCGAACATATTCACTTTCAGAGGATTCCCTTATCTGAGGTTCGGACAAAATCAAAATACGGGTATATTGTATGTAACCCTCCTTACGGGGAACGCCTGGGTGATGTTAAAGAGGTTGAAATGCTTTATAAGGAAATGGGCAGGATTTTTGGGTCTCTGGATACTTGGTCGTCTTATATCCTGACATCATACCCGCGTTTTGAACAGGTTTTTGGCCGGAAGTCAGATAAGAAGAGAAAACTTTATAATGGCAGGATTGAGTGCCACTATTATCAATATTTTGGGCCGCGGCCGCCGCGCAGAACAGAATAGGGAGGTGGATTTCCATGGAAAAATGGATAACACTGGAAGCGGTTTATTCTACAGAAAAGGAAGCCAATAAAGCAGCAACTGTGGTTAAGGTTACAGAATCCAGGCTGTCCAGTAAACCGGGTGGACCGCAATACGATATAGAGATAGAGTTGGTCAAGGTTGAGCATGGATGGAGAATACGATGGCGTAAAGTGCCGGTTGCCGGAGGTGCCGGATGCTCCAAGTGTGGTTCTTGCCAAACGATTTCCCGTCCTGCCAGGAAACCGGCCAAAGTAATTCCATTTAAACCACGGCAGCAGTAAGTCAAGGGGCTGTGTCATGAGTAATTACTACTTATGGGCATGGTCCCTGTCTTTGTGTCAAAAAATCAGCGAGCTTCTCTTTAAGCCCACTGGATAGTTGCCAGCTTTGAAATATTTTGTGTCATACGCAGTAATCCCCACTCAACTTTATGTACTTTCAAAACAAGTTTTTTCTTTTCCTGCTTTTGATGGTCCTATGAGAGGGATGCAACTTGAAGGAAGGGGCGGGAAGCTTGGTAAGGTGTTGCACAAGGTTTTCCTTGCACTGGCCTCGCCAGGAGCAAGGTTAGAACCCTCCGACGCCAGTGCGGAAAACCAGTGCAATAACTCACTAGATTCCCGCCCATCAAAAAGGGAGTATCCCACTCATTGATATACTCCCTTTAATGTTTATTTATAAAGACTTAACATTCTGCTCCAGAGATTCAAGTTGTTTTTTTAGCTGTTCTATCTGTTGCAGGATGGACTCCTTGGGAGTGACTTGACGCGTCTCCTCAAGCCCGCCGGAGTCCTCCGGCTTGCCTGTATCTACGGCATCTTCGGGGGGAATCCCCTGCATTCCTTCCTGGGCAAAGAATTTTGCTACTGCTGTATCCAGGTCTTTTGTTTCCACCATGATTATTTTTTTGTCAATGGCAAAAACTATTGCCTGCATCTGTGGGATTGATGCCCCCTGCTGTGCAGCTTTGATATAAATTGGTTCCACATAGATAAATCCGTCATCAATAGGAACAGCCAGGAGGTTACCCCTAATAACATCTGACCCTCCCTGGCTCCAGAGAGTTAACTTGCTGGAGATATTGGTATCCTGATCAATCAAACTGTCAATCATCAAAGGCCCTTGAACTTCTACGTTTTTCGGTACTTTATACAGGCACAGTTCCCCGTAATGCTCACCATCATTACGAGCTGCGAGCCAAGCGACAAGATTATTGCGGTGCTGTTCACTCCTGCTGGCCGGGGTAAAGGGCAGCATCAGGGTAAATTCTGCTTTTTCCTCATTGGGGAGCTTCATAATTGAATAATATGGTTCAATATTATTTGTGCCGTTTTCGCCCACTTTTTTGGCAATTTCCCATGTGTCCTCACGGTTGTAGAATACAGAAGGGTTATTTACGTGAAAATTCAACAGGATATATGATTGGATATTAAAATAATCTTCAGGATACCTAATGTGTTCCTTGAGGTTAGCAGGCATTAGGTCCAAGTCTTTAAAGACACCTGGGAAAATTCCGGCCAGGGTTTTGAGCACCGGGTCATTTTTGTCTGTTACAAAAAAGTCTACTGTTCCATTATAAGGGTCTATTACTACTTTGACAGAATTTCGGATATAGTTCAGGTTTCCTACCGGGGCAGCATAAGGGAATCTATTAGTATAGGTATAAGCATCAAGAATCCAATATAGTTTCCCGTCATTTGCAGCAATCACGTAAGGATCACTGTCATATTCGAGGTAAGGCATCAGGGTTGTAACACGGTCACGGATATTTCTTATCATGAGAAGCTTGCTGTCTTCATTGATTTCATCTGCCAGATAGAAACGGAAGGTATCGAAATAAGCGCTCAGAAAAAGCTTGTTCAGTTCGGTGAACTTCAAGCCGGTTTTACCCTGATAGGTATTTTCCATGTTATCATCACCCTGGGGATAGTCAAATTCCTTTGCTGCAGTATTGCCGATTACATATCCGTAACTGGTGTCATTAGTTAGTTCACCAAAATAAATACGAGGTTCCTTTATTTCAATGCCCTCAACTTTGGAGCTGGGAGGGATATCTTTTACTATAAGGTGTGCGTACCCCGAAGGGTCAATTTCGTTTGCCAATGTGGCTGCTGCTCCATATCCATGAGTATACCTCATAGTCATGTTGACAAATGTACCTGCTTTTTCGGTAAGGGCGTTTTCAGACATTTCCCGTGCGCTGAGCATAACCTGTTTGTATTTCCCGTCGATATTATATCTGTCTACATCTATATCATTGAACTTATAATAATATCTCAATCCTTGATTCTGAGACAGCACGGTTTTTAGTGGTTTGGGGTCATTAAGCCGGATATTGTCCATTGTCTCCCGGTTGTTATTTATATTTTGCAGAGTCAGATTTGCATCACCAGGATAGTCTTTTACGGTAATTTTATTAAGATTGTAGGCAAGTTTGGTGAATTTCATTTCCTCTTGGATATAGGGTTTTTCTTTGGTGAATTCATTATTGCTTACATTATATTGTATAAGACCATGAACCACCGAACCAAGTACAGCAACTACCAGGTAAAGGGCTATACCACCTAGCAGCAGTCTATGGTCATTAATGAAAAAATATAGGAAGCTGGCAAGCCCGCAGAAAATGGCTAGCAAGGCCAGGATTTTTGCCAGGGGTATGCTCACGTGAATATCGGTATAACCTGCACCAAAGACGTAGCCGGTCTGAGAGTATATAACAGCGTACATTGAAAGGTATTTTTTGAGGCCGAAGAGGATAAATAGTATCCCAGCGAAAACAGCCCAGAATTTACGAATGCTTCCGGGGATGTGAACGGCTCCTTTCCGGAATATATTCCCTCTAAGTTTAAGAAGGCCTGTTAGGGGGAAGAAAACCAGACTAAAAATAAAAATTATTGTCAGAGAAGATAACAGAGATTCCAGTATAAAGTTGTAAAAAGGTAATTTAAATACATAAAAGGAAGCATCCTTCCCGAAAACCTGTTCCTGGACACCGAAACCGGCGGCATTTATGAATTGGAGGAGCTTAATCCATCCTTGGCCTGTTGTTCCGAGAGCAAGCACCAGGCTGATTATCATACTTATTAAGAAGATTACCGAAACAGTTTTACGATAATTCGGAGGGGTAATGTCTTTTTCCTTTGGTGAAGACAAGTTGTCAAAGACATAAAGATGAAGCTTGTTCTTTGGCTTGATTTCTTCTCGCTGGGCATTGGTAAATACCCTGAAAGCAATAATGCCCATGATAAAAAGTATCAGAAAGTAGATGATAAATGATGTGGCGCCAATCTTAAGCTTTGCCAGTAATGGGGTGATGAAAAGCTGGCTGTACCCGAGGTCATTGAACCAGGCCAGTTTAACGTAGAAGTTGGAAAATATCTTTACCAGAAGGGCGGCAAATAAAATTACAATCAGAAGTATTGAGGAAATACTTGTCTTTTTCAAAAAATAACCTCCTTTTGGTTTGGTATTTACTACTTCTATGCCGGATGAAAGAATCCTCGTAGTTTTATAATTTAAAAATAAAATTTGGTTAATTGCCATATTAAAAAAGGTTTAGTATAATTGTTTTTGGCAGCAGCTTTGGCATTCTTTGGGGGTGTTGATTATGGCAGACAAGAAAGCAGAATTATGGGAAGCCTTAAAGCAGGGAGTTGTCGATTACGATGAGGATGCAGTGAGAGAAGCTGCTCAGGTGGTAATTGACGAAGGTTTTGATGCTTATGAAGCAGTATTTGAAGGTCTCGTGGAAGGAATGCATGAAGTTGGCAGATTGGTTGAAGAGCAGGAGTATTTTGTTCCTGAGATGCTGATGTGTGCAGATGCCCTAAATGCAGGCTTAGATATTCTCAAGCCTTACATGAAGCAAAAAGAAGGCAGTGGTAAAGGCACAGTAGTAATTGGGGTTGTCCAGGGTGATGTTCATGATATAGGTAAAAACATTGTTGCAATTATGTTTGATGCAGCCGGGTTTGATGTTCATGACCTGGGCTGTGACGTTCCCATGGATAAGTTTGTTGAAGAGCAGCTGAAAACTGATTCTGAATTGGTACTTATATCAGCTATGATGACAACAACCATGGTTGATATAAAACATATTATTGCCAAGATTAAGGGAAAGAACCCTAAGTGCAAGATAATGATTGGCGGAGCGCCTATATCTGAGGAACTCGCTAGTAAGTGGGGCGCTGACGGCTTCGCTGAAGATGCCTGTAACGCGCTTAAGTATGCCCTGAATATGATTAAAGCCTTGAAAGACTTGAAATAGTCCTGACAAGGAGTGAAATGATGTTTAAATTAGAAACACCGCAAAAGGAATGCCGGATTTTTGATTTTAAAGTTGGCGGACAATATGGTCAAAATTCGCCTTTACTCATTTCCTCAATGTTCCATAATGGTGATAAGATTCTTGAGAGCAGAAAAGAGGGTAAATGGGATAAGGCAAAAGCTGAAGAGTATATTAAGAAGCAGGAAGAAATGGAAAAATTGACAGGTATTCCTGCAATTGTTGCTATGATTGCTAACTCAGCTGAAGAAATGATCAGGTATATTGACTGGTTTATCAGTATCAGTGACCGCCCCTTTGCTATTGATATGTGGGTTGACAAGATGCGTCTTGAAGCTGCTGAATATGCAGCTCATTTGGGTCTCCAGGACCGTTTGGTTTATAACAGCATAACTCCATGGGACAAAGACATTCCGGGACAGGTGACCAAACTTAAGGAGTTGGGAATTAAGCATGTTATAGTTCAGGTATATGATGTGACTGACCCCTCGCCAAAGGGCAGGCTGATAAGCTATAATAAGATGATGGAATCTATACCAGAAGGAACTTTTGAATCTATACTTGTAGATACTTCTGTTATGAATCTGCCTGCAATCGCATTCTCCGGTATAGCCAATAAGATTGTTAAGGAGGCAACCGGATGGCCCTGTGGTGCTGCTAGTTCGAACGGTACTTATATGTGGAAGGAAGCCCGCGAATTGTTTGGTAAAGACGGTTTTGCCGCTATGAATGCAGCCGCTCAGGGATGCTCCGTTCTTTACTGGAGTGATTTTATTTTCTGCGGACCGATAGCTGTCGTCCCCAAAATATTCCCTGCAGTTATCTCGGGTGCAGTTATGGCAGCGGCTATGGCCCAATATGAGACCGGACAGCTTCCTGCTAATCCCAACCATCCATTCTATAAGTACTTTAATAACTTTGCCGAAAAACTTAACTCTTCTGAAGAATAGTGTTATTATAAGAAGACAGTTTTTTATTATTATAGATGCAGGAAAATGGTATGGAACCCAGAAGTCTGTTTAATAGCAAAAATAAGGGGAGTTGCGGTAAAATGCTTAAATTTCCACTGCGTATGAAAAAAAGTTTGATGACAGATGTTGAGTCCGAACTGCTGAAGGAGAAAATAATAGATTGGGGGGCTACTCTTGCGGGGTTTGGGGATGTTAGTGTCGGACTGGCCCCTGAATTAAAGCATATGCCCAATGCCATTGCTCTTGCCGTTAAGCATCCCCGATATGGCGGAATTAATAAATCCGGTTCAATGATAGTTTATTCCAGCCATTATGAAGAAGTAGACCATGTTCTGGAATCAGTTCAAAAAAAAATAATCACCTTTCTCAAGGCACGGGGATGGCGCACACTGGCAATTCCTCCAGATTCGGCAAAAACTGATAAAAGTTTTATTTCAAAACTATATTCCTTATTTCCTCACAAGACTGCGGCAACCTGTTCCGGACTGGGCTGGATTGGTAAAAGCGGGCTTCTGGTGAACCGGGAATATGGCGCACGGATGAGTTGGGCTACCGTACTGACTGATGCCCCATTGCTGGTGAGTAAGACACCGTATACTGAAAGTGACTGTGGCAATTGTTCCAGGTGTGTAGATGCATGTCCGGCATCTGCTATTAGGGATATTATATGGAAACGTGGAGACAAGGCTGAGGTTTTTATTGATGTGGACGCATGTGCGGAGTATATGAATCAAACAGTAAAAGTTTTTCAGAAACATATCTGTGGGGTATGTGTATTGGTGTGTCCTTATGGGAAATAAAGCTGAAGGGTGTCTTTTTGAGCAGAGGTCATATTTTACCTGCATTTTTGGTTAATATATAAGAAGGTATTTTAACAAAAAAATTGGAGGGTAAAAATGATCCCACTTAAGGATAATATACGGTCCCGCAGTTTTCCGGCAGTCAGTGTAGCTTTAATAATATTTAATGTATTAATATTCATTTATGAGCTGTCCTTGAACCAGGCTCATCTGTCGGTGTTATTTTATAATTTCGGGGTTGTTCCAAGGCATGTTTTTGGTTTTTTAACAGGTGAAGCAGGTATGCTGCCGGCCATTGTTCCGCTGTTCACCTCAATGTTTCTGCATGGAGGATTTTTACATTTGTTGGGTAATATGCTTTACCTTTGGATTTTTGGTGACAATGTGGAAGACCGGCTGGGCAGGGGGAATTTTATCCTTCTTTATATGGCGGCAGGTTTGGTTGGCGCCATGGCACAGATATGGGCCAATCCGGTTGCTGCTGAGCCTATTATAGGGGCTAGTGGAGCAGTTGCGGGCATCCTGGGGGCATATTTTGTCGGTTATCCCAGGGCTAAAGTACTGACTCTAGTGCCTATTTTTTTCTTTTTTACGTTTATTGAGATACCGGCATTTGTCTTTTTACTTATCTGGTTTCTCACCCAATGGTTAAGCGGTTTCCTGACACTTGGAGCGGCTGGAAACATGGTCGCTTGGTGGGCGCATATTGGTGGTTTTGCTGTAGGCGCAGCAGTAATGCTTATTATGGCACCAAGGGAGAGAAACAGGCAGCGTCAGGGGGTATGACTTACTCTCCTTTTATTGTACAATTGGTATTGCCACAAGGATTGAAGCAGAAAAGGTCTGTTGAAAGGTATTTATCGCCCCTGTCAGGAATTATTACTACAATAACACCTTTGTCAATTTCTTTGGCTGTTTCTACAGCCACATGCATAGCTGCACCTGCGCTAATTCCGGAAAAAATGCCTTCCTTTCGAGCTAGCAGGCGGGACATATCAAAGGCATCATCATCATTGATGCGAACCTTGCGGTCAAGGCGCTTGATATCATAGATGTCAGGAACCTTGGCTTCTTCCATATTTTTCAGGCCCTGGACTTTATGTCTCATGTTAGGTTCAACACCAATAATATGAATATCAGGGTTTAGTTCTTTAAGTCGTTGGGATACTCCCATTAATGTTCCCGTGGTACCCATTCCGGCTACAAAATGGGTGATTTTACCTTCAGTTTGTTCCCAAATCTCCGTTGTTGTTTTTTCGTAATGGGCGAGGTAATTATTTTGATTGGCAAACTGGTTAGGCATAAAATAAAGGTTAGGATTAGATTCATAGAGTTCTTGGGCCTTTTCAATAGCTCCGTCAGTACCTTCTTCTCCCGGTGTCAGAATAATTTCAGCACCAAAAGCCGATAAGGTTTTGCGGCGCTCCATACTCATCCATTCAGACATTGTTACAATCAGTTTATACCCTTTTACTGCAGCGACCATTGCCAAGCCGATTCCGGTATTGCCGCTGGTTGGCTCAATAATAATTTTATCTTTGGTTAGTTCTCCTGATTTTTCAGCCATTTCAATCATGAAAAGCGCAGGTCGGTCCTTGATGCTGCCCCCTGGGTTAGTTCCTTCAAGCTTAGCTGCAATAAGAACATTTGGATTAGGGCAAAGGTGGTTGATTTTAACCATAGGGGTGTTGCCGATAGCTTCAAGAATATTGTTTTTGATTAGTTTCATGATTGAAAATACCTCCAATAAAAAAATTATGTAATTAATAAAGCTAAAGCTAAAGCTAAACCTAAACAAAATTATACTACATATTTCATAAAAGATATAACTAATTTATAAAAGAAGCTGAAAATAATTGCCGACATTAAATGAAGGAATATGGGAAAACGAATAGAATAATTTATTAATATTAAGAAAATTAAGAATATCCCTATTATGGTAGGGAGAGGATATTTATGTATTATTTTCGAGTGGTGGCAATTGCCTTTGGGTTGACAGTTGTTCAGCTCGGGACTGTCATGGTGGCTGCAGATGTAACCACATATCCCTGGGTTATTATTGCGGTGTTTTTTTTCATTAATACCTTGGGATGTTATCTTTTCTTCAGGTACGTTAAGCCGCAAAAATTTATTGCCGTCCAAATGGATGATGGTAATGCACACCTGGATTCTACCCTGCTGATAGCAAATGAAACTTTGCCGTTTTTGAGGAAGGGATTAAATGAAGAGACGGCGCAGAAAGTGGCCGAAATTATTCTTAAATTAAGTGAAGTGGCTGCTGTTGCTATTACGGACAGGGAAAGGGTGCTTGCTTATGTTGGAGCAGGTTGTGAACATCACCAGCCCTGCAGGTTAATCTTAACAGAGGTCACTAAGCAGGTTATTCAAAATGGGGAATTGAAAATAGTTGATAATAAGGAAAAACTTAAGTGCCCGGTTAAAAACTGTGATTGCCCCCTTGAGGCTGTTGTTATTGCACCACTGAAATGCAGGAGGCGCATAGAGGGGTGTATTAAGCTTTACCAGACAAAGCAAGGTAAAATGCCGCCATATGTCGTTAAGCTGGCAAACGGAGTTGCACAACTGCTGGGTATCCAAATGGAGCTGGCAGAGCTTGATAGGCAGAGCCAATTGGTAACAAAAGCAGAATTACAGGCATTGCATGTTCAGATTAACCCGCATTTTTTGTTTAATACATTGAATACAATAATTATGTTTAGTCGTACCAACCCTGAGACAGCCCGCAGGCTTCTGATACGGCTAGCAGCTTTTTTCCGCCAAACGTTAAAAAAACACGGGCATTTTAATACATTGAGAGAAGAGCTGGAGTATATTAATACTTATTTAGTACTGGAAAAGGCCAGGTTTAGAGAAAAATTAAGGATATTGAGGGATATCGATCCGGAATTGATGAAGTATAAAATACCTGTGCTGACCCTGCAGCCCTTAGTGGAAAATGCCGTTAAGCATGGCATTATCCCGAAAGTAGGGCCTGGTGCGGTACAGATTACCATTAAGAAGGTATTAGGGGAATTGCATGTCTTGGTTAAAGATGACGGGGTCGGCATCCCTCGTGATAAAATAGGTTTAGTACTTCAGCATGGAGTAGGTTCAGGTACCGGAGTAGGTCTTAGTAATGTAAATGAAAGATTAAAGAGTCTGTTTGGGGAGGAATATGCCTTAAAAGTGACGAGTGATGTCGGTGAAGGGACAACAATCCAGGTAAGAGTTCCATTAATTCTTGATACTCAAGAACATGAGAGGGGGTATGCTAATGAAGCTTAAGGCATTGATTGTTGATGACGAATATCCGGCTAGGAAGGAGCTGAGATTTCTCCTCAATAAGTTTGATAACATTGAGGTTGTGGGTGAAGCTACAAATGCCCAGGAGGCCCTTACTCTTATAAAGGCCCTGGATTATTCAATTCTTTTTATTGATATTGAAATGCCCGGGATTAATGGACTTGAAGTTGGCGCAAAGGTTCAAGAGATGCCCAACCCGCCGCATGTTGTTTTTGCAACGGCATACGATGAATATGCTGTTAAGGCATTTGAAGTCAATGCTGTTGATTATATACTTAAGCCTTTTGATGAAAAAAGGTTGAGCCAGACAATTAAAAAGATAGTTAAAATTAACCAGCAGCAAGCGGGTAACGCTGCAGAGGGCGCATCAGTGGAACAGCCGGTGATTTCTTCTGAAGGACCAGCGAGGAGCGGGCAGAAGCCGCAGCATATCAAGATTGATCGTATTCCGGCAGAAAAACAAGGTAAGACCATTCTTGTAAATGAATCGGACATTATTTATGCGTTTACAGAACAGGATTATGTTTATATAAAGACATACAATGATAAACTGTTTACCAGATTTACTTTGAAAGAACTTGAAAGTCGTCTCAACCCTTTGATTTTTTTTAGAACACACCGCTGTTATCTGGCTAATCTCCATAAAGTAAAGGAAATCATTCCGTTTTTTAATGGTACATATACACTAATAGTAGAAGACAATGAAAAGAGTGAAGTGCCTGTTAGCCGGGCTCAGGCGAAAAAATTGAGGAAAATACTCGGTATGTAAAAGGACTTTTGTAAAAAATGTCGAAATATGTCTTGTGTCGAAATATGTCTTGTATTGAAGTATGTCTTAGGATTGTTATTGGAGGTGGATATTTTGTCAGAGGGCTTTGCAACCGGAAAGGAATTGCAATTTGTTGTTTTTAAATTGGGAAATGAGGAATACGGTGTTCCTATAATCCAGGTGAAAGAAATTAATAGATTAACAACCACAACTAAGGTGCCTAAGTCCCCGGTGTTTATTGAGGGGATTATTAATCTTAGGGGACAAATTATACCTATTTTAAATATGAAAAAGAGATTTGACCTGACCTTAACGGAGTACACAGGAGAAGCACGTTTTATCGTAGTCCAGGTAGTAAATCATACTTTTGGTATTGAGGTTGATTCAGTATCTGAGGTTCTCAGGATAAATTCTTCTGATATAGAGCCCGCTCCTTATATGGTCTGTGGCATTGATTCCCAATATATTACCGGTGTGGCTAAGGTTGAGGAAAGGCTTTTGATTCTTCTTGATTTGGACAGGCTGTTAAGTGACGAAGAAAAAGAACAGCTTCAGGAGTTCAAGAACGAGACCGCCTAAAAAGATGATATTTGAAGCCCTGCTTATTCTTGCAGGGTTTTATATTTTTTTGGAGAATGAATATATCCAAGGCAAATACGGTAAATATTATTAAAGCTGAATACTTGAACGTAATTGTTGTCAAATAATGCAAATTGAACAGATTAACTGAAAGGAAGGAAAAATTGAATTGATTAAGGGAACCGGTGTTGATATTATTGAAATCTCTCGTATTAAGAACGCTTTCAGGGCTTCTGAGAAATTTGGTTCCAGAATTTTTACAGCAAATGAACAAGACTATTGTATGGCTAAAAAATACCCGTGGCCTTCATTGGCTGCCCGTTTTGCTGCTAAAGAAGCCCTTGCCAAGGCTATGGGTACAGGGATTGGCCGGGTTAGTTGGACTGATATAGAGATTGTTAAGAATGACTGGGGGAGACCTGAAGCCATACTCAGCGGAGCTGCCCTGGAAATGGCCAAAAGGTTATGTATTAACAGTTTCGAAATATCTCTCAGTCATTGTAAAGAATATGCTGTGGCCTTTGTGGTTGCTCATGCTGGATTTTCCGGTACGGGTAAACGGGTTACTGAAGTTAATTATCAGTGAGGTGGCACAGATGTATCTGTTGACAGCAGAGGAGATGCAAAATCTTGACCGGACAGCTATTAACGAGCTGGGCATTCCCGGAGTGGTCCTGATGGAAAATGCGGGACTTCAGGTAGTAAAAGAGATAAAGGAAATGATAGGAGAGCCTCGGGGCAAGACTATTACTGTTTTTGCCGGAAAGGGAAATAACGGCGGTGATGGCTTTGTTGTGGCCAGGCACCTATTGAATGCAGGGGCTGAAGTTAAGGTTTTAATGTTTGCTGATATTAATGATATTACAGGTGATGCCAAGGTCAACCTGAACATTCTCCAATCAATGGGACATAACCCATATTCCATTGTTAATCCCAACAGTTTGAATATTGTCAAGCTTTCAATGGTTTATACCGATCTGGTTGTAGATGCCATCTTTGGCACAGGATTCAGGGGAGCAGTGAGCGAACATGTGGGTAAAATCATCGAAATAATTAATTCTTCCGGTAACCCGGTTATAGCAGTAGATATTCCGTCAGGTCTGGAGGCAAATACGGGTCAAACCCACGGCACTTGTATTAAGGCTTCCCGAACAGTTACTTTTGCCCAGGCTAAAATAGGCTTGGTTATTCAGGAGGGGCCTTTATATGCTGGAGAACTGATAGTTGCTGATATTTCAATTCCGCCTAATCTTTTAAAAAGCCAATACATTAAGAGATTTATGACTACTCCCGAAACAGTTCGGAATCTGATGCCATATAGGGCTTTAGATGGTCACAAGGGGAGTTATGGGAAAATATTGGTTGTGGGTGGTTCGCAGGGTTTATCCGGCGCCGCCGCTATGGCAAGCATGGCTGCCCTGAGGGCAGGAGCGGGATTAGTAACCCTGGCTGTTCCGGATGGCATTCACAGCTTGATGGAAGTCAAGCTAACCGAGGTGATGACTAAACCACTTCCGGAAACTGAAGAAATGACTATAAGCCTGAAGGCAACAGGAGCTGTGCTTGAAATGATGGAGGCCTATGATGTTCTGGCACTTGGCCCCGGTATTTCTACCAATGAAAGTACGGTTGAATTTGTTCGGGAAATTCTCCCCCAATTGGGAAAACCGGCTGTTATAGATGCTGACGGGCTTAATGCGCTTGTCGACAGTCCTGACATTTTGAAGACGTGTCAGGCAGTACCGGTGCTTACTCCGCACCCCGGAGAAATGGCTAGGTTGTTGGGGATAAAAATCAACGAAGTTCAAAACAATAGGGTTGAGGTTGCTCTGGAGGCCGCTGTCAGGTGGAATGCAGTGATTGTTCTAAAGGGTTTCCGGACGGTCATTGCCGGCCCGGATGGAACAGTTTATATTAACCCAACAGGTAATCCGGGAATGGCTTCCGGAGGAATCGGAGATATTCTTACAGGTGTTATTGCCGGACTTATTGGACAGGGCTTGACTTCCATTGAAGCAGCAGTTGCCGGAGTCTATTTTCATGGGCTGGCTGGAGATATCGCGGCACTGGAAAAAGGCATGATTTCTTTGGTGGCGGGTGATGTAATGGATTGCTTACCCAAGTCAATTAAGGTCACAATTAATGAGGAGGTTTAATAGAATGGAAGCAAAGGATATAATGACTGCTGATGTGATTACTGTTTCCCCTGATGATACTGTAGAGCATGTTATTAAGCTGCTGCTGGATAAAAAAATTAGCGGGGTCCCTGTTTTGAATAAAGATAGAGAGGTTATCGGAATTGTTACCGAGGGGGACCTAATGCTAAGAAGTCAGGAACTTCGTGTGCCATCTTATATTCAGATTCTTGGCGGGGTTATTTATCTGGATGACCCGGCGGAATTCAAGGATACCCTGAGAAAAGTGGTTGCTGTAAAGGTAGAAGGTTTGATGACAGAGGATCCCATTACAGTTGATGAGGATACTGATTTGGAGGAAATTGCGACAATAATGGCTGACAACGGAATTAACAGGGTTCCTGTGACCAGAGAGGGTAAACTGGTTGGCATTATCAGCAGAGCAGATATCATTAGGTCACTAGCCATGAAAAACCCTTCATAAGGAGTTGACAGGTAAATTGAGCCTGAGACCTGCCTGGGTGGAAATAGACCTTTCCGCCATAGCGCATAACATGAAACAATTGCGCGGGGCTGTTGCGCCCGGCGTCAGAATAATGGGAGTAGTTAAGGCCAATGCTTATGGTCACGGGGCTATCCCTGTAAGTAAAATAATTCTTGATAACGGCGCAGACTGTCTTGGTGTAGCTATGCTTGATGAAGCGCGTGAACTGCGTCAGGCAGGGATTGCCGTTCCGGTTTTGATACTTGGTTATACTCCTGGTGAGCAAGCAGAAGAGGCAATCAGTTTGGACATAACCCAGACAGTGTATAGCATAGAAGGTGCGGAAGCCATATCACGGGCTGCGTTAAAATTAGGAAAACAGGCCAAAATACATATTAAAGTAGATACCGGAATGGGCAGGCTGGGTTTTCTTGCAGATGACAACTCGATTGATAATATTATTAGGGCTGCGGCTCTTCCAGGCATAGCAGCAGAAGGGATTATGACACATTTTTCGGTTGCTGACAGAGATGATAAAGAATATACATATTATCAGCATAATCTCTTTTCAAAAGTTATTTCCTGCTTGAGAAAAAAAGGTTTTCCTGATGTTATCAAACATGCTGCAAACAGTGCAGCTATTATTGACCTTCCAGGTGTTCACTTGGATATGGTTCGGGCGGGGGTCAGCATTTATGGACTTTATCCTTCGCAAGAGGTGCAAACAAGCAAACTTGACCTCATGCCTGCACTTAGCTTTAAAGCAAGGGTAGCATATGTTAAAACGGTCCCGGCAGGTACCAGTATCAGTTATGGCAGGAGTTTTGTTACCGGAGGTGAGACCACGGTAGCTACCATACCTGTAGGTTATGCAGATGGTTACAGCAGGCTTCTATCTAACAAAGCACATGTTCTTGTCCATGGCGTTCGGGTGCCTGTAATAGGTACAGTTTGTATGGATCAGTTTATTATTGATGTAAGTAAGGTGCCTGAAGTCAAGGTCGGAGATGTCGTTACTCTGATAGGCCGGGAGGGAGAGCAGCACATAACTGCTGATGAACTGGCGGATTTGATGGGCACTATTAATTATGAAATAGTTTGTATGATAAGTGACCGGGTACCACGGGTGTATTCTTGAGACATTGTGATGTGCGAAACTTAATTCGAGGTGCGGATATGTATGGGTTAAGGATAATAATTGCTGATACGGATCCTGTATTCCGCAAATTTTTAAAAGACAAGCTTCTTAATGCCGGGCATATGGTTGTTGAAGAGGCGTCTGATGGTCGGAAGGCTCTTCAAATGGTCTTTAACACCCAACCGGACCTGGTTATTCTTAATGTCCAGCTTCCTGAGCGGGATGGGTTGGAGATAGCCAAAATTATTGATGAACACAGGGGCGCCCCAGTTCTTCTGGTGACTGAAATTGACCGGCAGGATGAGGTCATTCAGGCACTGGAACACTGGAGCTTTTCCTATATTTTGAGGCCTGTTGAGGATACCAATCTTTTTCCTGCAATAGAAGTATGTGTCGCTACTTTTAAGAAAATATGCCAGTATGAAGAAAAGACCCGAAAATTAAAACATATGGTAGAGACCCGAAAAATCCTGGAAAAGGCAAAAGGATTGTTGATAGAACACAAAGGCATGACTGAGCAGCAGGCTTTTAAATATATTCAGAAATTAAGTATGGATAAATGTATACCAATGCAAAATGTAGCAAACACTTAATAAAGATTATGATGCCAAGAAAGGTAACAGATGGGGGTGACTTATCTTGAGAAATCTTACCAAAGAAGATGTTCTTGAGCAGGCACAGGAATATAATGTGAAATTTATTCGGCTGCAGTTTACCGATATTTTCGGAATTTTTAAGAATATTGCCATTACTGTTGACGAGCTTCCTAAAGCCATGGAAGGCAGGATTAGGTTTGACAGCTCGGTAATTGACGGCATGGTTGGCAACAGGGAGAGGGAAATCTGTCTGCTGCCTGATCCCGCAAGTTTTGTTATATTTCCATGGAGACCCAGGGAAGGCGCAGTCGCCCGGCTTATATGTGATATTGTGAATCCTGACGGGACCCCTTATGAATGCTGTTGTCGCAATGTCCTCAAAAAAGTTATCTCAGAGGCGGAAACATTGGACCTGCGAATGATGGTAGGGGCAGAAACGGAATTTTTTCTATTCCAGACGGATGAAAGGAACAAACCTACTGTCCTGACACATGATACTGCAGGTTATTGTGACCTTTCCCCTGTAGACCTGGGGGAAAACGCGCGCCGTGACATGGTGTTGACTTTAGAAGAAATGGGTTTTGAGATTGCTTCTTCACATCATGAGTTTGCTCCGGGCCAGCACGAGATATCGTTAAAAAGCGATGATGCCTTATCAACGGCGGACAAGCTGATTACATTCAGGTTTGTTGTCCGTACTATTGCTAAGAGACATGGACTTCATGCTTCCTTTATGCCTAAGCCAGCCAATGATTTAAGCGGTTCAGCACTTCATATCTATCAGACACTTTACCGGGGCCTTGATAATACTTTTTATGACCCCCAGGGAATTGATCAGTTAAGTGATATGGCACGTTATTATGTAGGGGGACTGATAAATCATGCCCGTTCTTTTGCTGCAATTACCAACCCTATTGTAAATTCTTATAAAAGGCTTGTGCCTGGACACCTTACCCCATGTTATGTGGCTTGGTCGACTGAAAACCGGAATACGATTATCAGGGTTCCTGCCAATAGGTCAGAAGAAACAAGGGTGGAGCTTAGGAACCCGGACCCGGCATGCAACCCTTACTTGGTTACAGCTGTCCTGCTTAAGGCTGGGCTGACAGGGATAAAACATAAGCTTCGACCGTCCCAGCCTGTAAATGAAAATCTTTTTACATTGTCACCGGCAGACTGCCGCGCCAGAAATATTTTGACCTTGCCGCAGAATCTTGAAAAAGCTATTGACCTTTTGAAACAAGATGAATTAGTTATTCACACAATTGGTGAAGGCTTGGCCGCTAAATATATTATGGCAAAAGAGTTGGAATGGCAGAAGTTCCAAACTCATGTTCATTTGTGGGAATTGGAGGAATATTTGCCGTTGTTTTAAAAAGACAAAATAATAAAAGAATATACGTGTTTGCAGAAATAAGCCCTCAAAGATATAGCTCACAGTAATGAAATGATGTAAAAAAAGTATTGAAAATATTTGCTGTTTTGATATAATTGTGTATGTGAGTTAAATAAATGCCACTGTTTGACACGGTTTTACATCTTCGCACCAACAGTAGCAAGGGCAATGGCGTCCTCAGGAACAGGTTATTAATAGACCTGCTTTTGGGGATGATTTTATTTGTTATCAAATTATATCTATCACAAAAGGGTGATGATTGAACCACTATATTTCCGATTTGTACAATTTTTTTTAAAATGAATATGTTATACTTTTTTTAATCCATTAAGAAATCCAAGGCGTTAAGCCTTGAATATAAAGTATCTCGAATTTCCGAGAGAGTATATTTTTTAAAAGGGAGGAAAATAAATTGAGTATTGAAAGTTTTATGCAACAGATTATTGCACGTAACCCTGGTGAAAATGAATTTCATCAGGCAGTGCACGAGGTGGTTTCATCTTTGATGCCTTTTATTGAGGCAAATCCCAAGTACAAGGAGGCCAAGGTCCTGGAAAGGATAGCAGAACCGGAGCGGGTTATTATGTTCCGTGTGCCCTGGGTTAATGATAAGGGTGAAGTCCAGGTTAACCGTGGCTTCCGTATTGAAATGAATAGTGCTATCGGTCCTTATAAAGGAGGACTTCGTTTCCATCCTTCGGTAAATCTTGGTGTGCTGAAATTCCTGGCCTTTGAGCAGGTATTTAAGAACTCCTTAACTACCCTTCCTATGGGTGGCGGTAAGGGCGGTTCCGATTTTGACCCCAAAGGTAAGTCTGATAATGAAGTAATGCGTTTTTGCCAGGCATTTATGAGTGAACTGTTCCGCCACATTGGGGCAGATACTGATGTTCCTGCAGGGGATATTGGTGTAGGCGGCCGGGAAATAGGCTTTATGTTTGGTCAGTATAAGAAACTCCGCAATGAATTTACCGGAGTTCTCACCGGTAAAGGTCTTACCTGGGGCGGCAGCCTGATTCGTCCGGAAGCAACCGGTTACGGAGCATGTTACTTTGCTGAGGAAATGCTCAAAACACGTGGTGACTCTTTTGAGGGCAAAATAGTAGCTATCTCCGGTTCCGGAAATGTTTCCCAGTATGCCGCTGAAAAATCGATGCAGTTGGGTGCCAAAGTAGTTACTATGTCGGATTCCAATGGGACAATTTATGACAGGGATGGCTTGAATGCTGAAAAACTGGCCTTTATTCTTGAATTGAAAAATGTAAAACGCGGTCGCCTCAAAGAGTATGCTGATAAGTACGGGTGTGAGTATTATGAAAATATGCGTCCATGGAATGTTCCTTGTGACATCGCTCTGCCATGTGCTACTCAAAACGAACTTAACGGCGAAGAAGCCAAAGAACTGGTTAAAAACGGATGTATTTGTATTTCTGAAGGGGCTAATATGCCCAGTACTCCCGAAGCAGTGGATATTTTCCTTGACAGTAAGATTCTCTATGGTCCTGGTAAAGCAGCCAATGCCGGTGGTGTGGCTACGAGCGGCCTGGAAATGTCCCAGAACAGCTTGCGCCTGAGCTGGCCCCGTGAAGAAGTTGACCAAAGGCTTAACGACATCATGAAAGCTATTCACAGCCAGTGTGTTGAATATGGTAAGAAGGGCGATTTCGTTAACTATGTTAATGGCGCAAATATTGCAGGATTTGTTAAAGTAGCTAATGCCATGCTTGACCAAGGTATCGTATAAATATACAATAATACAGAAATATAATCACCGGGGGGCTGAGCCATATGGCTTCGCCCTCTTTCACTTTACTTCCCTCCGGTTAGATTTATTGCAACAGATACGTAATAATAATCCCTATGTGGCACTTGAATACTGATTGTGATAAAATAATGAGAAAGAATTGCGGTCTCAACGAGGAGCATACTGTATGGAGAGATTACGGGTAATTATAGCTGAAAGAGACAGCCAGGCAAGGAAAAAAATAGTCGAGTTTTTGAATCAGGCGGGGTATTTCATAGTAGGTGAGCCTGAGGATGGAATGTCAGCCTTGAAGATGATTAGAAGTACTCAGCCTGAACTGGTATTGGTGGCGGCAAACCTCCCGGTAATGAATGGTTTTGAACTTGCCAGGATTCTAGACGAGGGGCGGGTCTGTGCAGTTGTTTTGATGCTGGATTATGCTGAAAAAGAATATGCCGGCAGGGCTGCAGAAAATAGTTTTTTTCCTGTTGTATTTAAGCCCGTAAACAGGTTCCAGCTTTTATCAGTGATGGAATATGCTTATGCATCATATCTCAGGGTGGCAGGTCTGGAGTGTGAGGTAAATCGGTTGAAACAGGATTTGGAGATAAGAAAGGTTGTTGCTAAGGCTAAGGGTATTTTGATGAAAACCCAAGGGATTTCGGAACAGGCAGCCTTCAGAAAAATTCAGCAGCAGAGCATGAAGCAAAGAACGACCATGAAAAAGGTTGCTGAGGCTGTTATTATGGCATATGAGGTGTCAGGGCAAACTGATGGTAGAGAGGATAAAAAAATAAAATAGAAACAGCCAGGTTTTCCAACAGAATTTATTGTATGCTGAATGATAATAATAAAATACTGCTGTTGCATTGCGACAGCAGTTGATTAGAATTTTACACGTGAAGTTGACTTGGAAAAGAGAGGATGCACTTACCATGCAGGCACAGGCAAAACGGATTTTGATAATGATATTAGGGTGGCTTTTTATAATACTTGGGATTGCCGGACTGTTTCTTCCGTTTTTACAAGGCATACTATTTTTGCTGATAGGGCTTTATTTACTTTCACATGAATCCAGATGGGCAAAAACACAGCTTCATAAGATAAAAAAGCGTCACCCGGTATTATATGGCAGGTTCATTAATTTTAAAACTAATTTTCGCGGGAAATTCAGACAACTGTTGGGAAAAAGGGTATGATTTGATTAATGCTGAGTGCTGAGCGTGAGGTCAGTGTATACTCTTTTCTTCAGCATATTTGATAATTCGTGCCAGGAGTTCTTCTTTTTTAGCATTAATGTGTTTGAAGTTCATGGCAGGGACATAATATGATTCCATCAGGTCATGTTCTGCCTTGGCCTGATTAATTCTTTTTACAGCCCTGTTAAAGGCAGCATGAAACCTTGTCTTACACCCTATAATTTCCTCAGCATAATGGCTCAGGGTTTCTGAATTCAGAAAAGCTGAGAGGTTGATTTCTTCGGAAATTTCAAGATTAGGCAGGCATATGGGGTCAAAACATACCGGTTCCGATAAATTAGCAACTGCTGCTGATAGTTTTGGTATCACAAGAACATCGATGTTTTGAGGAATCAGTGAACAATGATACTGTTCGCTGTCAAGCCCGAGACCAGCTGCCTGGTCAGTCAGTTTAGCAATCAGTGCAGCCTTGCCGCTGCCAGGTTCCCCCTTGATTATATACAGTTTACGTATATCCTGAAGAATCGTATCAAGGTAGTTTATTGACCCGTCAGGGGTAATAGCGCTGGCAAACAAATGTCGTGCTTTGGCAGGACGGCTGAAATCTGGTTTTACATCAGAAAAGATTTCTTTTGAAATCTTAAGAGTTACTGCATTAACTCCGGCAAAACTCATTGCTTCAGTTATATAGCTTTCCCACTCGTCACGGATTACTTTTGCCTCTTTAAGAGCAAAGTAGGCCATTTGAAAGAAACGCCCGACCAGATGGTTCGTTTTTAATATTGCACTCTTATTTTTTCTTAACAGGTTTTCATCCCAGAAATCACCGAGATGGACAATTTCATCGACTGCTCCGGGATTTTTGGGGTCTACGACATGGGGTGCTGTACCGTCCAGCATGGCTATCCCGATTTCTGGAATACATACCCCGTCAAGGGAACTGTTATCTGAGGAGCAGCAGTGGAATTCAACGCTATACCCCTTATCAAACATAGTTTCACCGATAGCTCTCATCAGTGTGGATTTTCCGACACCGGGCCCGCCTTTGATTACAAAAATCCGTTTGGCATCAGGCTCGATAATATTATCATAGTAAGAATAGAACCCCTGTGAAGTGTTCCCGCCCGGGAACATTTTTTTAATTTTGCCGTTGGCCAAGTTTGTCGACCTCCTTTTGGTTGTAGGGCTTTAAAAGATGATATATAATATGCCGCGATGCTTGTTATTGATACAGCAACGGTGGTTAACATACAAAATTTGAAAAAAAATGTCGAAACAGGAAGGAATTTGTAGGGTGAATATCTAATAAATTCAACTTACAGACAATATTTATAAATACAATACTGTATTCATATTTTTTTGCTCAAGGTTTAAAAGAAAAGTGGTGAAAGGGATTAAAATTTCAGGTAAAAATTATATAAATGAGGACATTATTGCTTCATCAGCTGCGAAATTAAAACACAGTGAAACTATTAGGAATTCAATTGAGGTGTCACCCTGGCCGATAATTGGATTTGACATCACATTTACTGTAACTATTTGGAATAAGGCTGCTGAAGATGTATCTGGTTGGAAGGCAAGTGAAGTTATTGGTAAAAAACAATTGATTGTAAGCGCTGCTGAGGAAAAAGCTTTATTAAACGAATTCCAGCGCGGAATTCTGCAGAAAAGCTATATAAATTTTGAAACTATTGGATTAACGAAATATGGTAAAGAAGTGCATCTGGCGATTTTCCCGACCCCAATGAGAGATGGGTCAGGCAATATAACAGAAATAATAGCTTTATTAGAAGACATTACTAAACGGAAAAAATCAGAGCTGAAATTGAAACGCAGTGAAATATATTATCGTTCTTTAATAGAGAATGTTTCCGATATTATCGTAGTGCTTGATGCTACTGGGAAAATAACGTATGTAAGTCCTTCGGTAGAACGATATCTTGGTTATATACCGGAAGAACTGCTGGGGCGTAATACTTTTGAATATTTCCACCCTGCAGATGTAGACCGTGCTTTGAATGATTTTTTACTAATACATAAAGTTCCCAGTGTCGGTATCGGAACTGAGTACCGCTTCATGCATAAAAGCGGGACATGGCATTATTTAAGAGCTCTTGGAACTAACTTGTTGGACAACCCGGCAGTATTTGGGATAGTAGTCAACTGTTATGATATTACGGAACAAAAAAGAATTGAAGAACAGTTGGAACATTCACGTCAAAAAGCAGAACGAGCTGTCCGGATGGCTACTATTGGAGCTATGGCCGCTTGTGTTGCACATGAAATTAATCAACCGTTAAACAGCCTAAAGGTGATGACAGACAGTATACTTTTTTGGCACAAAAGGGGAAAAGAGATTTCGCAGGAAGAGTTAATTGAAAAATTATTTAAGATGTCAAATCAGATAGATAAGATAAGCAATATCGTTAGACATATCCGTTCAATAATAAAAAAAGATGGCGAGACTGAGTTGGTTCCATGTGACCTAAACCAAGCTGTTCTAAGCGCAATAAATTCTATAACCAGCCTTATAAACGGCAGCGGGATAGAAGTTAAATTAGACCTTGCTGAAAATCTGCCAAGAATTTTGGCTAGAAGAAATGTGATTGAAGAGGTAATTTTAAATTTATTAATTAACTCTATCCAGGCTTTAAATTTAAGTGCCAAAGAGTTCAAGGAAATAGTATGTACAACTAATTTTGAGGACTGCATTGTGCTGAAAATCAAAGATAATGGAATTGGCATCAGCGGGGAAGTTAAAGACCAGTTGTTTGAACCGTTTTTTACTACTAAACCCGATGAAGGAATGGGGCTGGGGCTTTTTATAGTTCATTCTATAATTACAGACTTAAATGGTCATATCACTGTAGACGGCAATGAAAAGGAAGGCACTATTTTTTCCATTTTTTTACCAAGGGAAATATGAGATTTGAATAGCTTTTACGGAGGTAAAATTTCATGAATATTCTTCTGGTTGAAGATGATCAAGACAGCAGGGAAAGCCTGACGGAGTTTTTGTTGGATCTAGGGCATGCTGTATCGGGGTGTGAAGACGGGCGGCAGGCATTGGTATCATTACAAAATAAGAAATATGAGCTTGTGATGACTGATATTAAGATGGCCCGGATGAATGGGATTGAATTACTGCGCAGTATTAAGGGGTCAAAGTGCCTTGACGGTCCGGAGGTAATTATTTTTACAGGTCATGGGGATATGGAAACAGCTATTGAGGCATTGAGGGCCGGAGCTAGAGATTATCTGCTTAAACCAGTTGATATTAACAAGTTGGCATCTATTATTGAAAAAATTAAGAATTCTCAACGGAATTTAATTGAAACAGATAAACTGAAAAAGGATGGGAACAGGATAACTAAAGTTGCAGATTCCAAGCAAGGAGACATTGATTATGAAATTGAAGATCAAATAACAGTGGCAGATGTTGGGAAAATTATCAGTACCTCTGAGCAGTCGAAAGAAGTGATTCGCAGAGCTAATAAACTGCATTTTGACCGGGCAATACCGGTATTGATTGAAGGGGAGACAGGAACAGGGAAAGAAGTTATAGCAAGGTTGATTCACCATGGTTTTGAGGGTACCGATTTGCCATTTGTAGGTATAAACTGTGCTGCCTTGATGCCCAGCTTGTTTGAGAGTGAATTATTCGGTTATGAAGGCGGAGCATATACCGGGGCAATGTCTAAAGGAGGTAAAGGGAAAATTGATCTGGCTTCAGGCGGCACCTTGTTTCTTGATGAAATCGCAGAGCTGTCGCTTGAACTCCAAGCTAAGCTTTTGAGAGTTATTCAAGAAAAAGAGTTCTACCGGGTTGGAGGGCTGAAAAATATAAAATCAGATGTCCGGATTATTTGTGCTACCAATGTCGATTTATCTGAACGGGTTAAAGATGGACTTTTCAGGCTTGACTTGTATTACAGGCTGAATGTTGGAAGCCTAAAACTTTTACCACTGAGAGAGCGGAAAGAGGAGATATGTTCTCTTGCATTAGAAATGCTTCTTGAATTTGCTGCCAAAAAGAAAAAGAAATTTAAAACTATTAGTAACAAAGCTAAGGAAATTTTGATGTCCTATAAATGGCCCGGTAACATTCGGGAATTGAGTAATGTTATTGAGTGGGGTGTCTTTATGCACGATGACTATGTATTAAAACCTGAACATCTAAGCATTACAGGCAGCTATAGCACTAATTGTTCTGCAAATCAAGAATCCCCTCCTCCGGTAGATCCGGTCAGTTTTATTCTTCCTTATGACGGCTTGCCTCTCGAAGATTACGTGGACAGGGTGGTGCTTAAGGCTCTGGAAATGCATAATGGCAATAAAGCGGAAACTGCCCGTTATCTGAGGATATCTAGAAAATCTCTTTATTGCCGCCTTGACCGGATAAGAGATAAAACTTCTTAATATTGTTCTTTTAGGAACATAGTGTGCCGATCGGCACACTATGATACTCTTTACATGAAAGCCACCTGGTTTATTTTTTAGATAAATACACACGAAAACAGTTATAGCAACTATTATTGATAAAAACATTAATATTGGCACGATTATTGCATTATATAATTTGTCGAAAAAACAAATTATGGGGGTGAATCTGTCGATTGCGCGCAAACTGCAGTGTATTTAAAGTGCAGGTATATTGGACAAAAAAAGGAGGGTGTGCTAAATGCGTTTAACAATTGGAAAAAAAATATTGGGAGGCTTTATTTTCATAGCACTTATATTGTTAATGGTATCTATTTTTAGTAAGAATTCTACTGCAAATATTAACCAAATGTATAATGAGATTATAGAGACTAATATGCCGATATCTGATGGAATAGCACATTTAGGGTATTATCAGGTTGAACAGGCTGCTGCCATACGGGGCTATATCAGCTACAAAGACAAGAGTTATATTGATACTTATAATGATGCTAAAAAGAACCAAACAGAAATTTATGAAGAAATTGAAAAGCTCCTTACAGACGAAAAATCTAAAGAATTACTTGCTAAGCAAAAAGAACTTACCAAACAATATGACGATATTGTGCAAAACACCATTAAGGCTGTTGAGGCCGGGGATATGGTATCTGCTTTTAATTTTGGTGTTAAAGCGAGGCCGATTTTTAAGGATTATAAAGCCAATACTGATACATGGGGCTCATTGGTTGATGAAAGCAATCAAGCTCTGATTAATGAAGCAATTAGGTATGGCGGCATAAGCAGTCAGTTGTTTTTGGCGATTGCCGGTGTAGCTTTGATTATCAGTCTTCTTTTAGGAATTTTTATAAGCCGCAATATTTCAAAACCTGTTGAGCTGTTGGCAGGGGTTGCCGGGGAGGTAGCCGATGGAAACCTTGCTGTGACTTTTCCGGAATTAAAGAGTAATGATGAAATTAAGGATTTGAATGATTCGTTCACTGGTATGGTAAAAAATCTCAAGGACTTGCTGCATAAAATAGATAATTCCTCTAAGTCTGTGGCAGGAACCAGTGAACAGTTGTCTTCTAATTCTGCAGAGGCTGCCAAGGTTACCCAGCAGGTAGCCCAGACTATTGAGCAGGTGGCTAAGGGTTCTTCCAGCCAAGCTGAAGGTGTTACCGAAATAGTACAAGTTATGGACCAGATGGCCCAATCGATTCAGCAGGTAGCGTCCGGAGCAGGGGAACAGAATCTAAATGTTATCAAAACAACTGATATGGTTAATGATATGGTAAGCAAAATAGATGCAATGGCAGATGGCATGGAAAATGTCAAGCAGGTATCAGAACAGAATGGTGTATTAGCCGAAAATGGCGGGCAATCTGTAGAGAAAACTGTTAAAGGTATGCTTAAGGTTAAAGAAGCAGTATTTGACACATCCCAGAGGATTCATGAACTGGGTGAACATTCCCAGAAAATCGGTGACATTATCCAAGTTATAGACGATATTGCGGAACAAACCAATTTGTTAGCTTTAAATGCCGCTATTGAGGCGGCCAGGGCAGGTGAGCATGGCAAAGGCTTTGCCGTGGTAGCTGACGAGGTTCGCAAACTGGCCGAGAGGTCAGGTAAAGCTACAAAGGAAATAGCACAGCTTATTACCGATATCCAGAGGGGCACTAATGTAGCCGTAGAATCAATGCAGGTAGGCACCAAAGAGGTGGAAGCAGGTGTTGGTCTCGCTCAGGATGCAGGTAAATCCTTGAGTGAAATAGTAATTGGAGTTAAGAGTGCCGGGGATAATGTACATAAGATTATGGGGTTAATCAATGATATATTGGCAAACAGCCGTGAGGTATCCAAAGCGGTCGGTAATGTTGCGGCAATAACCGAGGAGAATACAGCTGCAACTGAAGAAATGTCTGCTTCAACTGAGGAGATTACTTCATCTATGCAGAATGTGGCGACTATTTCTGAAGAGAACGCGTCTGCGGCTGAAGAAGTGTCGGCTTCTACAGAAGAATTGACGGCATCTATTGAAGAGATATCGGGTTCTTCCCAAGAGTTGGCCCAGATGGCCCGGGAGTTAAAGAATATGGTTTCACAGTTCCGGCTTTAGGGGGTGACAAGATGGAAGAGAGCAGATTTAATGAAGGACAATACGTTGTTTTTCTGCTGGGGAAAGAAGTATTTGGAGTGGAAATCAATAAAGTCAAAGAGATTATAGTTTACCAGGAAACGACAAAGATTCCGGGTAGCGGTGATTTTATTGATGGTATAATAAACCTGCGGGGGTATGTGATCCCAATCTTTAGTTTGAAGCGGAAGTTTGGTTTCACAGAAACCGAATGTACAAAAAGGACCCGGATAGTAGTGGTAGAAGCCGGTGACAATCTTGTCGGCATAGAGGTAGACGGGGTATCGGAAGTAATTATGATACCTGGCAATGTTATCGAAAAACCTTCTGCCATAATTTCCGGCATTGATTCCAACTACATTTCTGGAATAGCAAAAATGGAGGATAACCTTGTTACACTTCTTGATTTGGAGAAAGTAATCGGTAATAATATTGCTTTAGCAGTATAAGTTAAGAGGCAACAACATAGCCAGGGTGTGCGTTTTGGCACACCCTTTAGTTCTTTTGGAATGTAAATTACCGGGCTTGATTACAGGCGAATAGATGGGAAACCGTGTGAGAGCTGCATTTATAAAACAGACTAAATGCTGGCATGGTTTTTGCATGCTTGTAAAAAATGTGCAAATAAACAGGAAATGGAGGTGATAATGTCGAAAAATGTAAAATACCTGGGGTATGGGGAAAATTAGGAGGTGTATTTAATGCGAATAACAATAGGGAAAAAGATGTTGGCCGGATTTATTTTTGTTGCAGGTATTTTACTGGTTGTATCTTCTTTTGGTATAAATACGTCTACCCATATTAACCAAACTTATAATGAAATTGTGGAAATTAATATGCCGACAAATGTTTTGGCTTCAGATTTAGGTTTTTATCAGTTGGAACAGGGTGCTAACGTTTGGGGATTTCTGGGATATAGAACTCAGAGTTATATTGATGCTTATAATGCAGCCAGGGAGCAGCAGTTAAAAACTTATGAAGAGCTTGAAAATATTGTTACAGAGGCTGGGTCAAAACAAGCATTAGCTGAGCAAAAAGAGCTTTCTAAACAATTTGATCTTGCTTCTCAAAATATATTTAAGGCTGTTAAGTCAGGGGATACGAAGACCGCCCTCAAATATGATACTGAAGCTAGGCGAATTTTAGACGATTATAAAGTAAAGTTAAGAGAATGGAACTCATTGATTAAGGAAAGTAATCAAGATTACGTTAATGAAGCAAATAGGTGGGCTGCCACAAGCAAAAAAATAATTCAGGCGATTGCTGCTGCAGCCGTTATTATCAGTCTTCTTTTAGGATTCTTTTTAAGCCGCGCTATTTCAAAGCCTGTTGGATTGTTGGCAGCAGTTGCCGGAGAAGTAGCAGACGGTAACCTTGCTGTTACTGTTCCGAAAATCAAGACTAATGATGAAATTAAGGATTTGAGTGATTCGTTCACTGTTATGGTAAACAATCTCAAGGACTTGCTGCATAAAATAGATAATTCCTCTAAGTCTGTGGCAGGAACCAGTGAACAGTTGTCTTCCAACTCTGCAGAGGCTGCCAAGGTTACCCAGCAGGTAGCCCAGACTATTGAGCAGGTGGCTAAGGGTTCTTCCACTCAGGCTGAAGGTGTTACCGAGATAGTACAAGTTATGGACCAGATGGCCCAATCAATTCAGCAGGTAGCGTCCGGAGCAGGAGAACAGAATCTAAATGTTATCAAAACAACTGATATGGTTAATGATATGGTAAGCAAAATAGATGCAATGGCTGATGGCATGGAAAATGTCAAGCAGGTATCAGAACAGAATGGTGTATTAGCCGAAAATGGCGGGCAATCTGTAGAGAAAACTGTTAAAGGTATGCTTAAGGTTAAAGAAGCAGTATTTGACACATCCCAGAGGGTTCATGAACTGGGTGAACATTCCCAGAAAATCGGTGACATTATCCAAGTTATAGACGATATTGCGGAACAAACTAATTTGTTAGCTTTAAATGCTGCTATAGAGGCGGCACGGGCAGGTGAGCATGGCAAAGGCTTTGCCGTGGTAGCCGATGAGGTTCGTAAACTGGCCGAGAGGTCAGGCAAAGCTACAAAGGAAATAGCACAGCTTATTACCGATATCCAGAGGGGCACTAATGTAGCCGTAGAATCAATGCAGGTAGGCACCAAAGAGGTGGAAGCAGGTGTTGGCCTGGCTCAGGATGCAGGTAAATCCTTGAGTGAAATAGTAATTGGAGTTAAGAGCGCCGGGGATAATGTACATAAGATTATGGGGTTGATCAATGACATATTGGCAAACAGCCGAGAGGTATCCAAAGCGGTCGGCAATGTTGCGGCAATAACCGAGGAGAATACAGCATCAACTGAAGAAATGTCTGCTTCAACTGAGGAGATTACTTCATCCATGCAGAATGTGGCTTTTATTTCTGAAGAGAACGCGTCTGCGGCTGAAGAAGTATCGGCTTCTACAGAAGAATTGACGGCATCTATTGAAGAGATATCGGGTTCTTCCCAAGAGTTGGCCCAGATGGCCCGGGAGTTAAAGAATATGGTTTCACAGTTCCGGCTTTAGGGGGTGACAAGATGGAAGAGAGCAAATTTAATGAAGGACAATACGTTGTTTTTTTGCTGGGGAAAGAAGTATTTGGAGTGGAAATCAACAAAGTCAAAGAGATTATAGTTTACCAGGAAACGACAAAGATTCCGGGTAGCGGTGATTTTATTGATGGTATAATAAACCTGCGGGGGTATGTGATCCCAATCTTTAGTTTGAAGCGGAAGTTTGGTTTCACAGAAACCGAATGTACAAAAAGGACCCGGATAGTAGTGGTAGAAGCCGGTGATAATCTTGTCGGCATAGAGGTAGACGGGGTATCGGAAGTAATTATGATACCTGGAAATGTTATTGAAAAACCTTCTACCATAATTTCCGGCATTGATTCCAACTACATCTCCGGAATAGCAAAAATGGAGGATAACCTTATTACACTTCTTGATTTGGAGAAAGTAATCGGTAATAATATTGCTCAGCTATAATACTATATATTATAAAAGCCGGTAGTATAAACTCGTGTGTAAAGATTAAGGGAGTGTCCCATAATTACTAATAAATTTATGGGTACCCTCCCCTTTTTTATGTCAAAAATTATTATGTTGATTGGCAAGCCCGTAGAACAAATTAATTTTAAAAGACATCAATAGCCGGTGCGGTGAATACATTTGTTTAGAAGGACGACTTCGGATAAGGAGGTGTTGCTGTAAATTAGGCAATGAGCCAATTTTAGAGCCCGGAATCCTTATGGATACAAGGGAACCATCGCGGCTGATAATGAATAGTTAATAATTGAAAGGAGAATAAAACAAATGAATTCTGCAATTCAAGAGACAGTTAAAATAAGCCAGCGGGCAAGAATATTACTAGTAGTTGGGTTATTTTGCTTCATTTCAGCAGCACAACTTTTTGCATATCAACTTTCAACTGCATTGCCCAGAATAACAGACACTATTGGCGGCATGGAGTATTTTGGTTTAGTTTTTACGGCAATTACGATGGGGGCAGCAATAATGTCGCCAATTGCTGGGAAATTAAGTGATTTATTCGGAAGAAAGACTGTTTTGTTTATCGGTGTGCTTATATTATTTATATCAGAGTGCCTTGGCATATTTGTTCAAAACATTTATCAGTTAATTGCCTTAGCGGGGGTTCAGGGAATCGGCGGCGGTTTTGCAGTAACCGTAAGCTTGATAGTAATCGCTGATGTTTGTGAAAAGGAAGAGCGAGCAAAATATATTGGGATGTATGGGTCTTTGATGGCTTTATTGGTAATTATAGGCCCGCTTCTCGGTGGTGTTATTGTTGATAATTTAAATTGGCACTTTATATGTTTGGCTCTTATACCCTTTAGTTTGACAGCAGCATTACTGATATTTATCTTTATGCCAGAAATACCTCGGAGTAAAAACACCCAAATTGATTATCTTGGTTCAATTTTGATGACTGTTGCTATTATGCTGACAGTGCTGGTTACTGTCTTGGGCGGCAAACAGTATCCCTGGGGTTCGCCAATAATTATTGGCATGATTATCGGTGCGTTATTGGCTGTTTGGTTGTTTGTTCTTGTAGAAAAGCGTACTGCAAACCCTATTATGCCGATGACTCTTTTTGGTAATCCTACTTTCAGAATATGTTTTTTTGCTTCGTTTATATCAATTGCGGCCGGAACGGCAATTGGGTTTTATTTCCCGATTTACGCTCAAAAGATTAGGGGCTTGAGTCCTACTTATTCAGGAATGTTTATGGCAGCTAAAGGAGTCATAGCCTTTTTTGCCTGTGCCCTCAACGGATGGATTATCTCACGCATTAAAGAATACAGGTGGAACGCTTTGGGAATCGTGGTGATATTATCTGCGGCTTGTTTTGCCTTTTATACCATGGATGCTCAGACGTCCATATTAATGCTTATTATTGCAGTTGTTTTCTGGGGCATATCCGCGGCCTATAGCAGTGTTTTTCATATTGGCATTCAAATGTCATTATCTAATACTGAAATAGTGCCTGCAATGGGTGCTATACAATTAGCTGTAGCTCTCGGTTCAACCCTTGGGAACGTTTTATATGGTTTCTTGTTAAGAAATCCGAATATGGCTGCAGGTGTCAAGAACGTTTTTTTAAGTTCTTTTGTACTTTCTCTAGTGGTTGTTGTTCTGGTTATTATGCTCCTGCTTGGTAAAGGGAAGGAAGCAAATAAAGTCGTTAAATACCAGGGCAAGTAGAAACTGGGCTGTCACATTAGGGTCAAATGATGACTCTGATGTCCCTTCGCATATCTGGCGTAGTACTGATATTATTCCATATTTGACACTTGAACAAAATTAAAATCCTGTAGAACTTTGCCACGCAAGGTTTTGCAGGATTTTTGTTAATATAAAAAGTGAGTAATGTTTTTATTTTTTCGTATCTCTAAAAATTTTTTTCATCTTACTTGCAGTAACAATCCTTTGAAATTCATTTTAGCTCTTATTCTTGCTTTATCTTCAGAGGTGGCTTTATCTATTATTTCATTAAGTTTAGAAATGTCATAGTTTTTTCGCTGCCAGAAAGTTTCCAACCATCTGGAGCAAGAGCCCATTTTTTTAAATGTTCTTTTAATTTTTTGATAGACTGAGTAGTAATAAAAGCGCGTTCTTCCTTACTGTTAAATCTTCGAACCCGAGTTCATGGTAGATTTTTTGTAGGAACAGGTAACCCCCGTTCCCGTCACATTGGGGTCAAATAATGACCCTAATGTCCCTTCGCATATCTGGCGTAGTACTGATATTATGATAACGTAATTAATTTCTTTAACATTAAAGTAACAATATAAACTACAGTTGTAGCATTAAACTATAAAATTGACTAAAGGCAGGATTCGACCCTGCCTTTAGTTTTATCTAAATCCCAAAGGGGGTGTTGCTAATAAGGTTATAAGCCAAATTGTTAGAAGAATTAGAAAATAAGGAGCGATTATCAGTTGAAAAATTAAATAAGATTACCTAGTATTTTCCTAAATTTAAAGTTTAAGCTTATTTGAGAATCTGGCCTTATGACTTGTAATACCTGCTCCGCTATACTTCTAGCATAAACGAATCAGCTTAATCCGAAACCTGGAGCTATATGTGTTTTTCGGCTCTGAGCTAATCTGTGCTTGGGTTGATGTTGGCATAGGTGGTGATAAATAGGCGTTATGACCTACTTGAATTTAAAATGAATTGTTTTACCTAATTAAGCCCGGTATTCTTTTAAACTTGGTGTTGAAAACCCACGTTCTGGGGTAAGCTGTTTCGTTAATCAGCTTGTGTACAAGCCCCAATAAGATCCCAAAGACAAATTGAAAAAAGCAGGATTCGCGCTATTGAGAAGTTTAAATTGAAAGGAGACTAAATGAATGAGTGCTAATGTTCATGAACCAGTTAAGATAACTCCTCGGGCAAAATTTTTGTTAATAGTAGGTTTGTTTTCATTCATTTCAGCAGCACAACTTTATGCTGTACAGCTTAGTACAGCCCTTCCAAAAATAGTGGATGCCATCGGTGGCATGGAGTATTTAGCTTTGGTTTTTACGGCAATTATGATGGGTTCAGCCATAGTATCACCGATAGCCGGAAAACTAAGTGATTTGGCTGGAAGAAGGCGTGTTTTAGTTGTTGGCGCTCTTGTATTATTTGCTTCAGAGATACTTGGCCTTTTCGTCCAAAATATGTTTCAGTTAATTGCTTTATCATTGGTTCAGGGCATCGGCGGAGGTTTTTCGATAACTGTCAGCTTGATAGTAATTGCGGATGTGTGCACAAAGGAAGAGAGGGCCAAATATATTGGCTATTACGGCTCTTTGATGGCCGCATTGATGATTATCGGTCCGCTTCTTGGAGGTATTATTGTAGATAATTTGAACTGGCACTTTATATTTGTAACTCTTATGGTTTTTTGTTTAACGGGATTTCTTCTTATGTTTAAGTTTATGCCGGAAATACCAAAAAGTCCAAACGCTAAAATAGATTATGCGGGATCGCTTTTGATGACCGTATTTATTGTACTGGTGGTAGCGGTTTCGGTCTTAGGCGGCAAAACATATCCTTGGAGTTCATCGACTATTCTTATTATGATTGCTGGCGCAATCTTATCCCTTATATTATTTATTGTTGTAGAAAATCGTGTTTCAAACCCAATTATATCAATGAGTATCTTTACCAATTTTACCTTTGTACTCTGTTTTGTTGCCTGTTTTCTCGTTATCATGGTAGGGGTGGCAATATCCTACTATTTCCCGGTATACGCTCAGAAAGTTAAAGGCTTGACTCCCACAATGTCCGGAATGTTTATATCAGGTAAAGGAATAGTAGCTTTCTTTATCAGTGCCTTTAACGGATGGCTGATTTCCCGCCTAAGAGATTACAGATGGAATGCTTTGGTAACAATTCTGCTGTTAATTGTATCTGTCTATGGTTTTTACTTGATGGATGTTAATACTTCCTTAACATTTATTATTGCTGTTGTTGTTATTTGGGGTTTGAGCCCATACAACAACATATTTCATATTGGTGCCCAAATGTCACTTCCTAACACGATGATAGTATATGCAATGAGTGCTATGCAGTTAGCCGTATCTTTAGGGGCAACCCTTGGAAACGTGTTATGGGGCGTTTTATTAAGAAATCCTGATTTAGCAATGGGTATCAAGAACATCTTCTTAACTTCCATTGTTCTAAGTGTATTAGTGTTTGTATGTGTTCTTGCACTTTTCTTTGGAAAAAGAAATGCTCAGGGATAAGGCTTCAGTCATTATTAACTAAATAGGATTAACTAGATTTTTTGACCCCTTATCTCTTAAAAATTTTTTGGTTGTCATACCGGGGCCACTGCGTGGCCCCGGTGGCCCTATGTAAAATGGCTGAAAACTGATAAAATATATTAAATATTCTAAAAGATTAGGAGTGAGAGCCTTGGCAAAATTAAGTAAACTCATGTCTCCAGGTCGTATTGGCAGCATGGAACTTCGCAACAGGATAGTTCTGACAGCAATGGGTACCGAGTTAAGTACTGATGAAGGAATTACCACCGAAAGAGAAATACGCTTTTATGAGGAGATTGCTAAAGGTGGTACTGGGTTGATAATTTTGGGTTCAGTATCGGTAGGCCATCCCTATGGTGTTTGTCTTGAATACCAATTGGGTATTTCTGATGAAAAGCATGTTCCTGGTTTAAAAGAAATGGTTGACCGGATACATAAGCATGGAGCCAAAGTAGCCCCTCAGCTTCAACACCCTGGACCTACTTCCAATGTAGACCCAACTAGGGGTATTCCGATCTTGGTGCCATCGATGCCTGAACCAAAACAAGGCGATATCGGGACAATGAATGATATAACTGCTTCAGACGGGGCATCTTTTGCAAAGTCGCGTGGGGTTAAGAAGGAATATAAAGTCGCTACTAAAGAGGATATTGACTGGGTAATACAAAAGTTTGCCGAAGCTGCTGAAAGGGCAAAACGAATTGGATTTGATGCTATTGAGATTCATGGCGGGCATGGTTATTTGCTTGATTCATTCATTAGTCCTGTTAGTAACAAGCGGACTGATGAGTATGGTGGCTCACTTGAGAATAGGGCCAGGCTTTTAGTTGAAATCGTCAAGGCTTGTAGAAAGGCAACCGGACCTGACTTCCCAATTATATGCAAAATCAATTCATTTACCATGCATCAGGCTGCAGGAGAAACTGTTGAAGATGCTATCCTTGTTGCGAAGATGGTAGAAGCGGCCGGTGCAGATGCTATTTTCAGCAGTGCATATGGAGGTGGTGTTCAGTCTACAGCTTGCCAAGATACTCATACCCCTCTTAATAAATGCAATATAGTTCCCCAAGCACGACAAATTAAAGCTGCAATAAAGATTCCGGTTATTGCTGTCGGCCGCATTGAGCCGGAAGATGGCAATAAATTAATAGGTGAAGGTGCTGTTGACTTCATTGGAATGGGGCGTCAGCTTTTGGCTGATCCTCAACTTCCAAATAAGGTAAAAGAAGATCGCTTAGAGGATATTCGCCCATGTATTGCCTGTTTTAAATGCATTAGTCAGATATTCTTAAGTTCAAAATTAAAATGTGGGGTAAATCCGGTCTGTACTAATGAAGCTGAGTTTGAGATTACAAAGGCCGCTAAACAAAAGCGTGTTCTGGTAGTTGGCGGAGGCCCGGCTGGTATGGAAGCAGCTAGAGTGGCTGCACTGCGCGGACACAAAGTAACTATTTGTGATAAGGAAAAATTTCTCGGTGGCACACTATTCTTTGCTTCAGTTATGTATGATGCAAACTATAAACTTGTTGAACACCTTGAAGCACAGCTTAAGAAGCTTAAGGTTGATATTCAAGTAGGTGTAGAGGTCACACCTGAGTATGTACGGAAGCTAAAGCCGGATGTTGTTGTAAGTGCGGTTGGGGTTAAACGGTTCTTACCGGATATTCCGGGTGTAAGACAAACTCATGTTCTTGATGGGGATGACATGCGTAATATGGTTACCGGTTCTGGTGATGGGGCAGCTGCCAAGACTGACCTAAAAACCAAGTTAATGCTTAAGGCCGGCTCATTGACAGGTATTTCACGCGATCCCAAGAAACTTGCATTGGGAAGTAAAGTGTTTATGCCGCTAGGTAAAAATGTGGTCATAGTCGGTGGCGGGTTAGTTGGTGTTGAGATGGCCGAATTCCTTGCCGAACGCGGTCGTAATGTTACTATTCTTGAAGAGGGATATGCTCTTGGTTGGGAAATGTCACTTCTCAGGCGTTGGATCCACTTAAGCCACAATCGCAAGGTTGGTGTCAAAAGCTTATGTGGATGCAAGGTAACAAGCATTGGTGAGAAGACAATCACTTATACCGATAAAGAAGGAAAAGAACATTCAATTCCTGCTGATAATGTGATTATCGCCCAAGGACATACCCATAATCTTGAATTAGCAGAGAAATTGAAGAAAGATGGTTATGAAGTTTATACAGTCGGTGATTGCGCTGGGGATGACCTTATCGAAGGTGCGATGACTGATGGAATAAAAGCAGGTTTAGCAATTTAAGTATTGTAGGCCAATGCGCTCACGGTAAAACTTTACCCCTAGTTTTGATGAAAAGGTAAGAGGCAGTGATTTGCAGTTATTTGAAAAAGCAGGGGTAGGTATTATGGGAGAATGCGGGGGGCAGGTATTTGCAGTTCATGTAAGGCAGAAGTTGAACTGACAATTTCCTTGCCCCCGTTGCTTTGAAAAATATAAATCTTAACCCCAAAATATTTTCATAAGGTAAAATTTATTCGTTAATCCGATCAATAAGGGTGTTGCATTATAGTAAAAAATTGTTATAATGTAATATAAGGTTTGGAATTAATTTTATGCGATTCCATTAAACTTGATATATGGAATTATCTATACCCTGTTTGGAGTGATAGCAGATGACAACAATTAAATTTATGCCGCAGGGCATAAATGTTGAAGCAACGACTGGGGCTAGTGTTCTTGAATTGGCTCAAAAAGCAGGGGTTGGTATTAGAGCAGAATGCGGGGGGCGAGGTGTTTGCGGTTCATGTAGGGTGATGGTTGAACCACTAGAATCATTTTCTCCTCCTTCGGCACGTGAAATAGAAATGTTAGGAGACGACCTAGATAAAGGTTGGCGGTTGGCATGCCATACTAAGGTACTCTCTGCAGGCACGGTAATAATACCTCTGGCTACTAGGCCGGAACAAGTAATAGTATTGGAAGAAAGCTATGGAAACCTAGATATTACCCTTAAACCAGCTGTGCGCCAGCTATTTTTGCATGTGCCTGAGCCGACTCTGGACAACCCAAGGGCTGATGGAGAGCGCTTCCTTCAGACTTTTAAAAGTCATACTAAAAAGCTAACAAATTTAGAGCATGATATTCTTATGCGCTTGCCAAACATTATTAGAGAAGAAAAAGGTCAGGTTACAGCTACTGTTTGGCAAGAACGTAAGATTCTGGACCTAAAATCCGGGTATCATGAGCTTATTCTGGGTATTGCAGTGGATTTGGGGACTACAACTATGGTTGTATATCTGTTTAATATCCGAAGTGGTCAATTGCTTGGTCGGGCCTCACAATTGAACCCGCAAACTGCTTATGGGTCAGATGTGATGACGCGAATTCACTATACATCAAATACTAAAGGCGGCAGCACACAGATGCGGGCAACAGTTGTCAGGGGGCTTAATCAACTGATTTCAGAAGTATGTGATAAAGCTCAGGTGTCGACTGATAATGTTGTTGAAGTAGTTTTGGTTGGAAACACGGCTATGCATCATCTGTGCCTGGGTTTAGATTCCCGTCATTTGGCTCTTGCACCTTATCCGCCAGTTTGGGCTGAGCCTTTGGACTTACCGGCTGCTGCAATTGGTATGGCAGTGCATCCTGCTGCTAATCTGCATCTCCTGCCTAATAAAGCAGGATTTGTAGGAGCAGATAGCATGGCTGTACTTTTGGCATTGGAACCATACCTTCAAGATGAACTTCAACTGATAATTGATTTTGGCACTAATGGTGAAATAATTCTGGCTAATAGTCAACATCAGTGGGCTTGTTCAACGGCTGCCGGACCTGCCTTCGAGGGAGCACAGATTCGTTTTGGAATGCGTGCCCAAAATGGAGCTATTGACAAAGTTGAGTTTATACCGGAAAGCCAAGAAATTCGCTGGGAAACCATAGGTGGCGAGCCGCCAATCGGTATTTGTGGTTCAGGAATAATTGCAGTGGTGGCAGCATTAAGAAAGGCCGGGATATTACATGATGGTGGGCGGTTCAATTCTCGTATTAATAATGATCGTCTTAGGCACGGAGCTGAAGGCATGGAATATGTTCTAGCCTGGCCGGAGGAAACTGCTTTAGGAGAGGCTATTGTTGTTACACAGGGCGATGTGCGCCAGGTGCAATTGGGTAAAGCCGCGCTCGCCGCAGGGTGCCGCATATTATTGGAACGTGCTCAGGCAAAGCAACCTGATGTAGTCTTAATGGCGGGAGCTTTTGGTAGTTATATTGATCCTGAAGCAGCAAAAACTATAGGACTAATCCCTGCTTTAACTCCTGAGAAAATTAAGGTAGTTGGTAATGCTGCCGGTCACGGGGCATGCCTATCGCTATTAAATGTTGATAAAAGAAAAGAAATAGCTCTTTTAGCTCCTAAAGTAGATTACATTGAACTTTCAGGTGAATCTCGTTTTTCGGAGGAATTTATTAGCTCTACTGCTCTTGTACCATGGGGAAAATAAGAGCATTATTAATTGACGATAGTTAGAAAACAATAACTAAGATTTACATAGTGGGGGTAAATTAACTAATATGAGGCAATTCTAACCCGGAGGTTATCAAGCGTTATTATATCTGTACAAAATATTTGAGAGGGGGGTAATGAGACCAAAGTTAGGAGGGTTATCTACTAGGTTTAAGATGATACAATTATGTAAGGAGGTTATTGAATAATCTAAAAACTTAATAGAATTATTGCCCTCATATTGTGAGTGATGATCTCGCTTACAATATAATTACAAGGATGAATAACTAAACTTAGTGCTTCAAATTAAAATCTGTTTAATATTAAAATAGGAGGTTTTAGAATGGGTCGTTTAGAGAACAAGGTTGCTATCATTACCGGCGCGGCAAGTGGAATGGGTGAAGCCGCTGCTAAGCTTTTTGCACAAGAGGGTGCAAAAGTGATTTTAACAGATATTCAAGAAGAAAGACTTCAAGAAGTTGTTAAGGAAATTACAAGCAATGGCTATGAAGCATTAGGTTTAGTTCATGATGTTAGTTCTGAAGAGGCGTGGGGAAAAGTAGTGGCAGAAGGTGTAAAGGCTTTCGGTAAAATTGACGTACTTGTAAATAATGCAGGAATAGCTCAATCTGGTCAACCGTTTGAGGATATCACATTAGAATATTGGAACAAATTTATGGCAGTTAATTTAAGCAGTGTTTTCTTAAGTGCGAAATATGTTCTCCCAGTTATGAAAGAAAATGGCGGCGGGTCGATTATAAATGTATCATCAATCGCCGGACTAACAGGGGGTTCCGGAGCAGGTCCATATACAGCATCGAAAGGCGCAGTACGGCTTTTTACAAAGAGTATAGCTATAGATTATGCAAAAGACAATATTCGGTCTAATTCTATTCATCCAGGTTATATTGAGACTCCTATGTCAAAGGCGTTTTTTGAAAATGAGAATTACCTTAAATACTTTAAAGCAAAAACTCCTCTGCCTTATTTAGGTAAAGCAGAAGATATTGCTAATGGCATGCTATTTCTTGCTTCTGACGAATCATCATTTATTACCGGAGCGGAATTGGTCATTGACGGCGGATATTCAGCACAGTAAAATAACATATCGCTTTAAAATATAGTTGTGCTTAATCAGTGGTCTGTATATGCTTAATCATTAAATGTTTAAGTCTATTGGATTATAGTGAATACAAATATTTGATTCCTCCAGCGATTATGTACAGATGTATTATTTGATTTGATTAGTTTTCCGCTAGGATAACAAAAAAAGAATAGCCGGGCAGTAATAATGCTCGGCTATTTTTGGCAGAACTACAATAGGGATTTAACAGATAATCATAAAAGCAAGTTTTTAGGATTATGAGAATATTGTATGTTGTGGATGATCTAATAATCTGAAAGCGGTAAATCTGGAGATTTAAGCCATAGGTTTATTTCTATATTTTAAGGAGGAATAAAATATGAGTAAATTAACTGATAAAGTAGCTGTTATAACTGGTGGAGCCAGTGGTATTGGGAAAGCAATAGCTAAACTTTATGCTGAAGAAGGTGCCAAAATTGTTGTCTCAGACATTGATATAGACGGTGCTAAGGCCGTTGTTTCAGAAATTGAATCCATTGGTGGAAGTTCATTGGCTATTAAAACAGATGTTACAAAAGAAGAAGATATTCAGAAGCTAATTGATACTGCCGTTAACACATATGGTACGGTAGATATTCTGGTTAACAATGCCGGCGTTCTGGATAACTTTACTTCTCCGGTAAATATGACTGATGAACTTTGGGAAAAAGTATTTGCAATTAATATAACTGGACCAATGCGCACCATAAGGAAGTGTATTCCGATATTTTTAGAAAAGGGGAATGGGAATATAGTCAATATTTCTTCAGTTGGTGGATTAAATGGTATGAGAGGCGGCGCAGCTTATGTAACAACAAAGCATGCTGTTGTAGGCTTGACTAAGCATGTAGGATTTCTATATGCTAATTCAGGAATTCGGTGTAATGCTATTGCACCGGGTGCAGTAGCCACAAATATAAGTAAAACAACAACTAACCCCGATTCATTCGCTTTACAGAGATTTAATACATTAATGACATCCCATGTTAGATCAGGCGATCCTGAAGAAATTGCTAAAATTGCTCTGTTTCTCTCTTCAAATGACTCAAGCTTTGTTAATGGCACAGTAATCTTAGCTGATGCAGGTTGGAATGCAGGCTAAACAATAAGCTTCAAATAAGTTTGTTTTAAAAAGGTTAGCTGGAACGGGAGAGCTTCATTGGAATTACTTCGCTGGCACTTTGGGGCTGAAGTAAGGCCCTGAAGCTCTTTTCGCTTAGTGCCAAATCTTATAAAATAGATGCAGGCACTGTCTTTTTTTACAATGACGGTGCTATTTACTAGGAATGGAGGTTTTTATATGCTCATCATTGGAGAATCACTTAACGCTACACGGAAAGCTGTGAGGGCAGCAGTGATAGACCGCGATGTCGAATTTGTGCAGGCCCTTGCTAAGGAGCAGGTAGCTTGCGGTGCTAACACGCTCGACGTAAATGCTGCAGTAGCAGGCCGCAAAGAGGTTGAAGACCTGCCTTGGATGGTCCAGGTGGTGCAAGAAGTGGTAGATGTTCCTCTGGTACTGGATAGTGCGGATCCCGAAGCTCTCATTGCAGCAATGGCTGTTCACCGTGGTCGTCCGTTGGTCAACTCCACAAGCGCTGAGAGTGACAAGATTGAGAAGTTGGTGCCGGTGGTGGCCGGAGCTGATTGTTCCGTTATCGTACTATGCATGGATGATGCTGGTATCCCTATCGATGTAGAAGGACGTTTAAAGGCGGGACGTGCTGCAATTGAACCATTGCTTAAGGCTGGCAAGAAAAAAGAGGATCTTTATGTAGATCCCCTTGTCATGGCCGTCTCAGTTGATGCAAATGCTGCCAGGACTACATTAGAAGTAATCCGTTGCCTAGGTGAAGGCGAATTTGCCGGTGTAAACATTACCGGTGGTTTGAGTAACATTAGTTTTGGGATGCCCGGACGTTCATTGTTGAATCGAGTTTTCATGACAATGGCAATTGATATGGGACTTAATTCCTGCATTACAGATGTGCGGGATCAGGCACTGATGTCAACTATTTATGCATCCCTGAGCTTGTTTAATCAAACCGCTTGCCGGGATTACCTTAAGAAATTCCGCCAAGGCAAATTAGTTATTTAACGTCAATAATGATAATGAAAATTAGCTAATCGAAGATAATCATGAATGAGATATTGAAGGACATTTATGTCTGATAACCAGGATTATACTAAATTATTATTTTCTGCAAAGATTCCTGATAATTCAGATGACTGGCCCTATAGGACCACAGCGTGGCCCTAAGTCTCCTTCGTGAACACAGATTTCAGTAATATAATTTAAGTAACCAAGTTTATCAAAAAAAAACAAGGAGGTAAAGCTATGAATATAGCAGAATTAGCAGAGGCGGTATTAGAATTAGAAGATGATAAGGCGTTAGCTTTGGTACAACAATCAATTGATGAGGGTATGAACGCGCGCGAAGTTTTGGAAAAAGGAGTTTTAGCAGGGTTAAAGGAGATTGGTATACGTTTTGGGAAAAAGGAATATTTCTTGGCTGAATTGACCATGGGAGCGGATTTGGTTGACCAGTGCATGGAACTTCTAGCACCACATCTACCTGTAGCGGAAGGCCCCAAGAGGGGTGTTGTAGTTATAGGGGCGGTTCAAGGCGACCTGCACTCTATAGGCTATGGTCTGGTTCAAAAGCAATTGGAGCTGGCCGGTTATGAAGTACATGAGGTAGGTATTAACTGTCCTTCCATGAAGTTTATTGATAAGGCTAAGGAAGTTAATGCAGACATTATTGGCCTATCAGCATTCTTGGTAACCACTATTCCTTACTGTGATGAAGTTATCAACTATTTGAAAGACATGGGTACCCGCGATAAGTACAAAGTAATTATCGGTGGAACAGAGTGTAATCATGAAGTGGCGGCTGCTATGGGTGCAGACGGTTTTGCTCCTGATGCCAGCGAAGCTGTTAAGCTTTGTGATAAATTGCTCGGACATGCTTAAGAACAAGTTGTATTTAATACTAACAAGTTGTTCTTAATTTGTTGTTCAATTTAGTTGGTTGTGAAGTACAAAAATAAATGGAGGTGCGGTATGATACCAACACTAGACTTTCAGGAACGGTCACTAATCGGACCAGTAATGAAGATGGATGAGTTTGACTTAGCTTTGGCAAAAAAGGTGCGCGCACTGGTGAAGAAGTACGAAATTAAGTACAATCCAGAGGAACTTCTTCCGGACGATGCTACCGCGGATGCAGTGTTTCAGGCAGGTTGTGAGTTGCTGGCTGACATAGGTATTCTGAACATTGAAACTTCTCGTGTTATTCAATTAACAAAAGAGGAAATCGCGCAAGTTTGCAAGGAGTACTCTGATAATCCGCCATCAGTAACTTTTGGCCGGGCGGAAGATGCACACACAGTTGTTTACAGGCCGGAGCAAGATCCAAGATGTCCTGCAAACTGGGCTAATGCAGCAGGTGTTATCGGCGAAGACTGGATTATTCCTTACGTACAATCCTGGGCTCAGGAGCCTGTAATTCAAGGATTTGGTATATCCGGCGGAATCGCATCAGTTGGCGGTGTTGTACCTAAGGCTGGCTGCCCAAGTGAAATTTCTTGCGGTATTTGGGAACAGCAAGCTGTAAAAGAAGCAGTGCGTCGTGCTGGACGTCCTAATATTCACCTTGGCCTTATTCCAACTGTTAGTACGACTGGCGGAACATTGGCCGTAATTGGTTCAGGCTTACGTGAGCCTTTCAATACTCAGGTAGGTATTCATATTATCCCTGAAATGAAGATTGACTGGACGAGATTTAATTTAGCTGTGGCTATTCAGCAACGTGGTATTGAGCCTTGGACCAGTACAATGTCCTTGCTTGGTGGATTATGCGGTGGACCGGCAGGCGTAGCTGTTGGTATGATGGCTAACTTCATTGGCCAGTTAAGTTATGCTCATGGTAGACTGGGCAGCTTCTATGTAAACGATATGACCGGACGGGCAAGTCATAGGGAAGCATTGTGGAGCTATGCAGCATCATTCCGTGCTGTAAATCGTAACATCAAAGTTATTACCGGTACTTGCTGTTCAGACTCAGGTCCTGTGTTCAGCAAAGAAGAACCGGTTGTTCGCGGAATTGCAATGGCAATAGTAATGACCGCATGCGGCGGCGGATATACTTGGGCTGCCGGTAACAGTGGTATCACAGCAAGACTTCACAAAGATGTAATGACTAATGTTGCTCCATTGAGCAGGGATAAAGTCAATGTTATGCTGGAAGCAATTTCCAAGAAGCTTGAGGAAATGGATCAGCCTGGTGGCGAAAGACTGCCTTGGAGCGAATTAGGGTTCCATACCAGATACGACATTTCTGAATACAAGGGCGGTCCGGTTAAGCCGCAGCAAAAGCACATTGATGATGTTAAGAAGGGTGCCGAAATATTGGCTTCATTAGGTGTTCCTGTTTCAAAAGATTTGGAACTTGATCCTGGCATAAAGTAAGAATTTGGCATAAAGCAAGAATTCAGTTAGATAAATTAATCCATTTTCGAAGGGAGAATGATTATGTCTAGTGAATTTCCATATTTTTTAAGTCCGTTTAAAATTGGTCCTATAGAGATCCGCAATCGTGCGGTTATTTCAGCTCACCATTCCAGTATGGTTGAATGCCGTACTGAGGATATGTATTCACATGGTAAATTAGGCAAGCGTTATGCTGCTTATGTTGAAGAGCGCGCTAAGGGTGGTCTTGGACTGTTTATTCTTGGTCAGTACATTGCACATCCTACCGGATTATATGAAGTTGCGTTAACAGACTGCCCGGGTTATGACGACCTTTGCTTGCCGGGCATGAAGATGGCAGTTGAAGCTTGCCACAAGCATGGCTGCAAGGCTTTTGTTCAGTTTGCCCATGCTGGTTTCATGAATGGTGGCGGCCGTGACGGCACTCCCGTATGGTCCGCGTCTGAATTATCACCACCTCCGGGAGGCATTGTAAGTTCAGCTATGGCGAAGGCCATGGATAAAGATGATATCGCAGACCTGATTGAGCACTACCGTATGTGTGCCCGTAATGCTAAAGCAGCCGGTGCTGATGGTGTTGAGATTCATGCTGCTCACGCATATCTGTTAAATCAGTTTTTGACCCCTCTTTATAACAGACGGACTGATGAATATGGCGGAAGCCTTGAAAACCGTATGCGTCTTCCAATGGAAGTTATGGCCGCTGTTCGTGAAGAAATTGGCAGAGATATGGCATTAGGAATTCGTCTCAGTTGTGAAGAATATGCTCAGGGTGGCCTGACAATTCAGGATCATCAGGAAATAGCTAAGGCTTTTGAAGCACAAGGTGTTATTGACTATATTAACGTAAGTCAAGGCTTGATTCCAAACTTTGTTCCGATCGTTGTTCCTTTGTTAACCTTCCCACATGCGGCTTTTGCGTCTAATGCAGGTGCAATTAAAGAAGCTGTTACCAATCTGAAGGTTCTGGCAACCGGTCGTATCATTGACCCAGTAGAAGCAGAGCAGATTTTGGCTGATGGTCACGCAGATGGATGTGTTATGACACGTGCACACCTGGCGGATCCGGAAATTGTTAAAAAGACTATGGAAGGCCGTATTGATGAAATTCGTGGCTGTGTTGGCTGCGGTAACGGTTGTACCAATGGTATGGGCGGCGGTTTGGGATGTACCCATAACCCCACTGCTGGTGAAGAACAAGTCTGGGGTGGCGAACTTGACACCGCAGCTAAGAAGAAGAAAGTAATGGTAATCGGTGGCGGTTTAGCTGGTCTGGAATGTGCATGGGTAGCTCAATCTCGTGGTCATGATGTAACCGTATATGAGAAGAGCGGTGAGTTAGGCGGACAGGCGATCCTGGCTCCTCAGCTTCCGGGAAGTGCTGAGCTTGATGGCATCCTTCGCTGGCGGAAGATGATGGTTGACAAGTGTGGTGTTAAAGTAGTTCTTAACACTGAAGTAACTGCTGAAATGGTAGAAAAAGAAGCTCCCGATGCAGTTGTACTGGCTACCGGTTCAACACCGCGCCGTGATGGTTTCAGCCCTTACGGGTACAGGGCAGTAATGGGATGGGAAAGCCCCAATGTATTCATTCCTGAGGAAATTATCAGAGGTGAAGTTGAGGTTGGCCAAAACGTTGCAGTATATGACCCGCAAGCCTTCCATAAGGGCGTTGGGGTTGCTGAGAAACTGGCAGAAGAAGGCAAAGATGTTACCTTGATAATGCCTACAGTATTCCCGGCACAAACCAATAGTGCGATGATTTGGTTGGCACTTCTGCCGCGCTTGAATGCCCTTGGAGTTAAGTTGGTTAATCAAACAATGGTTTTAGCTATTAATGGTTCAGAACTTACGACATATCATACACTTCATCAAAAGCCGGGTAAACTGGAAGGCTTTGATAGTGTTGTTATCTCTGGTGTTAATACTGCAAATTGTGGCCTTCTTGAGCAAATCAAAGGTAAAGTTCCTGAGATTCATGTTATTGGCGATTGCAAGACACCGCGCCGTATGGACCATGCAACCTTAGAAGGATATAGGACAGGTCGCGCATTATAGAAAAAATTATTGGTTAAGGCTATGTTAATCAGGGCCAGCTTAAATTGGGGCTGGCCCTGATTTAACTACTGGAAATATTTAAAGTGTCAAAGGAGTTTAAAAGACAAAGAACCCACTGTTGCGGTTCATTGGAGGTGGAGTTATTGGCTAATGATATTTGGGTTCTGGTTGAGCATGACCTTGGTGATGTAAATAGCTCGACATTTGAGATGTTGATTGAAGCGCGAACTGCTGCCGATCAACTCAAGGTAAATGTTGTAGCTTTGGTTTTAGGGCATGAATTGGCTGATATGACCAAAACAATAGCCGGTCATGGTGCAGATATAGTATATTACATCGATCATCCCATGCTTGCTAATTATACGAATGATGCTTACACGCAAGTGCTTGTGGGCCTTATCAAAGAAAAAACACCGTTTATGGTATTAATGGCCTCAACAATAAACGGCCGTGACCTGGCCCCTCGTGTAGCAGCACGTTTGGGAGTGGGAATGGCTTCCGATTGTACCATGGTCAAGGTGACTAAAGAAGGAAAAGTAGAGGCAATCAGGTCAACACATAGGGACAAGGTATATACTACGGTTGCTTTAACATCACGTGAGCCGTTAATAGCAACTATACGTCCGGGCGCAATTGGTGTGGGTAAGGCAAATGACTCGCGTCAGGCAGCAGCCGAGTCTATTACAGTAAAAATTGATGAATCGGCAATGCGGACAAAGGTATTGCGAACCGGTAAGGCCGACCCGGCCACACTGGACATAACCGAAGCCGAGATGATAGTAGCCGGCGGCCGCGGTATGGGCAGTGCCCAAAATTGGCACCTGGTAGAAGACCTGGCCAAGGTCCTCGGCGCGTCTGTTGGCGGCACTCGAATGGTAATGGACGAAGGCTGGATGGGTCGTGAACGGTTGATTGGACAAACAGGAAAATCTGTAACCCCGAGATTATATATTGGCTTGGGTATTTCAGGTGCTAAAGAACACATGTTGGGGTTAAAGGAAGCGAAAAACACAGTAGCGATTAACAAGGACAAGGGAGCTGCTATTTTAAAACAAGTAGGCAAAGGAGTAGTGGGCGATGTCCATGAAGTAGTCCCGATCTTGATAAGTAAGATCAAAGAAATTGTTGGTGACAATGATGCTTCGCAAGGGAAGGGGTCTGGTGACTAAGTTGCTAATTCATTATAATGATAATGTCACCGTATAAGAGGAGATTAAAAAACTATTATGGATACCGGGAAAGAACAAGTTGATTGTACTAACAATAGATGTATTAAAAAAATATTGGTTAAGTTGCTTGATTCTGATGATAAAAACACTATTGAATCAGTACATCAAAAACAAGAAATACGTTATGGAGTATATATACCTCCGTCTCTTAAACAGTTATCCAGCTTGAGGTATTTGCTTGAAAGAACTGGTTTTATTATTAAAGTACATCCACATGAATTATTAGGTCTGAGTAAAGCTGAGTGTAAGATGCTGCTAAATAAGCTCAATGAAATCTATATTAAACAGCGCAGAAAATATTATTGGAATGAAGTAGAAATTTATAAAAATGTCAGCCGTTAACATAGACTTTATATATGTTTGAAAAATATACTTGATGTCTTCGTGATTATAGCAGACATCATCAAATTACTGCTAATCACGAAATAATGATAAAAAATGTGTTTGCACCGGTGGATATCCTCTATCGGTCATAGGGAAGGAGTGGGTGACTCTTTATGATAGCGGGTCGCGAATTTTACTGGCATATCTCAAGCCCATTAAGTATGATAGGTGATGTCAAAACACTGCTATATATCGTGTTTGCGATAAGTGCGTTAATTTTTGGCGCAGGTTTTTACAGGAGGGTAAAACTAATACGGCAGGGCACATCCGGCCCTAGTGTGGGGAATGTACCACAGCGGATTTATACAACGCTGGCCGAACTGTTGAGTCACCGCAGGATATTGCGGGATAAATTTCCTGGAATCATGCACTTGTTAATATTATGGGGATTTTTAGTAATGACCATTGGTACTGCTATAACGGCCTTCCAGGATGATGTATTGGAAAAAATGGGTATAGAAATACTAGTGGGTAATTTCTACCTTTTATTTTCTTTAGCAATGGATTTGGCCGGATTAGTAGTAATTATCGGAGTCTTGATGGCCATGTACCGGCGGTATGTAAAAAAGCCGGAGCGTCTTGAAACCACGATGGATGACAACGTTTCACTAATATTGATACTGGTGATAGTAATAACGGGCTTTTTAACAGAAGGGTTAAGGATAGCGGGTTCACACGACCCATGGGCGATATTCAGCCCGATAGGCTACCTGTTTTCCGTATTCTTTATGTGGTTGCCGGAACAACAAATTGCATCTACAGTAAATTTCTTATGGTGGTTCCACTTACTATTGGCGATGGCATTTATAGCTTACATTCCTTACTCCAAAATGATGCACTTGATAGCGAGCCCAATTAATACATTCATGTGTTCAACGAGAGCAAAAGGCGAACTATCCGCTGCTGATATAGACACACCTGATGCGTTAGGAGCCGGTCCGTTTAACAAAATGGAACGTAAGCAGCTTCTGGACTTATTTTCTTGTACCCAATGCGGTCGTTGTTTAGAGTTTTGTCCGGCTTACATCAGCGGCCAACCGCTGGCGCCCCGGAAACTGATTTTAGACCTGAAATCCGGTATACTGGGTCAATGTACTGACAACCCAGTGGCAGATGCCGCCGGCCGAGACGCAATCTGGTCGTGTACCACCTGCCGCGCATGCCAGGAGCACTGTCCGGTATATATTCAGCACATAGACAAGGTAGTGGAGGCCAGAAGGTACATACTGGAAAGCGAAGGCGCCTCCCCGTCACTGAGCAAGGCACTGGAAGGCTTGACATTATTGGGTTCACCAGAGATGATGGCACCAACCGAACGCTTAGCAGTCATGCAGCGATATGAACTTCCGGTCATGGAGCCTGGGTCAAATACCGATGTAGCCTTGTGGATAGGCTGTGCGGGAGTAAGTGACCAACTGGCGCAGGACACCACAAAGGCACTGATAAAAATATTAAAGGCTGCAGGTATAAATGCCGCTGTTTTAGGTACAGCGGAGAAATGCTGCGGTGACCCTGCGCGACGTACAGGCGAGGAAGGCCTCTTCCAGAAGCTGGCGCGGGAAAACATCGAAGGTATGCGGAAACTGGGTGTAAAGAAAGTTTTGACCTGCTGTCCGCATTGCTATAACACCCTCAAGAATGAATACCCGCAGTTTGGCGCAGATTTCGAAGTAATACATCATACCGAGTTTATTTCAGATTTGCTGAAGAACAACCGTATAGAACTGACTAGACCAACAGACCAGATATTGACATATCATGACCCCTGTTACCTGGGCCGTTATAACGATACATATGACGCGCCGCGAGAGATTTTACAACAGAGCACGACTGCAGAATACCGTGAATTGTCGCGCTGCCGAGATAAAGCGGTATGCTGTGGCGGCGGCGGCGGGCAGATGTACCTGGAGTCAGCAGCCGGCACACGGATCAACCGGGTTCGTTTTCAAGAAGTAGAAGAGAATTCAGCAGAGGTGATAGCAACAGCTTGTCCATTCTGTAAGACAATGATGGATGATGCAGCCAAATTTAATCCTGACGGTCCGCGGGTGCGCGTGAAGGACATTGCTGAGGTAGTAAGCGAGGCCTTATGATAGGAACGGAGGTGTAGGATATGAGTCCATTGAACATAATGGTATGTGTGAAGCAGGTGCTTGATACACGGTTATCATTAGCAGTAAACGAATCCGGAGTAGCGCAGAAAGAACCCTGGCCGGTATATACACTCAATCCTGCCGATCGTTGCGCATTGGATGAAGCCATTCGATTGCGTGATGAAGCAGGCAGCGGTACTGTAACAGCAGTGACCATAGGTTCGGCAAGAGCAGAGGCAGCACTTGCCCAATGCCTGGCCAGAGGGGCAGATAAGGCAGTACATGTTTTGCTGGAAAAAGAAACCCTGGACTCGTTCTCGGTTGCGCGTGTGTTAAGTGATATTGCAAAGAAGCACAACTATGATTTGATACTGTGCGGCAACAAAACAGAGGATGACGGCTCATCGGAAGTGGGAAGCGTAATGGCAGAGATGCTTGATATCCCGCAGGTGACAAATGTGATAAATTTGACTATTAACGGTAATAAGTTAGAAGCAGAACGCAAGCTGGAGCGAGGTTACCGGCAAGTCCTGGAATCAAGCATGCCGGCGGTGATAACGGTAGACACCTCAATCTGCCAGCCCCGCTATGTAACAATACGTGCCAGCAGTTATAAGGCTAAGACAATATCGCGTGATGTGGAACGCATAAACCTAACGGATGAGAGCCTGCTTAATTATGCTTCAGAGCTGCGCAGCGTGGTAGGTATTTCGCCGCCTAAGCCGCGGCCCAAGAAGATTGCCATGGACACCGGGGCATCTGCTGCGGACAAAATGGCCATGCTGATGGGTCTAGGCGGACCACCGAAGAAGGCGGCAGCACAAAAAAGTTCAGGCGGGCCTGAGAGTGCTGCAGATGAAATTATTGAATTTCTCAAGGAGAAACGCTTACTTGGTTGATAACTGCTTGGTGCAGCGGCGTTGAAAATATCCGAAGGAATGAAACAAAATGGCTTCATATGAAAATATTCAGTTAAAATATTTGTTCCTGAACTTAAAGGTTAAAACCGGCTCAATAGCTAAAGAGGTTACGGACCCCCAGTATGTTAGTCATACACAGAAAAAACACGCCAAGGATGCCATTGTCTGGTTACTATCCAAAATGCCTCATTCTACGGAGGAAGTAGCTGATCATTTTGGAATGTCCAATGAATTAGCCAAACATTTGCTTGATGAGCTTATCAGCGGAGATATGGTTGATAAGGCAAAAGGGTACCCTACTAGGTATAAACGACGTTATTAAACAACCTATACTCTGATTTATTATTACCGAGCTCCAAAATACAATCAAAAAGAGCCAAAGCTTAAACCTCTGTAGACTTAGATTCTTAGAAAATCCTAGTAGGTTTGTAGCTTTGGCTCTATGATTTTTAACTTGAAATTCAATAAGTTTGGAATCTTCTGGAGTGCATTACATTTAAGCAAGCAAATATGACCGAAAAGGAACCATTTAATACCGTTCGCGGAATTTTTGTTACTTACAAAACCTACCTGAAGTAAAATTGAATCAAATAAAGGTTTAGTTTCGCTCAAGCAAGAGTGATTTAGGTGAACTTATATTTTCTATTAAAACAAACAGGCAAGGAGATAAAACGAAGGTGGGTTTTATGAACCAAAAAAATTTGGATAACTTCAATAAACATAAATCTTTTGACCGGTCCCTATTGACCGGTCTTATACTTTGTGAACACAAAGTATAAGGTTTGTTTAACTGAGTATAGCACTAAGAAGGCCAGGAAAGCCAATATTAGGAAAATTATAACCCAGTATTCTCTGAAGAGTTATCAGGCGATGAATTGTTCATCAGGAAAATCAGGAAAAGCTTAACTATTAGGAATTCAGCCGGAGATAATAAGCATCCTGATATAAGTTCATAATGTATAAGGTTGGTTAACGGAGTACAACACTTGGAAGGGGTTGGGGAAGTGCTTTCTCATAATTGTAAAGAGAATATGTTAACAACCTGGACATCTTTTGTTAACCAGGGGATAGTGCAGAAAAACTGGGTGCGTAAGGAAATTGAAGATTCTTGGCGCCGTAGCTTGGCTATGGCTATTGACCCCACTGTCGATATGCCACCTGAAGTTAATTTCGGCGATTTGGAGCAGCGGCGCGAGGCAAAGAGGGAGCTTCTTGAGATTTCATTACCTATAATGCATAAACTTCACTTGTTTCTGAGGGGGACGGGTTTTGACGTATCACTAAGTGACCAGGATGGAGTTCTGCTTGAACACTTACCGGACACGAAAATAGACTGGAATTTTCCGCTTAATGGCTGTAACGTAAATGAAGGCATTGTTGGAACCAATTCTCTTGCACTGGCGATTAGGCTGAAGCGTCCTATTCAGGTTCTCGCTGCTGAGCATTACCTGAAGGCCTTCCACCTTTTAGCCTGTTCGTCTGCACCAATTTTCGGCCATTTTGGAGAAATATTAGGAGTGCTGACCATATCAGGTAATTTTGAGAAGTTCCATTCCCATACCCTTGGTATGGCGGTGGCTGCCGTCAATGCCATTGAAGGCCACCTGAAGGCAAACATTGCCAACCATTATCAAACTACTATCGTGAACTCTATTTCTGAAGGCATTATTGCCGTTGACGAAAAAGCCCGCATCACCAAAATTAATGCTGTTGCCGCTACATTGCTGCAAGTCGATCCTGAGACCATAATGTATTCTTCCATTAACGAGTTACTTGGTGTTCCCAACCCTCTTCTTCGTTCCTTGCAGTTTGGTGATATAGTTATTGATGAAGATTTCCAAACGAAAAATGGAAAAGCAAAAACCAATTATACTATTACCTGTCGGCCAATCAGAAATCAACAGGGTAAAATACTTGGCATGGTGGCTATTATTAAGGAAGTTGGGGCATTAAAACGGAAGGTCCATCAGATGGCGAGGGCAAGAGCAAGATACGACTTTGATGACCTCATTGGTCGTCATCCCTCTTATCTTATGACCGTTGAACTAGCTAAGCGTGCTGCCAAATCTTCCTCTAACATCCTTTTACTTGGAGAGAGTGGTACCGGTAAAGAGGTTTTTGCCCAAGCCATACATAACGTCAGCAGCAGGTCAAAAGACCCTTTTATTGCTATCAACTGTGCTGCTATTCCGCGCGAACTCATTGGGAGTGAGATGTTTGGTTATAGTGACGGCGCATTTACTGGTGCCAAACGAGGGGGGAATCCAGGAAAATTTGAATTAGCACAAGGCGGAACCCTTTTTCTGGATGAGATTGGTGAGATGCCCATCGAGCTCCAGCCTCATCTCCTGCGCGTCCTGCAGGAAAAAGTTGTGACCAGGATTGGAGGCACCCAAGTTATCCCAATTGACGTAAGGGTGATTGCTGCCACTAACAAAGATTTATATAAAGAGGTGGAAAAGGGGAGTTTCAGGAAGGATCTCTATTATCGTCTCAACGTTTTAAATATTACCATGATACCATTGAGAGACCGTACAGATGATATTCAGCCACTAGCCGAATTTTTTATGAAAAAAATAAATAATGGGTTGAATAAAGAGAAAAAAGTGTTGCATCCTGAAACTTTGAAAATTCTGCAGATATATCAATGGCCGGGCAATATCAGAGAACTTGAAAATGTTATAGAAAAAGCCTGTCATATTGCAACCGGAGAGATTTTGACGATAGATTGTCTGCCCAAAGAGTTATTAGTATCCCAGACCTACGAAATAATTAATGCACTATCGCCTGGAGAACTATCGGTTGATGAAGTAATCGTTAAGGAAATAGGGAAAAAGCTCAGTAAAGAAAATATCATACAAGCCGTAAAACATAATCAAGGCAACCTGACCCAGACAGCCAAAGAACTTGGCATTTCTCGGCCTACACTTTACAGTAAGTTAAAAAAGTATGGAATTCATGTCAAATATAAAAAGGCTGATTCAACTGAGCACCATGAGGTTATGTTATTGACAAAAGAGTCAAAATAACCGTTCTAATTTGAATATGTTAATTTTAGAAAATAAATGCTTTGTACCTAAGGAGGCACTCGTAAGTAAAAATTTATGAGTGCCTCTTTTATTTTTATCACCTTACAGTTTACTTTACAGTGGTTTTACGTTTTATTTACAGTTTTACCTTACGGGCCTTTTACAGTTTGCTTCTTTTGACTAACCATTAGTATTGTAATACGTTTATATGGAATTAGTATTAAAAATTTTCTGAATATCAAAAACCTATGATAAGCGGAAGCAAAAAAGCATCCCGATAGTTTTTTAGATGAATAACGTTAAAAAACATGAATGATTTTATGTTTTGGCACGATACTTGCAACATTATATTTCTGGTAACAATTAAAAAAAAAAGAGAGGTTGAGAAACGTAATGGCGAAATTAGGTAAACTTATGTCTCCAGGTCGGATTGGCAGCATGGAATTGCATAACAGGATTGTTTTGTCAGCAATGGGCACCGAACTAAGCACCGAAGAAGGTGTCACTACCGAAAAAGAAATTCGATTTTATGAGGAGCGGGCCAAAGGTGGTGTTGGGCTGATAATTGTAGGCTCAGTGTCTGTTTCCCATCCTTACGGAGTTTGTATTCCTAAACAATTAGCCATCTCTGATGACAGTCAGATTCCAATGCTGAAAGAGTTAGTTGACCGGGTACATAAGCATGGCGCTAAGATAGCTCCTCAGCTGCAACATCCGGGTATCGTGTCCGGTATGGACATTGTGAAGGGATTTCCGCTTTTAGTACCATCTTACCCTGAACAAAAACAAAGTGATATCGGGACAATGAACGATATAACTGCTGAAGAAGGAGCGGCCTTCGCTGCCTCGCTTCAGTTCAAACCCGAATTGAAAGTTATGACCAAAGAGGACATCGATTGGGCGATAGAAAAGTTTGCTGCTGCTGCTGAGCGGGCCCAAAAAGCCGGATTTGACGCTATTGAGATTCATGCGGGGCATGGCTATTTGATTGACTCATTCCTTAACCCCTCCAGCAACAAGCGAACTGATGAATATGGTGGCTCTCCTGAGAACCGGGCCAGGTTGTTAATTGAAATCATCCAGGCCTGTAAGAAGCGGACAGGATCAGACTATCCATTAATATGCAAAATTAATGCATATACAATGTATGGTGCCGAAGGCGTCAATATTGAGGATGCTAAGGTTACGGCAAAGATGGCTGAAGCAGCTGGTGCAGATGCTATATTCAGCACTGCATATGGTGGTTCGAATATGGCTACCAGTTGTCAAGATACTCATACTCCATATAAAGAATTAAACAACATTCCTTCAGCTCGACAAATTAAATCTGCAGTTAAAATTCCGGTTATTGCGGTGGGCCGCATTGAGCCTGAAGATGGTGATAAGTTAATCGGTGAGGGCGCCATTGATTTCGTTGCTATGGGACGCCAGCTCCTAGCTGATCCTGAACTTCCAAACAAGGTAAAAGAGGATAGGCTTGAGGACATTCGCCCATGTATAGTTTGCTTTAAATGCATCAGTCAAATATTCTTAAGTTCGACAGTGAAGTGCGGGGTTAACCCGAATTGTAGTCATGAAGATGAGTTTCAAATTAAAAAGGCATCCAAACCCAAGCGTGTACTGGTAGTTGGTGGAGGCCCAGCCGGTATGGAGGCGGCAAGAGTTGCTGCACTGCGCGGTCACAAGGTAACTATTTGTGATAAGGAAAAGTTCCTTGGAGGCACATTATTCTTTGCTTCAGTTATGTATATAGCAAACTACAAACTCGTTGAGTACCTGGAAGCTCAGCTTAAGAAGCTTAAGGTAGACATCCAAGTAGGTGTAGAAGTAACACCTGAGTTCGTTAAGAAATTCAAACCGGATGTTGTAGTTGTAGCAACCGGTGTTAAGCGGTTCCTGCCCGATTTACCCGGTGTTAAACAAACTCATGTTCTTGATGGTGATGATATGCGTAACATGGTAACGGGTTCCGGTGATGGCGCTGCTGCCAAGACAGACCTTAAAACTAAGTTAATGCTGAAGGCTGGCTCATTGACGGGAATTTCACGCGACCCCAAAAAGCTTGCCATGGGAAGTAAAGTGTTTATGCCGCTTGGTAAAAACGTTGTCATAGTCGGTGGAGGGTTAGTTGGTGTTGAAATGGCTGAATTCCTTACCGAACGCGGGCGAAATGTTACTATTCTTGAAGAGGGATATGCTCTTGGATGGGAGATGTCACTTCTCAGGCGCTGGCACCACTTAAGCCACAATGTCAAGAATGGGGTCAAAAGTTTATGTGGATGCAAGGTAACCAGCATTGGTGAGAAGACAGTCACTTATACCGATAAAGAAGGACAAGAGCATACAATTGATGCTGATAATGTTATTATAGCCCAGGGGCATACCCATAACCTTGAATTAGCAGAGCGACTGAAGAAAGATGGTTATGAAGTTCATACAGTTGGTGACTGTTCGGGTGACGACCTAATCGAGGGTGCAATGACTGATGGACTTAACACAGGTTTGGCTATATAACGAGATATTTTTTCTATAAATTAGCGGCTGTCGCACAATGAAAGGAGGTGATAACATGCTAATTATCGGAGAATCATTAAATGCTACACGGAAGGCTGTACGTGCGGCAGTTATAGACCACGATGTTGATTTTATGCAGGTCCTTGCTAAGGAGCAGGTAGCTTGCGGTGCTAACATGCTGGATGTAAATGCTGCAGTAGCGGGCCGCAAAGAGGTTGAAGACCTGCCCTGGCTGGTCCAGGTGGTGCAAGAAGTGGTAGATGTTCCACTGGTATTGGATAGTGCGGATCCTGATGCCCTTATTGCCGCAATTAAAGTTCACCGTGGTCGTCCTATGGTCAATTCTATAAGTGCCGAGAGTGATAAGATTGAAAAGCTGGTACCGGTAGTGTCCGGGGCTGATTGCTCTGTCATCGTATTATGCATGGATGACGGGGGTATTCCTATCGATGTAGAAGGGCGCTTAAAGGCAGGACGTGCTGCAATTGAACCATTGCTTAAAGCCGGCAAGAAAAAAGAAGACCTTTATGTAGACCCCCTTGTTATGGCAATTTCGGTGGATGCGAATGCTGCCAATACTACATTGGAAGTAATCCGGAGCCTGGGTGAAGGCGAATTCACCGGCGTAAACATTACCGGCGGCTTAAGCAATATTAGTTTTGGGATGCCTGGACGTTCCCTGCTGAATCGGGTTTTTATGACAATGGCAATAAACATGGGACTTAATTCCTGCATTACTGATGTGCGGGATCAGGCACTGATGTCAACTATTTATGCTTCCCTGAGCTTGTTTGAACAAAGCGCTTGCCGGGATTATATTAAGAAATTCCGTCAAGGTCTTCTGGTACTTTAATTTATGAAGAAGTCTTGGTTACATATAAAAAAAGAAGGAGGGTGACTATGAATATAGCGGAATTAGCAGAAGCGGTTTTAGAATTAGAAGATGATAAGGCGATTGCCATGGTAAAGCAATCAATCGAAGAGGGTATGAATGCTCGTGAAGTTCTAGAGAATGGTGTGTTAGCAGGGTTAAAGGAAATCGGCAAAAGGTTCCAAAACAAAGAATATTTCTTGGCTGAACTCACCATGGGAGCAGATTTGGTTGACCAGTGTATGGCGATTTTAGAGCCTCACCTACCCGTAGCGGAAGGTCCCAAAAGGGGTGTTGTAGTTATAGGGGCGGTTCAAGGCGACCTGCACTCCATCGGATATGGTCTGGTTCAAAAGCAATTGGAGCTGGCCGGTTATGAAGTACACGAGGTAGGCATTAACTGTCCTTCCATGAAGTTTATTGATAAGGCCAAAGAAGTTAATGCTGACATTATTGGGCTTTCCGCCTTTTTGGTAACCACTATTCCGTACTGTGATGAAGTTATCAACTATTTGAAAGACATGGGTACCCGTGATAAGTACAAGGTAATCATCGGCGGGACAGAGTGTAATCATGAAGTAGCGGCAGCTATGGGTGCCGACGGGTTTGCGCCTGATGCCAGTGAGGCTGTTAAGCTTTGTGATAAATTGCTCGGACATGCTTAAGAATAAGTTGCAATTAAGTTATTGTTCAATTTAGTTGATTGTGAAGCCTAAAAAATAAATGGAGGTGCGAATATGATACCAACACTAGACTTTCAGGAACGGTCACTTAATGGACCCGTAATGAAAATGGATGAGTTTGACTTAGCACTGGCAAAAAAGGTGCGCGAACTGGTTAAGAAATACGGAATTAAGTACAATCCAGAAGAGCTACTTCCAGATGATGCTACCGCGGATGCAGTATTTCAGGCCGGTGTTGAACTGCTGGCTGATGTAGGGATACTGAACATTGAAACCACTCGAGTTATCAAGTGGACGAAAGAAGAAATTGAAGAGATTTGCAAAGAGTACCGTGATAACCCGCCATCAGTAACCTTTGGCAGGGCGGAAGATGCACATACTATTGTTTACCGCCCGGAGCAGGATCCTAGAAGGCCGGCATGTTGGGCCGTTGCAGCAGGCGTTATTCAGGAAGATTGGTTCATTCCCTACCTGCAGTCTTTTGCTCAAGAGCCTACAATTGAAGGTTTTGGCATTGCTGGAGGAATCGCTTCAGTTGGAGGCGTAGTACCCAAGGCTGGCTGCCCGAGTGAAATTTCCTGTGGACTTTGGGAGCAGCGGGCAACTACAGAGGCAGTGCGCCGTGCCGGTCGTCCAAACATTCATCTTGGTCTGATTCCTACCGTTAGCACAACCGGTGGTACTTTAGCAGTGATTGGGTCCGGCTTGCGTGAGCCTTTTAATACCCAGGTAGGTATTCATATTATTCCGGAACAAAAGATTGATTGGACTAGATTTAATTTAGCTGTGGCTATTCAGCAACGTGGTATAGAACCTTGGACCAGTACAATGTCTCTGCTTGGTGGATTATGCGGTGGTCCTGCAGGTGTTGCAGTAGGTATAATGGCCAACTTTATTGGTCAGTTGAGTTATGCTCATGGTAGACTGGGCAGCTTTTATGTAAACGATATGACCGGTCGGGCAAGCCATAGGGAAGCATTGTGGACCTATGCGGCAGCCTTCCGTGCTGTAAATCGTAACATCAAGGCTATCACAGGTACTTGCTGTTCAGATTCTGGTCCTGTGTTCAGCAGGGAAGAGCAAGTTATTCGTGGGGTTGCTATGGCAGTAGTAATGACAGCCTGTGGAGGCGGGTACTCCTGGGGTGCTGGTAACACAGGAATAACTGCAAGAATACATCATGATGTAATGGGCAATGTTGCTCCGATGAGCAGGGATAAAGTTAATGTTATGCTGAATGCGGTTTCTAAGCAGCTAGAGGATATGGATGCAGCCGGGGGAGAGAAATTATCTTGGAATGATTTAGCGTTCCTTGCTAACTACGATGTTGCTACAGTTACAGCCAAGCCTGAGCATGTAGATGCATGCAAAAAAGCTTCCGATATAATGGCTGGCTTAGGTGTGCCTATTTCCAAGGACCTGAATCTTGATTAAGGTTTAAGCAAAAATTCAGTTATATAAAATTAATCAATTTTTGAAGGGAGAACGATTATGTCTAGTGAATTTCCATATTTTTTAAGTCCAAACACAATTGGGCCGGTGGAAATCCGTAACCGTGCGGTCATTTCAGCTCATCATACTTGTTTTGTAGAATGCCGCACTGAAGATATGTATTCTCATGGTAAATTAGGCAAGCGTTATGCTGATTATGTTGAAGCACGTGCCAAGGGTGGTATTGGGTTGTTCATACTTGGTCAATACATTTCACATCCCACCGGATTATATGAAGTTGCGCTTACTGACTGCCCTGGTTATGATGAGACTGCCTTGCCGGGGATGAAGATGGCTGTTGAAGCTTGTCACAAGCATGGTGCTAAGGCATTCGTCCAGTTTGCCCATGCTGGTTTTATGAATGCGGGCGGCCGGGATGGCACTCAAGTTTGGTCCGCATCAGAGCTGTCACCGCCTCCTGGAGGAATTGTAAGTGCTGCAATGGCAAAAGAAATGGATGAAGATGATATTGCAGACCTTATTGAGCACTACCGTATGTGTGCTCGTAATGCTAAGGCAGCCGGCGCCGATGGTGTTGAGATTCATGCTGCACATGGATATCTATTAGAACAGTTCATAACCCCGCTTTATAATAAACGGACCGATGAATATGGCGGAAGCCTTGAGAATCGTATGCGTCTGCCAATGCAAGTTCTTGCGGCTGTGCGTGAAGAAATTGGCAGGGATAAGGCTTTGGGAATACGTCTCAGTGTTGAAGAGTATGCCCAAGGTGGAGTAACGATTCAAGAATCACAGGAAATAGCTAAGATGTTGGAGGCACAAGGCGTTATTGACTATATTAACGTTAGTCAAGGCTTGATTCCAAACTTTGTTCCGATTGTTGTTCCATGTTTAACCTTCCCGCATGCGGCTTTTGCGTCAAATGCAGGTGCAATTAAAGAAGCAGTCACTAAGCTGAAAGTTATTGCTACCGGTCGTATTATTGACCCGGTAGAGGCAGAGCAGATTCTGGCTGACGGTCATGCGGATTTTTGTATTATGACCCGTGCCCATCTTGCTGAGCCGGAAATAGTTAAAAAGACAACGGAAGGCCGTATCGATGAAATACGCGGTTGTGTTGGCTGTGGTAACGGGTGTACTGCCAGTATTGGTGGAGGCATCGGATGTACCCAAAACCCTGCTGCCGGCAACGAAGGCGAAATGGATACTATTATTCCTGCAGCCAAAAAGAAGAAAGTAATGGTAATCGGCGGCGGCCTTGCCGGCCTTGAAGCTGCATGGATAGCCCAAGCTCGTGGACACGATGTAACCGTATATGAGAAGAGCGGTGAGCTTGGCGGACAGGCGCTCTTGGCGCCTCAGCTTCCGGGGAAGCGCTGAACTTGATGGCGTACTTCGCTGGCGGAAGATGATGGTTGATAAGTATGGTGTTAAAGTAGTTCTTAATACCGAAGTAACCGCTGAAATGGTAGAAAAAGAGGCTCCGGATGCGGTTGTGCTTGCTACCGGTTCAATTCCGCGCCGGGATGGTTTTAGCTCTTATGGCTATATGGCGGTAATGGGATGGGAAAGTCCGAATGTTGTCATTCCTGAGGAAATTATAAAAGGTGAAGTTGAAGTTGGCCAAAACGTCGTAGTATATGACCCGCAAAGCTTCCATCGGGGTGTTGGTGTTGCTGAGAAACTGGCAGAAGAAGGCAAAAACGTTACGCTTGTTATCCCTGGAGCATATGGGGCACAAAATAACAGTGCTATGATATGGTTAGCTCTCGCACCGCGCTTAAAGGCTGCCGGCATTAAATTAGTTAATCTAACCCTTCTTTTAGCTATCAATGGTTCAACACTCACAACAATGAATCTTGTTACGCAAGAAATGGGTCAGATAGAGAATGTTGATAATATAGTTATTGCAGGTCAGAATACCGCAAATAATGCCCTTTACAAGCAAATCAAGGGTAAGGTCCCTGAGATTCACCGCGCTGGCGATTGCATTGTGCCGAGGCGTATGGATCAGGCTACTTTAGAAGGATATAGGGCAGGTCGCGCGTTATAGAAAAAAATGATACGTTGAGGCTATGTTAATTTATCAGGGCCGGCTTAAATTGGGGCTGGCCCTGATTTAACGCCTGGAAATATCAAGGGAGGTGGAGTTATTGGCTAATGATATTTGGGTACTGGTTGAGCATGACCTTGGTGATGTAAACAGCTCAACATTTGAGATGTTGATTGAAGCACGAACTGCTGCCGATCAACTCAAGGTAAATGTTGTAGCTTTGGTTTTAGGTCATGAATTGGCTGATATGACCAAAGCAGTAGCCGGTCATGGTGCAGATATAGTATATTATATCGAACATCCCATGCTTGCTAATTATACGAATGATGCTTACACACAAGTGCTTGTGGGCCTTATCAAAGAAAAAACACCGTTTATGGTATTAATGGCCTCAACAATAAACGGCCGTGACCTGGCCCCTCGTGTAGCAGCACGTTTGGGAGTGGGAATGGCTTCAGACTGTACTATGGTCAAGCTGAACAAAGAAGGAAAAGTAGAGGCAATCAGGTCAACACATAGGGACAAGGTATATACCACGGTTGCTTTAAAATCGCGCGAGCCGTTAATAGCAACTATACGTCCGGGCGCAATTGGTGTAGGTAAGGCAAATGACTCGCGTCAGGCAGCAGCTGAGTCTATCACAGTAAAAATTGATGAATCGGCAATGCGTACCAAGGTATTGCGAACCGGCAAGGCCGACCCGGCCACACTGGACATAACCGAGGCCGAGATGATAGTAGCGGGCGGCCGCGGTATGGGCAGTGCCCAAAATTGGCACCTGGTAGAAGACCTGGCCAAGGTCTTGGGCGCGTCTGTTGGCGGCACTCGAATGGTAATGGACGAAGGCTGGATGGGTCGTGAACGGTTGATTGGACAAACAGGAAAATCTGTAACCCCGAGATTATATATTGGCTTGGGTATTTCAGGTGCTAAAGAACACATGTTGGGGTTAAAGGAAGCGAAAAACACAGTAGCGATTAACAAGGACAAGGGAGCTGCCATTTTAAAACAAGTAGGCAAAGGAGTAGTAGGTGATGTCCATGAAGTAGTCCCGATCTTGATAAGTAAGATCAAAGAAATTGTTGGTGAAGCAGTTTAGCTTAAAATATATAGATACTGATGGATAACCTCTATCGGTCATAGGGAAGGAGTGGGTGACTCTTTATGATAGCGGGTCGCGAATTTTACTGGCATATCTCAAGCCCATTAAGTATGATAGGTGATGTCAAAACACTGCTATATATCGTGTTTGCGATAAGTGCGTTAATTTTTGGCGCAGGTTTTTACAGGAGGGTAAAACTAATACGGCAGGGCACATCCGGCCCTAGTGTGGGGAATGTACCACAGCGGATTTATACAACGCTGGCCGAACTGTTGAGTCACCGCAGGATATTGCGGGATAAATTTCCTGGAATCATGCACTTGTTAATATTATGGGGATTTTTAGTAATGACCATTGGTACTGCTATAACGGCCTTCCAGGATGATGTATTGGAAAAAATGGGTATAGAAATACTAGTGGGTAATTTCTACCTTTTATTTTCTTTAGCAATGGATTTGGCCGGATTAGTAGTAATTATCGGAGTCTTGATGGCCATGTACCGGCGGTATGTAAAAAAGCCGGAGCGTCTTGAAACCACGATGGATGACAACGTTTCACTAATATTGATACTGGTGATAGTAATAACGGGCTTTTTAACAGAAGGGTTAAGGATAGCGGGTTCACACGACCCATGGGCGATATTCAGCCCGATAGGCTACCTGTTTTCCGTATTCTTTATGTGGTTGCCGGAACAACAAATTGCATCTACAGTAAATTTCTTATGGTGGTTCCACTTACTATTGGCGATGGCATTTATAGCTTACATTCCTTACTCCAAAATGATGCACTTGATAGCGAGCCCAATTAATACATTCATGTGTTCAACGAGAGCAAAAGGCGAACTATCCGCTGCTGATATAGACACACCTGATGCGTTAGGAGCCGGTCCGTTTAACAAAATGGAACGTAAGCAGCTTCTGGACTTATTTTCTTGTACCCAATGCGGTCGTTGTTTAGAGTTTTGTCCGGCTTACATCAGCGGCCAACCGCTGGCGCCCCGGAAACTGATTTTAGACCTGAAATCCGGTATACTGGGTCAATGTACTGACAACCCAGTGGCAGATGCCGCCGGCCGAGACGCAATCTGGTCGTGTACCACCTGCCGCGCATGCCAGGAGCACTGTCCGGTATATATTCAGCACATAGACAAGGTAGTGGAGGCCAGAAGGTACATACTGGAAAGCGAAGGCGCCTCCCCGTCACTGAGCAAGGCGCTGGAAGGCTTGACATTATTGGGTTCACCAGAGATGATGGCACCAACCGAACGCTTGGCAGTCATGCAGCGATATGAACTTCCGGTCATGGAGCCCGGGTCAAATACCGATGTAGCCTTGTGGATAGGCTGTGCGGGAGTAAGTGACCAACTGGCGCAGGACACCACAAAGGCACTGATAAAAATATTAAAGGCTGCAGGTATAAATGCCGCTGTTTTAGGTACAGCGGAGAAATGCTGCGGTGACCCTGCGCGACGTACAGGCGAGGAAGGCCTCTTCCAGAAGCTGGCGCGGGAAAACATCGAAGGTATGCGGAAACTGGGTGTAAAGAAAGTCTTGACCTGCTGTCCGCATTGCTATAACACCCTCAAGAATGAATACCCGCAGTTTGGCGCAGATTTCGAAGTAATACATCATACCGAGTTTATTTCAGATTTGCTGAAGAACAACCGTATAGAACTGACTAGACCAACAGACCAGATATTGACATATCATGACCCCTGTTACCTGGGCCGTTATAACGATACATATGACGCGCCGCGAGAGATTTTACAACAGAGCACGACTGCAGAATACCGTGAATTGTCGCGCTGCCGAGATAAAGCGGTATGCTGTGGCGGCGGCGGCGGGCAGATGTACCTGGAGTCAGCAGCCGGCACACGGATCAACCGGGTTCGTTTTCAAGAAGTAGAAGAGAATTCAGCAGAGGTGATAGCAACAGCTTGTCCATTCTGTAAGACAATGATGGATGATGCAGCCAAATTTAATCCTGACGGTCCGCGGGTGCGCGTGAAGGACATTGCTGAGGTAGTAAGCGAGGCCTTATGATAGGAACGGAGGTGTAGGATATGAGTCCATTGAACATAATGGTATGTGTGAAGCAGGTGCTTGATACACGGTTATCATTAGCAGTAAACGAATCCGGAGTAGCGCAGAAAGAACCCTGGCCGGTATATACACTCAATCCTGCCGATCGTTGCGCATTGGATGAAGCCATTCGATTGCGTGATGAAGCAGGCAGCGGTACTGTAACAGCAGTGACCATAGGTTCGGCAAGAGCAGAGGCAGCACTTGCCCAATGCCTGGCCAGAGGGGCAGATAAGGCAGTACATGTTTTGCTGGAAAAAGAAACCCTGGACTCGTTCTCGGTTGCGCGTGTGTTAAGTGATATTGCAAAGAAGCACAACTATGATTTGATACTGTGCGGCAACAAAACAGAGGATGACGGCTCATCGGAAGTGGGAAGCGTAATGGCAGAGATGCTTGATATCCCGCAGGTGACAAATGTGATAAATTTGACTATTAACGGTAATAAGTTAGAAGCAGAACGCAAGCTGGAGCGAGGTTACCGGCAAGTCCTGGAATCAAGCATGCCGGCGGTGATAACGGTAGACACCTCAATCTGCCAGCCCCGCTATGTAACAATACGTGCCAGCAGTTATAAGGCTAAGACAATATCGCGTGATGTGGAACGCATAAACCTAACGGATGAGAGCCTGCTTAATTATGCTTCAGAGCTGCGCAGCGTGGTAGGTATTTCGCCGCCTAAGCCGCGGCCCAAGAAGATTGCCATGGACACCGGGGCATCTGCTGCGGACAAAATGGCCATGCTGATGGGTCTAGGCGGACCACCGAAGAAGGCGGCAGCACAAAAAAGTTCAGGCGGGCCTGAGAGTGCTGCAGATGAAATTATTGAATTTCTCAAGGAGAAACGCTTACTTGGTTGATAATTGCCCAAAACATTATACAAAAGAGCCAAAGCTAAAACCTTTGTAGAGTATGATAAAAAATTCTACTGGGTTGATAGTTTTGGCTCTATGTATTTTTTATGTTAAGTGTTGACATGTTAGTCTCCCCTCTTCTTTTATATGTCAAAAAAAGTTAATGATTTAAGAAAATAGAACATTATACTCGAATAATGCTGCAAAATTCAATTATTTTATAAAATTTCTGAAGGAAAAAGACCTTTGATATCGAATGGTATTAATATAGTATCTAAAAAATTAGCAACGAGCCATAGCTGACTGAAACGGATGTTTAATTAAAACATCCACTAGGTTTCTTGCTTTGGCTCTATACATTTCATCTTTTAAGACTTTTTGATGTGATAGTCCCAGTGTTTGTTTCATGGGAAAGCTGTAACCTTTGAAAAAATCTAAATTTACAAATAAATATGTCAATAGTAAAATAAAGATAGGTAACGTAAAGAATATATTCTGTATAGGTAAGGGGGATAAAATGGGCAAGGGTAAGATAATAATAGAACCGAATAGCAGTAATGCGTTTGTGTCCAAAGAGCCACCGACCACAGATGTTAATAATATTATGTTTTCACCGGAAGATCTAGAAGAGGTTCTTGCGGGTATATTAGAACAGATGAATCAGTTGGTTTTTTTCGATATTGGCTTTGTATGGCTGTTAACAGATTCTGATTTTTCTCTTGCTGCCAGTTGGGGTATTCATGATTTGAAAAAAATGGGTAATTATCGGATGGCAATGGATATACATCCTTTTTTTCCGGAAATGTTTGAAAATAAAAGGCCGGTAATTTGGGATGAGAAAATGCTTTCGAATAAAAAACCGGAAAAGTTTTGGACTGATTTGCCAGATAAAAAGAAGCATAATCTCTTAGAAACTATTGGGATAATAATAAGGTCATGTGTGACTGCTCCTTTGGTTTACCGAGGGCAGCCACTGGGTTTGCTGGTTATACTTAAAGAGGAACAGGACTATTACTCCAGCAGGGATGCCAAGTCTGTAATGGCCTTCGCCAACCAGGTTGCGATGACTATGGAAAATGCCCGTCTTTATAGTCTGGCTAGACGCCGTGCAGCACAATTGGAGGTGGCTAGCCAGGTCAAACAGAAAAACCCAGCTGTACTTGAGACAGATCAATTTGTGTCAGATGTTCTCAGATTAATCAAAGATAGGTTTGGCTATGATTATGTAAACCTTTTTTTAACTGAGGGAAGCATACAAGAACTTGTTCTCGGAGAATGTATTGGGGAACATGCTGAACAATTAAAAACGGAAGGATTTCGTATAAAGACCGCTGGACACGGGATTGTTGCATATGTAGCGCAGACTGGCAAACCATTTCTTTGTAATGATATCAGTCAGGAATCTATGTACCTTTTTCATGCATCGATGCCAAATACAAAATCTGAGTTGGCTGTGCCACTTTTATTTTATGATATGGTAGTAGGTGTGCTTGATGTTCAAAGTAATAAGACTAATACCTTTCAGGAAGATGATGTTACCACTCTTCAAATCTTGGGCGGACAGATGGTTACAGCCCTAGAAAATGCCCGTCTTTGTATGGAGACCAGACAACAGCTAAAAATGATGCGTGTTCTCCATGACATCTCTGTAGATATCTCTTCTCAGTTAAAGCTTCAGGAGGTCTTGAACGCTATTGTTAAGCAGGCTGCGCGATTATTAAATGCTAAAGGGAGCACCTTGGCTGTGTGTGAACCCGAGACTCAATTGGCTCAAGTTGTTGCCTTGCATAATGTCCCTCAAGAGTATGAGGATTTGGTATTTAGACCTGGGGTAAGTGTGGCCGGGCACGTTCTGGCCACCGGGAAAACTATTATTATTAATGACAATACTGACTGGGCTACGGATAACCCTGATTCAGTTAACCGAACTGATGATTTTATGTACCCGCCATATGATGCCATTCTATCTGTTCCACTTATTTGGGAAGGACAGGCTATAGGAGCACTGACAGTTGTTAATTGTGGTGAGAGGCGCCCCTTTACTGAAAATGATGCCCGTTTCCTGGGTTTGCTTGCCAATCTGGCCAGTGTTGCTTTTAATAACGCTGAGATGTACCTGCGTTTGGAGCACAAGGTTGAGGAACGGACTAGTGAACTGGCAGAAGCCAGAGAGGAGTTGGCAAAGAAGGCGGAACAATTACAGCAACTTTTAGCTTCAACGGTTTATCTGCAGGAACAGGAGCGTACTCGTATTGCTCGGGACCTGCATGATGGATATAACCAGTTAATCACAGGGACCCTTTTTGAAATTCAGGCTGCTAAAGAGTGTATTCAAGGTGGGCGTGTGGAGGCTGCTACAAAGGCAATGAATACTGTCAAAGAGCTACTGCTTCAAATGGAAGCCGAAAACCGGCGGATTATCACTGGTTTACGTCCACCCGTATTGGAATCTCATGGTTTGGAAGTTGCATTATATTGGTTGGCTGATACTTGTCAAAAATATTGTGAAGCTGTTTGCGTGGTTCATGTAGCCGGTCAGCCGGTCCGCTTGCCTCCCCATACTGAAACCACAGTATTTCGTATTGTTCAAGAATCACTTAATAATGTCGTGGCTTACGCCCAGGCTAATAGTGTTAATATTTTGATTGATTTCCAACCTGAACAACTGCGTGTCCAAGTAATTGATGATGGTAAGGGATTTGATACCAAAAATTTGTGGATGAAAGGACGGATGGGTTTGATAGGGATGCGGGAGAGGGCTCAAAGCATTGGTGGCCAGTTAGATGTATTGTCTAATCCTGGACATGGGACCAAAGTTATGCTTATGCTGCCGCTGCCAACCCTGGAGCTTCCGTCAGCTGATAGATGGGGTGCATATTTTGATAAACTTGGTGGTTTGGTTGACAATGCCTGGCAGCATGGTGAATTGTCGTATTCTTCTGCTACCGGAGAGACTAGCTGTACTCAAGAATACTCTCCTGACAAACAAAGTATGGATATATCCAAAAAATCACACCCCATTGAAGAGATGGATACTAAGAAGAGACTTTATTCTTATGTAGAAAGGTCATAAGAAAATGTGAGTAGTAACCGGCTCTTAAAAGGAGGTAAGAGATATTGACACAAATACGTGTTATGTTAGTGGACGATCATCCTGTAGTACGTCGGGGGTTGCAAAGTTTACTTTCTCAACATCCGGACATCTGTACGGTAGGAGAATCTGATGGTGGGGCAGACTTAATTCAAGCAGTAAACAATCTCCAACCAGATATTATCTTGCTGGATATTCGGCTGATCGATCGCAGTGGTCTTGATTTAGCCCGACAATTGGGGCGGTCACATCCTGATATACACATCATTATACTTACTTCTTATGATGATGAAACCTATCTGCTGCAAGCTATACAGGCCGGTGTGCGTGGATACCTGCTCAAGAGTGCTTCAGCTGAAATTCTAGCTGATACTATTCGGGCTGTATATGCCGGAGAGCACAGGCTTTCGCCTTCTTTAGGTGGCGCAGTTATGGAACAGCTTAAGAAGGTAAATCGCGCGTGGGTTAAGTCGGGGTCCGGATTGTCTGAGCAAGAATTCCGACTCCTGAAATTGATTGCTGATGGTGCCAGGGTTCAGGACATTGCTCAGAAACTTTATTTGAGCGAGCGTTCGGTAAAGAGAAAGACTCAGGATATTCTTGAGAAATTAGGGGCAACCAATCGTGCTCAGGCAGTTGCAGAGGCTTTTAAACGTGGCTTGTTATAAGTAGGGGGTTAAAACATAAGGAGAGGCTGGGATATGGCCTCTCCTTATGTTTTAAGATTAAATGCAAGGCTTACATTTAATTGTTTAAGATGTTTTCGAATTTCTCCAAATGCTTTTCAAATAGACAGAGGGCTTTATCCACCGGCTCTCCGCTTGCCAAATTAACTCCAGCGTTCTTTAAAGTTTCCAGGGGATAGTCTGAATTCCCGCTTTTAAGGAATTCCATATAACGTTCCACAAAGATTTCCCCTTCTTTTAAGACCATCTCTGAGATAGCTACTGCAGCCGAAAAACCTGTGGCATATTTGTAAACATAAAAGGACGAATAGAAGTGTGGGATCCTTGCCCATTCATTCCTGATGTAATCATCGAGGACCAGATGAGGGCCGTAATATTTTTCGAGCAGTTCACCATAAACCTCGTTGAATTTGTCCGGTGTGAGCGGTTCACCTGCTTTTGCCAGTTCATGTACTTTTTTTTCAAATTCGGCAAAAAGTATCTGCCTGAACACGGTGGTTCGGAATTGTTCCAGATTTTTTTCCAGAAGCGCTGCTTTTTCATTAGTTTCAGCTTGTTCAAATAGATACTGGAAGAGCAGTGCTTCATTGACAGTTGAAGCCACTTCTGCTAGTAGAATGGGATAGTGGCTGTATATATAAGGCTGAGTTTTATTTGTGTAAAAACTGTGCAGGGCGTGCCCCATTTCATGGGCTATGGTAAATACATTTTCCAGACTGGGCTGGTAATTCAGTAAAACGTAGGGATGGATGCCATAAACTCCCATAGAGTAGGCGCCACTCCTTTTCCCTTTGGTTTCGAAGACATCAAGCCAGCGGTTTCTAAAGCCTTTTTCTAATAAAGTTGTATATTCTTTACCCAAGGCAGAAAGTCCCTTAATAACCGTCTGCTGGGCTGCTTCTATTGAGGGTTTCCATTGGCTCTTACCAGTCAGCGGAACATATAGGTCATATGATAATAGTTCATCAAGTTTAAGCTGTTTCTTTTTCAGTGCTATATAACGGTGGAGTGCCGGTAAGTGACGGTGCACAGATTCAAGTAGCTTATCAAAAAACGAGACCGGGAGATTGTCGGGGTCGAGAGCTGTTTCCAAGGCAGATTCATAGCGACGTACCCGGGCATGAAAAAGGTCTGCTTTGATGCTGCTGCTATATGCTGCCCCAATAGTATTAGAATGGGCGGCAAAGGTCTTATAAAGTGAGCTATAGGCTGTTTGCCTTATCTCGCGAACCGGATGGTGCATAAAATCTATAAAATTTCCCTGGGTAAGACGTGTTTTTTCCCCAAGGACATCTATTTCGGGGAATTCCATGTCTGCATTGGTTAAAAGGCTAAAAATTATCGTTGGTGCCTGGGCCATTTCTCCGGTTAAGGCGATTATTTCTTCTTCTTCCGGAGAACGGAAATGTTTTCCCTGGCGCTGAAGATTTTCCAGGAAGTGGCGATACTTCTCCAGTCTGTCATCTAGGACCAAAAAAGGTGCCAGTTTTTCAGGGGTTAATTTAAGGATTTCAGGCCTAATAAATGACAGTTTGCTTTCCACTTGGACACTAAGAGCGGAAGCCCTGTCATAAAGTCCCTGGTTGTGCTGGTCAGTCGTATTTTGATCTCTGTGGAGCATGGCATATGCAGCTACCCGTTCCAGAATTTCGTAGATATTGCTCTGCAGTTCAAGGGTATTATATAGATTCTCTGCCGTATCGACCACATGACCACAGTATGGCTGTATTTGGTCCACATAACCGGCTATGGCCTGTAAATCCTTTTCCCATAAATCCTCATTAGGGTAGATATCTTCAAGGTTCCAGAGATATTGCTCCGGAATATTTTGTCTTTCCTGATAAACATGACCGGGTTCGTTCATTAAATTACCTCCGCTGTTTTTTCTTTATTATATTACTTCATACTCTAAATATAAATACACCGGGATAAAAAATGCTAATTCCAATTTGATGGTACTGGCAATTAAAGGTTTTCCGCATTCCGACAGAGAAATTTACAGTGTTAAACCGGTTAAAATTTGTCTATATTATATATTGAGACAAAAATAACAAAGGACTGGTAAAAGGAGCAGTCATGAAATCTATTATCTTTATTTTTGTTGCGGCAATAATTATTTTTATTTATGGGGCAATTAATTACTACATAGGATACCGGGGCTGGCATTCATTGGCGGTCAGCATTTCATTTCTGAATCGCAAGGTATATTGGGTTGTTTTTTGGCTTGTGGTATCAGCTTACCCGGCTGCCCAAATTCTTGAACGGTTTCTTCCTGCCGTGATATCCAGGTGGATTACAATTACCGGAGCATATTGGATAGCAGCAATGTTTTATTTTCTTTTGATAATCATGTTAATCGACTTTATCCGGTTGGTTGACAGATTCTTTGGCATCTTGCCGGAGGCAATCAAAGTTAATCCTCTAACTCCATTAACCACCGGTGGAGTTGTATTAGCTCTGGTAACAGGAATCCTTGTATATGGAACATTTAATGCCCTAAACCCTGAGATAACCAGGTATGACCTTGTGATTGACAAAAAGCCTGATTCGGTGAAAAAACTGGATATTATAATGGTTTCCGATATCCATCTTGGTTCAATTGTACGCACTAACCGGCTTCAGAAGCTGGTTGAGGAGGCATATCGTTTAAACCCTGATCTGATACTTTTTTCTGGAGACATAGTTGACCAGAGCATGGAACCTACAGAAGTGGATAATATGGTAAATGTTTTTGGAAACATGCAAGCCCGTTTTGGAAAATTTGCTGTTCCGGGAAATCATGAGTATATCAGCGGGCATGCCGATGATGCTTTCGCTTATCTGGAACAAGCCGGTTTCCGTGTTCTCAGGGATGAATATGTAAAAGTTGCTGACAGCTTCTATGTTGTTGGCAGGGATAACACAAGCCATCAGGGGCCAAGGACAGTCCGCCGCCAATTGTCAGAATTGATGGAGGAAGTGGACCGGTCCCTTCCGGTTATTTTACTTGATCATGAACCAAATGACCTGGCTAATGCCAGGGAAAATGGTGTTGATTTGCAGTTATCGGGACATACCCACCGGGGACAATTGTTTCCCAACCACTTAATTACGGGATGGATGTATGAAGGATTGGGGTCTGTTGCAGAAAGGACCCCTGAACCTAATAGTCTCGTCAGGATACGGAACTTGGGGTCCACCCATTCGGGTAGGAAATAAACCTGAGATTGTTGAGATAACGTTGCGGTTTAAATAATCCTTATTTTATATTTTCTGAGCCAGATATCTATTTGTATCAAATAAGCGAATAATTGCGGTCCTGTCATTAACTGGCCGAACCATGGTCTGTCAAAGGTATCTGCATTTGCTGCAGCCATTTTTCGGATATTTTTTAGGTTGACTAATTCAATTATCGGTGAAGTTGGGTCACTTATTATATCTAACAATGATTTCCTGACAGCGGCCAGGTAGTTGGGGTTATGGGTCTTCGGATACGGACTCTTGCGACGGTACAATACCCCTTCAGGGATGATGCCTTTAAGGGCGCGTCGCAGTAAGCCTTTTTCAATATTATCGCAGTTTTTAATTTCCCAAGGTATATTCCAAACATATTCTATTATCCTGTGATCACAGAATGGTACTCGAACTTCCAGCCCCGTGGCCATACTCATCCTGTCCTTGCGTTCCAAAAGGGTTTGCATAAACCAGTGGAAATTAAGATAAAACATTTGCCGCATTCGTATTTCCTGTGGTGATTCCCCTGGAAGCAGCGGGGTTTCTGCAACCGTTGCCTGGCAACGGTTGGCCATATAATTTGCTGGTTTTAGCAGTTCTAGCAATTCGGGGGAAAAGACGTTCATTTTTGTGTCTATTTCTGCTATCCAGGGGAAGGTATTTTTCTTCCAGTTTTGTACATTGCAATACCATGGATAACCTCCGAATATTTCATCTGCACACTCCCCGGATAGGGCTACGGTGTGCTTTTTTTTAATTTCGCGGCAGAACAGGTAAAGAGAAGAATCAATATCGGCCATTCCTGGCAAATCCCTTGCGGTAACAGCTATGCCGAGGGCTTCAACTAAGTCCGGTGTATCAAAGTATATGGAATTATGTGATGTGTTTAAAAACTCTGATACATACTGGACCCAGTCAGAATCAGAATTTGGCTGGTATTTTCCAGGTTTAAAAAAACTGTCATTACTAATATAATCTATTGAATATGTGTTTAGGGTTTTCTTGCCTTCAGATCGATACAGTTCTGCTGCCACGGAAGTTATAGCACTGGAATCAACACCGCCCGACAGGAAGGTACAAACCGGAACGTCTGCTACAAGCTGACTTCTGATGGCATCAACGAGCAACTGACGGGTTTTTTCTATAGTTGTTTTCAGGTTATCTTCGTGAGGTTTGCTTTCAAGTTGCCAGTATCTTTTAATCCTAATACCTCTTTTATCATATAACAGAAAGTAACCTGGTTTAAGCTCTTTGACACCGCGGAATATACCATGTCCGGGAGTTCGTGCCGGTCCAAGGACAATAATTTCAGAAAGGCCTTCTATATCCAGTTCAGGTGAAATTGCAGGGTGAGCGAGCAAGGCTTTTAGTTCTGAAGCAAATAGAATGGAATGTCTGCGTTCAGTATAAAAAAGGGGTTTGACACCTAAACGGTCCCGAGCTAGGAACAGCTTTTGGTCAGTCTCATTCCATACTGCAAAGGCAAATATTCCGTTGAGTTTTTCCAAACAGGCCGGTCCCCATTCAATATATGAGTTAAGAAGCACTTCAGTATCGGAATATCCATAAAAGACATGTCCTAAGGATTCGAGTTCCTGCCGTAGTTTAGTTGTGTTGTAAAGTTCCCCATTATAGATGATAATATATTCATGTTTTCCTCTCTTACGCCTCATTGGCTGGGTCCCGCCAACAGGATCAACCACTGCCAGCCTGCGGTGTCCCAAGGCGGCGTTTGTAGACAGCCAAAAGCCTTTGGCATCGGGCCCGCGGCGGGCTAGGGTTTTTGTCATTTCTTCCAGGACCGGTTTTTCAAATTTAAGGTTTCTTTGCCAGTCTATCCAACCCGTGATTCCACACATAAAATAAATTCCCCCCTGTTTGATAGATTTTGTCCAAAACAATGAGGCTGCAGGGTGATAAAATTACCCTGCAGCCTCATTGCTGCCAGAATGGCACGGCACTGTGCCAGGATTTTTTGTTTTAATGTATTTATATGACATGTGCCGGAAAATAGTGCATTGGGTACAAACTTTAGTGTTGACCTGCATGGGATTTTTAACGTATAATACATATTATGAAAAATTTTAACCAATGGTTAAAATAAGCATTGGGGGTCAAAGGTGAAAAAAATAGAAGCAATCATAAGGCCTTCTAAGCTTGATGAGGTGAAAAAAGCCCTTGAATTGATTGAGGTTCGGGGCATGACTGTATCTCAGGTGGTTGGATGTGGCACTCAACAAGGGCATACTGCGGTTTACCGCGGGCAGGAATATACAGTAAATTTACTGGAAAAGGTAAAAATAGAGATTGTCACTGAAGACAAATTTGTTGAACAAATCATTAACCGGATTTCCACGGCAGCTAAGACCGGGGCTATAGGTGATGGGAAGATTTTTATATATCCTGTGGAAAAGGCTGTGCGAATAAGAACAGGGGAAATTGGCGAAGATGCCATTTAACCTCTAAGTGAATATAACAGTGTAGTTTATATTGGCAAAGATGCCTACCGCAAAGGGTGAAATATGCCCTTACGGCAGGCGTTTTTTATTTTGCAAAAAAAATTCAGAGGGAGACACTGCCTATGATAATTAGAGATGGATAACAACCAAGTGAATAGAATGTTTTCCCCATCAGTGAAAGGGAGGTTTAAATCAATGCAGATTAATATTGCTAACCTGGCTCAGGGCATAGATACTGTTTGGGTGCTGCTCTGTGCGGCTCTTGTATTTTTTATGGAAGGTGGCTTTGCCGCTCTGGAAGCAGGTTTTATCAGGAGTAAGAATTCACTAAATATAATTATGAAGGTCTTTGCGGATTGTACTATAGGTATGCTGGGTTACTGGTTTATAGGTTTTGGGATTATGTACGGACTCGATAAAGCGGGAGTTTTTGGCACTACTGGGATTTTTCTGACAGGTAATTTTAGCCATCTGGATTTACATATTCCACTTTATGCTTATTGGATTTTTCAGGCTGCTTTTGCAGTTGCGGTGGCTACGATTGTATCCGGTGCAGTAGCGGAAAGAATGAAATTCGGACCTTATATGATATTTACTTTGCTGGCTACATCAGTGATATATCCGGTAGCCGGACATTGGATTTGGAATCCCGGGGGCTGGCTGGCTAAACTGGGTATGGTCGACTTTGCCGGTTCGGCTGCAGTTCATTCGGTTGGGGGGTGGGCCTCCCTGGCAGCAGTCCTTGTACTTGGTCCGCGAAAAGGAAAATATAATAAAGACGGTAGCATCAATGTCCTGCCGGCTCACAACTTGCCTCTGGCAGCTTTAGGAGCTTTTATGCTATGGTTTGGCTGGTTTGGATTTAATCCCGGAAGTTCTCTATCGGGACTTGACCTGAACATTGCCAGGATAGCGGTGACAACTAATTTGGCTGCGGCAGCGGGAGGTACAGTTAGTATACTATATACTATGTGGAAGTATGGTAAGCCTGATGCCAGTATGATAATCAATGGTTCATTGGCCGGTCTGGTAGCAATAACCGCCGGTACTGCATATGTAGCTCCGGCCAGTGCGGTGGTGATTGGAAGCATTGCCGGCGTTTTGGTGGTATTGGCTGTTGAATTTTTTGACCGGATAAAGGCGGATGACCCTGTCGGTGCTATCGCCGTCCACGGTATCTGTGGCACTTTTGGGACATTGGCGGTAGGAATATTTGCTGAAAATGGGGGATTAATTTACACTGGGAGCTTTAATTTATTGGGAATCCAGGCATTGGGCGTAACTGCAGTATCGGTGTGGGCTTTTACAGCAACTATGGCTGTATTTTACGTATTGAAGAAGACTTTGGGAATTCGTGTCAGCCAGGAAGATGAACTGGAGGGCATGGATCTATGTGAACACGGAATAGCGGCATATGTAGGTATAGAAGCCTCTCATAGTCGTTCTTTCAGTCATTTGCCTGAAGGGGTGGCAAAAGTATATCTTGGGGATGAAAATGCCTACATCCCGAATAAATAAAAGAGGCCCTGATAATGAATGAATTTGATGTTGCAATTAAAAAAAATCATGCTATAATCCTGTCTTTGACAGTTGTGAGACGCAAAAAGCTTGGAACACCTTATAAATAGGGCGTTTCAAGCTTTTTTAATATTTGAAAAAGTGCGTACTTTTTTAAAGTTTAGTGTCTTTATAAATTTTTTTCATCAGTTTTGTACTGACAATTTGATAATCCGTTCTAAAACCGAATGCCTCATGTAGTGCATCTGTAAAATCCGTTCTGGTATAGGTAGGTATATAGCCTTCGGCAGGAATCGAGTAAAAGTTCATTTCTCTTAATTCGGTAATGATATTGTGGCTCGTAAATTGTTCTCCAAGTTTTTTTTCAAGATATCTAAAAAGGGTCAATGCGAGAAAACAGGTAGTGAAATGTGCTTGTATCCTGTCATCTCTACTTAAGTAAACAGGTCTGGCTTTGAACTCACTTTTCATCAATCTAAAGGATTCTTCAATCTCCCAACGTCTGTTATTGATCTTTGTGATGGTGGAAGCATCATCATCCAAGTTTGTGCATATTGTATAAAATCCATCAAACATTTCTTCATTAGCAATAGCTTGTTCATTTAAGCTGTAAATTACTTTGTCCGCTATTTCGCCATCATTTGTAATGTTGGTGGGAGATATGAAACGTTTAAAGTCATTTTGGCTTTTTTTCTTGATGTCTGATGGCTTGGTTTGAATTAGTTTGATGGCACGTTCCAGCTGTCTATTCCTTATCTGCCTCTGGTAATCCCGATATTTTAAAGAAAAGGTGACAATAAGTTTTTGCTCAAGTCCATCTTCCTTAATCCAACGTTCCTTAAAAAAGGTTTCGGCTTTGTATTTTTCATAGGTTAATTCATCCTGAGCGAGCATTCCAATGTCAAAGGTTTTGTTGATGCCCGAAAGACGCCATCCAGAAGGGTCAAGTGCCCACTCTCTTAGATGTTTTTTCAACTTTTTGGTAGACTGGGTTGTAATGAATGCCCGGTTTTTTTTATTGTTGAATTTACGATTTTCCGTTGATGAAAGTCCGGCATCTGTGCAGACAATAAACTTTGATAGTTCAAAGTCTTTGAGGATTTTTTCTTCCAAAGGTCTGAGGGTCGTTTGCTCATTGGTATTGCCGCTATGAATACTAAAAGCAAGAGGAATCCCATCTCCGTCCATAAATAAGCCCATCTCAACAATCGGGTTTGGTTTGTGATCTTTGGCAAAACCGTATTGTTTAAGACCGTCCTCCTGTTCGATTTCAAAAAAGTAATTTGTGCAGTCATAATAAAGAATACGGTCATTTCGCTTTGAAATAGACAAGCTGTTTTTGTAAAGCTCAGATTGTATAAAATCCATTTCTTTGGAAATTACCTCTAAGGCTCTATACACATGCTGCAATTCGAAGTTAGGTTGTTCCAATAAACGTTTTGATTCCTGATAGGTATTAAGTTTTGACGAGGGGAATAAGATTCTGCCGTAAATCAATCTTGAAAGAATAAAGTCCAGATTAAAGGTAAACTTATAGTTGTTAGAGATTTCTTTGCAAATCCTGTGTAGACCTAATTGATGATAAAGTTGTTGCAAGAAGAGATAACCGCCGTTAAAGGAACGTTGTTTATCTCTATCAATCAACTTGGATTGGTAATACTTAACAATAACATCTCGTTTGTGTTCCTTTTCCTTTTGGTTTAATTCAGCGATGTAGTTTTTTGCCCATTCATAAGGGTCTTGTCCATTTAATTTTTTTCTGAGTTCTGCCTCGGTTCCAAGCTTCTCAACAATTACGGAAGAATTTGACTGAGTTTTACTGTTATAGACAGATTTAATTACATAAAGTGAAGCTGAATTCTTAGATTTGGTTACCTTCAGTCTCATAATAGACATCGCCTCCCCTTATATTATAACACAGTGCGAGGAAGTGCGCTATATAAAAAAGAAAAAAGATAAAAAAATAAGCCTGTATCAAGGCTTTCGGAGATTTTTACTTTTGCAACTGTCAAAGACCCGGGGATGAAAATGCCTACATCCCGAATAAATAAAAGAGGCCCTGATAATGAATGAATTTGATGTTGCAATTAAAAAAAATCATGCTATAATAAAGTATATAGAAAATATATCATTTTAAATACAATTCAATATTTTGATACAATGAAGTATCAACATGTGGCAATGAAGCCCTCCGAATTTTAAACGAAAGTTTTTAATTCGAGGGCTTTTTATATTTATTTGATAGCGTTTTGCTGGCAAAACTCAACTGTGTTGATACAGGAAAGGAGTGATTGCTTTGGGGGAAGTAAGGGTAGTTATAGCAGACCCGGATGCACAATCGCGAAAAGTCCTTAAATCAATTCTGCATCAAGGTGGGCATCTGGTTACCGGTGAGGCGGATGATGGTTTATCAGCCTTGAAGCTGATAAGGACTAGACAGCCAGACCTGGTAATCTTGGATGCCAGAATGGCTTTTATGGATGGCACCGAATTTGCGTATATAATTGAAGAGGATGGTTTGGCTCCGGTAATTTTAATGACTTCCGGAGATCAGTTCATTAAACATAATGGGAATAATGAACAGCAGTTTTTTGCATATGTTATCAAGCCAGTTACTGAACAAAGCATCCTTCCCGTTATTGACATAGTTATAAAGGACTTCAAGAGAATCAGGAATCTGGAACATGAGGTATCAAGGCTTAAGGACATTATAGAAACCAGAAAACTGGTTGAAAAGGCCAAAGGAATTTTGATGGATAATTATAAAATGACGGAAAAAGAGGCTTTTAAAAGAATACAAAAACAAAGTATGAATAAACGTGTATCTATGAAATCTGTAGCCAAAGCAATCATTCTGGCTTATGAAATAAATATATAATAGAACCCGTATCTTAAAAAAGAATATCTTGGGTACAAAGGTGTACCGTATTAAGGCAATGACGCTTCGGAATCAAGGTTTTCAGACCTTTATTTTGGGCGTTTAATTTTTTTAACTGCTGAAGGGGAGTGGTGCCGGGAAAACATTTATTAGTCAGGGTGCCGGAAAATAAAAAAAATTTGAAAGGTGTGTGTTTATATGGACAAGAAGCAAATTATGGAAAAAGCAAAGGAAATGAATGTGAAGTTTGTGCGTTTGCAGTTTACTGACATTTACGGTGTGTTAAAAAACATGGCCATTACTGTCCAACAATTGCAAAAAGCTCTTGATGGTGAATTAATGTTTGACGGTTCATCTATTGAAGGTTTTACGCGAATTGAAGAATCTGATATGTATCTGAAACCTGACCCGAATACTTTCCTTGTTTTTCCGTGGAGGCCTAGGGAAGGCTCAGTTGCCAGGTTGATTTGTGATGTTTATAAACCGGATGGAACTCCCTTTGAGGGTGACCCCCGGTATGTCCTCAAAAAGGTATTGAAGGAAGCTTCTGATATGGGTTATTCCATGTGTGTGGGTCCGGAGGCCGAATTTTTTCTATTCCTGGTTGATGAACATGGCAGGTCTACTACGATTACTCATGATACTGCCGGTTACTTTGATATGACTCCAGTAGACCTGGGTGAAAATGCCCGTCGTGACATGGTATTAAATTTGGAGCAGATGGGATTTGAAATAGAGGCTTCTCACCATGAGGTTGCTCAAGGTCAGCATGAAATTGATTTTAAATATTCAGATGCTCTAGATGTTGCCGATAAAATAATGACATTTAAACTGGTTGTACGTACAATTGCTCAGCGTCATGGACTGCATGCAACGTTTATGCCGAAGCCGATATTTGGGATTAACGGTTCCGGAATGCATATGAATCAGTCACTCTTTAAAAATGGTGAGAACGCTTTTTATGATCCTAATGGCATGAAGAAACTTAGTGAGGAAGCTTACTACTATATTGGAGGATTATTAAAACATGCCCGCTCTTTTGCAGCACTTACCAATCCAACAGTTAATTCCTATAAAAGGCTGGTTCCCGGATACGAAGCTCCTGTTTATTTGGCTTGGTCGGCAGCCAACAGAAGCGCCCTGGTTCGAATACCGGCTAAGCGTGGCTCCAGTACCCGTGTTGAACTGAGAAACCCGGACCCGTCCTGTAATCCCTACCTTGCTATAGCTGCTGCTCTTTCGGCTGGTCTGGATGGTATTAAAAATAAAATCAATCCCCCTGCGGAAATGGCTGCTAATATATACAAGATGACTGCCGCAGAAAGGGAGACTGCCGGAATCATCAGTCTGCCGTACAGTTTAGCGGAAGCAATTGATGAACTGAAAAAGAATGAGGTCATGAAAAAAGTGCTTGGAGAACATGTGTTTAACAAGTTTGTAGAAGGCAAACTTAAGGAATGGGATGATTACAGAACAAGAATCAGCCAATGGGAGATCGATTCTTATTTGAACACATATTAAATGCCTCTTATATATTCCAATTTATGTTCAAGGCTTTGTGCCTTGGACTTTTTTTTATATTGACGATAAAGTTTTATGGTTTTATAATTGTGTATGGATGCAATTTACATTTCGTGCAAAAATACATGAGGTGCAAAATAAAGGGGGAGGGTTTGGATGACTGACCGGACAATGCGGGAACGTAAAAAAGAAGCCACCAAAATCGGCATTCTAAATGCTGCCATAGAATTGATAAACAAACATGGTTTTGCGGAAACAACCATGCAGCAAATTTCCGATAAGGCTGATGTTGCCCTGAGGACCCTCTATAATTATTTTCCTTCCAAAGAATCGATTGTGGCAACATATATACATAGTGTTGTCGAGAATGAGGCTCAGATAAGGTGGGACCAGATTATTAACTTGGATTCAACATATGATAAACTTTTTTTTATGTGCCGGATATCGGCCCAATGGATGGCTGAAAACCCTACTTTAATTGAGGTTTATGCATTAGAGCCGAGACAATATTTTTTCGGACCGGAAACTGAGGAAATACCCAGGAGCGGTTATGAAGGAATTGTCGAAAAAGTGATTGCTATTGGGCAAGAGCAAGGAGATATTTCCCGAGCATTTTCTGCTGCCGTGATTACTCAGCAGTATATGGGTGTATATTACTGCAATATTCTTACCTGGCTTGGGAATCCGGAGCGGGACCTTTTAGAAATATTTAAAGAAGGGTTAGATATTTTTTGTCATGGGATAAAAGCAGCAAGTGTTGATAATGGCAGTATTTTTGTAGGAATGTTTTTATGATTTGTTAAGGCTTCAAAGGGAGGAGTTTAGTGATGAAGTTAACTGAACTTGCAATTAAGCGTCCGTCGGCAATGTCGATGATTATAATGTTTTTTGTGGTAATGGGTATGTTTGGATATTCCAAAATTGGTTCTGACCTGTTTCCTAAAGCGGACATACCTGTTGTTACCATTATAAGTGTTTACCCCGGTGCAGGGGCTGAGGAAATGGAAAATCAGGTTGTTGACGAAATAGAGGAAGCCGTCTCCTCACTCAGCGGGTTGAAGGATACCAGGTCATGGGTTTCTGAAGGTGTAGCGACAACTGTAATGGAGTTTACTATGGCGACAGATGTTGATATAGCGTCCATGGATGCCCAGAAGGCCGTTGACAGGGTGATGATGAACCTGCCCAAAGACATGGAAAAACCTATAGTCCAAAAGGTTAACCTCAATGCTGACCCTGTACTTATCCTGGCGGTCTCCGGGGAGCGGCCAATAAATGAGATCTATGATATAGCAAATAATACGGTTAAGGAACGTTTACAGACAGTACCGGGTGTGGCAGCAATAAATATTGTCGGTGGAAAAAAACAACAGGTAAGAGTAGAGATTGACCGTGTTAAGCTGGAATCTTACGGATTATCTGTTAATCAGATAGTCAGCCTTTTGAAAGCCGAAAATCTCAATCTTCCCAGTGGAAATATAGAGGGAGAAACAATGCGTCATGATGTGAGGCTGGTGGGGGAATTTCAAACTCTTGCCGATATGGAACGACTACCTGTTCCCCTGCCTACGGGCGCTACCGTTCCGCTTCGGGAAATTGCTTCAATAAAAAATTCTTTCGCAGAGGTGAATGAATACAGCAGGCTTAATAATAATCAGGCTGTGGGGCTGATTATACAGAAACAGAGTGATGCCAGTATTGTTGATACTGTTGAAGGTGTCCGGCAGGAACTTGATAGCATAATGGCGGTGCTCCCGCAGGATATCAACATAATTGTTGCCGATGATAATTCCACTTTTACCAAGAACTCTCTGGCAGATACCCAGCGTACATTGCTGGAAGGGGTTATTATGACAGGGCTGGTACTCCTGTTTTTCCTCAGGGAATGGCGGTCATTAGTAATAGTAATGCTGGCTATTCCTACATCAATTATTGCAACTTTTATGATGATGTACTTTTTTGATTATACCTTTAATATATTGTCTCTTATGGGGCTGTCTCTGTGTGTCGGTATTCTGGTAGATGATTCTATTGTGGTTCTTGAAAACATTCACCGCCATTTGAAAATGGGCAAAGACCCTGAAACAGCAGCTATAGAAGGACGGAGTGAAATAGGCATGGCTGCCATTGCCATTACTCTTTCAGATGTGGTGGTATTTGGCCCTATTGCCTTTATGCAAGGTATGGTTGGACAGTTATTTAAGCAGTTTGGTCTTACTGTGGTAGTCGCTACCCTGTTTTCTCTTTTTGTGTCTTTTACCCTAACTCCGATGATGGCCGCTAAGTTTTATAAATATATTCCTGGTGGGTATAAGAAGAAAAATCGTCTTTGGGAGTGGATTGGCAGCAAATCCGGGAGCCTGGGTGAATTAATTATTGTATTTTACCGGAAAATCCTTATATGGGCGCTGAATAACCGGTTAAAAGTACTTGCAGTGGTACTTTTAGGAGTGATTGCTTCCCTAAGCCTGATTCCGCTAATCGGTTTTGAATTTATAACCAAGGCTGATCAGAGTAAGTTTAAAATAACTGTGGAAATGCCGCCCGGGACAACTCTGAACGTAACTGATAAGGTTGTTAGGAACCTTGAACACAGGCTGGAGAAGATTCCTGAAGTTTCACATACCTTTTCCACTGTTGGTGGAGGAACGAGTAATACAAGCTTTATAGGTGGTGTCAGTTCGCCTCACTTGGCAAGTATCCAGGTAATACTGAAACCTAAAAACGAGAGAGATAAAACTGTCTGGGAAGTTGCTGACATAGCCCGTGGCTGGGATGATTATCCGGGAGTTAAAATGAAAATCCTGGAGGCTCAGATGGCTGGCCTCAATTATATGGAAGCCCCTATTATAGTTGAGATTCGCGGTTCAGACATGATTGTTCTGACAGACCTTGCCAAAAAGGTTAAAGGAATAGTGGAGAAAACCCCTGGGACTGATGATGTATATATGTCCTGGGAGGAAAATGCCCAGCCGGAATATAAAGTGGTTATAGACCGGGATAAGGCCTCAGCCATGTTTCTGACCACAGCAGAGGTGGCTCAGGCGATGCGGGCTGCTATGAATGGTGAAGAAGCATCAACTATTACCCTTGACAATAAGGAATTGGATATCTGGGTTCAGTTAAGTGATATCAACAGGAAGAACCCTGAAGATATAGGTAATATATCGGTTTCCAACCGTTTTGGGCAGACATATTTAATAAAACAGCTTGCTGATATAATCCCTTCCAACGGTCCTACCGAGATCAGACATAAAAACAGGACCCGAATGATATCAGTTCTGGCAAATTATAAAGGAGAATCACTATCAACAATTGTCAGCAACATAGAGACTGAAGTTGCTAAACTTAATATACCCAATGGTTATGAAATTGGGTATGACGGTGAAATAAAACAGATGAATGATTCCAATGTAGATTTGGCTCAGGCCTTGGCTTTATCTCTGGTGCTTGTTTACATGATCCTGGTAATCCTTTATGAATCATTCCTGACTCCCTTTATCCGGATGCTGTCTCTTCCCTGTGGAATTATCGGGGCTATGCTTGCCCTGTTGCTGACTGGTAATACCTTAAACATCTTATCAATTATAGGCTTGATTATGTTGGAGGGTTTGGCGGCAAAGAACGGTACATTGCTGATTGACTATACCAATACACTAATGGATAGGGGCGCAAACCTCAGAGATGCTCTGCTGGAGGCTGGGACAGCCAGACTCAGGCCAATTTTCATGACTTCAACCACAATGATTTTCGGGATGCTTCCCACAGCCCTTGCCTTGGCTGCAGGTTCGGAAATCAGGAGAGGTATGGGGATAGTCCTTGTTGGGGGGCTCTTTACATCAACCATTTTGACCCCTATTTTGATTCCTGTTGCTTATACTCTTTTAGATGACCTGAAACACTGGATGATGGGGAAAATTAAAAAAAGAAGCCAAGATAAGGCTGCTATAAGCGGCTGATGTGATGGGGTCTCTGGATGTGTGTGTCGAAAAATGTCGCCAATTAATTATGATTGGCGACATTTTTTTTCAAGACAATGTGAGGTGATTTTGTTACAATATGATGCAAATGTTAATTTATTATAAATAGATATTGATAGAGGGAGCAAATGGAACAGATTAACAAAAATGCTTTAACTGTTAACTTTAATCCTATATTTTTTTTATTGTGTTTTGGCTGCCCTGTTTTTGCCTTTATAATATCGCTTTTTGCAATTAATACCCTGACCACAGGTGGAGGGGAGATGTTTCTTACCGGCCAATCCCTTGCTGAGTTTTTGAAGTATTATAATCGGTATATGGTAGATGAATTCCTGAAAATATTTTTGAACAATTTTTTTATTATTATACTGCTGGTATATTTTACTCCGATTACTTTGGTCCTGCGAAGGGGATGGCAGAAATTCCGCAACAGGGATGATGAGATTTCGTCATTTGAGAAGGTATTGCTGTACTTGTTCCCGGCCGTTTTTCTGATTCGTCAGGCAGTAAATATTGCTATTAACTTAAACGGGACTTCCGCCAATATCAGCCAAAATATACTGCTTACTTTTGTAGGAATTATTTTGCCCCATGGACTTCCCGAATTGTTGGTAGTTAGCCTGGCCGGTGCTATGGGAATGGAAGTAACCAGAAAGGTATTTTTTACGTATACCTCCGGACCTCTTGTAAAAGGATGGGTATTGGGACTGCTTGGTTTACTTACTGCATTATGTGCTCTTGTAGAGGTATATTTTACTCCAAAGATTTTTTCAATACTAATGGTGGCTGCAGGAGTCAAGTAAAGTACTGTGTGAACGGGCCTGCCGCTCTATCTGATTAAAAAGGCTTAGCTTCGCTAAGCACTAAAAAATACTATAAGGCGAAGCTTAGCCATTTTTATGCAGATAGGATAAAATTTATACTTTCCTATCTGCTAAAAAAAAATGGGGAAATAATTCCCCATTTTCTTTAAATAGGCTGTGTTTAGTTAGTAAACCACTGGGTCCAGAAGTGATGATAGCTGCCAGCAGTTGTATATGCGTAGCCGACCCCGATTTTATTGAATTTTGAACTCATGATATTTGCCCTGTGTCCGGAGCTGTTCATCCAAGCGCGGACAACAGCTTCAGGAGAGGTTTGGCCTGAGGCGATGTTTTCACCTGCATACCTATAAGTAATGCCAAAAGTCTTCATCATGTTGAAAGGTGAGCCGTATACGGGTGATGTATGACTAAAATACCTGTTTTCAACCATGTCCTGTGATTTTGCGGCAGCTCCTTTCATCAATAACGTATCTGCGATCAGCGGATGCAAACCTCCTTTTTTACGTTCAATGTTAACCAACTCAACCACTCTTTTTTGGTATGCGCTCATTTGGTATCCTGGAGTCGGTTCAGGAGTCGGCTGTGGAGTCGGTTCAGGAGTCGGCTGTGGAGCCGGTTCAGGAGTCGGTTCAGGAGCTGGCTGTGGAGCCGGTTCAGGAGCCGGTTGTGGAGCGGGCTGTACAGTCTGAGAAGCCCTAATCTTGTATATTAAACTCCATACCGACTGGAATGAGGGAAAGTAATATGTAGCTGCTTGAACAGGAGTCACAAGGGTAGCTGATAGGAACATAGTAACAACTATAAGAGACAGAATTCTTTTTAGTTTCATTAGTTATCTCCTTTCAAAAATAGAAATATGTTGGAACATTGCGAGTCGTGTGGAGCTGTTAAGATATGCTTTAAACGGGGATATCACCTCCTTCGCGGGTTGTTAAAATGGCACCTTTAGTAAATTGCGTTAGTATAAAAATACATAGTTAACATAAAAAGCCTTTTCTATATGATTCAACCAATATCTGCTGATTCCCTTTAAGTAAAATTTGCCAATATAAAGTAATGGGAGCGCCTTTTTAGACGCTCCCATAAAGGTGAGGATTTAGCCTGTAAACCACTGGGTCCAGTAATGGTGATAGTTACCGTAACTTGTATATGCGTAGCCTACACCTATTTTGGCAAATTTAGAACTCATAATATTTGCCCTGTGTCCAGGACTATTCATCCAGGCGCGTACTACGTCTTCAGGAGATGACTGGCCTGAGGCAATGTTTTCTCCTGCATAGCGATAACTGATGTTAAAACTCTTCATCATTTCAAAAGGTGAACCATATATGGGTGACGTATGGCTGAAATACCTGTTTTCAACCATGTCCACTGATTTTGCAGTTGCTCCTTTCATCAATACTGGGTCTGCAGACAGGGGATGCAAACCTTCTTTTTGGCGTTCAATGTTGACCAGTTCAACTACTCTTTCCTGGAATTGGTTGAATTGTGGTTTGTCAACAGATTGCTGCTGTGCATCCAGTTGTGATTTCGGCTGAGGATCCGGTTCAGAAGATGGTTGCGGTGCTGGATTTAGTTCAGGCATTTTTTCCATTCCCGGTTCCTTTGCAGGTATCGGAGCTAGAGTGTCAACCGGAGTGTCAACCGGATTCGCAGAAAACTCCTGAATCATGTCCTGAACATGGTTCCAGATAGTTTGCACATTAGAAGCTGGAATATCAATCGGGGCTGCCAAAACCGGAGACACAAAAGTTGATGCTAATAGTAAGGTAGTGACTAGTAAAGATGTTAGTTTTTTTATACCCATCGATCAATCTCCTTTCAGTTATAATTTGTTTGTTGTTAAGCAACAAATTTTACACGCAACCATACAGTAAAAAAGCACCTCTTATTAATTCCAGCAGGAATCAATGGTAGCGGTGCGACTTATATGATAACCTTTTTCATGGTGAAATTCAAGAGTTTTAGGCAAATACCTTCAAGTAAATAATGGATATGGTGTGTTATTGCAGGCTTGTCAAACGACACATGAAAGTATACAATCACAATCAATAAAATAAGTATTGCATTTCATATGATTTATGATATAATAAACAGAAGATAAGAGATAAGTTTGTCTAAAAACAATATATCCTGATACAAAGATGTATCGTAAAGGAATCTGAGCAATGGCGCTCACGAATAGCAGGAGTTACAAGCCTGTTTTTGTGGGTGCTTTATTTATTAATTTTTAACAACTTTTTATGTAAGATTTTTGAAAGGAGGGACAATCGTTTTTTAATCTGTTATTTTCAAGCTGTTTTTAATATAGTAATACCTTTAATATTTAGTTTCAATATTTAAACAGAAAGGTTGTGTTAACAATGACGTTAACCAAAGAAGATGTTTTACTTAAGGCAAAAGAAGCTGATGTCAAGTTTATTAGGCTGCAATTTACTGATATTTTTGGAATTCTTAAAAATGTAGCTATTACAATTGAGCAGCTTGAAAAGGCTCTTAACGGGGAAATGATGTTTGACGGGTCATCTATAGAAGGTTTTGTGAGAATTGAAGAATCGGATATGTATCTTATACCTGACCCCAATTCATTTGCAGTATTCCCATGGCGGCCCATGGAGGGCTCGGTGGCTCGTCTGATCTGTGATGTGTATAACCATGATGGTACTCCATTTGAGGGATGCCCGCGAAATACTCTGAAAAGGGCCCTTGCTGAAGCTGCTGATATGGGCTTCAGTATGAATGTGGGTCCCGAGGCCGAGTTTTTCCTCTTCCATACCGATGCTGAGGGAAAACCGACTACAATAACCCATGATAAAGCTGGATATTTTGACCTTACTCCTGTGGACCTTGGTGAAAATGCCCGCCGTGATATGGTAATGACCCTCGAGGAGTTGGGCTTTGAAATTGAGGCTTCCCATCACGAGGTAGCTCCAGGACAGCATGAGATAGATTTTAAATATGATGATGCCCTGGATATTGCAGATAAAATTATGACTTTTAAATTCGTAGTGCGTACTGTGGCTCAGCGTCACGGACTTCATGCTACATTTATGCCGAAACCCGTTTTTGGTATTGCCGGTTCGGGAATGCACATGAATATGTCACTGTTTTCCGGGGGGCAAAATGCGTTTTATGATCCCAATACCCCTGATCAGTTGAGTGATGTAGCCAAATACTATATTGGAGGTCTAATTAAACACGCCAAGGCGTTAGCTGCAATTACCAATCCCACTGTGAATTCATATAAACGTCTTGTGCCTGGATATGAAGCGCCGGTATATATTGCCTGGTCGTCCAGGAACAGGAGTCCACTGATCCGGATTCCTGCCAAGCGTGGAATCAGCACCAGGATTGAATTAAGAAATCCTGACCCGGCGTGTAATCCTTATCTGGCGACAGCAGCTGCCTTGAAAGCAGGACTTGATGGAATTAAAAACAAAATACAGCCGCCTCCGCCGACCGATAAGAACATTTATGAAATGACTTCAGAGGAAAGAATCGCTGAAGGTATTGACAGTCTGCCAACAAGTATTTATGAAGCAATTCAGTACCTGTCCAAGGACGAAGTCTTGAAATGCGCTCTTGGCAACCATGCATACAACCGTTTTGTCGAAGCTAAGATGATTGAATGGGAAAGGTTCAGGGTACAAGTTCATCCTTGGGAATTAGACGAATACCTGGCAGTATATTAAACAAACTTCTCTGCAAGACGGTGTGCCGGCTGAGAATGTTGTTTGGCCGGCATTACCCTTGTCTTTGTGAGTAAAAAATTGACATAAATGTTAAAATGAAGCAGGTGAAAAAGATGGATAAAGTGTTTCCTAGAATTCCTTCAGGCTGTGCAATAAGTGGAATAATGAATAAAAAGGGTGAATCCATACCTGGGACAGATATAATCAAATCAATTGCCCTGATGCATGACCGTTCCAACGGCCTGGGCGGCGGGTTCTCCGCTTACGGGATTTACCCTGAGTTTAAGGAGCATTATGCTTTGCATGTGTTTTATGACAGCTTGAATGACAGGGTGGCAGCAGAGGATTTTATTAATGAACACTTTAATGTTGATACCAGCGAACAGATACATACTAGGAAGGTTAAGGCAATAACTAATCCTCCGCTGATATGGCGATATTTTGTACAGCCAAAGAAAAACCGGTTGTCAAATTCAGAACTCACAGAGGATGAGTACATTGTACGGTGTGTAATGAAGATTAATAGTTTGTATAAAGGGGCTTATATATTTTCCAGCGGCAAAAACATGGGTGCTTTTAAGGGTGTGGGATTTCCCGAAGACATTGGTGAATTCTACCGCCTGGATGAGTATAAGGGATATATCTGGACCGCTCATGGACGTTTTCCGACAAACTCTCCAGGTTGGTGGGGCGGGGCTCACCCGTTTACCCTGCTGGATTGGTCGATAGTGCATAATGGCGAAATTTCGTCATATCATACAAATGCTCGCTTTTTAGAAATGTTTGGTTATAAGTGCACTCTGCAGACAGATACGGAAGCCATTACTTATATTTTTGATTACCTAATGAGAAAACAGGGGCTTTCCTTGGAACTGGCTCTAGCTGTAGTTGCTGCTCCACTGTGGAAGGAAATTGACCGTATGGATGCAGAACGCAGGGAACTCTGCCGGGCACTGCGAATCGTCTTTAGCAGTCTCTTGGTTAATGGACCGTTTTCCATTATCCTGGGGACCAGCAAAGGCATAGTGGCTTTGAATGACAGGATTAAATTGCGTTCTCTGGCTGCCGCGACAAAAGGAGATTTTTTATATGTGGCCAGTGAGGAGTCTGCTATCAGGGAGATATGCCCTAACCCGGAAAATATTTGGATACCAAAGGGTGGAGAACCTGTTATCGGGATGTTGGAAGGAGTGAACAGTATATTATGAGCCTTGACTATACAACTCCGGAATTTTTAATAGAACGAAACAGCGACAGGTGCATTGATTGTAAGGTATGTGTTAACCAATGTGCCAATGAAGCCCATATATATGATGAAGAGGAAAAGCGGGTTATCTCTGATGACATTAAATGTGTCAACTGTCATAGGTGTGTGGCCCTATGTCCCACCAGGGCCCTAATTGTGAAGAAGTATCCCTTGGAGTACCGGCAAAACTTCGCTTGGACTGCTCATGATATTAACTCTATCTACAAGCAGGCAGCTTCAGGAGGTATATTGCTTACCGGTATGGGTACAGACCGTAATTATCCGATTTTTTGGGACCATCTCCTGCTAAATGCCAGCCAGGTTACTAATCCTTCAATTGATCCACTCCGTGAGCCTATGGAACTGAAAACATTCCTGGGCCGGAAACCGGATTCCCTGAAAATAGAAAACGGCCGGCTGGCAGAAAAACTGCCCCCCCAGTTGGAACTCGAATTACCGGTCATGTTTGGCGCTATGTCATTTGGCTCAGTCAGCCTTAATGTTCAGAAGTCATTGGCCAGGGCGGCTATGGAATCAGGCACATGTTTTAACACCGGTGAGGGTGGACTGCATAAAGACCTTTATTTGTATGGCAAGAATGCTATTGTTCAGGTAGCTTCAGGACGTTTTGGGGTACACTCCGAATACCTTAATGCCGGTGCTGCCGTGGAGATAAAGATTGGCCAGGGCGCTAAGCCCGGCATAGGTGGGCATTTGCCGGGTGAAAAGGTAGGCAGGGAAGTATCCCTAACACGGATGATACCTGAAGGTAGTGATGCTATTTCACCTGCCCCGCATCATGATATTTATTCTATCGAAGATTTGCGGCAATTGATTTATTCCCTTAAGGAAGCCACCAATTATCAAAAACCTATTTCAGTAAAAATTGCTGCTGTTCATAATGTGGCTGCCATTGCGTCGGGGATAGCACGTGCGGGAGCTGATATTGTTACCATAGACGGATTGCGGGGCGGCTCAGGGGCTACCCCTCTGAGGACCCGTGATAATGTGGGGATTCCCATAGAGTTGGCTCTTGCGGCGGTGGATACCAGATTGCGCGAGGAAGGAATCAGGCACCAAGTTTCTCTGGTAATTGCCGGCAGTATCCGGAACAGTGCCGATATTGTCAAGGCTGTAGCTCTTGGAGCAGATGCGGTTTATATCGGTTCAGCGGCCCTGATTTCCTTGGGATGTCACATGTGCCAGAAGTGTTATACTGGAAAGTGCAACTGGGGAATTGCAACTCAGAATCCTAATTTGGTTAAACGGCTTAACCCAGATATAGGGGCACAACGTGCGGCTAACCTGCTTAGGGCCTGGACACTTGAAATTAAGGAACTGCTTGGCGGGATGGGTATAAATGCCCTGGAGAGCCTCAAGGGGAACAGGTTGATGCTGAGGGGTGTGGGCCTATCTGAAAAAGAGCTCCAAATACTTGGCGTCAAAGCAGCCGGAGAGTAGGAGGGGAACCATGAAAAGAGTTTATGCCAAAGAAGAAGTTTGTGCCGGATGTAGACTATGTGAAGTGCACTGTATAGTTGCTCACTCCCAATACCCAAATGATATTGTAAAGGCCTTCAAAAAAGGAGTTCTGCCATTATCCAGGATTATTGTTGAAGAGAATCGGCCGGTTTCTTTTGCCCTGCAGTGCCGTCACTGTGCTGATGCTCCCTGTACTAAGGCATGTATTACAGGTGCCATGTATAGGGATCCGGACACAGGAATGGTTATCAATGATGAAGAACGCTGTGTCGGTTGCTGGACCTGTATCCTATCCTGCCCCTTTGGGGTGATAAAGAGAAATGAATCAGGCAAGGTGGCTTCAAAATGTGATTTGTGCAGCAATGGCGACGGTATTCCGGCTTGTGTGGCTAACTGCCCGAATGATGCCCTGGTTTTTGAAGAGAGGGAATAATGGCTGGTCAAAACTGAGGAGGGATGGAAATGGATTATGTTATTATAGGAAATTCCGCTGCTGCTGTCGGTGCTATTGAGGGGATCAGGAAGGTTGACCGTAAAGGCGGGATTACTGTGATTTCCGACGAACCTTATCATACTTATTCCAGGCCTCTTATTTCTTACTGGCTGGCCGGAAAAGTTGTTGAAGATAAATTGATTTATAGGGACAAAGATTTTTATAAAGTCAACAAGGTTACTGCTATGCTTGGCTTACGGGCCTGTAAGATTGATTTTGATGGCAAAAAAGTTGAGTTGGAAGACGGAACTACTGCTGCTTATGATAAACTGCTTATTGCCACGGGAGGAACACCTGTTATTCCGCAGGTGGAGGGCTTTGAAAAAGAGGGAGTTTACTTTTTTACTAAATTTGATGATGTTAAGAAAATTAAGAAAGCCGTTGACAGCGGAAAGAAAACAGCGGTCATAATAGGGGCTGGGCTGATAGGCTTGAAGGCAGCCGAGGCCCTGCGTAAATTGGATGTTAAAGTAACTGTTGTAGAATTATCAAACCGTATTCTTCCTGCAATTCTTGATGAAGAGGCAGGACAAATGGTTCAGGCATATCTTGAAGGCAAAGGAATAAATTTTAAGCTTACCAATAGTGTGACCAAGATATTAGGTGATAAGGAGGTAAGCGGTGTAGTTTTAAAAAATGAAGCCGAAATATCCAGTGACATGCTGGTTGTTGCTATCGGTGTCACCCCCAATACGGAACTGATTGCAGACAAAGTTAAGTTTAACCGTGGTATTGTGGTTAATGAAAAGATGGAGACAAATATTAGCGGGGTATATGCTGCAGGCGATGTTTCGGAGGGGTTTGATATCGTTTATGGTAGTAACAGGGTGCTGCCCCTGCTGCCCAATGCTTATCTTCAGGGAGAAACAGCGGGCCGTAATATGGCCGGTGCGGAGACTGAATTTAGCGGCGGGCTGGCAATGAATGCGATTGGTTTCGGAGACCTTCCGATGCTGACTGCCGGAATTATAAACCCGGATACAGCAGAATTCGAAATTTTGGTAGATTCTTATCCTGAGAAATACTCATACCGTAAAATCATTTTAAGAAATAACCGCATTGTTGGCTATATTCTCCTTAATGAGATTGAACGGGCCGGTATTCTTACCGGATTAATCAGAGACAAGATAGATATTACACCCTTTAAGGAGCGACTTATGAGTTCCGATTTTGGGTATGTTGATTTTCCCGAATCAGTTAGAAAGTTCAGGTTGAGCGGGGGGGCAGTACAATGATAAAAACAATAGATGCAAAAGGATTATATTATAAACAACTCAATGACATGATTCAGGAAGCTGTTGGTGAAGGGGCTGAAAAAATTGTCCTTACTAATGTTAATGGCCAAAGATATATCGGTACGAGGGTAGCCAGACCTGTTGAAATAGAGATAAAAGGTGTTCCGGGGAATGACCTGGGAGCATATATGAACGGATCTACTGTAGTTGTCTGTGATAACGGGCAGGATGCGATAGGCAATACGATGAATTCCGGAAAAATTGTAGTTCACGGCCATGCCGGGGATGTACTGGGATATGCCATGCGGGGTGGGAGACTATTCGTCAAGGGTGATGTAGGTTACCGTGTGGGAATTCATATGAAGGAATATAAAGATAATATTCCTGTCATTATTGTGGGCGGGACAGCCGGCAGTTTTCTGGGTGAATATATGGCCGGAGGCATTTTGATTGTATTAGGACTGGAGCGTAAATCAAGCAGGCCGATTACAGGTGATTACCTTGGTGCCGGCATGCACGGAGGGGCAATCTACGTAAGAGGTGAAGTTGATGAAACATTCCTTGGCAGGGAAGTTGCTGTGTTTGAGCTTAATGAAGCCGACAACGAACTTCTAAGCAGGTATCTTTGTGAATATTGTCAAGATTTAGGTATAGACTATGAAGAGATAGCTGAAGAAAAGTTCGTCAAACTGATACCGGTTTCCAACCGCCCATACGGGAATCTGTATACTCCGGCATAAAACTTACATAATAAGCTTGCATATATACCTAAATACATGCCCAAAAGGATGGTGGAATATATGCATGCGAGTTGACTCGAGTATATACTCCGGTATATAATTAGACATATACTGAATGTTATACTAGGCATTATACGTTTTATTAAGGGGGTGCCTTTTGGTGGCGGAAGTTAAAAGGATTATGATTAGCCTCCCGGACAATTTATTGCGTGAAGTTGATGGGATTGTTGCTGCGGAAAAGCTTAACAGGAGTGAGTTTATCCGTGAGGCAATGAAACTTTATATTCAAGAGAGAAAAAGGAGAACGATAAGGGAACAGATGAAAAAGGGATATATTGAGATGGCTAAAATTAATTTAGCCCTTGCCGGGGAGAACTTTGCCCTAGAACATGAAGTAAGTAAGCTTTATATTGGGCCCTTGTCGGAGGATGAATAAATGCAGATTAGACGTGGAGAAATTTATTTTGCCGACCTAAGTCCGGTTGTTGGTTCAGAACAGGGAGGGACAAGGCCGGTACTTGTTTTACAAAATGATATCGGTAACCAGTATAGCCCGACAACTATTGTAGCTGCAATCACTTCACAAATTAGTAAAGCGAAATTGCCGACACATGTTGAGGTTACCTCTAAAAACAGTGGCCTTGAAAAGGACTCGGTGATTCTTCTGGAACAAATTCGTACAATTGACAAAAGCCGGTTGAAAGAAAAAGTAACTACCCTTAATGAAGATATAATGCAAAAAATTGCCCAGGCAACAGAAATTTCCCTGGGTTTAGTGGAAATATAAGCAGGCGAATTTCGCTTGCTTTAATATTTTATAAGGCATGTTTATAAGATTTAGATGACCCTGACAATGCGTTTACAGAACTAAATATATAATCGTTCATCTTTTCCTTTGATAGCAAGGTAGTTCTGGATTTCAGAACCAGTCTTTTCCCAAACCAGTCGAATTATATAGGCATCATCCAGGTAGCCCAGGCCGGGGATGTCATCCGCAAGAAAGTCTTTTTGGGATATAAAATAAAACAATCCTGCTGCCACTGTTTTCCTAACTGTTTTCGTTAATTTAATTTCTTGGTCAAACAACATTTCGTAAAGTAGCTTAATTCTTTCCAGCATCTTTTTTATAAATGTTTTCCGACTGTGGATATTTTTTAGTTTAATATTTATTTGGTTTTTGATTATTTTGATATCTTGTTCGGAGATATATCTGGCTTTTTCCTCAAGTTTATTCCGGAGAACTTGTTTGTGTATTTCGCTCAGGATTTCACTTTCTTCTCCGTCTTGTATTTCATGTGCATTCTGGTTATTGGGAAATGGGATAATGATAGCCATAGATTCAGCTCCTTATAAGGGATATGATAAATGATTCTTCCTGTGAGGCGTTTTTTCCTGCAGGAAAATTAATTCCTGGTATGCAAAAGGGAGGAATGTACTGATTTTTTTCTAACACATTTTTTGGGAAGATAAATAATATAGATACAAATGAGAAATAATCATTTGGATGGTGTGGCATGAAGCCTTTAATCGGAATTTCGTGTTCGTTTAACCAGAAGGATGGCCGTTTTTTTCTGCCGGAGGCATATGTGGAGGCTGTTATCAATGCCCGGGGTGTTCCTTTGATTCTGCCCGGTTCAGGTATCATAAAAGCTGTAGCTCCATATTTTAGGGTTATAAAGGGCTTGTTGTTGGCCGGAGGCGGGGATTTGGATCCCAGGCTGTTTAATGAAGAGCCGCTCCCTGGGTTGGGTGAGGTTAATCCTGATAGGGACAGGTTTGAAATCATGCTGGTACGGGCTGCTATGCAGAGGAGGGTTCCGATTTTAGGCATCTGTCGCGGGATTCAGGTACTTAATGTAGCCTGCGGAGGGTCTGTTATCCAGCACATTCCTTTAGAAATTATTGACTCTCTAAAACATTCCCAGTCTGCACCCAGGTGGCATCCCACTCACCAGGTCAGTATTGCAAAAGAGAGCCGGCTGGAAGGCATACTACAATGTGACAGCACTAGGGTCAATAGTTTTCATCATCAGGCAGTTCGTCGGCCGGCCAACGGATTTGACGTTACTGCCAGGAGCAGCGATGGGGTTATTGAAGCGATTGAGCGTCGCAATAGTCCCTTTGTTATAGGAGTGCAATGGCATCCTGAGTGCATGGTATCCAAAGACCGCAATTCGAGGCTGCTGTTTAGGTCATTTATAGAGGCTGCTCTATGTCATCCCGGAAAATCCCGAAAAAATTAAATAAATAAGGCAGGATTTGCAATCATTATGGAATAATTATGTCTACGGAATAATACTGTGAGCAATGGATATTATTAACTGGATGGTGGGAAAGATGGTGCAAGTATCAGTATGCCGTTGTGGTGATTACAGCCAGCAGAGGGTAAACGCTGCAGTACATGCTGCTATGGAACTTATTGGAGGCATGGAACGTTTTGTCAGGCCGGGTCAGAAGGTATTATTAAAAGTTAATGCACTTACAATGAGGCTTCCGGAAGAGGCGGTAACAACCCATCCTGCAGTTATCCGGGCTGTAGCTGCCGAAGTTAAAAAAGCCGGCGGTATTATACAGGTGGGTGACAGCTCTGGGGGCATAATAGCCGGACAGGCTCCTACCACAAAGACATTTGAGATTTCTGGGATAGCCCGGGCAGCTCAGGAAGCGGGCGCAGAACTGGTAAATTTTGATTCTGCAGGTATTGTTCCTGTTGCTGCCGAAGGGCCTATACAAACATTGTACTTGGCGAAGCCGGTAATGGAAGCGGATGTGGTAATATCACTGCCAAAACTGAAAACTCACTCATTGACTATTCTAACTGGAGCGGTTAAAAACATGTATGGATGTGTGCCCGGACATAGGAAGTCCGAGTACCACGGAATGGCGCCGCGTTTAAAGGATTTTGCCAGGGTGCTGGTAGATATCTATGGTCTGACAAGACCGGCCCTGACTATTATGGACGGGATTATTGGCATGGAAGGCAATGGGCCGTCTGCAGGCAGTCCAAGGAACACTGGGCTGGTTTTAGCTGCTGAAGACGGGGTAGCGCTTGATGCGGTTGTTGCCCATTTAGTGGGAGTACCCCCATCCAAGATTCATACAACCAGGATTGCTCACCAGAGGGGTTTAGGTATAGGGGATATGTCTAAAATAGAAGTACTTGGGGAGAAACTGGAAACTTTAAAGATAAAGGATTTTGACCTTCCTTCCAATTCGATTTTTGAGGTTATTCCCGGTTTTTTGGTCAGCGGGGCTCTGGGAATCCTTAAAGCCCGGCCTGTTATTGCTGAAGATGTGTGCGTTGGCTGCAGCTTATGTATGGACAGTTGTCCTGTGCAGGCAATGGAGATGCCGGGAAAGTATCCTGTAATAGATTACAATAAGTGTATCTCATGTCTCTGTTGTCAGGAGCTCTGTTCCCGCAAAGCTGTGCGAATGAAACAGGTAAATCGTTTAGGAACAGTTGTGGCTGGGATTATAAATTATACTAAACAAAGAAAACGGAGGTGTAATCTTTGAATACACAGGAAATTTTGCACATTGCTCTAAAACTTGCGGGGTTGCAGGATACCCCTGCAGATTCTGGAGTGGTTGTGGCCGGGGAAAATATCAGAAAAATTGCTTTCGGTGTTGATATTGAGGTTGCAGAACTATTGCTGGCACGGGAACTTGGTGTTGATGCGGTGATTACCCATCATCCCAAAGGCGGCCTGCCTATGGTCGAATTCCATAATGTTATGTCTAACCAGATTGACCGGATGGTTACGGCAGGGGTTCCGATAAATAAGGCCCAGAAGGCTTTACATGAACGCATGGAAGAGGTAAGCCGCTCTCATCATGTGGCTAACTATGACAGGGTAATGTCTGCAGCCCGGCTTATGAAAATGCCTTTCATCGTCATCCATACCCCTGCTGATATTTTGGCGGAAAACTTGGTTCAGGAACATTTGGACAAGTGCCTCGGGAACACGGGAAAAGCGGTTGTCAAGGATGTTGTTGAGGCATTAGAACAACTTCCTGAGTACCGGAATACCCTGGCTAAGCCTATAATCCGTGTAGGCCGTGAGTCTGATTACGCCGGCCGAGTATTTGTAACCATGGCGGGAGGAACCAGTGGTGGCGCAAATGTTATTAGAGCTTATTTTGAAGCAGGTGTGGGCACACTTGTGGTAATGCATATGCCTGATGATGCAATAAAAGCGGTCAAAGAGCAGAATATCGGTAATGTTGTGGTGGCTGGACATATGGCCAGTGATTCTGTTGGTATTAATCAGCTTATCTGTGAACTTAAGAAAAAAGGTTTGCAGGTACTCCGGATGAGCGGTGTTATTGAACCTTGATGAGGTGTTTACAACACCCCACTAAATAATAATAGTAATTTACAGATTGGAGAGAAGGACGATGCTGGCAGTAATTAACGGCAGGATTATTACAATGGCCGGGGCTGATATTGATAAAGGGATTGTTTTAATCGAAGGCGGCAAAATCAGGGAACTGGGACCAGATGTAGAGATTCCAGATGTTGCCGATATTCTGGATGCTTCCGGGAAGATTGTTATGCCCGGATTTATAGATGCCCACTGTCATCTGGGAATCATGGAAGAAACTTACCGCATTGAAGGTGATGATGTTAATGAAATGACAGGTCCGGTAACACCACACCTTAGGGCCATAGATGCCATAAATCCTGAAGATCAGGGCTTTGCCGATGCATTGGAGGGTGGGGTTACAACTGTAGTAACAGGCCCGGGGAGCGGCAATGTGATTGGCGGCGAAAATCTGGCCATGAAAACATCAGGTATTATTATTGATCAAATGGTCCTGAAAAGTCCGGTTGGAGTTAAGGTGGCTTTTGGTGAAAACCCGAAACGTGTTTATGGCAGCGGTAAAAAGAGTCCTATGACCAGGATGGCTACTGCGGCGTTGCTGCGGGAAAATTTGGTCAAGGCTCAGAATTATATCAAAAAACTGGAATTGGGTGCACAAGACCCCCATAAAATGCCGGACAGGGACCTTGGGATGGATACCCTGGTTCGGGTCCTTCGCGGGGAACTGCCGCTAAGGGCTCATGCTCATAGGGCGGATGATATTATGACTGCTATCAGGGTAGCTGATGAGTTCGGGTTAAAGATTGTTATAGAGCACTGTACAGAAGGTTATAAGATAGCTGATGAACTGGTTCGCAGAAGTATTCCTGTTATAGTTGGACCCATAATTACCACCAGGGCCAAGGTTGAAATGAAAGACCGCAATAATGCAAATGCGGGCATACTTAACAGGGCAGGAGTAAAGGTGGCCATAATGACAGACCACCCTGTTGTTCCTATTAACTACCTGAGTTTGAGTGCTGCTCTTGCAGTAAAGGCCGGATTGGAAGAAACAGAAGCATTAAAGGCTATTACTGTTTATGCTGCAGAAATAATCGGTTTGGATGACAGAATCGGCAGTATTGAAAAAGGCAAAGATGCTGACCTGATTATAATGAATGGCCATCCTTTGGATATAAGGTCAAACATCGAACATGTCATAATTGATGGGGAAATAGTTTATTCGGGGTAAATTAGCTGAATATTTCAATTTCCTCCGTTTTTATCAATTATGCTCGTTATTTGTCGGAAAAAGACTATAAGTTTTTGAAGGGATTGGCCTGTAAACGTCGAACGATTATCCACATGGGAAATATAAGTCGAATGGGGCAATTTATGTCAGGAGGTGTCATTATGGAATCCCATCGCCTCAATGTTTTAATAGTAGATGATCAGGCTGGGGTGCGTTATTTGCTCGATGCCATTGTCAGGGAAGAGGGACATAAGCCTTTCCTTGCTGTAAATGGGCAGGAAGCAGTTGAACAGGCAAAAAAAATAAATCCCAATTTAGTGTTTATGGATATTAGAATGCCTGTTATGGATGGCACGAAGGCTCTGGAAAAGATGAAAGAAATGGGATGTAGTTGTTCGGTTGTTATAATGACTGCTTTTACCGAAAAGGAAGTCATTGATAAAGCACGTACTAACGGGGCTCTCAAGTGCATAATTAAACCCTTTGATGTTGGAGAGATTCGTCAGATAATTCATGAAGTATCCCAAAAATTATTACCCAAGGCATCTGCAATATAACAGCATATGAATTTCAAATAGGCCGGGAACGTAACCGGTCTTTATTATTTTTATGATGTGTCTATTTACAACAAGATAGCTGAAATGCTATAATTAGTCAAAATCATACAGACCACTGGGGGTGCTGCATCAGCGGCTGAGAGACTGTTAGGTCAACCCTTGGAACCTGATGAATGCATATCTGTCCTTTTTCCGGGCGGCATGCAAAACCGGGTAATACCGGCGGAGGGAAGTGGAATTAAGTAAGGATATGCTTATACCCACCTTCTAAAGGTGGGATTTATTGTTTTAAGATAGCTCACTACTGTTAATGCATTGGTTGCTAAGGGGGCTGGGCAAATGAATCTGAAAAAGGTATTGACTGTTGCCGGGTCTGATTCCGGTGCCGGTGCGGGAATTCAGGCCGACCTGAAGACTTTTTCTGCCATGGGTGTGTATGGATTAAATGTCCTGACTGCTGTTACTGCGCAGAATACAGCAAGTGTGACCGGAATTCATGTCATTCCTCCGGAATTTGTCGCTAAACAGATAACAGCTCTTTTTGAAGATATGGAGATTGCTGCTGTAAAAACAGGAATGTTGGTAAATGTCGATATTATTGATGCTGTCTGTGAGCAGTTTATCAGGTTTAAAGCAGAGAATATTGTGGTAGATCCGGTAATGATTGCAACCAGTGGAGATCACCTGATTGACGAGCAGGTTGAAAATTTTGTTGAGGCAATAAGAAATAGGCTCCTTCCACTGGCGTTTATTGTGACCCCAAATATTCCTGAAGCAGAAATCTTGACAGGCAGAAAAATAACCGGGATTGTAGATATGAAAGTAGCTGCCGCAGAACTCCAAGGCCTCGGTGTGCCCAATGTTGTTATTAAAGGCGGCCATTTGAATAATGAAGATAATCTGGTCGATTTGTTATTTGACGGTAATGAGTTTGTTGAATATATAGGCAAACGGGTTCTTACTCAAAATACCCATGGAACCGGCTGTACTTTTGCGTCAGCTGTGGCTGCCGGGTTGGCCCTTGGCAAGAATATCAAAGATGTGGTTGGAGATGCCAAAAGGTATGTCAGTTATGCTATGGAATACAGTTATTCAATAGGGCGCAGCGGCGGACCGCTCAACCACTTTGCCGGGTTCGGTCGTTTGGGAGATGATGGAGAATGAACTTAATTAACCATACTGGGATAGCTCTTCGGGGCGGTCTGTACGTAGTTACCGGGGAGGATTTTTTCGCCGCTAGGTCTTACCGGGAAGTGGTAAGTGCATGTATTGAAGGGGGAGCGGGTATTATTCAACTGCGTGAAAAAAACTGGCCTGCTTCACGGATTTTTGAGGTTGGTCGCGAAGTCCGCGAGATTACCCATAAAAGTGGAGTGCTTTTAATTATTAATGATCGTGTTGATTTGGCACTGGCTCTGGAGGCTGACGGGGTTCATATTGGACAGGAGGACATTCCGCTGCGTGCTGTAAGAAAGTTGGCTGGTAGCAAATTGATAATCGGTGTTTCGGTCGGGACCCCTGAACAGGCGCTGGAGGCGGAGCGAAGCGGCGCCGATTATATTGGTGTCGGGCCTATTTTTCCCACTGAGACTAAAAAAGATGCCAGGTTCCCCAGGGGATTGCAAATTCTGACACAAATAAGGCAGGCAGTTTCTCTTCCCATATATGCTATAGGAGGGGTCAAGCTGCATAATGTGGCCTCAGTAATCCGGGCTGGAGCTGATGGCGTTGCTGTGGTCAGCGCAGTTGTCGGAGCGGCCGATATTACGGATGCAGCCCGGAACTTTGTTGCAGAAATTGATAGAGCAAAGACTATCATTCATTAGAATGCAAATCATACTTAGGAGGACAAAAAATGACTCAAATGTTGAAGGCAAGGGCAGGGGAATTAACACCTGCCATGAAGGAAGTTGCTGAAAAGGAGGGTATATCCCCGGATATTATTTTAGAAGGAGTGGCTAAAGGAAAGATAGCAATTCCGTACAATATTCACCATATTAATCTTAAGCCATGTGGTATTGGAAAAGGACTGAAAACAAAGGTGAATGCCAATATAGGGACTTCTCCTCAATACCCGGATATTGCTAAAGAAATGGATAAACTCCGAACAGCCCTTGATGCAGGGGCAGATGCGGTGATGGACCTTAGCACGGGAGGAGATATTAATGCATGCCGGAAACAAATAATCGATAACTGTCCTGTATGTGTCGGAACTGTACCAATATACCAGGCAATAGTGGAATCCAAGGGTAAGTATGACAACCTGATACAGATGACTGCTGATGACCTTTTCGGTGTTATTGAGAAACAGGCTGAGGATGGAGTTGATTTTATTACCGTACATTGCGGCGTCACCCTTGAGGTAATAGAAAGATTACGCCGGGAAGGCAGGATTACCGATATTGTCAGCAGGGGGGGGGCGTTTCTTGCGGGATGGATGCTTCACCATGAAATAGAAAACCCTCTTTTTGAACAATATGACCGCCTTGTGGAAATTGCTCTAAAACATGATGTGACTCTAAGTCTTGGAGACGGCCTGCGACCGGGGTGCCTGGCTGATGCTACGGACAAGGCCCAGATCCAGGAGCTAATCATATTGGGTGAACTCGTGGAAAGGGCATGGGAACAAGGGGTTCAGGTAATGGTTGAAGGGCCGGGGCATGTGCCTTTAGACCAGATAGCCGCAAACATGGTACTGCAAAAACGCTTGTGCAAAGAGGCCCCTTTTTATGTACTGGGCCCTATTGTTACAGATGTGGCTCCTGGGTATGACCATATTACATCAGCCATCGGAGGTGCAATTGCAGCTTGGAGCGGTGCTGATTTTCTATGTTATGTTACTCCTGCCGAACACTTGGGGCTGCCCACTGACCAGGATGTCCGTGATGGTGTTATAGCTTCTCGGATAGCGGGACATGCTGCAGATATTGTTAAGGGTGTCCCCGGAGCGAGAAAATGGGATGATTCCATGGCTAGGGCCAGGAAAAACCTTGACTGGGAAGCCCAGCTCAACCTGGCAATAGATCCTGTGAAGGCCAGGGCCATGAGAAAAGATAAAAACCCGGAGGGCATGAAGGAATGTACAATGTGTGGCGAGTTTTGTGCCATGAAGGTTATTGGTGAATACCTGGGGACAGAGTTCCCTAAGTGTTGATAGAGAGGTCGCAAATTTACTTTTTAGTAGATTGCGGCCTCTTTTTAACAGTATAAAAAGGGACTTTCTTTATATACAGTTATTTCCGGTTTTCTTGCAACCACAAACGTTAACAGGTATAATTATTCTAGTATTTTATCACAGGAAGGCCGGATAAGCATGAAAATCAGGCACTTAGGCGAATTTGGGCTGATAGATATCCTTGCCGGGAAAATATTGCCATACTCCGGTAAAGTGGTAAAGGGAATTGGTGATGATACTGCTGTGATGAAACAGGAGCCCGGCAGATTATTGTTGATGACAACAGACATGCTGGTAGAAGATATCCATTTCAGCCTTAGCTATTGTTCCCTGAAAGCAGTGGGCTGGAAGGCTATGGCCGTAAATGTCAGCGATATTGCCGCAATGGGCGGAGTGCCGTCTTTTGCGGTTGTTTCTGTCAGTATTCCTCCGGACTGGGAGGTTGCACAGGCCGAAGATTTATACTCCGGCCTGATTGATTGTTCCCGGGAGTATGGAATTGACATTGTTGGCGGTGATACTGTTAGTTCAATGAAGGGGCTTACCGTTAATGTAGCCCTCACCGGTTGTATCGAGCCAGACCGGGTAGTTTACCGTTCGGGCGCTTCTCCGGGAGATATAATTATGGTTACGGGTCCTCTGGGCAGCTCCGCGGCCGGCCTGCACATTCTAAACAATCCACTGCCTGAAGCCCTTCCGGGGATCAAAGATGAGGTTATCAGTTCCCATCTTTATCCCAGGGCACGACTTAAGGAAGGCCGCATTTTGGGAGGTTTAGGCTATATAAGTTCAATGAATGACATTAGTGACGGGCTGGCCAATGAAGTTCTTGAAATATGCAGAGCCAGCAGTACCGGCTGCGAGTTGTATGAATCTGCGCTTCCTTTTACGGAAGCGGTATCTCTGGTGGCTCAAGGAGCAGGGGTATCCCCCTCCCATTGGGCATTATACGGAGGGGAAGATTTTGAGCTTGTTTTTACCGTTAAGCCGGTCGGTTTAGAACTAGTAACATCTGCACTCAGGGAAGCCGGTGCTTTACCCTGTCAGGTTGGCAGGATTACCCAGCTAGGGAAGGGTTGCCGCCTGATTGATACTGGGGGCCGGTGTATTCAGATTACCCCCCGGGGCTATGACCATTTCAGGGAATAGCAGTATTAACGGGTGTTATAATATTAACCATGAGTGAAACATATATTTAGAGGAGATTACCCAATGAGGATATTTAGTGATTCACCCAATAAGACTATTGCCATAGGCAACGCTCTGGGTAAGATGCTTGGGGCAGGAAATATAGTTTGTCTTGAAGGTGACCTGGGTACGGGAAAGACTCATTTTGCCAAAGGCATTGCCCTTGGCCTTGATATCGGTGAGCATGTTACCAGTCCGACATTTACCATTATTAATGAATATGAAGGGCGGCTGCCTTTTTACCATATTGATGTTTACAGGCTGATAGCAGAAGATGAAGCATATGAACTGGGGCTGGAGGAATATCTTTACGGCGGAGGGGTTACCCTGATTGAATGGCCGGAGCGTGTCAATGGTCTTTTGCCCGATGAATACCTTATGGTGAAAATAATCATGGCTGAAGATGGAGAAAATGCCAGGGAACTTGAATTTCGGCCTTTTGGCCAAAAATATATAGATCTGGTTGCCGGACTATTTGAGGAGTTGAAAAACATTGAAAATATTGGGGATTGATACAGCCACTCGGGTTGCCGGGGCAGCGGTGGTTGGAGATAACAGGCTGATTTCAGAACGGTTTATTCATAACCTAAAAACACATTCCCAAAATATTATTCCTATGATTCAACAAGTTATGGATGATGCTGTTATTAAACCGGGAGACCTCAATGGAATTGCAGTTACCGGCGGTCCAGGATCATTTACCGGGCTGAGAATAGGGATGTCAGTTGCCAAGACAATGGGACAGGTGCTGGGAATACCTGTAGTCGGAGTTTCTACCCTAAAGGTCCTGGCATGGAATTGTTGCCACACTTCAGCACTAATTTGCCCTATCCTTGACGCGAGGAGAAATGAGGTTTACACTTGTATCTACAGGTCAAGCCCGGAGGGGCCGGAAGAACTGATTACTCCTGCGGCTATGGCAATTGAACAGCTATTGGATGAATTGTCGCGATACGGGGACCCCGTGATTTTTTTAGGTGATGGGGTTCCGGTTTATAGAGATACTATTATCAACCGGCTGGGCTCCCAGGCATTATTTGGGACAATGACTAATAGTTTCCCCAGGGCCGGGGCTGTGGCTGAACTCGGGATGATTGAGCTGAAGCATGACCGGCCAGCGGATTATACCTTCCTGCAGCCTGTATATCTCAGAAAGTCGGAAGCTGAAATTACCTGGGAGAAAAAACACGGGCAATAATGTGAGGGGAACCGGATGTACGATAAAAAAATACCAATCCAGTTTAAAAAGATGTGTAAGTCACATCTTGACGATGTTTTGGAAATAGAGAATAGGTCTTTTCCTACCCCATGGTCACGGACGGCATTTTCTCATGAAATCGATAATAAGGATTTTGCGTACTATATTGTTGCTCTTGAAGAAGATAAAGTTGTTGGGTATACCGGGATGTGGATAATTCTTGATGAGGGGCATGTGACAACCCTTGCGGTGCATCCCTCTTACCGGCGGAAGCAGGTAGGGGGGGCGTTGCTTTGTCAGCTTTTTAGAGAAGCAATCTGGAGAGGCTGTGTGAAAATGACCCTTGAGGTTAGGCCTTCCAATTTTGCAGCCATGAGACTTTACGAAAATACAGGGTTTGTTTCTTGTGGGGTTAGGCCCGGTTATTATTCTGATACCGGGGAAGATGCGGTTATAATGTGGAAAAACCTGCACAATGATGACTGAAAGGTGTGGTCAAGTGTCAGCAGAGGTAATCATACTTGGAATAGAAACATCGTGTGATGAAACATCAGCTGCAGTAGTTGCGGATGGCAGCAGGATTATGTCAAATATTATCTCATCACAGGTTCCGGTACATCAGAGATTTGGTGGTGTTGTTCCTGAGATAGCTTCCCGGAAGCATGTGGAACTGATAAATTCAGTTATCAGCCAAAGTTTAAACGAAGCAGGGGTCAATTTTAAAGATATTACCGCGATAGCGGTAACTTACGGTCCCGGATTGGTAGGGGCGCTTTTAGTTGGTGTTTCTGCCGCCAAGGCTTTGGCATATACCCTTAACCTGCCCCTGATTGGCCTTAACCATGTAGAAAGCCATATTTATGCCAATTTCCTATCCAACCCTCCGGAGCTGCCGGTAGTATGTTTAGTGGTTTCCGGCGGGCATACGGACCTTATATTTATAGAAGCACATGGTAGTTATGAACTCATCGGGCGAACCCGGGATGATGCTGCTGGAGAAGCCTTTGATAAGGTAGCCAGGGTAATGGGACTGGGATACCCCGGCGGTCCTTTGATTGACAAACTGGCAGTTGGGGGAAATCCTACAGCCATTGATTTTCCAAGGGCTTATATGGAGAATGATAGTTTTGATTTTAGCTTCAGTGGGCTGAAGTCATCTGTGCTTAATTATCTCAATAAGGCTAAAATGAAAGATGAAGAGATAAATATGGTCGACTTGGCGGCAAGTTTCCAGGGAGCAGTGGTCGATGTGCTGGTAGATAAGTCTCTCGCGGCTGCAGTCAAATATGGGGTCAAAAATATACTCCTTGCCGGTGGGGTAGCTTCTAATACCAGGCTTAGACAGCAGCTGACACAGCAGGCGACATCTTTTGGCATAAGTGTCAGGTATCCAGAGCCGGTTTTTTGTACTGACAATGCCGCTATGGTTGCTTGTGCTGCTTATTACAAGTATCTGAGGCACGAATTTGCCCCCCTTACTCTCAATGCGGTACCAGGCTTGAAGCTTGGTGAAGATGTATATTAAGGTATAAAATATATTATTTAAGGGTTCTGGGAACATCTGTTTTGTGGATTAAAAGATGCCTGTGGATAATGTGGATATGTCTGTTGATAACATGAAAATAGGGGAGTGTTACATGTGTAAAACACTTTAATCCACAAGGGAACCTGACATTGTGGATTATGTGGAAAAGCATTATCGTGCGGCATTCTGCAAGGTATAAGAAATGTGGAAAAGGAGGGAGTTTTGTTGCTGCCGGTTTTATTTAAGTATGGGTCTCTTACTATTTATGCATGGGGCTTCACCTTAAGTCTGGCGATTTTGCTGGGGACACTGTTAGCTGTGCGACTTGCCGGAAGAATTGAAATGAATTCCGAACAGATACTTGACCTTGCCATTGTCCTTGTGGTGGGTGGAGTTGTGGGTGCTAGACTGTTTTACGTTTTTGTGTATGAACCTGAAAGATATTTACGCGAACCTTTGCAGATATTTGCTATTTGGAAGGGCGGGCTCGTTTATTACGGGGCCCTGATAGGCGGCTTTATAACCGGAACCTGGTATGTTATTAGAAAAAAGCTTCCTTTCTGGTCTCTGGCCGATCTGGTATCTCCTTCTTTAGCCCTAGGATATGGGATAGTACGATTAGGATGTTTTATGAATGGCTGTTGTTATGGAAAAGAAACAGGGTCTTTTGTTGGAGTGATTTTTCAATATATTGAAGGGATGCCCTGTACTGACCTTGTTCCCCGCTACCCTACCCAGCTTTTTTCTTCAGTCATCGGTTTTCTGCTTTTTGGAATATTAATCTTTATCTGGTATAACAAAAAATTTGATGGACAAGTATTTTTATTATTCCTGATACTTTATGGGATTAGCAGATCAATTATAGAGTCCTTCCGGGAGAACCTGATTGTATTTGGGAATATTACAGTATCTCAAATCGTTAGTGCCATAATTGTTCTGATTGCACTTATTTTCTATCGCTTGCGCAGCCGGCAAAAAATCTGAAAGTTTTCTGATAAAGCAGGAATTTAGTGAGTTTTTGTGGAAATAAAAATTTTTGAAACTGTTGCTAAAAATGTTATTAAAAAAGTTATTAAAAAGGGGAGGGCATCATGTATAATCCTCTGTATGAGTCTATGCCCAGGGAGCAGCTTAAGCAGCTCCAATTGGAACGCTTGCAGAAGACTGTTCGCCGGGTATATGATAATGTATCGTTTTATAAGGAAAAATTTAAAGAAAAGGGAATTGAACCTGGGGACATTAAAAACTTAGATGATATTAGGCTGCTGCCTTTTACAGTTAAGCAGGACCTTAGAGATACTTATCCATTTGGGTTATTTGCTGAGCCTTTATCTGAAGTAGTAAGGATTCATGCATCTTCTGGAACAACCGGTAAACCAACTGTTGTTGGTTATACCCAAAATGATATTAACACATGGGCCGAAATCATTGCCCGCTGTGTGGTTATGGCTGGCGGCAGTAAAGGGGATGTGGTTCAAGTTGCATATGGTTACGGGTTGTTTACCGGGGGACTTGGTTTGCACTATGGAGCTGAACTTTTAGGTGCGGCTGTAATACCTATTTCGGGTGGCAACACAAAGCGACAACTGATGCTTATGGAGGATTTTGGTACAACAATACTTGCCTGTACTCCTTCTTATGCCTTATTCCTTGGTGAAGAAGCGACGGATCATGGGATTGACTTGGTTAACGGCAAGCTTAAGTCGGGTATTTTTGGTGCTGAACCGTGGTCGGAGAAAATGCGGGACCAACTTGAAAAAAACCTGGGAATTAAAGCATATAACATTTATGGCCTAAGTGAGATTATGGGGCCGGGTGTTTCCATGGAATGCGAATGCCAGTGCGGGATGCATATTATGGAGGACTATTTTATTCCTGAAGTTATTGACCCACAGACCGGAGAAACCCTTCCTTATGGTTCAAAAGGTGAAATTGTTTTTACGACGATTACCAAAGAGGCATTCCCTCTTCTAAGGTACAGAACCAGGGATATATCAGTACTGACTGAGGAAAAATGTGAATGTGGCCGCACTTTTGTGAGAATGGATCGGGTAATGGGACGTACTGATGATATGCTGATTATCCGCGGAGTGAATGTATTTCCCTCGCAAATTGAAAGTGTACTGCTTAATTTTGGAGAAACTGAGCCGCATTACCTGTTGGTTGTTGATAGGCAAGGCACCCTTGATACTCTTGAAGTGCTGGTCGAAGTATCTGAAAAGATGTTTTCTGATGAAGTACGTAAATTGGAAGAACTTGAAAGAAAGCTGGGTCATGAAATTGCCAGCATCCTTGGAATATCGGCAAAGATTAAGCTGGTAGAACCAAAGACGATTCCACGCAGTGAAGGCAAGGCAAAACGTGTCATAGATAAAAGGGAGTTATAAGGAGGAAAAGAATTGAAAGTACATCAGATTTCTGTTTTTCTTGAAAACAAGTCTGGAAGGCTTGCTGAATTGACCGATGTTTTGGGTAAAGCAGGAATAAATATCAGGGCCTTATCCATAGCGGACACCTCTGATTTTGGAATTTTGAGACTCATTGTTAATAATCCGGAAGAGGCTTTCAAAATATTGAAGAATGACGGGTTTAGTGTGAGTATTACTGATGTAATAGCTGTAGAGGTTCAGGATGAACCGGGGGGCCTTGCCAGGGTACTGGAGATTTTGCAGTCTGCGGGGATAAATATAGAATACCTGTATGCTTTTTTGGAAAAGGCATCAAATAATGCCTTGGTTGTGTTCAGGGTGGAACAGATAGATGATGCAGTTGCCCTTCTGACTAAACACGGTGTTAATGTAGTGCAAGGCAGTGATGTTTATAAACTGTAAATTTTGCAGGGATTTACCGTGAATTTTTCTAAAGCTCTTTTTATTTAATTATTGTTTATACCAAATATATTGCTAAGGGGGGAATGTTATGAGGAAGAACCTGCCGTTTTTAGTTCTCTTTGTGGTGGTGGCACTGGTTATCGGCGGTTACCTCTGTTTCACTTCCCTGAACGAAGAGAAAATTATAATTCCGGAAAACAGGGATATTAAGGCTCTGCCGCCTCAGATAGCAGATGATGAAAGTGCTTCCAGCAATAAGTTCCAAAATGGTGACAGGGATTTGGAATTCTCTCCACAAACTCTTGAGGAAACTAATGTGGAAAATGCAGATCCAAGTGCAGGAGAGATGATTGTTTGGGGTGAGGTTAAAGCAGTAGATATTGATAAGCGGATAATTACCATTGACCAGGAAATGGATGATAACAGTGTTAAAATCAGTCCCAATGTTGCGGTGAAAACAGATGCAGTTGTGCGTACCAGGGATGAGGTTATTTCCCTGGAAAGGATTAAAGCCGGAGATATGGTAGGTGCTATTATAACGAGTGACGGAAATGCGCGCGCTGTTATGGTTAATTATTAAAAAGTATAAAGTTTTTGTTATTAATTTACGATAAATTAATAGGGGTATTATACCCTTTCCCGATAAAGGCAAACCCGTTGAAAGGCGGGGACGCAAAACCACGGGTCTAAAATTAGTCGGCAGTAAACAGTAGGCAGCAGACAGTCTTAAAGTTGAAATCCTGGCATTAAGACTGCCAACTAATAATGACAGCCGGGTTGCCGGAGAATTTGGTTGACTAACTGCCTGTCTTCGGCGTTCTTCCGGAGACAGGCTTTTATGTTCTCCGGACAAATATAACTTAGGAGGAGGTGAAAAGGATGGCTACGTCCACTGTTTTCAGGCATCTGCTGGCAGTATTAATCAGTTCTTTTGCCTGGTGGTACTATTATGCAGTGGAGCCGGTGGTAAGTTATCCCACATGGATGGGAAGCATAATGGCAGCTTTTGTTATAACTCTTATTGTAGTAATTATTTCGGAGAACTTATCGTTGGGACTTGTAATTATTATGGCGGTTTATGTGGTCTATGGACCTGGTCCTACCTGGGTTCTAAATCAGTTCCTGCCTTTATTCGGCGGGGTAGTTGGGGCCAGTGCCATATGGAAAATCGTAATTTAGAGAGGGTGAATTCAGCTTGGACTATTGTCTGAGCTGTTTTTTTTAATTTTAAAGGGACTTCTACAGGTTTTCATTTGAGCTAAAATAAAATATAATATTATTATGTCTTTAGCATATAGGCAATCATAAACTGTAAACTGGAGAGGCGGGGTGTTGCAGTTGTCTAATAATTATTCGGACAATAGTCATGATACAGAAAATTTTTCACAAAAGGCATGGGGATTTCTAAAAGATGTTTTGCAGGTTCTTTTCTTTGCATTAATATTAACTTTTTTGCTGCGCAGTTTTGTGATTGAAGCAAGGCTTATTCCATCAGAGTCAATGCTGCCTACACTCGAAATTGGTGACAGGCTTTTGGTTGATAAGATTGCATTTAAGTTCGAGGAATTGGAACGAACTGACATTATTGTTTTTGCTCCTCCTCCGGAGGCTCAGAGAGGAATGGTCAAAGAAGACTTGATTAAACGGATTATTGGCTTACCGGGTGATACTGTAGAAGTAAAAGAGGGCATGGTGTTTATTAACAATAATTCCCTGGAGGAGACGTACATAGCTGAGAGGATTAATTATACTTATGGGCCGGTTGTTGTTCCGGAAGGGTATTTGTTTGTGATGGGGGATAATCGCAATTACAGTTTTGACAGCCATGAGTGGGGGTTTTTGCCTCTGAAAAACATCAAAGGAAGAGCGTTTTTTAGGTTCTGGCCTGCAGAGAGAGTGGGCTTACTAGATTGATAGAATCAGGGAAAGGAGTGTAGGGATGAAAAAGCAGCTTAGAAAAGAAGTTCTTGCGGCCAGGATGGCTCAGACAGATGAAGAAATAGTTGAAAAAAGCGCATACATTACTAAAAGGCTGGTTGAGCTGCCGGAGTTTCAAAATGCCGGGTTAATAATGTTTTATCTTGATTTCAGAAAAGAAGTTTCTACCGGAGACTTAATCATTAAGTGCCTTAAAAATGGGCAAAGGGTGGTTGTGCCTATTACGGATACAAAAAACGTCAGGCTAATCCCTTCTGAGCTAAAAAATTATCCCGGGGACCTCGCTTCAGGAACATGGGGAATCTTGGAACCAAAACCTGAATGTGTACGGCCTGTTGACCTAATAGAAATAGATTTTGTGGTAGTGCCGGGGGTTTCTTTTGATACCAAGGGGAACAGGCTTGGTTATGGCGGTGGTTTTTATGACCGTTTTCTGAGACAGCTCCGTCCAGACTCTTCATTTGCCGCTCTTGCCTTTGAACTCCAGATTAGAGATAATGTTTATCCTGAAGAGCATGATTACCCGATGAAGTATGTGATTACAGAGAATCGTCTTATAAAATGTTAGAGAGATTTCTTATAGTTCTCGATCAGATACTGCTTAATCCAGTTGACGACTGCCGGATTGTTTAGGGGGACATCTTCGAGCTGCTCTCTGAGTTTCCGGGTATCAAAAATTATTTCCCGGTCATTCATTTTATGGATAAAAATCAAGTCTAACTCAGGGTTGCTTGCAATGAGATTAATTATTGAGTCAATAATGTTTCCCAGAGGGGCCCTGTCAATGTGGCTGTTGCGGAACGAGGCCTTTACGGTGGTACCTTTTCCAAGAGCTGATTCTATATTGATTTTGCCATCACAACGTTCTGCGGCTGACTTGAGGAGGGGGAGGCCCAGCCCGACACGTCTTGTTGTTCTGGTTGTAAAAAATGGGTCCATTATTTTTGCCTTGAGGTTTTCGTCCATACCCCGCCCATTATCCGATATTTCAATGTCAAAGGTGTCTTTGACAGCATCTTCATTAATCACAAGGTTCACTTTTGTTGCCTCTGCTTCAATTGAATTTTGAAGCATATCAATAATGTGCATAGCCAAGTCTTTCATTTTTGTCAACACCTCTGCTTGGGCTTTTGGCCTTTCAATTTGACCCCAAAATTTATTTTTTCAATAAATTATAGAGTTTCCCAGCTGCTTCAAAGGTTGGGAGCTTTGTTGTTAGTACAGGAATATTTTCCTGGGCAGCTTTGGCAACAGTTTCCGGGTCAGGTTCAGCACCTCTTGAAATCAATATAGCAGAAATGCCGATAAGTGAAGCTACAGCGACAATATTGGGGTGGGTCTGCAGGGTAATCCAGATGCTGTCTTTTTTTGCATTTGCTAGGACATCACTTAATAAGTCTGAACAGTAGCACCAGCTTACAGGCCTATTCAGTGATGATTCACAGCAATTGATTTGTGCTTCTGCTTCATTAATCGCATCCATAAGCAGCATTTTTAGTTCCCCTTTCCCATGTTTATGATACGTGTTTAAAAATGCTGAAACCCGTAAAATAATTCTATATTATTTCACGATTTCCTGCCTAAACGATTTGTATATTCCAAAAATTTTGACACTTATGCAGGAATTATGGATATTTTGTCAAATACGTTAATGTTACCCTTGTTTTATGCTTTTTTTCACAATTCTATATCTAAAAAATAAATGAAAGATTTAAGGAAGGAGGTAAAGAAATCATGTGTCAGTGTGAATGTCAGGAAACCAAATCAAATGAAGCCCTTGAACTGGATAAGGTGTTTGCTAAGTACGAGGGTAAAAAAGGAGCCTTAATCCCTGTTTTACAAGCGGCTCAAGATATTTATGGATACTTGCCTGCAGAGGTGCTTAAGGAAATTTCGTCAAGGCTGCGGATTCCTGTGAGCAAGGTTTACGGTGTTGTTACTTTTTATGCCCAGTTCCACCTGAACCCCAGAGGCCGTAATATAATCCGGGTATGCCTTGGAACTGCCTGCCATGTCCGTGGTGGTTCTAAAATAGCGGAAGCAGTGACTAAAGCGGTTGGGATTAAGGATGGTGAGACAACCGAAGACCTCAGGTATACCTTTGAGTCTGTAGCTTGTTTGGGTGCCTGCGGTCTGGCTCCTGTTATGATGGTTAATGATGATACTCATGGCCGCTTAACTCCGGATAAGGTCGCAGCTTTGCTGGAAGAGTACAAGTAAAACGGAATAATTCTATTATTAAAATAAACCTAATATATAAGGAGGTGACCCTAGGTGATTAAAAGCGCCGAAGACCTTAAACGCCTAAAAGAAGAAGTTAAGGCATTGACCAGCATTCGTGGCGGTCAAGGTGTTGAAATAATTGTCCGGATGGGAACCTGTGGCATTGCTGCCGGTGCGAGGGAAGTAACGAGCGCCATCCTGGAAGAACTGAATAAGCATAACTTAGCTGATATACGACTTACTCAGACTGGCTGTACCGGTAAGTGTGAAAAAGAGGTCCTGGTAGACGTAGTTCGCCCGGGGGAAAAGATTATTACTTACGGGAAAGTCAAGCCACAGGATATAACCAGAATAGTCAGTTCCCATATTATTAATGGACAGATAGTTGAAGACCTTGTAGTTGCCAAGTCTAATTAAATTTTTGCAGAGAGGAGGTAATTTTAAAATGCAGTTATATCGCGCTCACTTACTGGTTTGCGGCGGCACAGGCTGTGTGTCTTCAGGCTCAAAAAAGATACAGGATGCCATAGTTGACGAACTTGCCAAGCAGAAGCTGGACCAGGAAATAAAAGTTGTTGAAACCGGATGCCATGGTTTTTGCGAAATGGGTCCGATTGTTATAGTTTACCCTGAAGGTACTTTTTACTGCCAGGTACAGGCAAATGATATCCCGGAGATAATATCCGAGCACCTGATCAAGGGCCGTATAGTACAGAGGCTGTTATTTAAAGCCCCTGTTACCGAGGAACAGGTACCTTCTTATAAAGATATTGCTTTTTACAAAAAGCAGCATAGGATAGCCCTCAGGAACTGCGGGCATATTGACCCCGAATATATTCAGGAATATATAGCCAAGAATGGTTATGAGGGTCTTGCCAAGGCTTTGACTACCTTGACTCCTGAGCAGGTTATTGAGGAAATGAAAAAATCAGGTCTGAGGGGTCGTGGGGGCGGAGGTTTCTCGACCGGCCTCAAATGGCAATTTGCATCCAAATCTCCCGGGCCTAAGAAATATATTATCTGTAATGCTGACGAAGGCGACCCGGGAGCATTTATGGACCGTAGTGTCCTTGAGGGTGACCCCCATAGTGTACTAGAAGGTATGCTAATAGCGGCTTATGCCATTGGTGCTGATGAAGGTTACATTTACGTCCGTGCCGAATACCCGCTTGCTATTAAACGTTTGAAGGTGGCTATTGCCCAGGCTGAAGAGATGGGACTCTTGGGTGACAACATTTTAGGTACCGGCTTCAGTTGCCGGATACAAATTAAAGAGGGTGCCGGAGCCTTCGTGTGTGGTGAAGAGACAGCCCTGATGGCATCCATAGAGGGTTCCCGCGGGATGCCGAACCCGAGACCGCCATTCCCGGCTGTTAAAGGTTTATGGGAAAAACCGTCAAACATCAACAATGTTGAAACATATGCCAATGTACCGATTATTCTCCTTGATGGTGCTGATAAGTATGCCAGTCTGGGGACGGAAAACAGTAAAGGTACCAAGGTATTCGCCCTTACAGGAAAACTGAGGAACACCGGTTTGGCCGAAGTTCCCATGGGTATTTCCCTGAGGGAAATCATATTTGATATCGGCGGCGGAATCATGGATGATAAGAAGTTCAAGGCTGTCCAGATAGGCGGTCCGTCAGGCGGATGTATCCCCGAACAGCACCTGGATACACCTGTTGATTATGATTCCCTGATAGCCCTTGGAGCTATGATGGGTTCCGGCGGTCTGGTGGTCATGGACGAAACTTCCTGTATGGTAGATGTGGCCAGGTTCTTTCTTAACTTTACCCAAAAAGAGTCCTGCGGCAAATGTACTCCATGTCGTGAAGGTACCAAAAGGATGCTGGAAATTCTTGAAAAAATCTGTGACGGCAAGGGCGTCCCTGAAGACATAACCACCCTGCAGACTCTGGGAGCAGTTATTAAGAAGACCGCTCTCTGCGGCTTGGGGCAGACAGCGCCCAATCCCGTTCTGGCTACTCTCAGATATTTCCGTGATGAATATGATGCCCATATAAATGATAAGAAGTGCCCTGCAGGAGTTTGCACCGCACTGCTGGAATACAAGATTATTGCTGAAAGTTGTAAAGGCTGCGGAGCTTGTGCCCGTGTCTGCCCGGCGGACGCAATCACTGGTGAGAAAAAACAACCTTATGTAATCGATATTTCTAAGTGTATCAAATGTGGCAGTTGTATCGAAAAATGCAAATTTAACGCTATCGTTAAAGGTTAGAGGGAGGCTTGATTATGGCCAGTGTTACTTTAACCATAAACGGGCAAAAGGCTATCGTGCCTTCAGGAATTACAGTCCTGGAAGCAGCGGAAATGTGCGGTTATTCCGTACCTACTTTCTGCCATGAAAAGGACCTGACTGCTCCTGGAGCCTGCCGGATATGTGTGGTTGAAATAAAGGGTTGGAGAAACCTGCCTCCATCATGTGTGACAACTGTTGCCGAGGGAATGGAAGTAGAGACTGAGTCTCCTGCGGTTATCGAGGCTAGGAAGACAATTCTTGAGCTGCTGGTTGCCAATCACCCGTTAGATTGTATGACGTGTGAGAAAAGCGGAAACTGCAAGCTTCAGGATTATGCCTATCGTTATGGAGTGAGCAGTCCGACTCCGTATGAAGGTGAGAAAAAGCAATTTGCGGTTGATGACAGCAATCCGTACATTTACAGAGATTCTAACAAGTGTATCCTTTGCGGCAAATGTGTATCCACATGTAAGGCTGTTGCTGATAGAAGTATAATTGACTATGCCTTCAGGGGATTTAACACAAAGATTGCCACATTTATGGATACTGATCTGAAGGATTCCTCTTGTGTCTACTGCAACCGCTGTGTTGCCATCTGTCCGGTCGGAGCGCTTACCGACCGAAACATGATGGGCAAAGGACGAATCTGGGAGTATGAAAAGGATGAAGTTACCTGTACCTTCTGTGATTCCGGCTGCAAGTTTGATGTTAACTACAAAAATGGAGAGGTAATTGGTGTCACTGCCAAAAACCCTTCTGCAGGAAGGCCGCTTTGTCTGAAAGGGCGGCTGGGGACCGAGTTTATAAAGAACCCGGATCGAACAGACCTGCCGCTGGTTAACAAGAATGGAGAATTTATCCCGGTATCATGGGAAGAAGCCCTTGGTATTGCTCCGATTGTGGAGAAAATCAATGCCCTAAAATGTAGGAAGGAGAGGGAGCTTAAATGTCTGTCAACGTAACCCTTACTATAGACGGTCAAAAGGTAACGGTACCGGCGGAGACAACCGTACTGGAAGCTGCTCAGCAGATTGGGATAGATATTCCGACATTTTGTCATGACCCTGAGCTGTCCAGGCCCGGAGCCTGTCGGATATGTGTGGTTGAAATAAAGGGTATGCGCAATCTGGCACCTTCATGTGTGACAGCAGTTGCTGAGGGTATGGAAGTGCAAACCGAATCAGCAGCCGTAGTGGAAGCCCGGCGAACCATCCTCGACCTGCTTCTGGCCAACCATCCGCAGGACTGTATGACCTGCCAGGATTTCGGTGATTGCCGCCTGGCTAATTATGCATACAGGTACGGGCTGAGAACGACCTCTTTTATTGGAGAACAAACTAATATACCGCTAGACGAAACCAGCGCCGTAATCACCAGGGATGTGAATAAATGTATACTTTGCGGCAAATGTGTTCGTGTTTGTGCCGAGATAGTTGGCCGGAATGTGGTTGACTTTGTTTCCCGTGGTTTTACTACAAGCGTTAGCCCTGCCCTTGAACTGGGTCTGGGTGAAAAAGAAGCCGGTTGTGTAAACTGCGGCAGTTGTGTTGCCGTTTGCCCGGTGGGTGCCCTAACTGAGAAAAATATGCGGGGTACAGCCCGTCCATGGGAAGTTGAAAAAGTTAAGACAACTTGTCCATATTGCGGCTGTGGGTGCAATTTTGATCTTAATGTCAAAGATGGAAAGGTTGTGGGTGTAACCTCCAACCCGACCAGTGAGGTAAATGGGCGGCACCTTTGTGTTAAAGGCCGTTTCGGCTACGATTTTATCCATAGTTCCGACCGCCTGGTTCAGCCCTTGGTTAAAAAAGACGGCAAAGCCGGTGATTTTGTTGAGGTTTCTTGGGATGAAGCCATCAACTATGTGGCTTCCAGGCTGAAAGAAATTAAGGAGAAAAATGGCAGTGATGCTATGGCGGTACTAAGTTCCGCCCGCTGTACCAATGAGGAAAACTACCTCATGAACAAGATTGCGCGGGTAGCATTCGGTACTAACAATATCGACCACTGTGCACGTCTCTGACACTCCGCTACTGTTGCCGGTCTGGCAACTGCATTTGGGAGTGGCGCGATGACTAACTCAATTGGAGAAATTAATGAATGTGATTTTCTTTTTGTAATTGGTTCCAATACCACTGAGACCCATCCAATTATCAGTCTTGAAATGAGAAAGGCTGTCAGCCGGGGGGCCAAACTGGTTGTAGCTGACCCCAGAAGAACCGAGATAGCAGGACTTGCCGATGTGCATGTTCCCCTGAAGCCGGGGGCTAATATTCCGCTTCTCAATGCAATGTGTAATGTAATCATTGAAGAAGAGTTGTATAACAAGGAATTTGTATCTACTCGTACTGAAGGCTTTGAAGAGCTGAAGGCAGCGGTGGAAAACTTCACACCTGAAGCCTATGCCGGTATAATCGGTATTTCGGCAGAAACTATCAGGGAAATTGCCCGTGGATATGCTAATGCCGGTAATGCTGCCATTTTCTATACAATGGGTATTACCCAGCATACTTCAGGTACTAATAACGTTCTGGCTGTCGCTAACCTTGCAATGCTTACAGGCCAAATAGGGAAACCCAGCAGCGGCGTCAACCCACTCAGGGGTCAGAATAATGTTCAGGGCGCCTGTGATATGGCTGCACTGCCTAATGTATTCCCCGGATACCAGGGTGTTGCTGTTCCTGAAAATGTTGAGAAATTCACCAAACTATGGGGTATTTCCCAGTCAACCAAGGCTGGACTTACAGTTGGCGAGATGATGGATGCAGCCCACCATGGGGACCTTAAGGCAATGTATATCTTAGGTGAGAATCCCATGCTCAGTGACCCTGACATCACTCACGTTCAGCAGTCCCTTGAAAATCTGGAGTTTTTGGTTGTTCAGGACCTTTTCCTGACAGAGACTGCAATGCTGGCTGATGTAGTACTGCCTGGGGCAAGTTTTGCCGAAAAAAACGGTACCTTTTCCAATACCGAACGTCGTGTCCAGCGTGTGCGTAAGGCAATTGAGCCTTTGGCAGGCAAGGCTGACTGGGAAGTTATCTCAGAAGTCCTTACTGCAATGGGATATCCCCATAAATACAACGGCACTTCAGAAATATTTGATGAGATAGCCAGGGTTACCCCGCAGTATGCCGGTATGTCATATGCCCGTCTTGAGGAAACAGGCTTACAGTGGCCATGTCCCAATGCGGACCATCAGGGGACCAAATTCCTTCACGAGGGCAAATTCTCCCGCGGTCTGGGCAAGTTTACCGGTGTTGACTTTGAGCCTCCGGCAGAACTGCCTGACGAGGAATACCCGCTTGTGCTCAATACGGGACGCCGTTTGTATCATTATCACACAGGCACCATGACTCGCCGGGCTAAAGGGCTGAATGCAATCTATAGTGAGGAATTTATTGAAATTAATCCTAAAGATGCACTTAAACTTGGCATCAGTGACGGTGAGCTGGTTAAAGTAAGTTCCCGCCGTGGTTCAATTACCGTTAAGGCTCAGGTTACCGATATGGTTCAGGAGGGTATGGTATTTACCTCATTCCACTTCTCCGAAGCGCCTGTTAACTTCCTGACAAATACGGCACGTGATGCTATTGCTAAAATACCTGAATTGAAGGTAGCTGCGGTTAAAGTGGAAAAAGTAAGCTAAAATGTAATATGGACAGGGGCAGATATATTCCTCCGGCAGGCTACGTCTCAACCGGTTACCCAAACCCGCTAAAGCGGGATTTGGACCGGTTGATGACAGACTCTGCCTTCCGGAACATATTTGCCCCTGTATACTTACTCTTTAACATCTACTATAATAATATAAATCGGAGGAAAATCCTACAAGTAATATAACATATTAGTATTTTATTGGTTCGGGGAAATGACTATTGTATGTGGTGAGGTGTTGTGTAAGATTTTCCTGGCACTGCCGTCGTGAGAAATCTTACCGCAGATCCGCTAAGCGAAGGCAAGGACCGTAGCCATGGATGGCGGAGCCGCCACTGAGGCAGGAGCCGAATTGGCGGTTTAGTCCTTGGCTTCGCCAGGAAAAAGGTTAGATTTCTCCGGCTGCAGTGTGGAAAATCGGTACAATACCTCACCACTTTATCTATAGTTATTTTCCACACCTACATTTTTACTGAAAGAGTATTATGTCATATAACCGCGATAACTTATTTCCCACAACCTTTTTATTTTTTAGGTATTCGACACATCAGATTTAATATAATTAGTCTGAGTTAAATTGAGTGTTTGAATATCAAAACTATATTAAAAAAGGCGGGAAACTATGGATATTTGTTTTCATTACAGTGATATTGAAGGACAAAAAAATCTGTTAAACTCCCTGACAACACTGTCAATGGATTATCATGAATTGGTAATAGTCTGTGTGGGAACCGACCGGGTTTCCGGTGACAGCCTGGGGCCCTTGGTAGGCACCTTACTGCTGGAAGAATGCAGGTATGCTAATGTTTACGGCACTCTGGACAGGCCGGTACACGCCCAGAACCTGGATGTAACAATTGATAAAATCAAACGTTTACATCCTGAAGCCTTTGTGATAGCAATAGATGCCTGCCTGGGCAGAGCAATGAATGTTGAAAAGATTACTTTTGCCAGAAGGGCGCTGAAACCGGGAACTGGGGTATCCAAGACATTGCCGGAGGTGGGAAATGTAAATATTCAGGGCATTGTCAATATTGCCGGGTTTATGCCCCAGATGGTAATTCAGAATACCAGGATGAATACTATTTATAACATGGCCAAGGTCATATCTGGAACTCTTGCCCAAATGGTTATTGCACATAAAAATATATTTCCTGTTTATAAGCTTAAACAAGCTTAAAAGCGGCAATTATCAGAAGCAGCTGCCTTATTATGGTTAGCTGCATTTTTTATTTAATTCTTTTTTGGATACATTTTCTATTATTAAGGGAATTTAAGTTTACATGAAGAATTTGGAGGAAATTTGTTAGTAACTGTAGAAGTAACAATTAATTATGGGTACAAAAGGTGGCTAGCATTATGGGTTTTATTAGGAGGCTAATAAAAGAATCTCATAGACTCAGCATTAGAACCAAGGTTCTAGTTATGTTCCTGGCCATTATGGGTGTTGTCGTTTACAAGATAAGTTCCTCAACCCACCACTATATTGTGGAACTTCAGGGTGAGAACAAAGTAAACGAAATTTTAAGTTTTGCTCACACCTACCTTTACAGCAACGCCGATACCTTTTCCTTAAAAACAGATTTATTAGCTAAGGAAATTAGCGGCCTTGGGCCGACAACCAAGACATTTGAAAGAATTTCCTTGGAGTCCCAAGCCTGGGAGCCGGTATACAGACCGGATTTATTGTATTACTTTGATACCAGTAAAAATACATTGTATTCCAATAACCGTGTTTATAACTCCGAGAATTATCAGGAAATAATAAATAATATTATGTCCCTGCAGGCAGTGCAAAAAGCATTAAATGGTCAGGAAGTTAATGGTTTTGAAATTATTCCCTCTGCGATTGTCGGGTCAGAAGGCCTGATGGATATGGTGAGGGTTCCAATTGTGCCGACACCTAATGCCAGGGCAATCAATTATTCGATAGAAGAACGCGCGATGGCTATGATTTCTGCAAAACCTATTTATTTTGACGGACAACAACACGGGGTTTTAGTGACGGCACATATTCTTAACAACAGGTTTAACTTAGTAGACCGGTTTAGCGGTGAGTATCATGTTACCACTACTATTTTTATGGACAATATCCGCATTTCCACAACAGTACCTAATGAAGACGGGGAAAGAGCTGTTGGAACTGTTCTGTCAGTGCCGGTGGAAGACAAGGTTCTGGTTAAGGGAGAAAATTATCAAGGGCGGGCTTTTGTAGTAAATGACTGGTATATTACCGCATATGAGCCTATCAGGGATATTGATAACAGTGTTATCGGTTCGTTATATGTCGGCCTTAGAGAGGCTCCGTTGCTGCAAATGCAGCAGAATTTAGATAACGAAATTAAGATTACTCTGGCAATACTTAGTCTTATTTTTGTTTCAGCCCTATACTATCTATATAGATCTATAGTAATACCACTGCATAAGATGTCGATTTCTGCCATCAGCTTTGCCAGGGGTGAACAGGAAATTCAGATTCCCACAGATAATCCGAATTCTTGCTGGTTGATTAATCAGTGTGAGTTTACTGAATGTCCGGCATATAAAAACCTAAATCTTAAATGCTGGCTTCTTCCTCAAACTAAATGCTGTGAATCTAGCAGAACTAATCGTAAGAACACCTGCAGCCACTGTAAAATATACCGTCAGTTGTCCGGGAATGAGATTGACCAGCTTGCTGATGCTTTTAATTATATGGCAATATCCATTCAGGAAAATACTCGTTCCCTCTATGAGTTGAACCTAGAGCTTGAGGCTAAAAACAATGAACTCACGGACCAGAGGGATGAACTTGAGTGCCAGAAACAGCAGTTAATGGGCCTTAACCGGGAGCTGGAGGCTTCACTCAAGGCCCTTGATGACAGCCAGAGTATTATTTATGCGCTTGCTGTTGCTGTTGAGGCTAAAGACCCGTATACAAGGGGCCACTCCGAGAGAGTCGCGGATTACAGTGTCAGGTTAGCTGATGCCTTGGGAGTAAATATAAGTGATTTCTCTATAATCAGGGGAGCTGCCTTGCTGCACGATATCGGTAAAATTGGGATTAGTGGTACAATTCTTAGAAAGCCGGGGTTGCTGACAGCTATTGAGTTCCAACAGGTTAAAAAGCACCCGGGAATTGGTGAACGTATTTGCCTATCGTTGAAGTTTGCCAGGGATATGCTGCCCATAATCAGGCATCACCATGAGCGTTTTGACGGAAAGGGTTATCCTGATGGGCTGAAGGGAGAGAAGATTCCTCTGATGGCAAGGATAGTGGGTGTGGCAGATGCATTTGATGCTATGACTTCTGACCGCCCATACCGACCAGGGATGACTATTGATGATGCCCTTAGTGTGCTCAGCCAGGGTGCGGGAACTCAGTGGGATCCTGAATTGGTATCAATTTTCATCTATATGATAAAGCAAGGCAGCAGTAAAAACCTTGTTGCCACAACCCTTGAAGATAACGAAGAGATTGTAGAATAAAATTTGCCATGAGAGGCGCAGGGTATAAAACTTTAAATACCGGTAAAAATTAGAAGTGCAGGGAAACTTTAAAGTACCAAGTGAGTTAGGGGTATTATATGAACAATAAACAGACTTTGCTAAGAAAACTTCCGGCAATCAATATAATCTTGGAACAGGATCGGATTAAGCAGCTTGATTCACACTGCCCGCATGTTCTGATTTCGGAAGCCGCCTCAGAAACGGTTCAGGGCATTAGGGAAGCTATTTTGACTGATGAAAATGCAGGTGATAAAATTACCGACCTGGACTCAATTGTAGATATTGTGATAGAGAAAGTCCGGCAAAAGACCGCCCCTAATTTGAGAAAAGTTATTAATGCAACAGGCATAGTTTTACATACTAATTTAGGCCGGGCTGTCCTTGCCAAGTCAGCAGTTAAGGCAATCAATGATGTGGCAGCCAATTATTCAAATCTTGAACTGGATTTAACTACAGGGCAACGGGGAACGCGATATTCACACATTGAAGAACTGCTGTGCCGGCTAACCGGGGCTGAAGCGGGAATGGTAGTGAATAATAACGCTGCTGCGGTGCTTTTGGTATTGAATACACTGGCAAAAAACAAAGAAGTTGTTGTATCACGTGGTCAGCTTGTCGAAATCGGAGGTTCCTTCCGGATTCCTGAGGTAATGTCTCAAAGTGGCGCTGTTTTGGCAGAGGTTGGGACTACCAACAAGACCTACTTGCGGGATTATGAAAGTGCTATTACTGGGGATACCGCGCTGCTGCTAAAGGTGCATACCAGCAATTATAAAGTGATAGGTTTCACGGCTGAGGCATCTGTAGAAGAACTGGTAAGCCTGGGCACGAAAAGGGGTATTGCTGTTTATGAGGACTTGGGCAGTGGCGTACTAGTTCAATTTACAAAATACGGAATTCCACATGAGCCTACCGTTAGTGAGAGTATCAAAGCAGGTGTCGATATTGTGACATGCAGCGGGGATAAGCTTTTCGGCGGCCCTCAGGCAGGCATTATTGTGGGCCGGAAAAATATTATTGATAAAATTAAGCAAAACCAGCTTACCAGAGCTCTCAGGGTGGATAAATTTACCCTGGCTGCAATGGAGGCAACACTGCGCCTGTATTTTGACGAGGAAGCGGCTCTTGCTGAGATACCGACACTAAGGATGATTATGATGAAGCCTGAGGAAATCAAGTCAAGGGCGGAGAATCTGCTTAACTTGATTAGGGAAAAAGCAGGTGCAGGGGTAGAAACTGAGATTATTGCTGGTTTCTCTCAAGTTGGCGGGGGGGCACTGCCTGAAGCAGACCTCCCGACATTTCTTGTTTCCGTCAAGCCATTATCTATTAGTGTGAATAAACTGGAACAACGGTTCAGGGAGATGGAGCTTCCTGTTCTGGCCAGGATTCAAAAGGACAGGCTGTTATTTGACCTTAGGACACTGTTTGATAAAGATAGTGAAATAATTGCAATAAACTTGCAGCAAATTATCGAAATGGGGTGAGGATTTGACGGAAGACAAGCCAATATATTCACTAACATCGCTTTCATGCAAGGCCGGGTGAGCAGCCAAAATAGGTCCGGAGGACCTAGCCGAGGTACTAAGTTTATTGCCCCCGTCACTGCCTGATCCGAACTTGTTGGTGGGATTGAATACTAATGATGATGCCGGTGTTTACAGGCTTAATGATGATACGGCCCTTATCCAGACCCTGGACTTTTTTACACCTGTTGTTGATGACCCGTATATGTTCGGACAGATTGCGGCGGCAAATTCCCTTAGTGATGTTTATGCTATGGGGGGAAGGCCCCTTACGGCCATGAACATCATTTGCTTTCCCACGGGCAAACTTGAACTTGCGGTGCTTGCGGAGATTTTAAGAGGTGGGGCCGATAAAATTATGGAAGCTGGGGCTGTACTTGTGGGGGGGCATTCAGTTGAGGATGAGGAACCTAAATACGGTTTGGCAGTGACTGGAGTTGTCCACCCGGATAGGGTGAAAGCAAATTCCGGAGCAAAACCGGGTGATGTTTTGGTCTTAACAAAGCCTCTGGGAATAGGCATTATAACCACAGCAATTAAAGGCGGCCTGGCTTCTGCCGAAGAAATCGAGGATGTTTGCAGGTTGATGTCTGCCCTCAATAAAGATGCTGCCGAGGCTATGCAGGAAGTTGGCGCTAATGGTTGTACTGATGTCACCGGTTTTGGACTGTTGGGCCATGCATCTGAAATGGCGCGGGGCAGTGATGTATCGATTAATTTATATTCATCCCGTGTTCCTGTCCTGAAACAGGCTTATGGGTATGCGAAAATGGGCATAGTTCCCGGTGGCACCAGGAGGAATCTCAATTATGTCAAGCGGTTTGTTGATTTTCAGCTGGGCATAGAAGAGGTCCAGCAATTGATACTTGCCGATGCCATAACATCAGGAGGGCTGTTGATTTCCCTTCCTGAGGAGAAGGCTTCCCGGTTGTTAGAAATCCTGTATAGCAGGGGCAATACAGATGCTGCTGTAATTGGTGAGGTTACCGGTACAGACAGGGGCAGGATTATAGTGAAGCCGTAATAAGGAGAGATACTCTTGAGATTGGAATCTGTATCTGTGCAATATAAAAGCCCGCTGGTTAATGCGTACCTAAATGATTTTCCGCGGGTTGCTCATTTCTTTGAACACGACCCAGGCGATCCTGTTTCTTTTTCAAACAGGCATGACATAATTATGCAAGATTATCATACGGACCGGAATAAACTGGTCCGTATTTTAACTGAATACAATGAAACCCTGCAGTGTGGAAACCTTGCCAGGGAGAACCTGCGGAAGCTGGAAGATCCGGCAGCAACGGTGGTAATAACCGGGCAGCAGGCAGGTGTTTTTACAGGTCCCTTGTATACAATCTATAAGGCAATTACCGCTGTGCAGCTTGCTGCCGACCTTACCGCAAGAACAGGAAGAAATGTTATTCCCATGTTTTGGGTTGCTGCCGAGGATCACGACTTTGCTGAGGTTGATCATATTTACGTGGTTAACCGGGAGCAAAATATAGTGCGCCTTAGGCTGGACCATAACATGAGTGAAAGGCGTTCGATTGGACACATTCCTATAAATGAGGCAGTATTTACTCTTATCGCCAGGTTAGAGGAATATACCAATCCCTCTGAATGGAAAACGGGAATTTTAGATAAAGTAAGTAAAATGGCCAGGAATAGTGATAACCTTGCTGAATGGTTTGCCCGTATCATGGCTTGGCTTTTTAAAGACTATGGACTTGTTATGGTGAACCCGATGCTTAAGGAATTGCGCAGCTTATGGAGCAGTACTTTTGAGGGATTCATCAGGAAAAGCCATTTCATTAGTGAAAAACTGAGCACCGCAGCAGATTTGGTAAGGGATTTTGGTGCTGAACCTCAGGTTGAAAAAGATAAAGATAATATTAATATGTTTATTTATGTAAATGGTGAAAGGCTGCCCCTGTTCAGAACGGGTGAACTCTATCATGTAAGGGGTGGAGCGGTGCAATGGACACTGGAGGAGTTGCGGGCAATTGCCAGGGGAAAACCGGAATTATTAAGCCCTAATGTGGTTTTGCGCCCGGTGGCCCAGGATGTACTGCTTCCAATAACGGCATATATCGCAGGACCTGGTGAAATATCATATTATGCTTTATACCGGGATATATACCGGTTATTTAACCAAAGAATGCCTGTTATTTATCCCAGGACAAATATTTCGTTATTTGAACCTGGTATTGCCAAAAACATGACTGAATATGGCATTTCATTTGCCGAAGGCTCTGACGGTTTACAGCAGAAACTTCGGGAGAAATTAGAAGCCAGGGACGTGCTTGGCATTGACCCGGTGTTTAATGCTTTTATTGCTGAGTTTGAACATTCTTACCGCGAGTTTATTTTGAAGGTTACCGGAACAAATCGGGAACTGGTAGGACACGGGGATGAAAGTTTCGGCAAAATCATTCATCAATTGGAATACTTCAGAAAAAAAACACACCAATACCACCGCAAGTCCTGTGATATATTGATCAACAGGTTTAATAACATTGAAACCCACCTTTTTCCACGCAACAATTGGCAGGAAAGGGTTTTTAACATTTTTCCGTACCTGTTCAAATATGGGACCGGTTTCATAAATGACCTGGCACAACTCCCTCTGCTGGGGAATTATGACCATAAACTAGTGTACATTCGCTAATTCAGTCTGAGGGAAAAATAGAGGAAATTGGAAAACTGTGTCGAATAATATCTTAATATTCTTAAGACGTGAAAGGCGGCGATAATTTGAAAAAGATTTTTATCCTCGATACAAATGTCTTGCTTCATGACCCTTATGCCATCCTTAAATTCCAGGACAATGATGTGATTATCCCATTAATAGCGATTGAGGAAATGGATAACCAGAAGCGCAGACAGGATGAGGTAGGCAGGAATGCGCGCCGTGTCGCCAAGCTGATCGATGAACTCCGTCATAAAGGGAAAATATATGAAGGAGTACAGTTAGATACAGGTGGGACTCTGAAGGTAGAGATAAATCACCAGAAGGTACAAAATATGAACGGCGCTCTAGAACAATTTAAGGCAGATAACAGGATTCTCTGTGTTGCCCTGGCATATAAGGAGGAGTTTCCTGATAAAAAGGTTATCTTAGTGACAAAAGACACCTATCTCAGAATCAAAGCTGATGTTGCCGGAATCGAGGCAGAGGATTTTAAAACGGATAAAGTAAATATTGAAGAACTTTATTCCGGTACTCTTGATATAAAAGTTGCCCCTGAGATAATTAACCAGTTTTACAGCAATAGTTTCCTTCCTTGGGAGAGGCCTGAGGGCGATCCGGAGGAGTTATATTCCAACCAGTTTGTATCTTTGGTAGATATTAACGAAACCGGTCAATCTGCTCTGGCCCGTTATAATCCGGATAAGAAGGGCCTGGTGCCATTGATTCACGCTGGCGCGGATGCCTGGGGCATCCGCGCGCGGAATAAGGAACAACGCTACGCCATGGAATTGTTGATGGATGATAACATCAAGCTGGTAACTCTGGTAGGCCAGGCCGGTACCGGGAAAACTCTGCTGGCAGTTGCAGCAGGATTGGAAAAGACTATTGATGAAGAAACATACAAGAAACTTGTGGTTACCAGACCGGTAATACCACTTGGAGGGGATATTGGTTACCTGCCTGGTGATAAGGAAGAAAAGATGCGTCCTTGGATGAGTCCTATTTATGACAACCTGGAGTATATTTTCGGTATTGGGAAAGAAAGTAAAAAAGAAAAAGCTGACAAAGGTGACCATGATAAACCCAAGTCAAACAATATAGATACTATGATTCGTTATTTTAAAGAAAAAGGACAGCTCGAACTGGAAGCCATAACATATATCAGGGGACGGACTATGCCAAGGCAGTATATTATAGTAGATGAAGCCCAGAACCTGACACCTCATGAAGTCAAGACTATCCTGACCAGGGCGGGGGAAGGTTCCAAGATAGTCCTTACCGGGGACCCCTATCAGATTGACCATCCCTATCTTGATTCCAATAGCAACGGTTTGACTTATCTTGTAGAAAAATTCAAAGGAGTTAAGCTGGCCGGTCATGTAACCTTTATTAAGGGTGAACGTTCTGAACTGGCCCAGATTGCGGCTGAACTGATTTAACTTTTTGACAAATAATAAAATCAAGTTTTATACAGCTTTCCAATATTATGAACTTGCGAAGGGAGCGTCCCATAAGTTAAAATCTTATGGACACGCTTCCTTATCTTTCCGGTAAAAGTTAACTTATATTAGTTGTCTGGAATAAAATATACTAGTATAAGAGATAAGCTGTTTTGCGGAAAGGAGTATATACATGGCGCCCAAAATAGTAATAGATCCAGGACATGGCGGGTATGATCCGGGTGCACAGGGTTATGGTCTGGAGGAAAAAACTGTTAACCTGGATATAGCACAGAAAATTAGGAATAAGCTGGTTAACTATGCAGATGTAAGCCTAACAAGAAATAGTGATGTTTTTGTCGGACTTTCGGAAAGGGCCGTTTTTGCCAACAAACTGGAAGCGGACCTGTTCGTTTCCATACACGTTAATGCGGGTGGGGGAACGGGATTTGAAAGTTATATTTATCCGGATGCTTCTATTGAATCGCGTGATATAACCGGAAATGTTCACCGGTTAGTGGCAGAATTTTACCTTTCTTCAGGTTTTCCGGATAGGGGGTTAAAAGAGGCCAATTTTGCTGTATTGCGTGAAACAAATATGCCGGCAATTTTAATAGAAAACTTGTTTACTGATACCAAGAAGGATGCTTCCCGTCTTCAAGACCCCCTGTTTCGGGATGAAATTGCCGCCGCTACGGTCAAAGGAATAATCAGGGCCCTGCACCTGGCGCCTCAACAACCGGAAACACCTCCTCATTGGGCTTCAGAATACTTTAAGCGCCTTGAAGATGCAGGCTTGGTAAACAGCAAACATAATCTGGATTCCCCGGTCACCTGGGGGGAATTTTCTGCAGTAATATTAAGGTTGGTTGATAAGCTTAATGAGTCTGTGCCTGTTCGGTGAACCTTGGTTCTGCTTGCGGAAATTGTTTAAAAAGGCTATAATATAGAATTAAGAAGAAAAAGCTCGAAAGGAGACTGACAATATCATGACATCCCTTTTCCAGGGGTGTTTTATTTCGCTATAAGGTATATTTGAGAGAATTAATAAGGAGGCGCAGAAGAGATGGACATGATTCCCGATAAAGTTCTGGAAGCGGTAAAGGACGCTGCTCCGGAGGGCAGGTTAAGCTGTGCGGATGCTCATGCCCTGGCAAAAAGGCTGGATGTTGAATTGCTGATTATTGGAAAGGCAGCTGATGAGCTGAAAATTAAAATAAAAAGCTGTCAGTTGGGGTGTTTCTAGCATAAGCCAAGCTTTTCCAGAATAACGGAGGTTCCTAATGACTGAACTGTTTAAACTAACAAGTGTAAACGAAGCCTGGGAGATTTTTAAGAATAATATTGTCTTGAATGGTCCGACTGAGGAGAAGGTACCTGTTCTCGATTCCCTTGGCAGGGTTTTAACCAGGGATATTGTTTCCGGGATTGATATTCCAAGTTTTACACGTTCTACCATGGATGGTTATGCTGTCCGGGCAGCCGATACTTTTGGGGCTTCAGAAGCTATGCCTGCCGTACTGGAGGTTTCCGGTGAGGTTATGATGGGTGAAGAGGCCTTGACAGGTCTGGAACCCGAGCAGGCAGTTAGAATATCTACAGGGGGAATGCTGCCGGGGAATGCTGATTCTGTTGTTATGGTGGAATACACGGAAGAACTGGACAGTAGGTCTATATTGGTTGTACGGCCGGTAGCCCCTGGAGAGAATGTTGTCCGCAAAGGTGAGGATATCAGGGAAGGTCAAGTAATTATTAAAGCCGGGACCATCATGAGGCCCCAGGAATTGGGCGGCCTGGCAGGTGTTGGCATATTATCATGCCATGTTGCCTGTAAACCGCGAGTAGGTATTTTATCTACAGGTGATGAACTTGTGGAACCTGATATGGTACCAGGTCTGGGACAAATCAGGGATATTAATTCATATGCCATTTCAGGACTGGTGGCCGAGGCCGGTGGCCAAGCTATAAACTATGGTATCATCAGGGATGATTTTAACTTCCTTGAGGAGACCGTTAAAAAGGCGGTGTCAGAAACCGATATTGTTGTTGTGTCAGGGGGCAGCTCAGTAGGAACAAGAGATGTTACTTCAAAAGTGCTTGACAGTATCGGTAAGCCGGGAGTGTTGGTTCACGGGGTATCCGTGAAACCTGGCAAACCGACTATCCTTGGGGTAGTTAGTAATAAGCCGGTTCTGGGACTCCCTGGTCATCCTGCTTCAGCAATGGTTTTGGCTGATATCTTTTTGGTCCCTCTGGTCAGAGCAATGTTGGGACTAGGTTTTACCTCCCCGGACCGAAGAACTGTACGGGCTCTTATAGGCAGGAGTATAGCTTCATCCGGCGGGCGGCTGGATTATGTCAGGGTGGCCTTGAACAGCGAAAACGGGGAATTGAGAGCTGACCCTGTATTGGGGAAATCGAGCCTGATAATGACAATGGTTAAGGCAGATGGTGTAGTAATTATCCCTATGGCTAAAGAGGGGCTTGAAGCAGGAGAAGAGGTTGAGGTAGTTCTGTTTTAGCAGTTTTTTATTATATTTAGGCTGGTGAGTAGTTTTGGTAAAACGAAATGTTTATTTGGATAATACTCCCCTGGATGAGGCTATTGGCAAATATTTGGATAGGATTAAGGAAATGGGCGCACTGAAACCGCTGCCCGGTGAACTTATATCTGTGGATGAGGCCTTGGGGCGTGTTACCTCTGAACCTGTCTTTGCACAGGTATCATCACCCCATTACCATGCTTGTGCTATGGATGGTATGGCAGTAAAGGCTGAAAATACATTTAAGGCTTCAGAAACAACTCCTGTAAGACTGAGGGTCGGTTCGGGGGCATTTCCGGTGGATACCGGAGACCCGCTTCCTGAAGGTTGTGATGCCGTTATCATGATTGAACAGGTGCATTTTGTTTTTGACAGTGAAATTGAAATTATTGCTGCAGCAACTCCATGGCAGCATGTCCGGCCACTTGGTGAGGATATTGTGGCTACGGAAATGATTGTTTTGGCAAATCATGTACTTCGTCCTATGGATATTGGAGGAATTCTTGCCGGAGGGATAACGGAAGTCAATGTTTACAGGCGACCGGTGGTTACCATAATACCAACAGGGACTGAACTCGTTCAGCCGGGGACAGACCTTAAAAAAGGAGATATCATAGAGTATAATTCCAGGGTAATCGGAGGGCTGATTCGGGAATGGGGCGGACAGGCTGTGCGGACAGATATCTGTTCTGATGACTATGACGTTCTTAGGGAACGGGTCCAGAATGCGGTCGAACAGTCAGATATAGTTGTTGTCAATGCAGGTTCTTCCGCTGGTTCGGAGGACTTTACTTCTGCAATTGTGCGTGAACTCGGTGAAGTTATAGTACACGGAGTAGCAATAAAACCAGGTAAGCCTGTAGTTTTGGGCATTATTGAAGGCAAACCGGTATTGGGTATACCCGGTTACCCGGTATCGGCCATTCTTGATTGTGAGCTGTTTTTAAAGCCGCTGATTACAGCAAAGGCGGGGCTTACTACAATTGACAGGCCGGTTCTTACAGCATCGTTGTCACGTAAGTTTGTTTCTCCCCAGGGAGTAGATGAATTTGTCCGTGTAAAACTTGGCCGGGTCGGTAAAAAGATAATTGCCACCCCGATTTCCCGTGGGGCTGGGGTGCTGACATCCATGATCAGGGCTGACGGTATCCTGAAAATACCCAGGTTTATGGAAGGATACGATGCCGGTACTGATGTGAAGGTCGAACTCCTGAAGGACAAAAATGAGATTGACAATACCTTGCTTATTATTGGAAGCCATGATGTATCCCTTGATATACTTGGTAATTATCTGAGGCAAATGTACCCCGGACGGAGCCTTTCTTCAGCCCATGTGGGCAGCTTTGGCGGTCTTTTAGCCCTAAGGCGCGGGGAAGCGCATATGGCAGGGGCCCATCTTTTGGATGAGGCTACAGGGGATTACAATATCGCTTATGTCGAGAAATTGTTATCCGGGATTCCGGTGGTTATAATTAATTTGGTGTATAGGCAGCAGGGGTTTATTGTACCTCGTGGAAATCCGCGGTGTGTGCGTACCTTTGTAGACCTGGCAAGACCAAATATGAAATTTATTAACCGCCAGAAGGGCGCCGGAACCAGAATTTTACTGGATTATTACTTGAAAAAAGAGGGGGTTGACCCTGAAGATATAGAGGGATACAATAGAGAGGATTATACTCATATGGCTGTTGCCGCAGCTATTGCCGGGGGCAGCGCTGATGTCGGACTCGGAATAAAAGCTGCAGCTAATGCACTTAAGCTGGATTTTGTACCGGTAACTGAGGAAAGGTATGATTTGGTTATCCCCCAGGTTTATTGGGATACCCGGCATATTAAAAGTCTGTTGAATGTCCTCAATGACCCGGGCTTTCAGGCTTCAGTGGAGAGCTTGGGCGGCTACAGTACCCGGGCTACGGGGCAGGAGGTCTACCGGTTGGATTAAGGTCTCTTCACTTGACCAGGAAGGATGATTTAAATGGATGATGTATTCCAACGTAATATAAATTACCTTAGGATATCTGTTACTGACAGGTGTAATCTCAGGTGTGTCTACTGTATGCCTGAAGAAGGTGTTAACCTGATAGAACATAAAGAAATTTTAAGCCACGAGGAAATCATTAAGGTGATTAAAAGTGCGGTCATGGTAGGAATCAGGAAAATCCGTTTTACCGGTGGAGAGCCGTTGCTGCGTAAAGGAATTACGTCTCTTATTGCTGGGGTTAATGAAATCCCAGAAATTGATGATATCGCGCTGACTACCAATGGAATATTATTGCCTAAAATGGTGCTGGAACTGAAAGAAGCCGGGCTGAAAAGGATAAATATCAGTTTGGACACTCTGGTGCCGGAGAAGTTTTACCGGATTACCAGGGGCGGCAGTTTGGCTAAAGTTTGGCTTGGCATAGAGTCTGCCCTGGACGCCGGTTTTGAGCCGGTAAAAATAAATACAGTAGTTATACGTGGTTTTAATGATGATGAAGTATATGATTTTGCCGAACTAGCTGCCAAAATGCCGCTAAATGTTCGTTTCATTGAATTGATGCCAATCGGTGTAAGTGATTTAATGGACTGGACAGGTTTTGTGGCAACTGCTGAACTATTAGAAAGACTTCTTGCCAGATACAATTTAGTTCCTGAAAAGGTTGCCGGGAACGGGCCGGCTAAATCATACAGAATACCTGATGCTCCGGGGACGATAGGATTTATTAGCCCTATCAGCAATCATTTTTGTGCTCTCTGTAACAGGTTGCGCCTTACTTCCGAGGGGCAGCTGCGTCCGTGCCTCCAATCTCCGCTTGAGATTGACTTGAAGACCCCTTTAAGGTCCGGGGCCACTCCTGAGGAACTGGCTGAGGTCATCAGGTTTGCCATTAACAGTAAACCTGAAAAGCATAATATGGAACAAACAGGCTGGAAGGGAAACAGGCGTATTATGACCCAGATAGGGGGTTAGACAGGAGTGAATTCCATGAGTGATATAACACATTTTAATAAAGATGGGCGGGCCAGGATGGTAGATGTGACCGGCAAAAGCGATACTATTAGGGTTGCCGTGGCCAGAGGGGAAGTCAGGATGAAGCCGGAAACCTTAAGGGCTGTCAGGGAAGGCGGAATTACCAAGGGTGATGTCTTGGCAGTGGCCCAGGTTGCCGGGATTATGGCTGCCAAGAGGACAGGTGATCTTATTCCTATGTGTCACCCGCTGTTTTTAACTGGGGCGGACCTGGAATTTATACCGGACGAAGCAGGATCGAGGATAGAGATTCAGGCTACGGTCCGCACAACCGGCAAAACAGGTGTGGAGATGGAGGCCTTGACAGCGGTTGCGGCCGCTGGGTTGACTATTTATGATATGTGTAAAGCTATAGATAAGGATATGGTAATTGGAGAAATCAGACTGCTCGAAAAAACCGGCGGTAAAAGCGGCCGGTATGTGAGGCAGGGTGAACAAGGATGACAGGAAAAATTGTAGCAGTTTGTACCAGTGGAAAAAAGGGTATGAGGAAAAAGAATATCGGTGAAGGAATGCTGGTCCCTGACCACGGGCTTGAGGGTGATGCCCATGCAGGGGAGTGGCACCGTCAGGTAAGCCTTTTGGCTCTTGAAAGCATCAAAGAAATGCGGGCCAAGGGACTTGATGTAAATCCAGGGGACTTTGCCGAAAACCTTACCACAGAGGGTTTAGTGCTGGTTAATCTGCCTGTGGGGACGAAATTAAGGATTGGCACTGAGGCTTTGGGAGAGGTAACCCAGATTGGCAAGGTATGCCATAACAAGTGTGCTATATATTATCAGGCCGGTGACTGTGTGATGCCTAGGGAAGGGATTTTTATTAAGGTACTCAAGGGAGGCCCGGTAAAAGTAGGAGATATAGTTGAATTAGCATAAACGCCGTTAAGACGTTTTATCCGGGTATTCCGGAAAGAAGGGAGGGATGCAGGGTTACAGGTGCTACTGTGATTCTGCATAATTCATGTATAAAATTGGAATCATCACAGCCAGTGACAAAGGGAGCCGGGGTGAGCGGGAAGATTTAAGTGCCGGTGTGATTCGGGAAGAAGTTGCTAAAATAAACGGGGAAGTTCTGGAATATATAGTTGTTCCTGATGAACGGGATATTATAAAGGACAAGCTTATTGAATTTTGTGATGTAAAAAAACTTGACCTTGTATTTACTACTGGAGGCACAGGGTTCAGTCCCAGGGACGTAACCCCTGAGGCAACCCTTGCGGTGGTTGATCGGTTGGTTCCGGGACTACCTGAACTGATGCGCCGGGAGGGGTATAAAGTAACCCCAAGGGCCATTCTTTCAAGAGCGGCAGCAGGAATCAGGAAACAGACCCTGATTATAAACCTTCCCGGCAGTCCCAAGGCTGTCCGTGAAAATCTGGGCTGGATACTCGATGCCTTGCCTCATGGACTGGATATACTTAAGGGGACAGATTCGGAGTGTGCCAGGTAAGAGCTGCTGTTATTGACGGCTAGGCAGTATTTGAATTTCTTGAAAAGTACTGGAACAAATGTATAAAATTATCTCATAATGGAAATTAATATTTTGTAGGAATTTTGTAGGATTGTAAGGAGATAGTTGATTTTGATAAAATAGATGATAATGGAAGAAAAATAAGGTAAGATTAACCTAAAATGAGATTATGGACTAAAACACTGTAATTTTGCCGATTACAGGAAGTTGATTTTCCAATTCTCATTTTATATTATAAATAGTGTATTAGCACTCAACCATGTTGAGTGCTAACAAATTAAAAAATTTTTAAATCTAATAAAGGAGGGGGCTTTATTTATGAAAGTAAAACCTTTAGCTGACAGAATTTTAGTAAAACCTTTGGCTGCTGAGGAAAAAACCGCAAGTGGTATTGTACTTCCCGATACCGCCAAGGAAAAGCCGCAGCAGGGAGAGGTCCTGGCTGTAGGGACTGGTAAGCTTCTGGAAAATGGTCAAAAAGTAGACTTGGAGGTTAAGGTTGGTGATAAGGTTATCTATTCCAAGTATGCAGGCAATGAAATCAAAATTGATGGCGAAGAATGCATGATTATGAGTGAAAGAGATATCCTGGCAATTGTTGAATAACAGTTAAAAAGTTTCGAGGAGGTTGATTGATTTTGGCTAAGGAAATTTTATTTGCAGAAGAAGCACGTCGTGCTCTGGAAAATGGTGTAAACCAGCTTGCAGAAGCTGTGCGCGTTACGCTTGGCCCTAAAGGTCGGAATGTTGTTTTAGACAAAAAATTCGGTTCCCCGTTGATTACCAATGACGGTGTTACTATCGCCAGGGAAATTGAATTGGAAGATCCATTTGAGAACATGGGCGCCCAGCTTGTTAAAGAAGTTGCTACGAAAACCAATGATGTGGCCGGTGACGGTACCACTACAGCAACAGTGCTGGCCCAGGCAATTATTCGAGAAGGTCTGAAGAACGTTGCTGCCGGTGCTAACCCGATGATTATTAAACGGGGTATTGAAAAAGCAGTTAAAGTGGCAGTTGAAGAAATAAAGAAAATATCCAAACCAATCGAAGAAAAGAATGCTATCGCCCAGGTTGCTTCAATTTCAGCAGGTGATGACGAGATTGGAAACCTTATTGCAGAGGCAATGGAAAAGGTAGGTAAGGATGGGGTTATTACAGTAGAAGAGTCCAAGGGATTTGTAACCACCCTTGATGTGGTTGAAGGGATGAATTTTGACCGCGGTTACATTTCACCTTACATGATTACCGATACTGATAAAATGGAAGCGGTTTTAGATGAGCCATACATACTTATTTGTGATAAGAAGATTGGCGCTATTGCAGATGTCCTTCCAGTGCTCGAAAAAGTTGTTCAGGCAGGCAGGCCGCTGATGATTATTGCTGAGGATGTTGAGGGTGAAGCTCTGGCTACTCTGGTAGTAAACAAACTTCGCGGTACATTTACTTGTGTAGCAGTTAAGGCACCTGGTTTCGGTGATCGCCGTAAGGCTATGCTTGAGGACATTGCGATTCTTACCGGTGGTCAGGTTGTTTCCGAGGATGTTGGTATGAAGCTTGAGAATACTACTATTCAACAGCTTGGCCGGGCCCGTCAGGTCAAAGTTAAAAAAGAAGAAACCGTCATTGTCGGGGGAACCGGTGACCAGGAAGAGCTTAAGAAAAGGATTGCCCAAATCAAGACATTGATTGAAGAAACTACATCTGATTTTGATCGCGAAAAGCTTCAGGAGCGTTTGGCCAAGCTGTCCGGTGGTGTAGCTGTTATTGAAGTTGGTGCAGCTACCGAAACAGAGCTGAAAGAAAAGAAACTGCGTATTGAAGATGCTCTTAATGCTACCAGGGCTGCTGTTGAGGAGGGTATTGTTCCCGGAGGCGGCACTGCGTATATCAATATTATTCCTTCCCTTGATGGAATTGATGCTGTTGCTGAAGTAGCTACAGGTATCAAAATTGTAAAAAAAGCGCTGGAAGAACCGGTTCGTCAAATTGCTAACAATGCCGGACTTGAAGGCTCAGTTATTGTAGAGAAAGTAAAAGCACAGCAACCGGGTATCGGTTTTAATGCCGCTACCGAAGAGTATGTTGACATGATTGCAGCAGGTATTGTTGATCCGGCTAAGGTAACACGTTCAGCACTGCAGAATGCTGCAAGTATTGCAGCTATGCTCCTGACAACTGAGACTGTGGTTGCCGATAAACCCGAAAAAGAAAGCCCAATGCCCGCAGGAATGCCTGGCGGAGGAATGCCGGGAATGATGTAAAAATAAGCCCTCACAATTTGTGGGGGCTTTTACTTACTGCATTTCCATCAGTTCGGTTGCTTCCTTCATAAGCTCTTTGTCATTACTGGCAAGGGCTTTTGCAATAATCGGCTTCAGGTATGAAGGGTTACCTGTATAAGCGTAAAGTGAGTCAATGATTCGTAGTTTATCATATCTGGGAACCTGATCAAATAATTGACAGATGAAATTCATCGCTTTTTTTGAGTCCAGTGCTGCTGCTGCTTTCATTGCCTCAAGCCTTACTCTGGGGTTTTTGTCCAGGCACAGCATCTGAAATGTAGGCAGAAGTTTTGGATCTAACAGCGTTCCCAGTGCTTCTGCAGCCCGGACTCTGACAATAGTTGCCTTATCATCAAGGCATTGTTTAAGGATGGTCTTCCGTGTCCGGTGATAGAACCGCCCTATGCCATGGACGGCCGCTTCCCGTACATATTTGATTGGGTCTTTAAGGCCCTTTAGGAGATAGTTCCTAATATCGTTTAAATAACAGTTTGCTATAAATAGCATGGCTTTTTTACGTATATCCGGGTTAGGGTGAGAAAGTTTGGGAATAATTTCGGGCAGAGCATGTTTTTCCATGCTGAGCAGTCCGGTAAAGGCACAATCGCATCCTTCAGGTTCAGTAAAATATATATACAGCAGTATATCAAGAACTTCATTTTTGCCGGTTTTGCCAAGGAGCTCACATAGATACTCCAGAGTATTTATATCAAGGGACTTGAATTTTTTGAAGAGATCAAAGACCAGATTATATCCATTATCCCCTAGTTTGATTAGTGTTTTGAAAAGGTCATAGGCAAAATAGTCATCAACAAATTGCTTGCCATCGGGACCTGTTTCCAGAACGAGAAACCTGTTTTTTAATATAGGTATAACGCTTTTGTCTTTTGATTCTCCGAGGGCAATAATTGCTTTCAGCACATTATAAACATTATCATCATCCAGTCTTTTCAGTATATGGGGCACCAACAGCGGATCTGGGTAGAGAGTTGCTGATAGCAGGGCATTCCATCTGATGTTATGGTGGTCATCCATAAGATATTGGATTATTTTCGCAGGATTTTCAGTAATTCCGTTTCTTTGGCGGCAGAAAGCCACCTGTTTGTGGTGGCTGTTTTTATATATAATAAATTTATGGCCCGGAAATAGTTCCGGCAGTTTCTTTTGCCAGACTTCGGCTACTTTAGCTGCCAATGCTTCAAAGGTTTCCAGGTTCAGGGTAATTCCGGCAAATTTAAATATATCCTCTTTGGCAAAATCGAGGTGTTCATGTGTGGTAAACAGTTCATATGCGGTCGGGTTGTGCCGGATATATCCGTTATCCCAAACAACATCTGAATTAATACAGTTTTTTAACTCTTCATAATCAAGAGAACTTAAGTTATCCAAATAATTTTCAAATGATCGCGGGGTTTTCCAGTATCTAGACAAACCAATCTCCTCCCGGTTGCACTTTATAATCTACTTCGGCGGATTATTCCTTTAACCTCCAAGGTTAAAATTGTTTTTCTTATTGATTAACTAAGCTTCTTTTTGGTCTAGCTATGAATAATTATAATTAAAGCAGGATTTAGAGATGTTTGGCAGAAATATTTAAATAATTTGTCCACTAGGTGAGGGCTATGAAAAGATTGCCTGCTGAAAAGGTTGAAAAGGGAATGGTTATAGGAAAGGCCGTTTGTGCTTCTGACGGTTCTGTTTTGCTTACCCCCGGAACAGTTATTAATGAATATCATTTAAAGCAATTGTCCACTTCTCATGCAGAGTATGTTGAAATATTAGAACCGGGGAGCGTGATGGTTCATACACTTTATGCAGCAGCCGAAGATGAATTTACCAAATTAGAAATTACGCGAGCCATAAAAAGCATTTTTAAGGAAATTACTTTATCGAGTCAGTTTAACAAGGGGATAATTAAACGTACAGTAGACAATTTGCTGCGGATGGTTTTAAAAGATAAAGCGGTCCTTCTGCACCTTACAGAAGTTAGGGAACGCGACTCTTATATATTTGGACATTCTCTCAATGTTTGCATGCTGTCACTAATATTGGGGGTATTTCTTAAACTGAGGAGAGGGCAGCTCAAAAATCTGGGTATAGCAGCACTGCTTCACGATGTGGGAAGGGTTAGGGTGCCAAAGCATATTTTATATAATCCCAGTTTGCTGACTGAAAAGGAATTTGAAGAAATCAAAAAGCATACCGTTTACAGTTGTGAAATTATTAGTGAGTGTGACCACTTACCTGAGGAGGTTACTCTTGCTATCATGCAGCACCATGAGCGGTTGGATGGTTCCGGATATCCTGAGGGTCTAAAGGGGGATGAGATTGGACTGTTTGCCAGGATACTGGCTGTAGCGGATGTTTTCGATGCTCTCCTGGCAGATCGGCCTTTTCGTCGAGCCTTTTTCCCTCATCAGGCCGTGGATATCATTATTAAATCAACAGGTCAGTTTGATCCTGAAGTCCTCAAGATTTTCATAGAAAATGTGGCTATATATCCTGTAGGCAGCGTGGTTTCTCTAAATACCGGTGAAACCGGGATAGTTGTGGATGTTAACAAGGGTCAGCAAACCAGGCCTGTGGTACGGGTAATGTATGACCCAAATGATGTTAAAATACAGTCCATAAAAGAAATTGACCTGTCCAAAAACCCTGAGACATTTATAACCAGGATACTCAGGGAACAACAGGTAAAAAATATTATTGGATAACAATAGCAAAAAATAATACTGTATCCAGAGTATGTTTTTATTTAGCAAATGCGCCCCCGCTTAGGCCAAGTACAGACATAGCATCACTTACCTTGACTTGTGATGTGTTTGCATGATTATCTTTGTAGAACATGTCCAAGGCTTCAATAAACCACTCAGCATCCCGGCATACTTTAACTCCGGTAAGCTCCCAGTTGGATAGGGCTCTTTTGACAACATCCAGTTTTTCGTTTTCTGACATAACCAGCCAGGCTTTGCCGTCAATCTGTCCGGGGATTTTATCAAGCTCGACATCAGATGGCAGAGGTTCTTGCTTAATATGAGTTTGCTTATTCCCGGATTCATAAATATCGGAAACCAGTGAGTTGTTATCGGAAACCGATTGTCCTGACGGAGTGTTTGCCCAGGTTAACACTATCAGTATAAGTGTAATTATGCCGACAATAGTTAGAGATATGATGCTAAACCTGGACCAATTCGTATTATTGAGTTGTTTCCGGGAAGATTTGTGTTTAGTATGTTTATTTTTGGCCGCAGTCACTAGCATACCTCCTGTTAATATGTATCTTTATATTAACATATCTGAGTACTCCATTCCAACAGAAAATTGTCCCTGTTGCCTTAGGAGATAATGTTTGCTATAATATTTGTTGCAGCAAATTAATGACGCCGAAGTAGCTCAGTGGCAGAGCAACGCACTCGTAATGCGTAGGTCGAGGGTTCAACTCCCTTCTTCGGCTCCAGTGTAAACCTTACAACCGCAAGTGATTGCGGTTTTTTGATTTATGTGGCAGAGAATAATTCATTAGAAGCATATTTGGATAACATCTCCAATAAAATTTATATAAACAACAACAGAAAGAGACTAAGAATGGAGGTTATCATTGTGGATTTAGTTAAGGGGAAAGTGGCAATAGTAACTGGCGGCGGTCGTGGTATTGGTCGAGGAGTGGTTTTAGCCTTAGCAAAGGAAGGTGCTAAAGTAGCAATAGCTGAATATGACCCGGATACTGGTATCTCTACTGCAAATGAAGTGAAAGAATTAGGTGCAGAGGCAATCAGTGTGCAATGTGATGTTACTAAGCGTGATCAGGTTAATAAAGCAGTTGAAGAAACTATAAAAGCATTTGGTACTGTTGATATATTGGTTAATGTTGCACAAGCTTGTACCCAAAAATCTTTAGAAGAGCATACCGATGCTGATTTTGACTTAGCATTAAAATCTGGACTTTATGGTACTTTCTACTTCATGCAGGCAGTATTTCCATATATGAAGGAAAAAAATTACGGAAAAATAATTAATTTTGCTTCAGATGCCGGCTTGGTGGGGATGATAAACCAAGCTGCCTATGCCTCTACTAAAGAAGCTGTGCGAGCCTTAACAAAGAACGCAGCCAATGAATGGGGTGTTTATGGAATACGTTGTAATGTGCTTTGCCCGCTTTCTATGACTCCTGGTGTTGCGCAGTGGAAAGAACACTTCCCAGATCAATATAATGAAGTTACCAATAAAGTCCCTCTAAGATACTGGGGAGATTCTGAAAAAGATATTGGACCGCTAGTTGTTTTCTTAGCAAGCAATATGTCAGATTATATGACGAAACAAACTATCGCTATTGACGGTGGTTCAGCTGTAGTTCGCTAAGGGAATAGCTTTATTTTTTACTTGTTTTATGATAATATATTTTGTATTAAACAAGTGTACCAATTTTGGTAAGTCATTGCGGTTTTTTGGTGTAAATACACGGGAGGGCTTATCTTGATAGTTCTTAATGATATTAAGAAAGACGCCGAAATAGATTCATATTTTCAGGCTATTAATGTTTTCCTTGGTGAAATGGGCGCTATTGTTCATGATTATGAGCATTCCATTACTGTGGCTGAGAACAGTAAGCTTATTATGGAATCCTTAGGATATCCCCCAAGGGAAACACAATTGGCAGAAATAGCCGGGTATTTGCACGATATAGGAAATGTTATTAATAGATATGACCATGGCAGAGTTGGGGGAGTGCTGGTATTTTCTTTTCTGCTTCGAATGGGCATGGAACCGGAGGAAATAGCAGCAGTTGCGTCTGCAATAGGAAATCATGAGGAACAAACCGGGAGTCCGGTGAGCAGCGTAGCTGCCGCGGTTATTATTTCCGACAAAGCAGATGTACACCGGGCCAGAGTAAGAAAAACCGATTTTTCCGCATTTACCACAAGAGATCGGGTGAACTATGCTGTGGAGGATAGTCGCCTAAAGATTGATCCTAAACAAAGAAAGATTACTATGGAGCTTACAATTGACATTGAAATTAGTTCAGTAATGGAGTATTTTGAGATTTTCCTTACTCGGATGATTTTATGCCGTCGTGCTGCCAGTCATCTGGGATGTGAGTTTGAACTCCTTATTAATGAGGCTAGGTTTTTATGAACCATGCTGCAGTTTGAACCACATATGCTGGAGATAAAGGGTGTTAAGCTAACATAAGTTCGTAACCCTTCTTTGTCAAAGTCAAATGACAAAGGAGGGTTTGTTTTTTCAGCGAAATGTATGATTTGCCGTATTAACGGTCGGAATCAGGCGCTGAAACAATAAAACATGTTGTAATGACACAAAATAGTATTCCATATGTCGTAGATATATGATAAAGTTTAATGTGAAAGTATTAGTGTTATAGGTACAGGATTAAAAATATTAATTTAACAGGCATGGAGAATTTTTTATATAAAACAAGAATATATTATACAAAACCAGGATGAAAATATATTAACTGTCAAATAAGACCCTATCATAATAGGAGGAGGGGATCGCGGTGCCAATCAAAGGCAGAAATACAGCCGTCAGGTGGCTTATTTTTGTTTTCCTGTTGGTCACCTGCCTAGGTACAGCTAAACATTACCTGTTTCCGACAGATCCTGACAGCCCTCCCCGGGAAGTTATTGGTAAAGCCCTGAAAAACACGGAGAAAGCAAAACAGTATGAATATACTATAAAAATGTTTACAACTATCGATGGCACGGAAAAGCAGGTCAGTGAGGTTCAGGGTCAGCGTGAAAGCCTTGAACGTATCCATATTAGTGGCCGCATTTTTAATTCTGAAGTCGAATTTTATTTATATGATAATGATACTTATACTAAGGACCAGCTTACCGGTGAATGGATTAAGCTTACCGGTAACCAGCTTAATCAGCAGGAGATTTTTATGGCAGAGCTGAATCCTCTGGCAAGCTTTACTTATAAAGAACTTGAACAAGCTGCCTTTGATGGTTCTGAAGGGAACGGACCGGGAAAACTACTGGTTTATTCAGCTCTCCCGGTTGTTGATAACCCTTATATGGAGACACTTTGGAAGGACTTCAAATATAGATTTTGGCTGGAACCCCGCAGCTTGTTTATCCATAAGGGAGAGGTGACTGCGGTCAGTAAAAATGGTTCTGCAGATAAACTTCGGCTGGTAGTTGAACTGCGAAATTATAATAGTAATATTAAAATAAATCCTCCTGAAGTTAAACAATAAACCGTCCTTAGTGGCGGTTTTTTTATTAAAGGAATATCTAAACTTTAGAGGAATTTGATGGAATATGTCGAAATTCAGTATATAATAGTGTATAAATTTCATTTCATAAGTTTTATTTCATAAATTTTGTGGAGGTAATATATGAATGCTATTCGGGAAATGCTGGAAAAACTGAGGCAGAATATTCATACTGTTATTGTTGGCAAAACAGAAGTGGTTGAATTGATAATGATTTGTCTATTATGTCGCGGACATATGCTGCTGGAGGATGTACCTGGAATGGGTAAGACAATGTTGGTACGAACCCTGGCCAAGTCTCTGGGATGTGCTTTTAAAAGGATTCAGTTTACTCCTGACCTTTTGCCATCAGATATTCTAGGTGTTTCCATATATAATCAAAAAATTCAGGAATTTGAATTCAGGCCAGGACCGGTAATGGCTCAGATTGTCCTGGCAGATGAAATTAACCGTACTTCGCCGAGAACTCAGGCGAGTCTGCTTGAGTGTATGGAGGAAGAACAGATTACCATTGACGGGGTCAGTTATAAACTGCCCAGGCCGTTCTTAATCCTGGCGACACAAAATCCTATTGAATATGAGGGTACCTTTCCCCTGCCGGAAGCACAGCTAGATAGGTTTCTTATCAAGGCACACCTGGGTTATCCTTCATATGATGAAGAAATGGAAATCCTTGACCGGCTGGAGAAAAGACATCCTATTGCTGAAATCATACAGGTTTTTGACCTTGCCGAACTGCTAAACCTTCAGGAAAAAGCAGCTAATATACATATTGAAGATTCACTTAAGAACTATATTGTTAATATCGTTCAGGTTACCAGAAACCATCCTGAAGTATCACTTGGAGCAAGTCCACGGGGTTCCTTGGCTCTGTTAAAAACGAGTAAGGCCAAGGCTGGTCTTGCAGGACGGGAGTTTGTTATTCCAGATGACATCAAGTCCTTGGCAGGCGCCACACTGGCACACAGGATAGTGTTAAAGCCAGAGGCATACATTAAAGGAAAAAATCCTGAAGACATCATAAATGAAGTGTTGGCACAAGTTCCTTTGGATATATAAAGTAGGTTAAAGCAGGTGGGTTTTTAACGTACTTATTCGGGCAAGGTCGTTTTTTCAGGGTGGGGGTTCTAATGGATATTGGCACAATTATAAAAGCTGTTATCTGGTTGGGGTTGGTATTCCTTTATGCTCTGTCGGCCGGGGGGAAGGCCCCCTATTTTGTTTTTTATACCAGCCTAATTATCATTGCGGCCGGTTTTGTATGGTCTTTAATTAGTCGCAGAGTCAGTGCATATTGCTATACAGAATCTCTTACTACACAGGTTGGGACAAAGGTGAAATTCATTCTGGAGATTGAGAACCTTTCCGGTTGGCCTGTGCCATGGGTTCAGTGTTGGGTGCGAATGCCGGCTACCTTTGACTTGCCGGATAATTTGGTGTGCTATACTTTTTCCTTGAAGCCGCATGAAAAGAAGGTTCTTAATGAAGAGCTTGAATGCAGGCAGCGGGGACGATTTGGTTTGGGAGTATACTGGTTCGTACCGGAGATATTTTTGGGATATTTACCAGTTCGAGGTATATGGGAGAAATGAAATATCTGGTGGTTTTGCCGGAAATTTATGACCTGGGTGATGACATAGGGATAATTTATTCTCAAGGATTAGACATGAACCCTGGTTCAATCAGGAGAGGACGCAGTGGCAGTGAATTTATTGGAGTAAGGAAATATGATGCCGGTGATGGCATTTCAAGAATTCACTGGAAGGCTTCGGCAAAGTCGCAGAACTTGCTGGTAAAGCAATTTCAAGAAAGTAATAACTATGCTTTTATGATAATTTTTGATGCTAAAATGGAACACCATATGGGCAGTGGAACTCAAAGCAGCCTTGAAAAAGCGGTAACCCTTGCTGCCTCGCTGGCTGCGATGGGAACACGAAATAACTTTGGAATAGGAATTGCTTTCTGTGGCGCCGAAATTACTCAAGTACCAATAGGTTATGGTAAGGGCCAGTTTAGCATGATTTTGGAAACATTAGTTGGTGTTCAGACCGGAGCAGGCCCTGATTGCTGGGAAAGGTTCGGTGACCCTGTTTTTGCCGGAAAGAGGTGTGGCATATATTTTATAACAGGTCATATTGACGGCAATATGGTGGACACATTAATTAGAATGATGAGCCAAGGCCGGGAAGTTATACTTTTTCTGTTAAAACTGGAGAGTTTCGGAGGCCAGGGCATCATGGCCGAAGACAGGCAAAAAGCAGTGCTTCGCTTGAGGGCTGTGGGTATATCTGTGGTTATGGTTGATAGGCAAACCGACCTGCGTTTACTGTTTAGGGGGTTGGAGTATGGCAACTGCTAAAGGGGTTAAAGGAAGTGCACTGCTGCTAATACTGATTTTTGGTTATCTGGAAACTTTACGCCGGGCAATTTTTTATTCCTTTGGATGGTCTGGATATGGGCAAGCTCTGACAGTAATGGTGCTGTTAGTATTGACTTGTCAATTTATCAATTATTATTCTCCCTCAGAACTCAAGAGGAAGTTGATAGCGATAATGTCTTTCTTGTATGCCGTTATTGTTTGGTATATCAATCGTTCTTGCGGGCCTGCGGAAATTTCTTTGGTCGAAGAGATCTTATTTGGCCTGCCTCATTTTCAGCTTGGTTCTATTAGTCCTGAATATTTCGGGGCTTTCTGCTTTTTTGTTGTTTCATTTTATGCCCTTCTGGCGTTCCTGATTACCAGCTATATAATTGAAACGAAGAACACAGCAGAGATGTTTTTTTTCGGCTTCTTTCTACTAAGTGTATTAATGATTGTATTAGGAGAAAGTATTCTGGAATATGTGGTTTTAAATATTTTTTTTAGTATGGGACTTCGAATTCAGATATATCTATTGGAAACAGAAAGTGATTTTCGGGTGAGACAAGTTCAGGGAGCAGGAGTCAATATCCGGTTCTGGAGTTGGATAAGCTTGCTCTTTGTAATTGTAATCGTATTGGCAGCATTAATACTTCCGCCTTTAAGACCAAGTATTAACCTGCTGTCCTCCGGAAACAGGATTGCCATGCTTGTTACTGGTAATTCTACTGGAACAAAACAAGCAGCTTCAGGCAGTTATGATTTATTCTGGAAACGGTGCGAAAACTTTGATTTAAAGGGAGAAGTAGTAATTGAAAACAAATTGGTTATGTATGTCAAGTCTTCTCAGCCATTTTACTGGCGTGGTGACACATCAGACTTCTACACCGGGCAAGGCTGGCAGAACACCCTTTATCCCTGGAGAGTTGATAATGGCGAAATTCCCAACCCGTACTCACGTATTGTGGGAATGGATAAGATTGAACAGGTATTTTCCCTGGCACCGGGGGTCAGCTCAGAGGTAGTTTTCAGTTCCGGAATTCCCGTACAGGTACAACTGCAGGAAGAATACCTCAGTATTGATGCCGGTGGCAATATATATTTAGCCGGGTTGAATTTAGGAGGTACGTACAGGGTTATATCCTATATTCCGGAACGTGACGAGGCTAAGCTAAAAGACAGTACTGCAGAATATCCTCTTGAAATAAAGAAACTTTATCTACAGCTTCCCCAGGATATTCCTGAACGTGTCGGCAGACTGGCTGCAAAACTTACCACACATGCTGAGAATCCATATGATAAGGCCGTTATAATTGAAGATTACATTTCTTCAAATTATCCTTATGATCTAGCTGTTAAGCCAGTTTCTGGTTCACAAGATGTGACCGACTATTTTCTGTTTGAACTGAAAAAAGGATATTGTACTTATCATTCTACCGCAATGGTGGTAATGTTGAGGTCATTGGGGATCCCTGCAAGATGGGTCAAGGGTTTTACCTCAGGCATTTTAAATTCTGAAACAGGGGTATATGAGGTATGTATGAATGATGCCCATTCCTGGGTGGAGGTTTATTTTGCCGACTATGGCTGGGTACCTTTTGATCCTACTCCGTCTGTAATTGGTGGAGAGACCGGGACTTCAGCAGATGCTATTCTTGCAATAACAAACACCTCAAGTCATGAAGCGGAATTCCAAGGACTTTCCCCTGAGGAGATTATAAATTCCAAAGAGGAAGGAGTTTCGTGGCTGCCGGTACTGGTACTTGCTGTTATTATTGCGGCAGCTGCTGTCGTGTATTATTTGTACCGAACCCGAAATATATTTAGAATAGGGACAGGAGATTTAATCAGGGACATATATATTTCACTTGTTGAAATATTAAATCGTAAGGGATATCCCAAAAAGCACAATCAGACTCCCCTGGAATATGCTCAGGATTTATCTGATAAGCTGCCTGATGATTATAGCAGCATTTTCACAATAACCAATGCTTATCTTGTGGATAAATATGGAAAAAGAAGGTTGGGCAGAGAAGAGTTGGAGGAGGTTAGGGCGGTTTGGCTGGACCTGGTAAAAAAGTGGACGGAAAAGCCTGGGGATTGACAATAGGCCGGTTACTCTGCTATGCTTTGATATGTAGTATTGCAGAAAAGTTTTGGAGGTAGATTAATGCAAAACGATGTTTCAAAGTGCCTTATTTCCAGGGAGCAGATTGCTGAAAAGGTAGTCCAAATGGGACAGCAAATTTCCAGGGATTACAGTGGCAGAGAGTTGGTTGTGGTTGGCATTTTAAAAGGTGCTGTGATTTTTTTGTCAGATCTTGTCAGGGAGATTTCCATACCCCTGTACATTGATTTTATGGCCGTTTCCAGTTATGGTTCCTCTACTGAGTCTTCGGGAGTAGTAAGAATCCTGAATGACCTTGACATGAGCATAGAAGGAATGGATGTGCTGATAGTTGAGGATATAGTGGATACCGGTCTGACTTTGAAATACCTTATGGAAATCCTGAAAAACAGAAAAGCCGCTTCAGTTAAAATCTGTACACTGCTGGAGAAGCCTGCCCGGAGAAAGGTTGATATTAACATAGATTACAATGGATTTGTAATACCAGATGAATTTGTAGTTGGCTATGGCCTGGATTATAATAACAGATATCGTCACCTTCCGGGGGTTTATGTGCTTAAGAAAGAAGTATATACAAGTTAGAGGAGCAAGTTAGAGGGCGCTAGCGCTATAGAGAAAATATAAGATTATTGAGGGAGGATACAAGGGGATGTCAAGAGATAAAGAACTGGTGCTGGTCATTGATTTCGGCGGCCAGTATACTCAGTTGATTGCCCGGCGCATCAGAGAGTGCAGGGTATATTGTGAGATAATTTCTTATCGAACTCCTGCCGCAGAAATTGCGGCAATGGGACCAAAAGGCATAGTACTTTCCGGAGGGCCTTCCAGTGTTTATACGGAAAATGCTCCTGTCTGTGATAAGGATATTTTTAACCTTGGGATACCTATTTTGGGTATTTGTTACGGGATGCAGCTTATGTCCCAGGTTTTGGGCGGCAATGTCAGCAGGGCTGATAATCGTGAATATGGAAAGACAAAGCTTCAGGTCCTTGAAAAGGACAGCCCTCTCTTTAAGGGACTTCCCGAAACACTTCAGGTATGGATGAGTCACGGCGACTTTGTGGCGGCGCCGCCGCCGGGATTTAAAGCTATAGGACGTACCGCCAGCACCCCTGTGGCAGCTCTGGGAAGTGATGAAAAGAAATTATATGGAGTTCAGTTTCACCCTGAAGTTGTCCATACTCCTGAAGGTCAGCGCATGTTGGAATTTTATCTTTTTGATGTTTGCCAATGTTCAGGAAACTGGACAATGGAGTCATTTATTGAACAGACTGTTAGGGAAGTTAGGGAAGCAGTCGGTGACAAGAAGGTGCTTTGTGCTTTGAGCGGAGGGGTGGATTCCTCAGTAGCTGCAGCCCTTGTCCATAAGGCAATCGGAGATCAACTGACATGTGTTTTTGTAGACCATGGGCTGCTGAGAAAGGATGAAGCCAAACAGGTGATTGAGACCTTCCGTAACCAGTTCCACATTAACCTAATTGCTGTAGATGTTTCGGAGAGGTTTCTGGACAAGCTTAATGGAGTAACTGAGCCGGAACAGAAAAGAAAAATTATCGGAAACGAGTTTATTCGCGTATTTGAGGAAGAGGCCCGTAAACTCGGTGAAATAAATTTCCTTGTTCAGGGCACACTGTATCCTGATGTTGTTGAAAGCGGTACAGACACCGCTGCTGTTATCAAATCACATCACAATGTAGGCGGTCTTCCTGATGATATGGAACTTGAGCTTATTGAGCCCCTGAAATGGCTGTTTAAGGATGAGGTTCGCCTTGTCGGGGAACAACTGGGGCTGCCGGAACGAATTGTTTGGAGACAGCCTTTTCCAGGTCCTGGCCTGGCTATAAGGATACTGGGTGACATTACTAAAGATAAATTGGATATCTTACGAGAGGCTGATGCTATCCTTCATGAAGAGATTATCAAGGCAGGCCTGTATCGAGAAATTTGGCAGTTCTTCGCTGTCCTTCCGTCCATGCGTTCAGTAGGTGTCATGGGGGATGAGCGGACTTACAGCTATACCTGTGTGCTGCGTGCTGTTACCAGCCATGACGGGATGACTGCCGACTGGGCCAGGATACCGTATGATGTATTGGAGAGCATCTCCAACAGGATAGTGAATGAGATAAAGGATATCAACCGTGTTGTATATGACATTACCTCAAAACCACCGGCAACTATTGAGTGGGAGTAGGTTTTACAAAAAAAGGACTGACTCATTAGCTATGAGTCAGTCCTTTTTAAGTTGTATGCATTTATCAAGCATACTCGTTCTATTTTACAATAAAAGTAGTAGTTGCATTGACTTCTGAACCATTCCATGAGGAATTTGCGTTCACCGTATATGTTCCCTTAACGGAAGATTTCAATACCCTGTATGAGAACATCACTTGACCATCTGCGTTGGTTGTAGCTGCACCGCTTGCTACACTGCCGGCCGGATTTGTAACGGTAACATTAATCGCAGCCCCGGTAACCGGGTTAGTCTGATCTGTCAGTAAAATGGTGATATAAACCCAGGCATTACCTGTATATTCAGCTTTGTCGGTACTGACAGTCAAATTGAGTTCACTGACGGGTGCCGGTGTAAAATAAGCAGTTGCTGTTTTATCGGCATCCATAGTAATGGAAGTTTGTGCATTAGATATGTCAACCCCATTAATAACCCATTTTTCAAACACATAACCGGAAGCTGGCTCAGCCCTAAGGGTAACTGTTGCCCCTTCTTCATAAGTATAGGTTCCTGATGCTGGCACAGTTGTTCCTTCTCCTACTTGGGCTATTGTGAGAGCATAAGAAAGTTTAGCCGGTAAAGTAAAGTCTTGTGTAGTATTGACATCTTTATTTGCAATCACGTCTATTGTCTGCGCAGAATACCCCGCAGCGGAAGCGGTAACACCATAACTGCCCACAGGCACACCGACTATTTGGTAATAACCATTGCTATCTGTTGTTGCAGACAATGAGGTGTTTTCCACAACAACCGAAGCTCCGGAGATGGCAGATCCATTTGCGTCAGTCACTGTTCCATCTATACTGCCGGTATCAGCAGGAATGAGTCCTGCTGCGGCTGCAGCAGCAAGATCGGCACGTACCAACCCATAACCCTGATAATATATGGAAAGACCGATATTTTCCGCTGTATTATGAAGTATATCTCTTACACCGGTATTACCCAGGGTCGTATTGGCTGCCCAAACCTGTGCTGCGACTCCCGTTACATGGGGTGATGCCATAGAAGTCCCGCTGGCATACCTGTATGTGCCATCAATCCATGTGCTGTATATGTTTACACCGGGGGCAATAAGCTCAACATCTGGGCCGGTACTGGAAAAGCTGGCCCTTTTATCATTAATGTCTGAGGCTGCCACTGCCATAACAGAAGCATATTTTGCCGGATAACCGACTGTATCGCCTTTGCCCTGAGGGTTGCCGCTATTGCCGGCTGCAGCTACATGCAGTATTCCGCCGGCATATGAATTATCAAAGGCATCTCTAACCTGAGTTCCCGGGTCAACAGAGCTGCCATAGCTATTGTTGGTAACTTGAATCCCATTGGCAGCACACCAGTCCAGGGCTGCAATAATGTCGCCGAAGTTACCGCTGCCCCCCTCAAGTGCTTTAAGTGCATAGAGCTCAACAGCCGGAGCTGCGCCTACCACGCCATTTTCATTGCGCGCCGCTGCAATTGTACCGGCTACATGGGTCCCGTGCCCATCAATATCCAGAGGGTCATCATCTTGGTTAACGAAATCATAACCGCCCTTGTAAATTGCGGATAATTCGGGATGCCCATAATCAATACCAGAATCAATAATGCCTACTTTTATGCCGGTTCCTAAATAACTCTGGCTGTGTGCAGTGCCTTCTCCAATTCTAACCATTCCCCAAGTTTGGTTTAACTCTTCTTCAAATGTACCTATTGCATAGGCTTTTACATCTGGTTCAATTATTTTGATTTTTGGATTTTTGCTAAGCGCCTCAACCGCTTGTTCAGGCAATTCGGCAGCTATTGATGGGATTATTTTGTAAGTGTGTTTCACAGACCCGCCCAAGCTGCGAACCAAAGCTTGTTCAGCTTTGCCGGGCTTTTCCTTAAAGCCGATTAGGACTTTGACTTTATCAGGTTTGCCTGCTGCCCCGGCTTCGGCAGCACCAACCGGAGCCATTCCGACTAGTAGTGAAGCAACCAGGAAAAAGACTAAGCTTATGCTTAAAATTGAACGTTTTAGTTTCATACCTTTAACCACCTATCTTACATTTTAAATGTGTGAAAATTTTCAGACTTCCGAACTACACCTCCCTTATTTCAATACTTCTATTATACTGCAATATTAACTGCAATTAAATAGAAATAGTACTCAAAAATATGATATAAATACTAATTTAAAATATGGTATAATATAAAAACAAAACGTTTTAAAAACAGAACATTTTTAAAGGAAGGAATGAAAAACCAGAATGAAAAAAGTGAGTATTTTTTCAAAAAATCCGGTTTTTTTTATTGCAGCTGTTTTTGTTTTATCCTTGTTTTGCACCTTGTTTAATACTAGCTCAGTATTTGCCTATGATGAAATTACGTTAAGCAGTGCGGGGTGGAGCGAACCGGTAGGAACATGGGATCCGGATACGTTGACCGGGGTATTGACTCATAACGTAAACAAGACCATACATATCACATCTAATGGCATCACTCTTGACGGCGGAGGGTATACGATTACCGGAGATGAGACATGGAACGGAATATTGGTCCAAGAACAAAATAATATTACTATAACTAACATAAATGTTTCCAACTGTCTAAACGGGATACTGCTCTCTTTTTCAGATTTCAATACAATTACCGGTACCGTATTGACAGACAACGTTAACAGCAATCTTTTTTTATCCAGGTCTGAGTACAACACAGTTACTGATAACTATATGTCAGGCAGTGAAGCTTATGGTATTCTGCTGCGGGAATTTGCCAACAGCAATGTGTTAGCAGATAACGAATTTATTGGTAATCTTAATGGAATTGCTTTGCTTGGAGCACAGCGAAACTCAATTTATCAAAACACCGTGAGGGATAACAGCTGCGGTATTTTTATCGGGGACACGTCTTCTCTTACGGAATTAATACCATCCATCCAGAACCAGGTATTCCAGAACAATTTTATCGATAACAATACCCAGGCGTATATTAACAATTATGTGTTTAATATTGATAACATGTTTTTTATGAATGTGCCAAAAGGAGGCAACTATTGGAGCACTCATATATCCACCGACAGCAACAGTGATGGTTTTGCAGATACTCCTTACAGCTTTTACGGCGGACAGGATAACTTGCCCTGGATGATCCAGGATGGATGGGAGTCAGCTTCAGAAGAGCCTCCTGTGGAACCGGCACATCTATATGTATATTTGGGGAATAATGGTTGGAGCGAGCCGGTAGGAACGTGGGATTCAGTGAACAGGACAGCAACACTGACACAAGATGTTACCGGAACAATAATAATTATGGCTAACGAAATAACCCTGGAGGGAAACGGCCATACTGTCAGCGGTGATGGAAACAGTGCAGGAATTCAGGTATCAATGCATGGCTATATCACGGTAAGAAATGTCCAAATGGAAAATCACCGTTATGGAATCCTGATGAATTATGCTTATGACAGTATAGTGGAAAACAATGTAGTATCAAATACTGATTATGGTTTTTACCTGTTTGAGTCAAGGCGGAACACGGTGTCGGAAAATCAGTCTTATGACAATACTTATGGTGTCAGCCTAGTCGAATTATCTGATGACAATCAGATTATTGGCAACGAAATATACAGCAATGACTATGGGGTTGACTTGCCCGGCTCTTTTGAAAATATTGTAACGGAAAATACCATTAGAGATAATGCCGTATCAGGGCTTAGCATCCGGCTTCATCCATTTGGAAATTACGCTGTATTACATGCAAATCGCAACCAAGTTTATCACAATGACTTTATCAATAATACCGAACAGGCATCTATATATGATAGTGATACTGATAATATTTTCAACTTAGATGCACCTGAAGGAGGCAATTACTGGAGCGATCATGTATCTATTGACAACAATAGTGATGGATTTGCTGATACACCTTATGTATTTTCCGGAGGGCAGGACAATCTGCCCTGGATGACAGCTTTCGGTTGGCATGAACAAATTAACGACCAGGATGAGGACGGTATTCCGGATGACGAGGACAATGCTCCCCATGTATATAATCCTTCACAGGAAGCTACAATTGCCGGGGTGCTGGAGGTGTTTGACAGAGCGGTTCTTGACGGTACATTGGAAGGAAACGGTGATGCGGAAAAACTGGCTGAATTAAGAGAAAAGCTGGTAAATGTCAGTGAAAAATTAGCAGCAGGCAAAACAAATCCAGCCCTTCATTTACTTAATGCTATCTATGCATTTATTGACGGGGCAGAAAAACCAAAGGACCTGGTTGTTGGTGTGGCTGCCGAAGATATTGCGAAAATGATTACTGAGTTAATCGGTTCATTAGAAATATAAGTGAACTGGGACCTGTTTAAGAAACTGATGGGACCGTGTCATAAGTAATTACTTATGGGCATGGTCCCTGTCTTTGTGTCAAAAAATTAGCGAGCTTCTCCTTAAGCCCACTGGATAGTTGCCATTTTTGAAATATTATGTGCCATACACAGTAATCCCCACTCAATTTTAACCTTTTCAAGACCCCTGAGGAGGAATCTTTTAAAGCCCCAACACCATTTTATCCGGCCAAATACGTACTCGGGTTCAATACAGCGTCTTTTGCGCAGGGCAAGGCCTAGCTCAGAAGTTAAGTTTTCTCTGGCTTCTTGCTTTAGCTCTTCTAAACGGACATTAACCTCTATCCTACGGTTCCAGTACTTGCTTTTAGTACAGGATTCTCGGTTGGTACACCCGGTACAGTCTTCACATTCATCTACTCTAACATGAGACTCGTAGCCAGTAGTGCTTTTTCTTTTTACCGTTTTTATGTATTTTAATTTCTTGTGTTCATAGCAGATATATTGGTCGTTTTCTGCATCATAGACCATGTTTTCCCTAAGAAATGGGTTGGTTTTAACGTGGCGCTTCTGCTCATAATGAAACTTGTTGTATTTAACAAAGTTTTGAATTTCCTGCTCTTTCAGATATTCATAGTTTTCTTCACTGCCATAGCCTGCATCTGCAATAATCTTCTGCGGTACACTGCCCCAGGCCTTTTTTATACCTTCCAGATGTACTTTCAGACAGGAAGTATCAGTTGCTTTTTGATGAATGCTAAAACCTACCACGAATTGGTTTTGCGTGCCTGTTTGCACGTTATATGCAGGCTTGAGTTGGCCATTCTTCATATGGTCTTCCTTCATCCGCATGAAGGTAGCTTCCGGGTCAGTCTTGCTCATGCTGTTACGTTCATTGCCAATTGCAGCTAATTGAACCTTGTACTTCATGGCTCTGGGCAGACAGTCCTTAACAAGAGTACGGGCAGCTTTTCTAGTGATTTTTACACTTTTATCATTTTTGCCTTTTTTGCTTAATGCCTCGTTTATTCTTCCAACCAGATCCGCAACGGCTTCAGGATTATTCACCACGTTTTCGCCCATTTCAGGCAGATCCTGATCTCCATAAAGTTCGTCTTCCAATTCATTGGCCCGGTCTATTTCTTCCAGTAGCCCTTTAACCTTTTCCCGCAATTTCTTCTGGTTCTTATCTACGCTCTTTTTCCATACAAAGCTGTATCTGTTGGCATTTGCCTCTATCTTTGTGCCATCAAGATAGTATTCTTCAAGATTAATCAGACCTTCGGCAGCCATATATTCCACCAGTAATTGAAATACCTCGTCAATTATGGTCTTCATATCTGACCTGAAGCGGTTAGGAGTGTTGCCTCCGGCCAGCCACATGAAATGTATGTTTTCCCGCAACGCTCTGGCCAATTGCCTTGAAGACCAGACCTTGCGGCCGTACCCGTAAACTAATACCTTTAACATCATTTTCGGATGGTAACTGCCTGCGCCGCCCCCCTTATATTTTGCCAAGAGTGGGTCTATGCCTATTTCATCGATTACCTGGTTCACAGCACGTACTTTATGCTGTGGTGGAATCATGCTCTCCAAACTCATGGGCAAGGACAGCTGATTCATATCGTATGGCTTAAAGACTACTTTCTGATGGCCCTTCTTTTTCATAAGCTTCCTCCGCATCTTTACTGTTTCATTAATAATTCTACACTGGAAGCAAAAACCCTTTCACCTTCAAAGCAATGTTTTTTCTTTTCCTGCTTTTGATGGTCCTATGAGAGGGATGCACCTTGAAGGAAAGGGCGGGAAGCTTGGTGAGATGTTGCACAAGGTTTTCCTTGCACTGGCCTCGTGAGGAGTCTTACCGCACTCCGCTAAGCGAAGTCACGAACCGGAGCCACGGATGGCGGAGCCGCCACTGAGGCAGGATGCCGAATTGGCGGTTTAGTCCGTGACTTCGCCAGGAGCAAGGTTAGAACCCTCCGATGCCAGTGCGGAAAACCGGTGCTATAACTCACCAGATTTCCCGCCCAATCAAAAAGGGAGCATATCACTTATGGGACACTCCCATCAGTTCTGTTTTTACCGGAATAATTGGATTAATTTCTGGGCGGCAAGGGCAGTTGGGATGTTCTTATGAGTAATGATGCCAATGCTTCTTGGTGGTATTTTTTCTTTTATATTGAGTGCAAAAATTTCACCATCACTCAGCTCTTTGGCAATATAATCACGTACCACAAAAGATATGCCAAGGCCTATTTTAGCCAGTTCCACGAGCAGGTCGACACTTCCCAGCTCAATTTCGGGAGTAAGAGTAATCCCCTTCTGCTTCAAATAAGAGTCGATAAATTCCCTTGTGACAGTATTTTTCTCCAACATCAGGAGAGGATAATGATTGAGTTCTTCAAGCTGGACTACTTTGTTTTTCAGATGTGTAAAGTTATTTCCGGCAATAAATATATCCTGAATTTTTTTTAATTCTTTGATTTCATGATTTTTGTCCGGTTTTTCGGGAATATTGACAACAATAACGTCAACAGACCCATTGTTTAGCAGTTCAATACACATTGGTGAGGTGCGGTTAGTAACCTGAATATTGATATTAGGGTACAGGCTGATGAATTTTTTGAAATAGGGCAGCAGGTAATGCTTACATATAGTATCACTGGCTCCTATCCTGACTTCACCACTTTCCAGGGAACGCAGCTCGCTGACCCGCCGTTCACCGGCTTTAATGAAGTTAAAGGCCTGGGAAACGTATTCAAACAGCATTTCACCTTCCCGTGTCAGCTTGACCTGCTTTGTATTTCTGATAAAAAGCCTGCAGTTCATTTTGTTTTCAAGGAGTTTAATTGATTGGCTGACTGCCGACTGGGAAATGTACAGTTTGACTGAAGCCGACGAAAAACTCAGGTCTTTGGAGACATAATAAAACACCTTGTAGAGCTCAAAATTCACATCCATATAACCCCCGCCCCCTTTTATTAGCCATACTAATAAAACACATTAAAATTATTAACTATTCTTATTAATTGTATTATGTTAAAATTGTATTTGTAAAGTAATATTTTCGGGAGGTAATACTGATGAATACTGCTGTAAGACGTATTTATGTTGAAAAGAAACAGGGTTTTGACGTTGAGGCTTGCAGTCTTTTGGCTAATTTGCGGGAAAACCTTGGCCTAAAAGGACTTGAAACCGTGAAGGTACTCAACCGTTATGACGTATCAGGAATTACCGATGAGGTGTACCAAAAGGCTCGCAGTACCATCTTTTCAGAACCTCCTGTTGATTATGTATATGATGAATTTATGCCGGAACCCGGTGATAACAGCAGGGTATTTGCTATGGAATACCTACCGGGACAATATGACCAGAGGGCAGATTCGGCAGCCCAGTGTTTGCAACTTCTCAGCCAGAAGGAAAAGCCGGCGGTAAGTTCTGCTAAAGTTGTTGTCTTCCAGGGTGAGCTCACAGATGCTGATTTTACCCGGATAAAAAATTATTGCATTAATCCGGTTGATTCCAGGGAAGCTTCCCTGGACAAGCCGGAGAGCCTTGACATTGAGTGTGCGGTACCGGCAGATGTTGCTATTGTTGCCGGGTTCATTTCGAAAACTGAGGAAGAACTCCGGGAGTTTTTTGATAATATGGGCTTTGCGATGAATTTCGGTGACCTGAAGTTTCTCAGGGAATACTTCCGGGATACGGAAAAAAGGGACCCGACTGTTACTGAGCTTCGTGTAATTGACACATACTGGTCCGACCACTGCAGGCATACGACTTTTTTGACAGAAATTTGTGATGTGTCATTTGAAAAGGGCGACTTTATAGCTCCGGTTGAGGCTGCTTATAGAGAGTACCTGCAATCAAGGGGGCATGTCTATGGCGGTAGTATGAAGCAAGCCGATAGAGACATTTGCTTGATGGATTTGGCCTTAATGGCAATGAAGGAACTTAAAAAGAGCGGGAAGCTGGATGACCTGGATGAGTCGGATGAGATAAATGCATGCAGTATAGCTGTAAATGTTGATGTTGATGGGAAAAACGAAGAATGGCTGGTCATGTTCAAGAATGAAACCCATAACCATCCTACGGAAATCGAGCCTTTTGGGGGTGCGGCAACATGTCTGGGAGGAGCTATCAGGGACCCCTTGTCAGGGAGGTCTTACGTATACCAGGCTATGAGAGTTACCGGCAGCGGCGATCCCAGGGCCAAGGTAGCAGACACCCTTCCGGGGAAATTACCCCAGCGCAAGATTACTACCGAAGCGGCGGCAGGTTACAGTTCCTATGGCAACCAGATAGGTATGGCGACCGGTCAGGTGGCTGAAGTCTATGATGAAGGTTTTCTTGCCAAAAGAATGGAAATAGGTGCGGTTATCGGCGCTGCGCCAAAGAGAAATGTGGTCAGGGAAGTGCCAGTAGAAGGTGACCTGGTTATTTTGGTGGGCGGCAGGACAGGCCGTGACGGCTGTGGGGGGGCTACCGGTTCCTCGAAGGAACATGATGAAGAATCAATTTTGACCTGTGGGGCTGAGGTGCAGAAGGGGAATCCGCCTGAGGAGCGGAAAATCCAGAGACTTTTTAGAGACCCAGAGGTTAGTGCCATGATAAAGAGGTGCAATGACTTTGGCGCGGGCGGTGTGTCTGTAGCCATAGGTGAACTGACGGATGGTTTGGAAATAAACCTTGATGCCGTACCTAAAAAATATGAAGGTCTTGACGGGACGGAGTTGGCCATATCGGAGTCTCAGGAGCGAATGGCTGTTGTAGTGGCTGTTGCCGATGCGGAACATTTCATCAGCAGGGCGCGCCGGGAAAACCTTGAGGCTACGGTTGTAGCCAGGGTTACCGCAGACAGAAGGCTGAGGATGTTGTGGAGAGGCCGGGAAATTGTTGATATAAGCAGGGACTTCCTGAACACAAACGGTGTGAAACAGAATACCACGGTTAGGGTAGCGGCCCCTGAAGGAAGCGGGAATTATTTCAAATTAGTTTCCGAAGCAGTTACACCGGAAGCAGGCAGTCTGAAAAGGGCCTGGCTGGCAAACCTCAGGTCACTGAACGTTTGCGGGCAAAAGGGCCTTGTGGAGATGTTTGACAGCACTATCGGAGCGGGTTCCGTTTTGCTTCCCTTTGGGGGCAAATACCAGTTAACTCCCGCAGAGGGAATGGCCGCTAAGATTCCCTTAGTATCAGGTGAAACCAAAACCGGTACTTTGATGGCTTTTGGCTATAATCCGAAACTGGCTGCCTGGAGCCCGTTTCATGGGGCACTGTATGCCGTTGTGGAGGCTGTTACCAAAGTTGTGGCCCTTGGAGGAGATTATAGCAGAATCAGGCTTACCCTGCAAGAATACTTTGAAAAACTGGGGACAGACCCGTTGAAGTGGGGGAAACCTTTCAGTGCCCTTCTGGGGGCCTTTTATGCTCAGAAGATGTTGGGTATTGCTGCAATAGGCGGTAAGGACAGCATGTCCGGAACTTTTAAAGAGCTTAATGTTCCGCCTACCCTGGTTGCTTTCGCAGTGGATACAGTTAATGTAGAACGGATTATTTCTCAGGAATTCAAGAAACCGGGGAGCCGGGTGGTCATTGTCCCTGCATCCCGTGACGAAAATGAGGTTCCTGATTTTGAAAGATTGAAACAAAACTTTACCAAAATTCATCAACTAATCCAGCAGGGCTATGTACTGGCTTCCCACTCGGTAAGGGCCGGTGGCCTGGCTGAGGCTGTAAGCAAAATGTGTTTCGGTAACAAGCTTGGTTTTGAATTTGCGGAGCTGGCAAGCATTAATGAACTGTTTGCCCCTGAGTATGGTTCTCTGGTCCTGGAAATGGTTGAGGGTGTTGACTTGAATGGTGCTTTTGGGGATGTACAATTCAGGGAACTGGGTCAGACGAAAGAAAAACCGGCTATCAGGATAAGGGGCACCGCAGCGGGTTTTAATGATACTGATATTGGTGCTGATGATATAGAAATTGATATTGATAAAGCAATAGAAAATTGGACTGCTCCCCTGGAGAAGATTTTCCCGACCAGAGCAGCCGGTGAGTTGGAGTCCCAAAAACCTGCCGCAATCTCTTTTGAGGGGAGGAATACCGCCAGGTCGGCATTGACTTTTGCCAGGCCTAGGGTTTTCATTCCTGTATTTCCGGGGACTAATTGTGAATATGATACGGCCAGGGCATTTGAAAGAGCCGGTGGTGCAGCAGAAACCTTGGTTATTAGGAACCTGTCCCCTGAAGAAATAGAGTCATCTGTAGATTCCATGGTTAAAAGTATTAATAACTCACAGATAATAATGATTCCGGGAGGTTTCAGTGCCGGAGATGAGCCTGAAGGTTCAGGGAAATTTATCGCCACTGCTTTTAGGAACCCCAGAGTCAAGGAAGCAGTAATGAACCTTCTCAAAAACAGGGACGGATTGATGCTGGGGATTTGTAACGGATTTCAGGCACTTATTAAGCTGGGTCTGGTTCCATATGGTGAAATTACTGATATCGGAGCAGACTGCGCCACACTGACTTTTAACACCATTGGCCGTCATGCTTCCTGTATGGTGAGAACAAAAGTAGTTTCTACACTTTCACCGTGGTTTGTTAATTCCTGTGTTGGCGATACTCATACAATCCCTATTTCTCATGGTGAAGGCAGGTTTGCAGCCGGTGATGAACAAATAAGGCGATTGATTGACGGTGGTCAGGTGGCTACACAGTATGTTGACCTCAATGATAACCCGACTTATGATATTGCTTATAACCCCAATGGGTCGATTCATGCCATTGAAGGAATCACCAGCCCTGATGGCAGGGTCCTGGGCAAGATGGGGCATTCAGAGCGGATTGGTTCCTATGTTGCTATAAATGTGCCTGGCGAGAAGGATCAGAAGATTTTTGAGGCTGGTATAAGGTATTTTGCGTAAAAAAAGGTTAAATTAATAACAGGTGACAAATATTTAGATATCTGGCTGGTGAATTCGGAAATGGAGATACCAATTTTAAAGGGGATAACTATTATATTTGCGCTTTCTGTGGTGGTCCTGTTCATATTTCACAGGCTCAGGATTCCGGCGGTTGTTGGTTTTCTTCTGACCGGAATACTGGCAGGGCCTCATGGATTTAAGCTGGTAAATGAAGTTCATCAAGTTGAGATGCTGGCCGAGATAGGGATTGTCCTGCTTCTCTTTACTATTGGTATAGAATTCTCTTTTAATGAACTGCTGCAGATTAGAAAATCGGTGCTCATGGGTGGGTCACTGCAGGTGGTTTTGACATCGGTGGCTGCTTTCGGAATATCCGCCTTTTTGGGATATCCTTTAGAGAAGGCCCTTTTCATCGGTTTTCTAATATCTCTCAGCAGTACAGCAATTGTCCTCAGGCTGTTCCAGGAGAGGGCAGAGCTTGATAGCCCTCATGGGCGTGCGACCCTTGGTATTCTTATTTTTCAGGATTTTGCCATTGTCCCAATGATTCTTTTTACTCCTCTATTGTCAGGACAGGCCGGTAATTTAGGTAACTCCCTGATTGAGCTGGTGGCAAAAGGGCTGCTTATAGTTATCTTGGTAATAGTAAATGCCAAGTGGATTGTACCCTATATTTTGTATCAGGCTGCCCGGACACGGAACCGTGAAATTTTTTTATTGAGCATTGTGGTAATTTGTCTCGCAGTGGCATGGCTTACTTCTAGTGTCGGTCTGTCTCTAGCCTTAGGAGCGTTTCTGGCTGGATTGATAATTTCTGAGTCGGATTATAGCCATCAGGCTTTAGGAAGTGTCCTGCCTTTTCGTGATGTTTTTACCAGTTTCTTTTTTGTATCTATAGGAATGCTCCTGGATATTGCTTATCTATTGCAGCAACCCTTACTAGTTGCTGCTGCTGTTATTGGAGTAATGCTGCTGAAAACGATTATGGGAGGTTTTACGGCACTCTTGATGGGCTTCCCTATTCGGAGTATGATATTGACCGGATTTGCTCTTAGCCAGGTGGGGGAGTTCTCATTTATTCTTTCACGCAGCGGTGTGGAATATGGTTTGCTTACCGGGGGCAATTACCAGCTTTTTCTCGCTGTCTCTATACTTACTATGGCCGGGTCACCATTTGTTCTGGCTATTGCCCATAGGGCAGCGGATTTGACTGTCAGGCTGCCTCTTTCGGAAAGGATTATTTCTGGTAAGGAATATTCGAGACGAGAGGTGACAGATGATTTAAAGAACCATCTGGTGATTTTGGGTTTTGGGATTAATGGCCGCAATGTGGCCAGAGCTGCTGCGGCAGCAAGTATACCTTATATGGTTATCGAAATGAATCCTGATACCGTCCGGGATGAGCGGAAAAACGATGAGCCCATTTATTATGGTGATGCTACTCATGAAGCAGTACTGCAACATGCTAATATTAAGGAAGCAAAGGTTGCTGTGGTGGCGATTTCCGATCCGGTAGCCACCCGCAGAATTATCGAAGTTATTCGCAGGCTTAATAAAGACTTGTGTATTATTGTCAGAACCCGTTATGTTCAGGAATTGGAAGAGTTATTCGAGTTAGGTGCTAACGAAGTTATTCCCGAAGAGTTTGAGACCTCTGTGGAGATTTTCACCCGGGTGCTTAATAAGTACCTGGTGCCAAGGACAGAAATTGAGAGGTTTATCTCTGAAGTGCGTTCCGATACCTATGAGATGTTTCGCAGCTATTCCCGGAGACCGGTCATTTTATCAGAGTTAAAACTTCAGATGCCGGATTTCGAAATTGCCACATTTCGCATATATGGGGATTCCAAAGCAGCAGGAAAAAACCTGCAGCAAATTGAATTAAGAAAGAAATATGGTGTCACCATGCTGGCAATAGGGCGTGAGGGGAAGTTTAAGGCAAATCCCCATGGGCAAGCCCGAGTGCTTTCAGGGGATGTGGCCGTGATTGCCGGGCCCCGTGAAAAGGTAGCTAGGGTTGCCGAACTATTCAGTGAGGAGTAGTAAAAAGGACTGTTTTTCTTGACATTGCCCCCCGGCCTTGTTAAGATATAACTGTATAAAACTGAATCTTCGTAGGTTCCGGGATAATACCGGGGGCACGAGAGAAAGTGTACCTAGGGTTCCGCTGATTTAAATATCAGGTCTGGTCCAAGTGGTACAGGCGTTTTGCGCCACACCGATGGGATAAAAGCCCAGACGGGTAGGTTTCGCTCGATTGTGAGAATCTGCCCGCCTGGGCTTTATTATTTAATAACTGATTTTGGAAAGCAGTAACGTATATTTTAAAGGATTATTAGACATTTTGTTGAAAAAACTACTATTAGTAATGAAGTACTATAAATATGGATCGGAGGGAGACAGATATGGTGAAACCATTGGTAGGTATCGTTATGGGAAGCGATTCTGATTTAAACATAATGCAAGGAGCAGCCAAAATTCTTGATGAACTGGGCGTTGCCAGTGAAATTATTATTTCCTCGGCTCACCGGGTTCCGGAGCAAACGGCCCAGTATGCCAAAACTGCTGAAGAACGCGGCCTTGAGGTTATTATAGCAGGGGCCGGCATGGCAGCTCACCTGCCGGGGGTAATAGCTGCTATGACTCCCCTGCCTGTTATCGGGGTACCCATCCAGTCAGGGGCATTGTCAGGGGTTGATGCCCTTTATGCAATAGTACAGATGCCTCCGGGAATCCCTGTGGCCACAGTTGCTGTTAACGGCGCCAAAAATGCCGGTATCTTGGCAGCACAGATTCTGAGCGTTAAATATCCTCAGATAAGGGATAATATTAAACAATACAAAGTCAAGATGGAGGACGAAGTTCAGGCTAAGGCCGCCAAACTGGCAGAACTGGGTATTGAGGGTTATCTGAAAAGCAAAAAATAGACGGAGGTACCTGATTAATGATTGAAAGATATACTCTTCCTGAAATGGGGAGAATTTGGACCCTGGAAAATAAGTTTCAGAAGTGGCTGGATGTTGAAATCGCTGCCTGTGAGGCTATGGCCGAATTGGGGCAAATCCCGGCGGAAGCGGTTAAGGTTATCAGGGAAAAAGCTGCTTTTGATGTAAACCGGATTGATGAAATTGAAAAGGTCACCAATCACGATGTAATAGCATTTCTGACAAATGTTGCCGAAAATGTTGGTGAGGAATCCAAGTATATCCATATGGGGATGACATCATCAGATGTAGGTGATACGGCTATGTGCCTGCTGATGAAAGAGGCGGCTGAACACCTGCTCCCGAAACTGGCAATATTAAGAGAAAAGCTGGTGGAAAAGGCCGGTGAGTACAAGTATACCCCGATGATTGGGCGGACTCATGGGATACATGCAGAACCAATGACTTTCGGCATGAAGATGCTGCTTTGGATTGCTGAGACAGACCGGAACATAGAACGGCTCAATAGGGCAATTGAAACAATTAGTGTAGGCAAACTGTCGGGTGCTGTGGGAACTTATGCAAATATTGACCCTGAAGTGGAAAGAAGGGTATGTGAGAAGCTTGGGCTGCAGCCTGCCTCTATTGCAACACAGGTGATCCAGAGGGACAGGCATGCTGAATATATGGCCACACTTGCGGTAATAGGCTCTACTTTGGAGAAAATAGCTACTGAGCTGCGCAACTTGCAGCGTACCGATATCAGGGAAGCGGAAGAGTATTTTGCCAAGGGCCAAAAAGGGTCTTCGGCAATGCCGCACAAAAGGAACCCTATTACCGGTGAACGTATCAGCGGCCTGGCGCGAATTTTGCGGGGCAATGCCCTGGCCGCTATGGAAAATGTGGCCCTGTGGCATGAACGGGATATATCACACTCATCGGTGGAACGGGTTATTGTCCCTGACAGTACCATTCTTCTGGACTATATGCTGCACCTTACCATAAGGATAATCGGCAGCCTTCTTGTTTATCCCGATGCCATGATTGAAAACCTGAATAAGACCAAGGGGCTGATTTATTCCCAGAGAGTTTTGCTGGCATTGGTGGACAAAGGTATTTTAAGGGAAAGGGCTTATGAGCTGGTACAGAGAAATGCCATGGAGGTTTGGCGGACCAAAGAGGACTTCCTTGACCTGCTGCAGAAGGATAATGATGTTACAGGACTAATTTCTGCCGAAGAACTCCGCAGCTTATTTGATTATAACTGGTTCCTCAGGCATGTGGATACGGTTTTTCAGCGTTTTAGAATATAAGGAGGGGGAAAGTATGGATATTCAGAAGCTTGAACAGTTGTATGAAGGCAAGGCCAAAAAGGTTTATAAAACAAGTGACCCTGACCTGTATTGGATAGACTACAAGGATGATGCCACAGCGTTTGACGGCAAGAAAAAAGGAACCATCATGAACAAAGGTATCCTTAATAACAGGATATCGGTACATTTTTTTAATTTATTGGCAAGCAATGGTATTGTCACCCACTTGGTCAAACAAGTAAATGACAGGGAACAGATAGTAAAAGCAGTTGATATTATTTTAGTTGAAGTAGTTGTCAGGAATATTGCCGCCGGGTCACTGTCGAAAAGGATAGGCTTGCCGGAAGGGACCATACTTCCTAAAACCGTGCTGGAATTTTACTATAAGGATGATGCACTTGGCGACCCGCTGATTAATGAGTATCATATCCAGGTGCTTGAGTTGGCCACTCCTGAACAGATGAAAGTGATTTCCGCTATGGCTCTTAAAATCAATGATATTTTAAGGGCATACCTTAAAGATAAAAAAATTGACCTGATTGATTTTAAACTTGAATTCGGCATCCATAAGGGTGAAGTCATCCTAGCTGACGAGATATCCCCTGATACTTGCCGTTTTTGGGATATGGAGACCAGGGAGAAATTAGATAAAGACCGTTTCCGCAGAGATATGGGTAATGTTGAGGAAGCGTACAAGGAAGTGTTGAAGAGACTGACCGGGGAGACAATACCTGACAGCAGTGGTGAATAATATACGTATTCTGTGCCAGGGAGAATAAATGGCGGAGGAATTTAAAAATGTTATTTGGAACTGACCGGTTTAGCGGGGAAAATAATAGGGATAAACCTGAAGAGGAATGCGGTATTTTTGGTATTTACGGACCGGGATTAGATGTCGCCCGCCTGACTTATTACGGGTTGTATGCACTGCAGCATCGCGGGCAGGAAAGTGCCGGGATAGCAGTATCCGATGGGTCTGGCATCAGTCTGCATAAGGATATGGGCTTAGTTCCCGAAGTATTTTCCGATGAAATACTACAGAGAATGCAGGGCAAGATTGCATTGGGACATGTACGTTATTCCACTACCGGTTCCAGCCTGGTGTTAAATGCCCAGCCGCTGGTGTGTTATTATTCCAAGGGGATGATTGCCTTGGCTCATAACGGTAACCTGACAAATGCCTGTGACCTGAGGGAGCGTTTGACTCTGGAGGGTTCGGTATTTCAATCAACTATTGACAGTGAGGTTATTGTTAACCTGATTGCCCGGTATAGTCAGGGAACTATTGAAGAAGGAATCAGAATGACCATGAAACAGATTAAGGGGGCATATTCCCTGGCTGTTATGACTGAGGACAAACTCATCGGGGTCCGTGATCCATGGGGGGTAAGGCCTCTCTGTATTGGGAAACTGGGTGATACTTATATCCTGGCATCTGAATCATGTGCTTTGGACACTGTTGGTGCTGAATTGGTCCGGGATGTAGATCCGGGTGAAATTATCGTTATCAGTGAGGCCGGTCTGGTTTCATACAGGACGGAAACCCAGGAATCCAAAGGGATGTGTATTTTTGAATACATCTACCTGGCTCGTCCTGACAGCATAATTGACGGTTTTCATGTCAGTGAGGTTAGGCGTGAAATGGGAAGACAGCTGGCACGTGAGTATCCGGTTGATGTTGATATGGTCATCCCGGTACCTGATTCGGGAAATTCGGCTGCCAGGGGCTATGCGATGGAGAGCGGGATACCGTTTGAAGACGGCCTGATGAAAAACCGTTATATCGGGAGGACATTTATCCAGCCGAATCAGGCTATGAGGGACCTGGCAGTTAGGTTGAAGTTGAATCCCCTGAAAAACGTCCTTAAAGACAAACGGGTTTTGATGATTGATGACTCCATTGTCAGGGGCACCACCAGCGGGAAAATGGTTAAAATGGTGCGTGAGGCCGGGGCAAAAGAAGTCCATATGTGCATCAGTTCCCCCCCGATAGAGTGGCCCTGTTATTATGGCATAGATACGTCCAACCGGAATGAGCTGATTGCGGCCAAGCTTCCTGTTGATGAAATAAGAAAACATATTGGGGCTGATGGCCTTCATTACCTAAGTATCGAGGGGCTTCTGAAGGTTTTTGGCAGTCCGCGGGATTTCTTTTGTACCGCATGCTTTGACGGTAATTACCCGATAAAGATTGCAGGGACAGCAGGCAAATTCTGCCTGGAAAACGGGAGGAAATGTGTATGAATGAAACAAACAAAAAAGGCCTGACTTATGCCGATGCCGGTGTGGACATTAATGCCGGCACTGAGGCTGTGGAATTAATGAAAGAACATGTAAAAAAGACCTTTAGACCGGAAGTGCTGGCTGACCTGGGCGGTTTCGGAGGTCTTTTTGCCTTGAATACCTCGAAGTATAAGGAACCGGTCTTGGTTTCTGGTACCGATGGTGTAGGAACCAAACTGATGATAGCCTTTATGATGGATAAACACGATACAGTCGGTATAGATGCTGTGGCTATGTGTGCTAATGATATATTGGTACAAGGCGCCGAACCCCTCTTTTTCCTTGATTACCTGGCAGTGGGCAAACTCTTTCCGCAAAGGGTTGCCGATATTGTCAAAGGTATAGCCGAAGGCTGCCGCCAAGCCGGTTGTGCCCTGATTGGCGGGGAAACCGCCGAAATGCCCGGTTTTTACAGTGAAAACGAATATGATATTGCCGGGTTTGTGGTTGGGGTGGCCGACAGGCAGCGAATTATAGATGGCAGTAAGATTGTGCCGGGTGACATCGTAATCGGGCTGCCGTCTTCAGGGCTGCATAGTAACGGTTATTCATTAGCCCGGAAGGCACTCTTGGAAATCGGCAGGCTTAAAATAGGCGATTACTCTGATGAACTGGGCAGGACCATTGGTGAAGAAATGCTGGAACCTACCCGGATTTATTCCCGGCAGATACTCCCCCTGTTGGGGAAATATGATATTTGCGGCATGGCTCATATAACTGGTGGTGGACTCACTGAAAATATCCCCAGGATATTGCCGGAAGGTACTAAGGTTGTTCTGAATGCTAAGGCATGGCCTGAGAAACCGGTCTTTAATCTTATTCAGCGCATTGGCGGGGTAGCAACCGGGGAAATGTACCGCACTTTTAATATGGGAATCGGAATGGTTATTATAGTACCATTCGCTCAAGCGGATGCGGTGATGGCTGACCTGAAAGCAGCCGGTGAGGCAGCATGCCTGATAGGGAAAGTTGCAGAAGGTGACAGGGAGGTTGAATACAGACCTGAGGAGGTGTAGAACGTGTCCAAATTACGTTTGGGGGTCCTGGCTTCAGGACGCGGTTCAAACCTGCAGGCCATTATTGATAACATTGCAGCCAATAAACTTGATGCAGAAGTTGCAGTTGTCATCAGTGACAATCCTGATGCTTTTGCCCTGGAAAGGGCCCGGAACCATCGTATTCCGGCTGTCCATATCAAACCCGGGGATTATCGGGAAAAAGAAGAATATGAAAAGGCAGTAATTGACTGCCTCAGGGAAAACCGGGCGGAGCTGGTGGTTCTGGCCGGGTATATGCGTTTAGTGGGAAAAGTCCTTCTTGATGAATACCCTAACCGGATAATGAATATCCACCCAGCCCTGCTGCCGTCATTTCCGGGGCTGCACGGGCAGCGGGATGCGGTTGCCTATGGGGTCAAATATTCGGGATGTACAATACACTTTGTAGATGAGGGAATGGATACAGGGCCGATTATTTTACAGGAGGTTGTCCCTGTGCTGCAGGATGATGATGAGGACAGTCTGGCGGCACGAATCCTTAAGGAAGAACACAAACTTTATTCCAAGGCTATTCAGCTTTTTGCTGAAGGTAAGTTGAGAATTGAGGGTAGAAAGATAATCATTATTTAATAAGGGGGGTAATAATTGAAAAGACGTGCACTTGTAAGTGTTTCCAATAAAGAGGGCTGTGTTGAGTTTGCCCGTGCGTTGCATGAACTTGGTTTTGAAATTATATCCACCGGAGGGACTTTTAAGACAATTAAGGAAGGCGGGGTTCCGGTCAGATATGTGACTGAAATAACAGGATTTCCGGAAATTCTTGACGGCAGGGTGAAAACCTTAAATCCATATATTCATGGGGGCATTTTGGCCCGGAGGACCCCTGAGCACTTGGCCCAGTTGGAAGAACATAATATTGGGACAATTGACCTGGTTGCCGTTAATCTGTATCCCTTTAAAGAGACAATTGCAAAACCGGATGTAACCTTACAGGATGCCATAGAAAACATTGATATCGGCGGTCCGACCATGGTGAGGGCTGCAGCTAAGAACTGCGAGAGTGTTACTATTATTGTAAATCCTGCCAGATATGCTGAAGTTATTGCCGAACTCAAGGAGAAGGGTGAGGTATCTCCGGAAAATAGGCTGAAACTGGCTGCAGAGGCATTTACCCATACAGCAGAATATGACTCCAATATCAGTACATACCTTAATGAACTGATTAAGGAAGATATAAGGTGAAAGATAAAGAGGTGAATCATTTGAAAGTACTTGTGGTAGGCGGCGGAGGCCGTGAACACACACTAGTGTGGAAACTAAAACAAAGCCCGCGGGTAAAGGAAATTTACTGCGCACCGGGTAATGCCGGTATTTCCGGGGAAGCTGCTTGTGTTGATATCGCAGCAGATGATATTGATGCCTTGCTGGATTTTGCCTTAGAAAAGGGTATCAATCTGACTGTTGTCGGCCCGGAAGCCCCATTGAGCCTTGGTATAGTGGACAGGTTCAGGGAAAAAGGGCTGAGGATTTTTGGACCTGCCCAAAAAGCCGCTGAAATAGAGGGCAGCAAGGTATTAGCTAAGGAGATTATGTATAAGTATAATATCCCAACAGCAGAATATGCCGATTTTACCGATTCTGACAAGGCTGTTGAATACATTAGGAAGGTTGGGGCCCCTATTGTAGTTAAGGCCGACGGCTTGGCCGCAGGGAAGGGTGTTATTGTAGCTATGGATGAACAGACTGCTGTTGATGCCGTGAAAAGTATTATGGAAGAGCGGGCTTTTGGCGACTCCGGGAACCGTGTGGTTATTGAGCAGTTTCTTGAGGGTGAGGAAGTAAGTATTCTTGCTTTTACAGATGGGACCAATGTTGTCCCTATGGTTTCTTCACAGGACCATAAACGTATTTATGATAATGATGAGGGCCCCAATACAGGCGGTATGGGGGCATATTCTCCCGCACCTGTATATACCAGGGATGTTGAGCCATTTGTTTATGAGAGAGTGCTTTTGCCGACTATTCAGGGGATGAAGGAAGAAGGGCGCACCTATGAAGGAGTCATTTATGCGGGGCTGATGATGACAAAAGACGGTCCTAAAGTGTTGGAATATAATGCGCGGTTCGGTGATCCCGAAACCCAGGCAGTGCTGGCCAGACTTGAAACAGACCTAGTTGATATTATTGATGCGGTTTTGGAAAAACGGCTTGCAGATATTGAAATCAAATGGTCTGATAATGTTGCTGTATGTGTTGTTATGGCATCAGGCGGTTATCCGGGGAGCTATGAAAAAGGGAAGGTTATTTCAGGTCTGAATGAGGCAGAATCCGAAGGGGCCATTGTATTCCATGCCGGGACTGCCGAAAAGGATGGCCAAATAGTTAGCTCCGGTGGACGGGTGCTGGGTGTTACGGCACTTGGCAGTTCAATTCCTGAGGCTATTGAAAATGTTTACCGGGCAGTGGCAAAAATCACTTGGGATGGCGTACAGTACAGAAAGGACATTGGGAAAAAGGCAATTAAACACCTCTAATATAGATAATCATATCTGCCTATAAACGAGGAAAGCCCCCAAAGGGCTTTCCTCGTATCCTAAAGCTAAGGAGTTATTTTAACAGCCAACGCCATTGCTGGCTGTTGTTCTATTTTCTCCTGTTACGGGCAGTTTATTCATCTAATTGACCTAATTGCAAATTTTTTTTCTTTCTGTTTAAATCCAGTGCTATGGTGGGAAAAATTAAAAGAGGAATTCTTATACATAACAGAGAATTCATACATGATTTATTGCTTTTATACTTCCTATATGCCGAGAAAAGAGGGATTTGTGTGACCAGCAAATTAAAAGATCCGCTGCTTGACAGGCTTTTTGAGGCAGTGCTTTGTTTGGAAGAGTCTGATGAATGTTATCGTTTTTTTGAAGATATCTGTACTGTGGCAGAATTGAAATCACTTGCCCAGAGGCTGGAAGTCGCCAAAATGCTGGAAGCTAACCGGACATATGGTGAAATTGCTGAGAAAACAGGTGCCAGTACGGCTACCATCAGCCGGGTAAAAAGGGCCCTTAACTATGGGGCTGATGGGTATAAGTTGGTACTCGACAGGTTGAATCGATAGCCTGAAAAACTGAAGCATGAAGTCGAGGGACTGCCGGTTTCGGCAGTTTTTTGGTATATTGACAGGCACAGCGCGGTGTGTTAATATAACTTCGATACTTTAATTAGTTAAAGCACGAAAGAAGGAGCTGTTATTATGACCAACAGTCATTTGAGATTACAGGTTCCTGCCGGGGTGCGGGACTTGCTGCCCGCTGAGGCCCAGCGCAAGAGAACCCTGGAAAACGCTTTTGAAAAAACCTTTAGGGTTTGGGGTTACCGCGAGGTAGTATCACCTACGTTTGAATATTATGATGTCCTGTCTACAGGAAGGGGCGCCGACGAGGATGCCAGGCTGTATAAGTTTATTGATCGTCAGGGGCATATTCTGGCACTGCGTCCTGATATGACAACACCTATAGGACGTTTGGTAAGTACAAGGATGCGAGATGAGGCGTTTCCGTTAAGGTTATTTTATATGGCCAACGGATTTAGTTTTGAAGACCCTCAGGCCGGTCGGCAGCGCGAGTTCTACCAGTCCGGAATCGAACTTATTGGTGATGCCAGTCCTTTCGCTGACGCTGAAGCTATAGCTATAGCGGTGGAAATACTAAAGGCTTCAGGGCTGAAGAATTTTAAGATCAGTATCGGGCATGTGGATATATTATATGGGATGATGGAGGAACTGGGACTTCCGGAAGACCAGAAAGGAAGAATCAAGACTGTCCTGAGCAACAAAAACTATGTAGGCCTTGAGGAGCTTTTGGATGAATTTAAGATAAGTGATTGTGAAAAAGGGAAGTTTATGCATGTTATTACCACAAGGGGCGGTGGAGAGGCCACTGCCGAGGCGGGTAGATTTGCAAACAATCCTAAAACCACTGCCGCACTAAGAGCGCTGGAAAATGTATATGATGCACTTAGGGCTTATGATGTAACCCCATATGTGGAAATTGACCTGGGAGTGTTACGAGGCCTGGACTATTATACAGGGATAGTTTTTGAAGGCTATTCGGCTTACCTGGGCTTCCCTATCCTGGGAGGCGGAAGGTATGACAACCTTTTGGGGAGGTTTGGATTCGAGTGTACTGCAACAGGCTTTGCCCTGGGTATGGAACGACTGCTTCTGTCCCTGGAGAAAGAAGGGAATAAAATCAGTCAGGCTCCGGATGCCGATTACCTGATTATATATAACCCTTCACAGGCCGATACCGCCTTTAAAAAAGCGCGGGAATTGCGGGAGCTAGGGCAGGTAGTGGTAACACTCCGTGCAGATATGGACCCCATTTCATATCCTAAAGGTTCGCTAGAAACGGGTTCGAGAATTTCTGCTAAAGAGGTTATTTTATTCAATGAAGATAAGGAGCGTTAAACTTAGGTTTTGAAAAAATTCTTTAGCATTGCCAGCCAGGTTTTCCGGTTTTACCGGCACATCTGCCATGGGTTTAGGAGTGGGAATCTCAACAGGAATATGGCTGATGTCTTCTTGGCAATTTGGGCATAACCATGGGTCACCAAGGGTTGTAGAACTAAAAGAAGCGCTACCACAGTATGGACAGACCTTTTTTAACATAAACGGATCACCTCATTTGCAAGGTACCATTATTTCTACACTTTAAGTTATCGGGAAACTTAAAAAAATCTTTATATAATTTAGAAAAATATAATTTAGAAAAAATATAGTTTGATGTTTTCATGGTTTGATGTTTTCATTGACACTATATACAACAAGTGATATAATTTAGCATGTTAGCATTTTAACGTAATAAAGAGGTGTGGAGAATGAAGCCTAATCTTGTCCTGGCAGTTCCCAAGGGAACCCTTTATAAACCAACTGTAGCTTTACTCAAACAAGCAGGATTCAGCTGTAGTGATATGGAGACAGATACCAGGAAACTGCTTTTTACAGAAGAAACAAAAAGTTCAGTATATTGTCTGTCGGCCGACAGATATACCCACTTTTGTGGAATATGGCGCCGCCGATTTGGGTTTTGTGGGTAAGGATACTATAGTGGAGCAAAAAAAAGAGGTTTTTGAATTATTGGATTTGAAGTACGGTTTTTGCCGTTTTGTTGTGGCTATGCCTGAAGAAGGTGCCCGTGAAAAAGATTGGGAACAATTGAACCACTTGAGGGTGGCCACCAAATTCCCCAGGGTTGCCAAGGAATTTTTTGCAAGCAGGGGCAAGCAGATGGAAATAATTAAGCTTCACGGCAATATCGAACTGGCCCCTATGGTAGGTTTGTCGGACTTGATTGTGGATATTGTATCAACCGGAAGGACACTGCGGGAAAATAAGCTGGTCGAAGTTGCCCAGATTTTCAACTCAACTACAAGGCTCATAGCCAACAGGGTTAGTCATCGGATGCTTAATGGCAGGATTAACCCGATAGTTAAGAGAATAAGGGAAATTGTTGAAAATGGGGGGATGCCAGAATGATAAGGATACTTGAATCTGGAGATACTGCCATAGAAACTATCATAAAAAAACAATATCCTGAGCAAGCCGTTTATGAAGAACGTGTCAGGGAAATCCTGCAAAATGTCAGGGAACGCGGAGATGAGGCACTGCTTGAATATACGGCCAGGTTTGACCGGGCTGAGCTTACTCCTGAAACTCTGAGGGTTTCTGCTGAGGAAATAGAACAGGCATATAAAGAAGCAGATAGTGAATTTGTGACCGCCATCCGGAGGGCCAGGGACAATATTGGGGATTTCCATCGTAAACAGTTAAGCAAATCATGGATGGAAACCAGTGAGGATGGCACTATTCTGGGTCAGATAATTAGGCCTGTGGAGCGGGTCGGCATATATGTACCGGGAGGGACGGCAAACTACCCGTCATCTGTTTTAATGAATGCTGTGCCTGCTTGTGTTGCCGGGGTACATGAAATTGTAATGGTTGCCCCGCCGGGAAGTGACGGGAGGCTGCAGGCTTCCATATTGGTAGCGGCAGCAGAGGCCGGGGTTACGGAAATCTATAAGCTTGGGGGGGCCCAGGCGGTAGCCGGACTGGCCTATGGCACTAAAACTATACGGCCTGTTGACTTGATTACCGGACCGGGCAATATATATGTTACCCTGGCTAAAAAAATGGTATATGGTTTGGTTAATATAGATATGCTGGCCGGGCCGAGTGAGATACTGGTGATTGCAGATGATACCGCAGATCCGGTTTATGTGGCTGCAGATTTGCTCTCTCAGGCTGAACACGACGTTTTGGCTTCCGCTGTATTGTTAACTCCTTCCATGAGTTTGGCTGAAGCAGTTAAAGAAGAAATCCCCCGGCAGGTTGGCTATCTCTCGCGGAAGGAAATTATGACAGCATCACTGAGGGATTACAGCGCTATAATAGTGACCAGGGACTTGGAAGAGGCAGTGGAACTGGCAAACAGTTATGCCCCTGAACACGAACTGGCAGTAGCGGCTCCATTTGACATGCTGGGTAAAGTTCGGAATGCCGGTTCGATTTTTATGGGACATTATACCCCGGAACCTGTGGGTGATTATTATGCCGGACCCAATCATGTACTGCCAACCGGCGGAACGGCAAGATTTTATTCACCTTTGAATGTGGATACTTTCATGAAGAAATCCGGCCTGATTGCATATTCCCCCGGCAGGCTGAAAAAGGCTGGTGCAGATATAATAAAACTGGCTGAGACAGAAGGCCTGGATGCCCATGCCAATTCTGTCCGGGTCAGGATGGGAAAGTGAGGACAGACATATGCAAATTAGAGACTTGGTTAGAGAAGACATCAGGGACTTGGTACCTTACGAGCCCCATCCATATGCGGATGTGATTAAACTGGATGCCAACGAAACCCCTCATACCTTTCCTGCCCAGATAATCAAAGATATTTTTGAAACCCTTACCGGTGATGTTTTTACCAGGTACCCGGACCCTTTGGGTGAAGAACTGAGGAAGGCAATTGGTCAGATGACAGGAGCTCCCCCTGAGAACATTATCCTGGGGAACGGTTCTGATGAATTAATTCAACTGCTGCTGCAGACTTTTGGCGGGCCGGGCAGGAGAGTAGTTATTCCGGTTCCTACATTTGCAATGTATAAAATACATGGGCAGATTACTGGGACTGAGCCTGTAGAGGTTTACCGGAACAGTGATTTTTCTCTTGATGAGGACATACTTATTGCAGAAATGCAGAAGCCGGGAACAAACATGACATTTATTGCCACACCGAATAATCCTACAGGCACTACGGTACCGGAGGAACAGGTAAGACGAATTCTGGAACGGGTCAATTCCCTTGTTATAATAGATGAAGCATATATAGATTTTGGAGGCCGGACCTGCTTGTCCCTGATTAGGGAATATCCGAACCTGGTAGTGCTGAGAACATTTTCCAAGGTTGCCATGGCAGGGCTGCGGCTCGGTTATTTGACTGCAGACAGCGCTGTTGTCAGGGAACTGCTGAAAGTAAAGCAACCATATAATGTCAATGCTTTTTCACAGGCGGCGGCTCTCGCGGTATTAAAAAACTGGCACTATTTTCAGGAACAGATTGAGGAAATAGTTTCGGAACGAGAAAGATTGAAGGTTGAGTTATTGAAAATAAAAGGGATTGACGTATTCCCCTCAGACGCAAATTTTATTTTATTCAGGGTCAAGCCTCCGATTGTAGCAGAGGCCCTTCACGAGGCGCTTCTGAAAAACGGTGTCCTGGTAAGGAAAAAACCGGGAATTACTCACGGGCTGGAGCAATGCCTGCGGGTTACGGTCGGTACTAAGCAGGAAAATGACTTTTTTTTGGAGAAACTATCCAAATTAATTCCGATTTCATGAAACGGAGTGATGTGAAGTGGCTAAGAACCGGAAAAGCAAAGTATCCAGGACCACAACAGAAACAGATATTAATGTCTCTATAAACCTAGATGGTAAAGGAAGCTACAAATTGGACACAGGTGTTCCCTTTCTGGATCACATGCTGGCATTATGGTCTAAGCACGGCATGTTTGATTTGGATGTAGAGGCCCAGGGAGATACCGGGATTGATGACCACCATACCGTGGAGGATATAGGAATTTGTCTGGGACAGGCCATTTCCCAGGCACTTGGGGATAAGAGCGGGATCAGGCGTTACGGGACTGCTTTTGCGCCAATGGATGAATCCCTGGCTATGGTTGTTATTGATATTAGCGGCAGGGCCTTTACTTCACTGGACATCCCGATACCTGCCCAGAAGGTGGGGGACTTTGATACCGAACTGGTTGAAGAATTCTTACGGGCTCTGGCTACTAATGCGGAAATTACGCTTCATGTGAGGCTGTTGCAGGGGAAAAATACTCACCATATTATTGAAGCGGTGTTCAAGGCGCTGGGCCGGGCTGTCAAGGAAGCTGTTTCTATTGATGAACGTATAGAGGGCATAATGTCTACAAAAGGACAGTTGTAATAGACAACTATTGCGGAGGATAGGCAACTATTATGATATCAATAATTGACTATGGCATGGGCAATCTGCGGAGTGTGCAGAAGGGGTTTGAACATGTGGGGCTTGATGCCGTGATAACACCTGATCCTGATGAAGTTAGAAAAGCCGATAAGGTTGTATTACCAGGGGTCGGGGCATTCGGTGATGCCATGGAAAATCTGAAGAATGCCGGAATGGTAGAAGTAATTACTGATGCCGTGAAAGCCGGGAAACCATTTTTAGGGATTTGTCTGGGGCTTCACCTGATGTTTGATTCCAGTGAGGAATTTGGTTTTCATGAAGGTCTGAAAATTTTCCCCGGCAGAGTTAGAATGCTCCCACCGGGGTTGAAAATTCCTCATATGGGATGGAACCAAATTGAAATCAGGCAGGAAGTTCCGCTGTTAAAAGGCATTCCTGAAGGGTCGTCTTTCTATTTTGTACACTCTTATTATGTTGAACCCAGTGACCCTGAAATTGTCACAACAGTGACAGATTATGGGATAAAATTTACTTCCATAGCCGGGAAGGGCAATGTTTTTGGCATCCAGTTCCACCCGGAAAAAAGCAGTTCACTGGGATTGCAGATTCTAAAGAATTTCGGGGAGATGAGATAATGCTTATAATACCAGCAATTGACCTGCGCAACGGAAAATGTGTCAGGCTTGTTGAGGGAAAAATAGAGAACGAAACCATTTATTCAGATGACCCGGTGGAGATGGCACGCAAATGGGAAGGTCTTGGGGCACAGTTTATGCACCTGGTAGACCTGGACGGTGCATTTGCGGGGAAACCGCAAAATGATGAGGCTGTGCGCAGCATTGTTCGAGCTGTTTCCATTCCCACAGAACTGGGTGGTGGGATAAGGGACATGGAAACCATTTCCTATTATCTCGAAATGGGGGTCAGCAGGATTATCCTTGGGACAGTTGCCATATCCAATCCCAAGCTTGTTGAGGATGCAGTCAGCCGGTTTGGAGCAGACCAAATAGTATTGGGAATTGATGCCAAGGACGGTATGGTGGCTATTCATGGCTGGGATTCCACAGTTACTAAAACATCTGTGGAGCTGGCCCTGGAAATGAAGGAGCTGGGGGTTAAGAGGATTATTTATACAGATATCAAACGTGACGGAACCCTTAAGGGACCAAATATTCATAGTACCTTAGAAATGGCTGTGGAAACCGGATTGAGGATAATAGCTTCAGGCGGGATTTCAGGGCCTGAAGATATCAGGGTGCTAAAAGAGCTTGAGCCCGCAGGGGTAGAAGGGGTTATTACCGGAAAAGCCCTTTATGACGGCAGGTTGGACTTGGGAGAAGCGCTAAGGATTAGCATGGGACAGGAGAGATAGGAGATGCTGGCAAAAAGGATAATACCGTGTCTTGATGTAACCGGTGGCAGGGTTGTTAAAGGCACAAATTTTGTTGACCTTAGGGATGCCGGTGACCCGGTGGAGCTGGCTGCTTTCTATGACCGGGAAGGCGCAGATGAGCTGGTATTTTTGGATATTACAGCTTCTTCGGATGGCAGGGAGACAATGCTTGATGTGGTCAGGAGAACTGCTGAGGAGGTCTTTATCCCATTTACTGTGGGTGGTGGAATCAGGAAGGTTGAAGATATGAGGGTTATGTTGGTTGCAGGCGCTGACAAGGTGTCGGTGAATACTTCGGCGGTGCAGAACCCAAGCCTGATATCCGAGGGTGCCAATAAGTTCGGTTCCCAGTGTATAGTTCTGGCGGTTGATGCCAAAAGGACCAATGTTCCGGGGAAATGGGAAGTATATATTCATGGGGGGAGGACCCCAACCGGGATAGATGTTATGGAATGGATAAAAAAAGCTGAGGAACTTGGCGCAGGGGAAATACTCCTTACAAGTATGGATGGCGACGGGACTAAAGATGGTTATGATATAGAACTTACCAGAGCAGTTGCGGAATTGGTTAATATACCTGTTATTGCTTCAGGGGGTGTCGGCAATTTGGAGCATATCAGGGAAGGGCTGGTTGAAGGAAAGGCTGATGCCGCCCTGGCGGCTTCTATATTTCATTTCGGCGAGTATTCAATCAGTGAAACAAAGCAGTATCTGAGGGAAAAAGGGGTGGTGGTCAGGTAATGGATTTTGACATAAATTTACTTAAATTTGACGCCCATGGGCTGATTCCTGCTATTATTCAAGATGTTAATACAAATGAAGTGCTGATGATGGCTTATATGAACAAGGAGTCCCTGCAAAAGACCCTGGAAACTGGGCGGACATGGTTCTGGAGCAGGAGCAGGCAGGAACTGTGGAATAAAGGGGCCACATCAGGTCATTACCAGGAAGTAAAAACAATTAGCTATGACTGTGATGCTGATTCCCTGCTGATTAGGGTTTTACAGACAGGTGCGGCATGCCATACCGGGGAACGCACCTGTTTTCATAATACGATTATGGCAGGCGAAGCAGAAGCCCTGGCTTCAGCAGGCATAATTGATGAGGTTTATGATGTTGTAATGAGCCGTAAAAGGGAAATGCCTGAGGGTTCATATACAACTTACCTTTTTACAAAGGGAATTGATAAGATTTGCAAGAAAATCGGTGAAGAAGCTGCAGAAGTGATTATCGGGGCAAAAAACCGGAGCAGGGAAGAGGTTATCTATGAGGTTGGGGATCTGATTTACCACCTGCTGGTTCTGCTCGGCGAACAGGGAATAGAGCCGGGAGAAGTATATAAGGAATTGGCCGGCAGAAGATAGGCGGGAATAGCCAAGGTGAACAACTATATAGAAGAAAATAACATACAGTGGTAAATGAGATGAGCAGGTTAAAATGGCTTGGCTCATTTTTTTTCATGCTGTCTATATGGATATGTTATAATAAAAAAATAGCGCAAAAAAGGATAACATAAAAAAATTATCCGGATAATATGTAAATCCGGATAATGTGTAAATAAGGAGTTTAATCGTGACAACAGTGCTGCTGTTTATAACTGGATTATTTGCGGGAAGTTTTGGATCTCTCCTGGGACTTGGCGGAGGTGTTATTGTTATCCCTGTGCTGAGCATTTTATTTGGGCTGCCGATTCATACTGCTATCGGAATCAGCCTTGTTGGGGTTATTGCTACCTCTACCGGAGCTGCAGTTGTCTATATCCGTGACAGAAAAGTAAATATTAAGCTGGGGATGACCTTGGAACTGGGGTCAACTGTTGGCGCTGTAGCAGGTGCGGTTGTGGCTGGTTATATTGGTGCTAAGGTGTTGTATTTTCTTTTTGCCGGGATGGTGGTTTATAATGCTTATTCAATGTACCGCCAAGAAGATAAAAATTACAGCAGGGAAGGACATGCTGCGGCGCATGACGGTTATCCAACCGTTTACCGAGAGGGAACCGGATATGTTGTGAAATATGTTCCTCTGGGAGTTCTTTTATCATCTCTGGCAGGAGTTACGTCCGGTCTGTTAGGGGTAGGCGGGGGATTGATAAAGATACCAGTGATGTATTTATTAATGGGTGTTCCCCTTAAAGAGGCCGCTGCCACCAGCAATTTTATGATTGGCGTTACTGCCAGTGCCAGTGCGATTATTTACTACCTCAATGGGAACATAGATGTAGTGGCAGCAGTTCCCGTAGCTTTGGGAGTTTTCGGCGGGGCTGCAATCGGAACCCGGATTAATGAGCGGATTTCTGTACGGTCCCTCAAAAAGGTGTTTGTATTTGTATTTATTTACGTTGCGCTTCAAATGTTTATTAAGGGTTTTGGGGGGTAGCCGATGAATCGGAGTTTTGATATCAATCGTATACTAGAAATATTACTGCGTGCCGGTTCAGTCTTAAGCATAGTTTTGATGGCTGGAGGAATGGTGCTTTTATTGGCATCAGATGGCGGTTTAAATGAACAGCGGCTGGAAGGTCATGGTTTTGTGCAGCTAATTGCCGGGGTGATTGCATTAAATCCTATAGATATAATGACATTTGGTATCCTTGTCCTGTTATTTACCCCGCTTCTCAGGGTAATTGGCGCTTTTTTTTCCTTTCTCATTAAAAAAGATATCAAATATAGTGTGATTTCCTTTGGGGTACTGCTGATTATGATACTTGGTCTGCTGGTTCCGGGGCTGTATTAAAATATATTTTTGTGCTTAGCTTAGCTAAGCCTTTTTTTATGTGATTTTTTGGGTAATAAATAAAAATGTGACATTAGTGGAAAAAGAAGGGATTACAAGGAGCTTTGGAGAAAAAGACGGTATTGTTGAAAAGGGGAATTTCGTTTATGCCAGTATGAAAATAAGCAACATAAATTATGGAAGGGGTAAATTATTCATGTGTACCAGCTTTGTTTCTTTCTACGGGGATCCTATTTATGGAATGAATTTCGATTTTCCTGTATTTGGCAAGTAAATAATGTAGCATTCCGGAAGTTAAGAAGTGTAACACCCCGGTTTACATATTTAACAATTAATGGATGAATGGGTTAACCGGTAACTTGGTCCGCCAAACACCAGCAGGTGGCTGTGATGAACCAGCCGGTCAATAATGGCGCTGGTCATCTTCTCATCATAGAAAATCCCGTTCCAGTTGCTGAATTCCAGGTTGGTAGTAATAATAACGCTGCGTTTTTCATAGCATTCCGATATTACCTGAAACAGCAGTTGGGCCCCGCCCTTTTCAAAGGGCACATAGCCCCATTCATCGCAGATTAGCAGGTCGCATTTCTGAATTTGCCGCATGTATTTGTTCAAACTTCCGGATTTTTTGGCTTCAGATAATTGGTTAACCAATGCTGCTGTACGGAAGAATCTAACTGATTTACCCTGATTGCAGGATTCCACGCCCAGTGCTGTAGCCAGATGGGTTTTACCTGTGCCTACTGGCCCATAAAGGATGAGATTCTGTTTGTTCTGTATAAAATCAGTACTGGTAAGCTCATTCAGAGCGATGGATTTGGGAATTTCGATATGCTCAAAGCTGTAATCCTGAAATGTTTTCATCACATCAAAGCCGGCTGCTTTAAGGAGCCTCCTTTTTCGGGTGATTTCACGGTTGGCAAATTCCATTTCCAGAAGTCGCAGCAGAAATTCTTGATTGGATGCAACTTCGATTTCTTTGTAGTCTTTGTAGAAAGTACGGCCAATCTTAAGTTTTTTGCAGTATTCAGTAATCATTGCTTCCAGGGCTGTTCACCTCCTTTAAGCAGGAGATCATAGGCTCGGAAGTTAGTGCTATATTTTTGAACTTCCGGAAGTTTAAATGCAGTGTTTTGGAAGTTATCTTCCGGAAGATATGTATTCAGGCGGTTGTGGATAGCCAGCAAACTGTCTGAATTAATGGTTTCTCTCCGGCAGGATTCGGCAAATGCCGCTTCAGCAGCAGCCATATCAGCAGTCTGAAGCATGGTTAGCAGGATTTTAAGAGAGTTTCTCTTCTCGGTGTAATCACATTTATCAAAGTAGTCCTGGATAGTTGACGGCAGTTGCTTAAAGAAACCTGTGTATTTGAGTGCTGCTGGCCTTCTGACCATCAGCTTCAGGTATGGCCCCCAAATCATCGATTCGTTTTGCTGGCCATACAGCCTGGGGTGCTGCACAACCGTCCGGTATTCCTGATTCATAACTTCGACATCGTAGGCCCCGACTTTAAGCCACAGGTTTTTGCCTGCATATTCAGGTGAGGATGAGTAAAGCTTGTTTTCATATCGCACTTTGCCATATTTATCTACTTTGACAGGTTCAAGTCGGTATACTTCAAAGGGAACTTCCGGAAGTTTATCCATGGCAGCCTTGTCTTCGGCAAATAGGGCACAGATTAAATGCGGCTTTTGGTAGTGCTTACGGTTCATATCCGCATCACACTTTTCCAGCAGTATTTTGTTGAACTTCTTTAAATCATCGAATTCGGGAATGGGGACCAGGAAGTTTCTCCGGTGATAGCCGACCTTGCCTTCCACATGACCCTTTTCATGGCCGCTGTCAGGATTACAGAAATTGCTCTGGAAGCCATAGTGGAGCATAAACCGGGCAAAGCCTTTGGTGATATCCCGTTCACCGTTTTTGCGAATTTTGCTGACGGTTGTGGATGCATTATCTAACCAGGCATGGGTTGGCACTTTGCCAATGTGTTCAAAGATGGTTTTCAGGCCTTCCAATAGGCATTCCTGATTCTCAGACTTGAATAACTGAAGGTAACCACCGTTGCTGTAAGGGAATGACAGGTTAAGATAATGCCCGTCGTACAGAACTCCTTTTTCGATGAACTGAGCAGCGCCAAAATCTATCTGAGCTTCACCCGGCGGATGTTCCAGCGGCAAATGGCCTTCCTGCGTCAGGCCAATTCCCTTTTTGCGTTTAGACACATATGCTCTTACAGACCGGTCTGAAATATCGAAGTCCGGGAACTGTTCCTTCAGACGGTCGAACACCCTTTGGGCGGTGTGCCTTTGCTTGGGCTTTGCATGCAGGTCAGCTTCCAGCCATGAATCTATTAAATCTATATACGGCGCCAGTTTGCGTACCCTTAGCTTACCCGGATTATGTTCGAGATTAAAGTTTTCTTTTTCAACATACTTCTTAACGGTATTGAAATGGTGACCTGTTTCACGGGCAATCCCTCTTAGGGTTTTCCCTTTAAATTTGAACAGGTATTTGATATTATGGACTTGTTCCATTGTCAGCATCCTTTCTATACCCCCTTTAAGCTTCGCAACTCAAAGGGTAAAGTATTTCCGGGGTGTTGGCAATGGATTTTCCATTTTTCTGCTACTTTTTTCTACTTCCGGAGTGCTACACTTTCATTTTGCCATAAACAGATTTTCCTCAGGTTGAGATTAAACTAAAAATAGACAGGTCTGGTGAGACAAAATATATTTGCTTTTATATGAATGTTTATGGAAAATATTATCCTTTTGCGGGAATGAATCTAAAGGGTAATTTTGTTAATTTTCAAGAAATGTACATCGATAGCGATATTGAAGACGCGGAAACAGTAAAACCAGAAAAAGAAATTTATGCTGTGGATTTATTCTTCAGTTATCTTCAAGGAAGTATAAATATAGACCAAGTAAGTTTAATAAGTCCTGATACAAAGATACTTTATCCTGAGAATTTTAATGTACATAGTTTGTTTGCTGACATAGATGAAAAAGCAACAATTTTGGAATGTGTCAATGGTAAAGCGGTACAAAGTAAATTAATCGGCAGAAAGATTGTTATGACTAACTTTTCAAACTTCTTAAACAGCGAAAACATAGATTTGGGTTGCATTGGAGCAGACAGGTACTTAACTGCTAGCAAGATGGTTGAGGAAGATAAGGATTTATTAAATATAGAGAGAGCTATAAATATATTGCGTAAAACATTTCAAATGAAAGAATTGTATCAACACTTTGTTCTTTAGTATTTAATCCCATTAAGAGGAAAGTCTATATGGTCATTAATAGGAATCTTGACGATGTTTGGATGATTTCGCTTAAAGATGAAATAATTGAAAAAGTAAGTAAAAATAGTATCTTTGAAAAAATTGTTATTAGTGAGGATGGTATTATCCTTAGTAACCTAAGGTGATGAAATGGGCAAGAATTAAGTGTCAATTATCAAATTAATTTGGTGTAATGATAACATCATATTCTTTTATCATTTAAGTTCTTTTCGAATATCAGAAAAAACTTCTTTTATGGGATGTCCTTACCAGAGAGCTTGATACTGGTAAGTCTTGGTTACGAAAGCAATGTATAGGTTCATTGTAAGAAGACCAAACTAGTTGGCCTCCGAAAGATTATTTTTTGGTTATATGTCTTTTAGGTTTTAGAAGCGAATGATATGATGGTTTACATATTTGTCTTTTTTATTCATGGATTTCAACCTCCTCCTAGCTTAAGTCCTGCTTGCTTTAAGATACTTTTCGCAGTTTTAATTGGCAAGTCTTTATTAGGATGAGGTACTGTGATTAAGCCTTTTTTAGCCCTATTGGGAGCGTGATTTTGAGGGCTTTTGTGAAGATGTTGTATGAGTTTCAGAGCTTCTAAAGTTTTTGCCGAAATTAAGAGCAACTAAACTAAGAATATACTGATTTAAACTGATAGCATCTTTTTGAGCAGCGAGAGATAGTTCTTTATGAAGAGATTTAGGAAGTCGTAAGGTAAACTTACCGCTATATTCGTCATTATCTTCTGATCTGGGTAAAGGTATTGTTAGTTCTCTTTTAAGAGCAGTTAATATCCAGGCCATTTTAGCTTCTTCTATGTTTTTTAATGCTTCTTCTTGCGTTTCTCCATCGGACATGCATCCTTTAAGTTCAGGTATTTCAGCTAGCCAGCCGTTGCCATCTTCTTCGGAAATTGGTTCTAACTTTACACCATATTTGAGTTTTTTGTAATATTCAAGATCTTTGGTCATTTTATTATTCCTCCTCCCTAATTTCTTTGATTAGAGCAATTAATTTTTTGACATAAATAGCTTTAACCCGGTTGTTATGAACAGGCACGGTAGCGATAGTGCCGGATTTTTCATCGTAAACAGACCAATGACTGCCACTTCCCGGTGGTTCACATATCAAGCCAAATTTATTTAGAACAGCCTGAAGTTCAGCCCATTTGACATCTTTAGGATTATTCAGGATTTTTTGAAACCGTTTTTCTATTTTGGTCACTAGAACCTCCGATAATAGTATAATCAATAACACTATATTTAATACCAAAAGATAACTAGTTGGTATTAAATATGATACTACAAAAAGATTGATTGAGCAAGGGGGCAATATCTCTCCGGTAGGATACTGAGGTAAAAAGGTTATGCAATAAGATCGACCATTTGGCGACAAATAAAAAAAGTGGCAAATTTGCCACCAAATCATTCTACTTCATATATTTTTTGATTGTATCCCAGAAGTTTTCCCTAGTTCCGGCCATAACCACGACAACTAATTCACCTTTTTCATTTTCAGCGAGGTAGTATGCGATTTCATAGTATGTTTTATTATGATAAACATTGTAACCCCAAATACCAGCTAAATCACCAGTTTTTATATCACCTATTTCAGGATTTTTTCGGATTTCCAATAAAGCAGTTTCGTATTTTTTCTTTAACTGCTTGTCCTTTAATTTTTTAAAGTATTTTAATGCAGGATTTAAGAATACAATTGGAAGCATATTAGTCCTCCGAGTCCAAAAAGATTTCTTTCATAGTATCAGTACCATCAAATTGTTCTGCAGCTTGTTTTGCTTCTTCAATGATTCGTTTAATGGCTGGCCTGATTTTAGCCCTGTAATTCTTAAATTCGGTCAATAATTGATCTCCTTGAAACCCTCTTGCTATCAAGTCTTTTAGTATTTCTTCAGCAAATTCGGTATCTTGGCGAACGGGACGGATAATAATTTCGGAATCGGTCATTAAGCACTCTACTTCATCACCAATATTGAGTTTCTCAAAATATTTTTGAGGTATAGTTATTTGTCGTTTGCTGGAGACGCAAATTCTTTTGGTATCAATAATATGAGGTCTTCTATGGATTATTGATTTTCCTGACATTTATATAACTCCTTTCATTGAAGAAAATCACTACACAAAGAAACTTGGTTGCTTGGTAATATTTTATCACAAAAAACGATTATTTAACAATAGTTTTGGGCTTATTTTTGGAGGTTATTTTATGGGGTTTAATAAATTATTATGGTTGGTTCTATTGATATGTGGATTTCTAATTAATGGATATGAAGTTACCATACAAGAAGCACGAGATGTAAGGAATCAAAGGGATCAATTAACTAGAAAGGATATGGCAAGCTCAAGAATGAAGGAGAAGTTCATTGAGTATTTTATGAATAAATATCCAAATGTTCAAGGAAAGCAATGGGTTGCTTGAGAAGTAACGCTTGGGAGGATTATACTGAATTTTTACTTAGAAAGTCTAAAATAAGAATTTATAAAGAAGATTTTAAGGTGGAGCATTATGGAGATAATTGGAATTTTGGGCATTTGGATTTGAAGAACAAATAGTTATACCATTTTGAAGGACAATGTATGCACACAGTTATTTTTTTTAAAAGAAGAATAGCAGTTGCTTTAGAAGAAAGTAAGCTTTGTGCTGTCACGCTTTTTGCAGTCCAACACATTATGACATTTTACCTCTATGGGGTCTTAATTATGGATTCAGAACAGTTAAAGGAAAAGCTAAGCAAGCTTAGTATATGGAAAAAGGGTGGCCAAAGAGCTCCACATAAACCACTCTTGATTTTGTATGCGCTCGGACAGTTGCAGAAAAGAGGAGTTAGGGTTCTTCGATATGAGGAAGTACGTGAACCATTAATAAAATTATTAAAAGAATTTGGTCCTCGTAGACAGACATATCATCCGGAAGAGCCATTTGTCCGATTGACTAGAGATGGTATATGGAAGTTGAATTCAGAAATTGACTCTATCCAAATGCAGAACTCTTGCTTACTTAGGCGCGATATCGCTGGAGGATTTAAAGACGAGGTAATTAAATTATTACGGGACAATCCATTATTACTACGTGAAGTTGCACACATAGTGCTTTATAGCCATTTTCCGGAAAATATTCACGAAGACATAATTGCAGCTGTAGGACTTGATTTTGATTCTAGAGTTGTTGGGTTTGAAACTTCTAAGTTTAGTAGTTCTAAATGTAGAGATCCAAAGTTTAGAGAAAAAGTACTGCGTGCTTATGAGTATAGTTGTGCTATTTGTGGATTTAATGTGAGATTAGGTAATAATTTGGTAGCGGTTGAAGCTGCTCATATCAAGTGGCATCAGGCTGGCGGGCCTGATTGTGAGGACAATGGCATAGCTCTATGTGCAATGCATCATAAGTTGTTTGACCTAGGAGTATTCACAATTGCAGGTTCAAAATAATTGTTAGTAGCAGAAGAAGCAAATGGTAGCAGTGGTTTTCAGGAATGGTTAATGAGATATCATGGGAAACTTGTAAGATCACCGATACATCCTGCTTATCAACCAAACCAAGCCTTTGTAGACTGGCACATTCGAGAGGTTTTTAAAGGACCAGGGAGATATCGGGGCGGTTAAATACATCACCTAACGATTAGCTGTGCTTTGGTGAGTTGATAGCACCAATACCGTGGCTTTAAAAAAATTGGAAGGAGAATTCATATGAATCTTCAAGAGGTAGGATTTGAAACACCTAAATTAATATGGCAGCTCATTAATTTATTTATTTTATTGGGACTTATAGCTATACCTGTTTGGCTCCTAACAAAGGTCAATTCTATTGAAAAAAGTTTAAAGGAATTAGTGCGAAAATTGGATAAATAAAAGCACAATTGACAATTAAACATAGTATTGGGCCTTGGCTTGGAATGTGAGAATAAGCAAAATATATAGAGAATAGGTAAAATATAATGAAAAGCTAACATTTATTTGATATAATGCAAGAGGGTATTACTAGCATGAGTAACAGGTTTTAACAAGCGTTTTGGATTAATAAATTATGGAAGGAATATACGATTCAAGCTCATGGGTTTGAAAGGAGGCACTGTCTTGAGAATCAATGAATTTGCTCAAAAAACAGGTCTAACGGTTAAGACTCTTCTGCACTTCGATATGATTGGGCTTTTAAAGCCAATTAAAGAAGATAGCGGATATATGTTGTATTGTGATGAAGATTTTTTAAAGGTGCAGCAGATTCTTACTTTAAGTTATATGGGTCTGTCATTGGAGTAAATTAGGGTTCTATTAGACGAAAGAGGAGATAATCTGCCAAAATTAATTCAAATTCAAAAAGAAGCGCTAAATAAAAAGAAACGTAAATTTGAAATGCTTATAGATTCTCTTGAAAAGGCTGAGAAGCAGTTGCAGGCAAAAGGCAATATAGACGTAAAGCTATTAATTAACATTATAAAGCTGACTACAAGCGAAAAAGAGATTGATTGGTTACAAAAGTATTTTACCAGGGATGAGCTTTTACAAATAGGTAGAAAGCTGTATAGAAGCTTAACAGAAGAAGAACTTAAAAAACGATATGAAGAAAATAAAAAGTTTTCGGAGAAAATAAGAGCTTCTTTAAACTTAGACCCTGCTTCATCGGACGCTCAGGAATTGGCAAAGCACTGGAAAGTGAATATGGACAAATTTGTCCAGGAAAATGAAGAATTAGAGAAAAAGCTTAGAGATTTGTATTTAGATATAGATAAACTAACTTCAGCGTTTTTTAATAGTTGGGATTCAAAAATGATTGAATTTATGACTAAAGCCATAAAGATTTACAACAGTCTGAATTAGTAATAATTATGTTATTGATTGCGAGGGAATTGATGTGCATCTCACTGGAGTTACCCTTTATCCGGACAGATACCCTACTGAACATCACTATCCATTTAACCTGCAGATATTTCATTCCACGAAAGAAATTGAGTTTAATACACCTGTAACATTTTTTATAGGGGAAAACGGAACTGGGAAATCAACATTGCTGCACGCTATAGCGAAGAAGTGCGGCATTTATATTTGGAAGGAGCCGGAGCACACATCTGATAAGTACTCTGAACAGCTTTATAGGTATATTCAAGTTCACTGGGCAGGTGAACCGGTTTCTGGATCATTTTTTGCTTCAGAACGATTTCAATATTTTGCCCAGGTTGTTGACAGAACAGCCATAACAGACCCGGGAATACTGAAATATTACGGTGGTGAACATTTAACAACCAAATCACACGGACAGTGTAATATGGCTTACTTTAAAAGCCGCTATAAGATTAAGGGCCTGTACTTTTTGGATGAGCCTGAAACCGCTCTGTCACCAAAACGGCAATTGGAATTGCTTAAAGTAATTGATGAGATGAGCAAATCAGGACATGCTCAATTTTTAATCGCTACCCATTCACCAATCCTTATGGCTTTGCCTGGTTCGACTGTATACAGTTTTGATGATATTCCAATTAGACAAGCCAGGTATGAGGATACTGATTACTATCAGATTTATAGGGACTTCCTGAATAACAGAGAGAAATATTTCAGCAGCACGTAAAATTCATACTTTTTAAGGTGAAGCTGGTCAGGAGTTTATTTTTGAGGAATTAATCAAATTCTTTTCAGCAATGGTAACTACAATAATGGTCCAGGCAGGCACATATGCTCCCCAAATAATATTTTTTAACCAGGGAACGAATGATGAGCTGAAATATGGATGAAATGTAGCCATGCCAACCCCTAGATCGCATATTAGCATCAGGAAACCGGCCAATGCTATAAGACGTGAATTTTTAGTAGTAAAATAACCCCTGAAAACGGTGCCGATACAGATCCATGAGCAATAACAAAGAATTGCGATAAATATTATAAGTCCATATCTCATAATCCCGTTTATAAAGGGAAAAAGAATTATGACCGCCGGGACAGTTATTGCTAGCACAGGCAGTGCGGCTGCAGCTTCAAAACTGCTTATTTTAAAGTTTTTTTGAACTGCAGCTATTACAAATAAATAAGCGGCCGTGAAACCCAAAATTCCAAATGGCATAAATTTTCCGGAATCAAAATATGTGCTGCAGAAAACTAAAAAGAAGTCCCCTATCATTACAAAAAACATTGCCGCAGCCAGCAGCTTTTGTTCCGGGTATTTTTTATTAATCAGCAATGCTGTCAAACAAAGTGAGATTATTGAAAGGAATTTAATATAATTCACATAAGCGGCTTCTGGGGATAAATTATCTAATACTAGAAAAAGTACAGTTAAAGGCAAAAAAGTTGCCAGCAGTAGTTTTTGAATTATATTCATTTTTTAATGGCCCTCCTATACTTCAATTATATACTTCAATTATATTATCATGTATCCCGAAATACAAAATTATATTTGATTTACACATACAAATATGACAGATGGTGAAAAGTCTGATATATTAATACTTGACTATAAATGGACAAGGAGGAGTATTTAATAATGAAATCAGTTGATAATGCAATATCACTGGATGAAAGAGAGCTATCCCAATTTATCCTTGATATTTTGGAAGAAGCCCGTAGTGTGATTCACCCGGCTAAAATAAACTTGTGTCTAAATGATGACCTGCCGCCGCACAGCGTTACCCAAGTCTTACTCGAAGATAATGGTGACTATTCCATCTACATAAAACCTGATGCAGTCAACGATGATTATACCCTGTCACATGAGTTGCTGCATATATGTGTAAATAAACATGTTCCCAAGTTTATCAAGGTTATTCAGTATGATATTGCAGGCGTAATTGGTCTTGAACTTCAGGGATACCTGGAACATAACTGGATATTGGCGGAGCAGAAAAGAAGGGGCCTGATTGTTGATGAACGAGATTTTTATGCTCATATTGAAGAAACTTTTGGGGCTGACAGTGGAGAATTTGTAAAAAACGTTGAGCGCATATTAATTTTGAACAATATTTTGCGCAATCATCCCAAGGTATTGGAAGAACATAAGGAATTTTTTGCAAAGAATAATCCCGAATCCCTGAAGCTGGCGCAGCGAATAATGTCTCATTATCCTGAACAAGAGCTTTATACCGTTTATGAAGCCAGAAAAATTACTGTCAGGGCTATTAGGGAATGGAACAGTATATTTAAGGAAAAGGGGCTTGCTTCGGTGAACCTCAGTTTCTTAATCAGTGTTGAACCTGTTTTTTCGGCAAATCAGTTAAAAATGACGGCAAATGTTGTGTTAGGGTTATTTCCTAATGCTATTGTGGATATGTCAGGCAAATCTTCCCGGCATGTTTTGGTTACCCTGAAAGACGGGCAATGCTGTGTTATTTTTGCAATGGAAGATGAAGGCTTGGTACATCTGAAAAATTATATGGAACGGAAGACTTTGAGAGAATTTCTTGATACAATGAATATTTCTTACCTGCTCAGGTAAAGGGAGGAACATTAAATGCAGCTGACACATAAACTCAACCCATCTCAGACCGAAGCTGTAGAATGCTGTTCTGGGCCGCTGCTTATCTTGGCCGGTGCCGGAAGCGGGAAGACAAGGGTTCTGACACATCGGATTGCCCATTTGATTAGGGACAAAGGGGTAGCCCCTTACAATATACTGGCCATAACTTTTACTAATAAAGCGGCTCAGGAAATGAAAGACCGTGTAGAAGCACTTCTGGGGAGCCAGGCTGATTATATGTGGATTTGCACTTTTCATTCAACATGTGTCCGTATCCTTAGGAAGGAAATCAGTGCCTTGGGTTATGACACCGGTTTTGTTATTTATGACAGTTCAGATCAGCAGACCTTGATTAAGCAGTGTATTAAGGAACTCAATATTGATGATAAGCGTTTTCCGCCCCGGGCAATTACCGCCGGTATCAGCCAGGCCAAGAACAGCTTGATGGGGCCTGAGGAGTATGAGAAAAAAGCTGATGACTATTACCAGCAGATAGTGTCCAGTGTATATAGTCTTTATCAAAAAAAACTCTATAAAAATAATGCTTTGGATTTTGATGACCTCATAATGAAGACCGTTATCCTGTTTCAGAAATATCCCGAGATTCTTGAAACTTATCAGGAAAGGTTTAAGTACATTCTAATAGATGAATACCAGGATACAAACCATGCGCAGTATAGGCTGGTCGGGCTTTTGGCTGAAAAATACCGGAACATCTGTGTTGTGGGTGATGATGACCAGTCGGTATACCGTTTCAGGGGTGCCGACATAAAAAACATTCTTGATTTTGAACGTGACTATTCAGAGACCAGAGTAGTACGTCTGGAGCAGAATTATCGCTCCACAAAAAATATTCTGGAAGCTGCTAATGAGGTTATCAGGAATAACATTGGACGTAAGGAGAAACGACTGTGGACCGAGAATCAGGAAGGAGCACCGGTTTGTCTCTTTACAGCCGGGGATGAACATCAGGAGGCATATTATGTCGCTGATAAGATAATAGAGGGTCATGACCGGCAAAACCGGCCTTATCGTGATTTTTCAGTATTATACAGGACTAATGCCCAGTCCCGGGTTGTTGAGGAAATTCTGATGCGCCATAACATACCTTATACTATTGTTGGTGGGCTGAAGTTTTATGACCGCAAGGAAATTAAGGATATTTTGGCTTATCTGAAGCTGGTCTCTAACCCTGCCGATTCTGTCAGCTTAATGAGGATTATCAATGTCCCCCGGCGCGGGATAGGGGATACCAGCATTGCCAGGGTTTTTGCATATGCTGCTGAAAATGACATCAGCCCTTATGATGCCATCAGACACGTTGAAATGATACCAAAATTGCAGGCACGGGCTGTTAAAACACTGCAGGCTTTTTATAGTTTGATTGAAGAACTGAGGAATAAAAAAGACAGGATTTCGGTTACTGACCAGACTAAAGAGATTTTGGACAAATCGGGTTATTTGAAGGAACTTCAGGGCGAGAAAACGATTGAGGCAGAAACCCGGATAGAAAATATCAAGGAATTCCTTTCTGTCACTGCTGAGTATGATTCGGCCGGTGAGGAAGGTTCTCTGGAGGAATTCCTGGCAGAGGTATCCCTGGTATCGGATATTGACAGTATGAATGAGGAAACTGATGTTGTTGTTTTGATGACACTGCATAGTGCCAAGGGTCTGGAGTTCCCTGTTGTTTTCATGCTGGGTATGGAAGAGGGGATTTTTCCTCATTCCCGGTCAATTGCTGAGCAAGCAGAGCTTGAGGAGGAACGCCGTCTTTGTTATGTTGGCATTACCAGGGCCCGGGAGGAAATTCACCTGGTCAATGCTGGCCAGCGCATGCTTTATGGGAATTATATGCATAATCCTCCTTCCCGCTTTATTGGTGAGATCCCGGAGGAATTAACGGAGATTGCAGATAACGGGGAAGCTGGGGAAGACGGCGTTGTGCGGAACGGATTTCGTCAGGAAAGCAGCACTGCCCATGTAGAAACTGGAACGAAGCGTGGTGCTCCTGGGGCTTACAGCTTGGGAGACAAGGTTGAACATGCCAAGTGGGGACAGGGAGTAGTTGTCAGTGTAAAAGGGGAAAATGAGAATGCAGAGATAAGTGTGGCTTTTCCGGGAATGGGAATTAAGACACTGATTACCAAGTATGCCCCGCTTAGGAAGATATAGCCTTAAGGAGTGTGGAACGATTGAATAGGGATACAGCGGCTCGGAGAATTACAGAACTGACCGAACTGCTTAATGAACATAACTATAATTACTATGTTTTGGATAATCCGAAAATTTCTGATACTGAATATGATGGCTTGATGCAGGAGCTTATTAAGATTGAAGAAGTTTATCCTGACTTGGTGCTGCCGGATTCACCTAGCAGCCGGGTAGGGGGCGCTCCTGCAGCAGGGTTCGAAACAGTCAGCCACCTGGTTCCGATGCTGAGTCTAAGCAATGCTTTTGGTGAGCAGGACTTAAGGGATTTTGACCGCAGGGTCAGGGGCGGTTTGGCAGGCGGCACGGTTGAGTATGTTGTTGAACTGAAAATAGATGGGCTTGCAGTTTCTCTTCTTTATGAAAACGGGTTTCTTGTCCGGGGGGCTACTAGGGGGGACGGGGAAACGGGAGAAGATATATCTCGAAATTTGAAGACTATCAACAGCATCCCCCTGAGGCTGAGGCGTCCCCTGGAGCTGCTGGAAGTCAGGGGAGAGGCATATTTGCCCAAAAAGGAGTTTGCCCGTATCAACAGGGAGCGGGAAGAGGCGGGGCTGCCCACTTTTGCCAATCCACGCAATGCCGCAGCCGGGTCACTGCGGCAGCTTGACCCACGGGTTGCCGCATCCCGGGCGCTGGATGCCTTCCTTTATGGTATTGGCAGTGTTTCAGGGATAAATGTAACAGGTCACCGTCAGAGTCTTGAGGAGCTGCAGGAGCTGGGCTTCAAGATAAACCCAAATGTGCGAGCTTTTAATGATATTGAACAAGTTATTGATTACTGCAGGGAATGGGCTGAAAAAAGGCATGACCTCCCATATGAAATTGATGGCATGGTTGTTAAGGTAAACGACTTGTCACTGCAGACTGAACTGGGGGCTACCAGCAAGAGCCCCAGGTGGGCAGTTGCATACAAGTTTCCTGCAGAGGAAGTGGAAACCGTTGTTAAAAATATCTTTGTCAGAGTAGGCAGGACGGGAGTGCTTACTCCAACGGCATTACTGGAACCTGTGCGGGTTGCCGGGTCCACTGTAAGCAGTGCCACCCTGCACAATATTGACATTGTCCGTGAAAAAGATATCAGGATAGGTGACCATGTGGTCATCCACAAGGCTGGGGACGTTATCCCTGAAGTGGTGAGGGTAGTTAGGGACAAAAGGACGGGTAAGGAAACGGAGTTTCATATGCCTGGGGAATGCCCTGTATGCAGGACCGGTGTTCAGCGGGTAGAGGGTGAGGTTGCTGTTCGCTGCCCTAATGAAACTTGTCCGGGCAGGGAGCGGGAAGGCCTGATTCATTTTGTATCCAGGGATGCCATGGATATTGAAGGACTGGGCCCGGCAGTTATTGACCAACTGCTGAGCGCAGGACTTATCAGGGATGCTGCGGACCTGTATTACCTGAAAGCAGAGGACCTGCTTGAATTGGAGCGTATGGGCAGAAAATCTGTGGAAAACCTCCTCAATGCCATTGAAAAAAGTAAGCAAAAGGATTTGTCTCAATTAATTTTTGCCTTAGGGATACGACATATCGGGGCAAGAACGGGAAAGATACTGGCTGCACAATTTGGTTCCATGGCCCGGCTTCAGGCTGCCGGATTGGATGAGCTGACTGCAGTTCCCGAAATCGGGCCTAAGATGGCTGAGAGTATTGTGGCATATTTCCGGGAACCGGTCAATCTCAAGCTGCTTGATAGATTAAAAGCAGCCGGTGTTAAGCTTACTCAGGAAACCCAGCAGACCGGGGAGCGGCCCTTTGACGGGAAGACGTTTGTACTGACCGGTACCATGGAAAAATACACCCGCAAGGAGGCTGAGACTATAATTGAATCACTTGGCGGGAAGGTAAGTTCCAGTGTCAGTAAAAAAACTGATTTTGTAGTGGCAGGAAAAGAAGCAGGCTCTAAACTGGATAAAGCACTGGCCCTTGGGGTAACAGTGATTTCAGAAACTGATTTCGAAGAAATGAGTGGTTAAGGGTCTTAAGTACGCCGTATGCAATTTGCTGTAATCATCCTATTTTACATCAAAAGACGGCTTCTGGCATCTGCCAGTCACCGTCTTTTGTGTTTTTCTAAAAAGCTGTTAATGCGACAGCCCCTTTACAGACCATAAGTCCAGTTTTCCCCATTGTTGTTGTCCCAGTTGCTAGCGCTGTCCTTGAAACAGAAATTCAACTGGCTGTTAGTCATGGTCAGAACCGGTGATTCCCAACCCCTGTCTGTTTTATGAAGGGGATGGTCATAAACTGCCTGCCAATTACGACGGCTTCCAAAACCTGCCCTCATAAATATTTGGTCGGCACCTGACTTTGACAGCAAACCGTCATAAACAATTTTAACATTTTTGCCGTCTGAAGATGTGGGATCTGCTTTGATACGTGAGAAGGACTCGTAGTCCCCTTCGCCATTGTGGGCGTTCAAATATATCATTGTGTCACCTCCATTATAATTTTCATTGAGTAGTGTTCCCTGCAACTGAATTGTTACACTTTGAAAAATTTGGAGTTGCTATTTTGTTTAACCAATTTCACCATAACTTGTATTCACATCACTAATCTGATATAATAAAATATCGTGGAACCCTGTAATATCAGGCTTTTAAGGGTAACTGAAACCTTATGTTGCCGGATACTATTCCAACAAGGACGGTGATACTTAATGCTTACTAAGGAACAAGTTGAACATGTAGCTTTACTGGGAAGGTTGGAGTTATCAGATGGGGAAAAAGAAATTTATGCAACCCAGTTGAGTGAGATTCTGAAATATTTTGAGGCCTTAAATAAACTTGATACCGAGAACATTCCGCCGACAGCCCATGTTCTTCCTATAAAAAATGTTTTTAGGGAGGATAAGCTGTATGAGGGCCTGGATAATGAAAAGGCTTTGGCAAATGCGCCGGCAAAGGCAGGGGACAGTTTTAAGGTACCTCGGATTATATAGATGTGTAGGCAGGAGGGATGCAAGTTGCAGTTCAATGCATTAACCGCACATGAACTTCATGATAAACTGGTGAAAAAAGAGGTCAGCTCAGCAGAAATTACAGAGGCTGTTTTTAAGAGGATTGATGACGTTGAAGAAAAAGTAAGGTCTTTGGTTACCCAGACTAGGGATAAAGCTATGAAAAAAGCCGGGGAAGTTGATGCCAAAATTGGTCGAGGTGAGGCAATCGGCCCATTGGAAGGAATTCCGGTGGTAATCAAAGACAATATGTGCACAGAAGGTGTGTTAACAACATGTTCTTCGAAAATGCTGCATAATTTTGTGCCTCCATATAACGCTACTGTAGTTGAAAAGCTTAACCGGGCCGGTGCGGTCATAATTGGCAAGGCTAATATGGATGAATTTGCTATGGGTTCTTCTACTGAGAACTCAAGGTTTTTTATCACCCGTAATCCATGGGATACGGAGCGGGTGCCGGGCGGTTCCAGCGGCGGCAGCGCGGCAGCAGTAGCGGCAGATGAAACTATCTATTCTCTTGGTTCAGATACCGGAGGTTCTATTAGGCAGCCGGCTTCGTTCTGTGGTGTGGTAGGACTTAAGCCTACATATGGTGCTGTTTCCAGATATGGGTTGATAGCTTTTGCCTCTTCGCTGGACCAGATTGGTCCATTTACCAAAGATGTTCGGGATTGTGCTCAGGTATTCAGCACAATTGCAGGACATGACCCCAAAGACTCTACTTCAGCAGAGTTTGCTGTTCCTGATTATACTTCAGTTCTTTCAGGTAGTGTGAGAGACCTTAAAATAGGTATTCCCAGAGAATATTTTGTTGAGGGTACAGCCCCTAAAATAAAGGAACTGATAAACAATGCCATAAATAAGTTTACAGAGCTTGGCGCTGTTTGTGAGGAGACATCACTGCCGCATACTGAATATGCGCTGCCTGTATATTACATCATCGCTCCGGCTGAAGCCAGCTCAAACCTGGCCAGGTATGATGGGGTCAGGTATGGTTACCGGGATGAGTTGGCTGAAGATATTGTCACGATGTATAGGCGGACAAGAAGCGAAGGGTTCGGAACTGAGGTTAAGCGCAGGATTATGCTTGGCACATATGCTCTCAGTTCCGGGTACTATGATGCATATTACCTTAAGGCCTTAAAAGTGAGGACCCTAATTAAGCAGGATTTTGACAAGGCCTTTGAAAAATATGATATCCTAATTTCACCTACGTCCCCCACACCGGCATTTAAATTCGGTGAAAAGGCGGATGACCCGATGCAAATGTATTTAACAGATGTATTCACAATTTCAGTTAATTTGGCCGGTATACCTGGGATTACACTTCCCTGCGGCTTTGTGGACGGGCTTCCTGTTGGATTGCAGTTGATGGGAAGACCATTTGGTGAAGGGGATCTGTTCAAGGCAGCTTATGCCTTTGAGCAAAATACCGGATTTCATTTAAATAAACCTAAGCTTTAAATGAGGTGAAATATAAATGGCGATACAGTACGAGATAGTTATAGGTTTAGAGGTTCATTCCGAACTGAAGACAAATTCAAAGATTTTCTGCTGCTGTTCAACTGAATTCGGCGGGGCTCCTAATTCACATGTTTGTCCTGTCTGTCTTGGTTTGCCGGGTGTTTTACCGGTTACTAATAAAAAGGTTATCGAATTCGCCATCAAGGCAGGGCTTGCCTTAAATTGCAGTATAGCTGAGTTCAGTAAATTTGACAGGAAAAACTACTATTATCCTGACCTGCCTAAAAATTATCAGATTTCACAGTATGATTTGCCTATTGCTGAATGCGGGTATCTTGACATTGATGTTGACGGGCAGCAGAAGCGAATTGGAATTACCAGGGTGCATATGGAAGAGGATGCCGGAAAGTTGAACCATGAAGGTGAAACTATGGCTGCATCCCGTTATTCACTGGTTGACTACAACAGAACCGGCGTCCCTCTTATAGAGATAGTTTCTGAGCCTGATATTCGTTCCCCGGAGGAAGCCAGGCTTTATTTGGAGAAGATGAAGGCAATCCTGCAGTATACTGAAGTGTCTGACTGCAAGATGGAAGAAGGGTCGTTGAGGTGTGATGCCAATATCTCAGTCAGGCCTGCAGGGCAAAAAGAGTTTGGCACAAGGACTGAACTGAAGAACATGAACTCCTTTCGCGCACTTCAGAAGGCCCTGGAGTATGAAGCGGAACGGCAGATTGAAGTGCTTGAGGACGGGGGCAGGGTAATCCAGGAAACACGAACATGGGACGAGGCTAAAGGAATTACCTTTTCTATGCGCAGTAAGGAAGAAGCTCATGACTATCGGTATTTTCCAGACCCTGACCTTGTTCCAATAATAATTTCCCAACAATGGATTGAAGAAATCAGGCAGACAATTCCGGAACTCCCGGATGCCCGTAAAGAGAGGTATATTAGTGATTATGGTCTTCCTAGGTATGATGCTGAAGTAATTACAGCTTCCAAGGAACTTTCGGATTACTTTGACCAAGGCGTGAAACATACTGCCAATGCTAAGGCCCTGAGTAACTGGCTCATGGGTGAATTATTAAAATTTATTAATGCATCTGGATTAAGTGTAACAGATAATGATTTTCCCATAACACCGGAGAGCCTTGCTGAACTTGTTAACTTGATTGACAAAGGCGAAATCAGCGGTAAAATTGCCAAAGATGTATTTGAGGATATGCAGCAAAAAGGGGAGAAGCCTTCGGTAATAGTTGAAGCAAAAGGACTGAAGCAAATCAGTGATGAAGGCGCAATTGGGGCTGTTGTAGATGAGGTTATTGCAAGTAATCCTCAATCTGTAGAGGATTTTAGAAACGGCAAAGATAAGGCTATTGGATTCCTGGTAGGCCAGGTGATGAAGGCCACCAAGGGCCAAGCAAATCCCGGTGTGGTTAATCAACTGCTCAGGGATAAAATGAAGTAATGCATTCACAATGCTTTAGGCTGACAAAGACGGTGATTTTGAGCTATAAAAGTGATGTTAGATAGGGGTGGATGTGTTCCGGAAGGCGGAGTCTGTCATCCGTCCGGGCCCGCGACCCGCGAAGCGGGAGCGGCTGCCGGCGGAGATGTAGCCCGCCGGAGGAATATATCCACCCCTGTTCATGATATATTTTAATGATTAAGAAATATTGGGTTTGTCAGCAGTCTGAGAGCAATATGAATGCTCTTTTTTTCTTTCTCTTAATTCCGCATGAAACTTGTTATGCATATAATGTAGTGAATTTCAGGTTAGGAATTAGAGAGGAGGAAGTTGTGTGGATAAGGTTCGTTCCGCTCTTAATAAGCACAGGAAAAAGATACTTGGAATGAAAAATGTAGTCGGAGTGGGAGTCGGATATAAGGAAGCAGTTCGCGCCTCAACAGGTGAGCCCAAGCAGGGCATCGTAGTCTTGGTAAGGCGGAAACTTCCGGAAAATCAGCTTGAGGCTCAGCATATTGTACCTAAAGACCTTGATGGGATTGTCACAGATGTAATCGAGGTTGGCGATATCCGGCTTCTGGGTGTTGACCGCACTAAAAGAGGCGGCCCGGCACAGCCGGGAATGAGTATTGGTCATTACAAAATTACTGCGGGAACTTTTGGAGCTGTAGTCAAGGACCGGAAAACGGGAGAGCAGCTGATATTATCAAATAATCATGTACTGGCTAATTCAAGCAATGGCAGGGATAAACGGGCTAAGCTGGGTGACCCGATTCTGCTTCCCGGTCCTCATGACGGGGGGAAGCTAGAAAAAGATATAATTGGCCGGTTATACAGGTTTCAGCCTGTAGATAAAGTGCTGAACCATTCTTCCTGTCCCAAGGCTGCAACTGCTGAATTCTGGGCAAATGCGTTTTGCCGCTTTATGGCACCCCAATATGTAGTTAAATTGCTGCGTGAATCTAATACAGGGAATACGGTTGATGCGGCATTAGCCAAACCGGAAAACCAGAAAAAGCTTAATAGTGAAATCTTGGAAATTGGTAAGATAAATGGCATGGCCGAAGCTCAACCAGGCATGATAATAATAAAAAGCGGCCGGACAACGGGAGTAACTAAAGGGACTGTGAAGGTTGTCAATGCAACTGTATCAGTTGAGATGGGAGACGGCACAGAAGCTGAATTTCATGACCAGATTCTTACCAGTGAGATGTCACAGGGAGGAGACAGCGGAGCGCTTGGGGTTAATGAACAGCGCCAGGCGGTTGGATTATTGTTTGCTGGTTCCGACAAAGTAACAGTATTTAACAAAATACAAAATGTGATGGATAAACTGGATATAACCTTTTAATTAAAATTATATATTGGCCCCTTTCAAAAGGGGCCAATTATTTTATGCATAAAACTAAACGTGATATAAAACTCTGATATGACGCATTTTAAACTTCTCAATTTGCTTCTTTCGTGGTAAAATATTAATAAATGGCTTTCCGATAAAAAGACCAATATATAAATCAATGGCTGTTAACTATTGAAAAAGCTGAGGAAGAGGTGTAATTAGGTGGCATATCAGAATATCAAGATAGTTGATACAACATTACGAGATGGAGAACAAACCGCCGGAGTGGTGTTTGCAAACAAGGAGAAATTAAGAATAGCCAGGTTCCTGGATGAAATTGGAGTACATCAAATTGAGGCTGGGGTACCGGTAATGGGCGGGGATGAAAAAAAGGTTATCAGTGATATCGTAAAGCTTGGTCTTAAAGCAAGCATTATGGGGTGGAACAGGGCAGTTATTTCAGATATTGAACAAAGCATAGATTGTGGTGTGGATGCGGTTGCAATATCAATTTCTACATCAGATATACATATTAAGCATAAGCTTCAGACAACCCGGGAGCAGGTTTTAGAAAAAATGGTCATGGCAGCTGAGTTCGCCAAAAAAGAAGGGTTGTACATTTCCGTTAATGCCGAAGATGCTTCCCGAACCGATATGGATTTCTTAATTCGTTTTGCAGATGCTGCCAGAGAGGCCGGAGCGGATAGGCTGCGCTATTGTGATACAGTTGGGATTCTTGATCCTTTTACAACATATGATAGGGTTAAAACTTTGATAGAAAATACCGATATAGAAATAGAAATGCATACACACAATGACTTTGGTATGGCAACAGCTAACACTATGGCCGGTATCAGGGCAGGGGCCACACATGCCGGAGTAACAGTTATGGGCTTGGGTGAGCGGGCTGGAAATGCGGCTTTGGAAGAAGTTGTCATGGCCCTCAAGCACATAGAGGGAATTGACCTTGCTTTCAAGACTGAGATGTTCAGGACGATAGCCGAATATGTCTCTCTTGCTTCAGGACGGGAACTTCCTGCCTGGAAGTCCATAGTGGGTTCAAACATGTTTGCACATGAATCAGGGATACATGCGGACGGGGCCATAAAAAACCCGTTGACTTATGAGGTTTTCTCACCTGAGGAAGTGGGACTGGAAAGACAGATTATCATTGGAAAGCACTCAGGAACAAAGGCCTTGATAGTTAAGTTTGGCGAATACGGAATCCAACTTACCAAAGAAGAAGCCAATGAACTGCTCCGAAAGGTTCGTTCTGCTGCGGTTGACCTTAAAAGGTCACTGTTTGATAAGGAGCTTATGTATATTTATGATGATGTTTTTGGCTGCCGGGCATAATGCTAACTGAATGGTTTTATAATCTTGATGGAGGCTGGCGCGCATACTTAAAATATGCGCGCTTTTTTTAGTAGAAAAAATTCTTAATATGGGGTAAAATGTTTAAAGGGTTACCAACCAGTTACAACAGACAAATATAAAGAGGTGAGAGGTTGTGGCATTATTCAACAATTATGACATGCCAAAGGAAGGAGAAAAAATTACTTTTCAAAACGGTAATTTAACTGTTCCTGACCATCCCATTATTCCGTTTATTGAAGGGGATGGGATAGGGCCTGATATTTGGGCTGCGGCATCAAGGGTGATTGATGTTGCTGTGGATAAGGCATATAATGGCAAAAGGAAAATAGCTTGGTTTGAGGTTCTTGCAGGTGAAAAGGCGTTCAGCAAAACGGGTGAATGGCTGCCTAATGATACTTTGACAGCAATCAGGGAGTATTTGGTTGCCATTAAAGGACCGCTGACGACACCGGTTGGGGGCGGCATACGTTCACTTAATGTTGCTTTGAGGCAGGAACTTGATTTATATGTATGTCTCAGGCCCGTAAGATATTATAATGGAGTTCCGTCACCGGTGAAAAATCCGGAGCTGGTGAATATGGTTATCTTCCGTGAAAATGCGGAGGATATTTATGCAGGCATTGAATGGCATGAAGGCAGTGAAGAAGTCAAGAAAGTAATTCGTTTTCTTATTGAAGAAATGGGAGTGAAAAAAATACGTTTTCCGGAAACCTCGGGTATCGGAGTTAAACCTGTTTCCAAGGAAGGGACAACCCGTCTGGTGAGGGCGGCTCTGGAATATGTTATAAAGCATAACCGTAAGAGCTTGACCCTGGTTCATAAGGGTAATATTATGAAATTCACAGAAGGAGCATTTAAGAACTGGGGTTATGAGGTTGCGGAAAATGATTTTGCCGATAAAGTATTTACCTGGGCCCAACATGATAGGATCACCGCTGAGCAGGGAAAAGAGGCCGCTGACAAGGCTCAGGCTGAAGCCCAAAAAGCGGGCAGGATTATTGTCAAGGATGTCATTGCAGATGCATTCCTGCAGCAGATATTGACAAGGCCGGCCGAATATGATGTCATTGCTACATTAAATCTTAACGGTGACTATATTTCCGATGCCCTGGCAGCTCAGGTGGGCGGCATCGGTATTGCTCCGGGGGCCAATATAAATTACATGACAGGCCATGCGGTGTTTGAAGCAACTCATGGCACAGCACCCAAATATGCCGGGCTTGACAAAGTAAATCCCGGTTCCGTACTTCTTTCCGGGGTTCTGATGTTGGAATACTTGGGTTGGCAGGAAGCTGCCGAACTTATTTACAGGTCGGTGGAAAAGACAATTGAAAGTAAGGTTGTCACCTATGACTTTGCCAGACTTATGGAAGGTGCAACTGAAGTGAAGTGTTCGGAATTTGGTAATGAGCTGATAAAGAATCTGTAATTTTCACAGAAAAGTTTTAAAAACACTAATGTAAATAATAAAATTTTACGATATATAAATAGAATAATTTTTAAAAACCGACAAGGCAAACCCTTCGAAAGGTGGGGACGCAAAGCCACGGGTCCTATTATTTGATATTTAAAGGACAGCCGGGTTACCGAAGTTTAACGGGTTATTATTAAACCAGTCTTTCTTCGGTATTTTCCGAAAAGACTGGTCTCCTTATTTTTGGAAATTATTTGCCAAAGCTCCAAAGGGGTTAGCAGGAGGATTACAATTTTGAGGGAGGGTATTTTTAAATGATAAGGAAACCTTTTGTTTTAGCTCTCATATTGATGACATCTTTAGTAGTTGTCAGTGGATGTTCATTTAACCTGTCAAAGCTAAGTTCCAAAATTCCTTCTCGGGAAAGGTCGGAGGCTGTTTCAGAAACAGCATATAACGACAATTCCGAAGCTCAAAGCGTCGCCACTAAGTCTTATGAAGTGTTGCAAAAAAATCTAAATAACGAAATTAACCAGGTTGTGGACGAGATTATGGCCGGTAGATGGAATGAGGCCATTGTCATAGGTGAAGCTGCGTATAAAATGATACAGGATGAACAGTCTGCTTTAGTAAATAGTACGGTTTATGACCCATATGGTCAAAATGCATACGGATATAACGCAACTAAGGAAAAATTATATGAGGTATTGAGTGCTGCTTATGATTTCAAATATCACCTTGAAGGATTAAACAATGATGAAAAAGAAAAATATGTGAGAACAGCAAAATCCCATTTTGATATTAACCCTGCAGACCCTTTTAAGAAACTGGCGCTAGCAAAGGCGCTTACTGATTCAGGGGACCTGAACCAGGGTGTCAGGCTTCTTGGCGAACTGTACAATTCCCCATATAGAGAAAAGGATATAACAGAAACTTATGCTTGGGCACTCTATCTTTCAGGCAAAAAGGACGAAGCCTATAATATATATAAAGCCTTTTATCCTCAGGCTGAGACACTTGTTCAGCTTTTCCACAGCGCTGAGGTAATTGAGGAGGTAGACAAAGCCCTGGGATTGAATTTATATAACGGTGTTGTTGGAGCGGCAAACAACCTTATGGTAAAAGGACCAAATGTTAGTAATATGAGCGCTCAGACTTACATAGATTTGGTGCGGACTGAGTCTCAAAATGCTATGCAAAGGCTCTTGGCAGGAGGGTTTAAACTTAATTCCCAATATAACATCCGGAAGGTTGATCCGATTGTAAAATCAATAGTGAAACTGTCCAGTGAATAATTTTAACTGAAATTATTTCCATAAATAAAAACCCCCTGATATTTGTAATACTAATTACAGAAAAATATTAGGGGGTAATTTTTATGGACCGTTTAGCTTATGATCAAGTAAGCCATAGTAGTCCCGAGGGCATGTACGGCGTTGGCGGTGTCAATGTTTATCCGACTCCTATTACCTTTAGAGACCAAGTAAATATTATTTATGATGGGCTTCTCTCAAAATCTGGGGCCCAGGATGTTTACTTACATCTTGGTTTTGGGTATCATAACAACTGGCATGATACAAAATATCTAAAGATGTTTCATACCGGACGCGGCTGGGAACAAACTGTGCAGGCTTCGGATGATACCAGATTAAACTTTTGTTTTAAGGATGGGGCAGGGAATTGGGATAATAACTCGGGACATAATTGGAGTTATGAGATTCATGACGGCAAGCAGTATTAAAACTTATATTGCTGTATAACAGTGATTTTAAAGGGACTGACTGACGGGTTAGTCCCTTTATTTAATTCTTTGGGTCAACACGAATAAAGCATATATTCCCAAGGTAAAATAAGCTGGAGAAGAAATAAGGAGGAGGTCAAACATGAAGATAGTGATGTTATCTTGGGAATACCCTCCCAAAAGCGTTGGAGGCTTAGCACAGCATGTGCATCAACTCTCCAAGGCGCTGGCCAAGCATGGGGCGGAGGTTCATGTAATTACCATTGGAGCGGATAATGTTGAGCCATATGAGGAAAATGAAGGTGTGCGGGTGCACCGGATCTACCCTTACAGCATCTCAGCTCCCGACTTCAGGACATGGATACTGCACCTTAATTTTTCTATGCTCGAATATGCGGTTACTTTGATCAACTCTATAAAGGGTGTTGATATCGTCCATGCTCATGACTGGCTGGCTGCGTTTGCCGGGAGGGCGCTGAAGCATTCATTTAGCGTGCCTCTGGTGGCAACTATTCATGCAACGGAATTTGGGCGAAACAATGGATTGCACAATGATAACCAGAGGTATATCAGTGATGTCGAATGGTATCTGAGCTTTGAGTCCTGGAAAGTAATAGTGTGCAGTTCATTCATGTACCGGGAACTCAAGGGGTTTTTTCAGCTTCCTGAAGATAAACTGAGGATAATTCCAAATGGTGTAACTATTGAGGATTTTGAGACTAATACTGTTTATCACGATGAGGGTGATGAAAAATATATTTTCTATATTGGCAGATTAGTTCGCGAAAAAGGAGTACAAGTCTTAATAGATGCGGCGCCCAAGATTTTATCTTATTTCCCTGAGGCTAGGTTTGTTATAGCCGGGACCGGTCCCTATGAAGAACACCTGCGAGCTATGGTGAGGGAAAAACGCTTGGGACACCGGTTCTATTTTACCGGGTACATTGATGATACTACCAGAAACCGCTGGTTTAGTCAAAGCAGTGTTGCGGTATTTCCCAGTCTTTATGAGCCTTTCGGTATAGTTGCTTTGGAAGCAATGGCAGCAAAGACGCCGGTAGTTGTTTGTGATACAGGAGGGTTAAGTGAAATAATTGACCATGGCAGGGATGGCATGAAATGCTATGTAGGCTCCTCTAATTCGCTGGCAGATAATATTATGGCAATACTTGGGGATAAGACTCTGGCTAATCGCCTGAGCGTCAATGGTTATGAAAAGGCACGAAAGAAATACAGCTGGTTTTCAATTGCAAGCCAGACCCTGGAAGTATATGAAGAAATTTTGGACCAGTCAAAAAGGGCAGATTGGCATACTGATACATGGCGGGCATCTGACCCTCTCGCCGCGCTTTATGGAAAAGTAAAAAACCTTAGCAGGGCAAATGTTTCTGGGCAGCGAGCCCATTGAAAGGAGTAGATACCTTTGGTACAGTCAATTATTATGGCAGGGGGAGAGGGTTCCAGACTCAGGCCCCTGACCTGCAACCGGCCTAAACCTATGGTGCCGATGCTCAACAGGCCGGTAATTGAATATGCTGTCGAGCTTCTGAAAAGGCATGGGATTAAAGAAATTGGTGTGACTCTTCAATATATGCCTCAGGAGATACAAAATTACTTTGGTGACGGTTCCGGTTTTGGAGTAAATATGGAGTACTTTATTGAGAATACTCCTTTGGGAACAGCGGGCAGTGTTAAGAATGCCCAGGAATTTCTAAAAGATACCTTTGTTGTTGTCAGTGGAGATGCCCTTACTGATTTTGACCTGACAGAAGCGATCAGGTTTCATCGTGACAAGGGGGCGATAGCTACACTTGTGCTTACCCCTGTGGAAATTCCTCTTGAATATGGGGTTGTGATTACGGAAGATTCGGGGTCAATCAGACAGTTTTTGGAGAAGCCGGGTTGGGGAGAAGTTTTCAGTGATACTGTGAATACAGGAATCTATATATTGGAACCTGAAGTTTTAAAATATATCCCTGAAAATACCCAATTCGATTTCAGTAAAGATCTTTTCCCTTATTTGCTGAGGGAAAATATGCCTTTATTCGGGGTAAGTCTGAGGGGATACTGGTGTGACATAGGTAACCTGAAACAGTATCAGGAAGCTCATTTTGCAGCCATGGAAGGCAGGGTTAATATTGAAGTCAAGTCGGCGGCTTCCACGGAGAACGGGATATATACCGGTGATAACTGCCGGATAGACCCAGGCGCCATTATAAATGCCCCTGTTTTTATTGGTGATAACTGCCATATTGGTCCGGGAGCGGAAGTCGGTCCTTACGTAGTGGTAGGCAGTGGATGCAGGGTGGACAATAATGCATCAATAAAGCGAACAATAGTTTGGAATGGTTCATATATTGGCAACCAGGCCGAAATAAGGGGTGCAGTAATCTGTGATAAGGTAGTTATAAAGGATAGGGCAGCAGTATTTGAGGGTGCGGTTATCGGAGAAGAGAGTATTATTGAGGAAAATGCAAGAATTAAACCAAATACCAATATCTGGCCTCACAAGTTGGTAGAAAGGAGTATGGTGGTTGATTCTCATTTTGTATGGGGGACGAAAGCCTGTCGTAATCTTTTCGGAAGTGATGGTGTGTCGGGAAAAATAAATATTAATCTTACAGCGGAATGTGCTGCCAAACTGGGGGCAGTTTACGGCACTGTGACCGGACCTGGGGAAACAGTACTGGTAAGCAGTGATTACCACCGGAGTACCAAAATGATTAAGAACGCCATTATTGCCGGGCTCATGTCTGTGGGAATAATGGCGGCAGATGGCGGGACATTGGTTACTCCTGTACACAGGCATGCTGTCAGGGCTCTTGCGGCTAAGGGAGGGATTCACGTAAAATCATCCTTCACCAATTCTGATACTATTAACATAAACTTATTTACCGGAAACGGGGCTATGATTTCCAGGGATGTTGAAAGGAAAATTGAGAACCTGTTTGAGAGAGATGATTTCCAGCGAAAAACTAAAGAGCAGGTAGGTACTGCAACATATATGCCGGGACTTACGGAATCATATGTCCGCAGTCTCTTAGATATGGTTGGCAGGGATGAGATCAGGAAAAAGCAATACCGGATAGCGGCTATCATGCCGGGAGAAGGCCTCCATTCTATTGTTCCTTATGTTTTTAACGAACTGGGCTGTGAACTGGTTGAAACTTTTGAGGGAAACTCCTATGAGTATACCGGATTTGAGGAAATGAAGGCAGTTGCAGAGAAAATTGCTGCAGAAGCAGCTGAGAGCGGATTAGATATGGGGGTTATATTTGATAGCAATGCTGAACATGTTATTCTCATTGATGGGACGGGACAAATTTTAGATGATAATCTCTTTACTGCCCTGATGTCTGCAGTAATCCTTGACTCATCCAGGGAACCGGTGGTAGCGGTCCCTGTTACCGGGAGCAGGGTTGTTGAAACCATGGCAGAGACCAAAAACGGCACTGTTATCAGGACAAAAACCTCACCGGTGGTATTTATGCACGAGACGATGAAGCCTGAGCTTGTGGCTGCACAAGGTAATTTTAGCCAGTCTGTGATTACTTTTGATGCCATATCAACAGTTCTTCGGATTATGGATTACATGGCCGGAAGAGATATTACTCTTGCGGAAATCGTTAGTTCGATTCCTGAAATTAATATGATAAGAAAAGAGACGGACTGTCCGTGGGCCGCAAAAGGCAGGGTAATGAGAAAACTGATTGAAGAAAGCAGTGACCGGGAAGTAGAATTGCTAGATGGGGTAAAAGTCTACCATGATAACGGGTGGGCGTTAGTGCTTCCTGATGTGGAAGAACCCAGGTATCACGTTTATTCGGAAGGTTACTCATACGAATTTGCGGAAAGCTTGGCCGACTTTTATATTGATAAAATTAATCAATTAAAAAATGGTTAAATAATGTTAACTGGCAACGAAAAACCTGATTGCGTGTCTGTTGCAGTAAATCTTGCCGGATGAAAAACTATCGTCCCGGCGCAGTGACGTCCGTGTCACGCGCCGGGGCTCCGGACGTCCTGTCCTCCGCTACTCTGTTTTTCATCCGTCTTCGATAACTGCAACAATGACACTTCATCAATTGTTTTTCTTATGCCAGTTAACATCATTTTTACTCTTATATAGAAAAAACTCTTTGATTAAGGTACAATTTTAACTGCAATCAGCCTGTTTCCGATATATGTTGCCTCGACAGTATCTCCTATGTTGAAGTCTCCGGCATCAGGGGAACTTATTTCCGGTATGGTAAGAGTAACCCGGTCATTCAGATAGAGGTATGATGAATAACCTTTATCATTTTCTACCTTAAGCTTGTCTGAATCTTCATAAACTGTGACAATTTGATACTCAAAGATGGTTCTGACATTGATATCTGTTATTATATTATTCTCATTGTTTTCAAGCCTTAACTCTACATAATCACCGCTATTCAAGTCGTCAAGCTCGGGTATGCCGACTCCTTTGATATTAACATCAACTTCCTCTGACAGGATATATGATTTTGTACCGGAAGAAACGGTATTTAGGGCAATCAGGTTACGGGAGGTATCAACAGTAACAATACTTCCTTCTACTGTATTTTTGGCTTCCAGGTATATTATTTCATTATTACGAAGCTGTACTTCTATCTTGAGATTCAGCTCAACTTCGGACAGTTTTGATGTTGTCTCGTTATCAATAAGAAACTCGGCATTGGAATTAACTTCGTATAGTTCCACAATCCCATCTTCGGTTTTCAGGGCAATAATCCTGTTGGAAGCATCAACTGCCAGCACGGTACCTATCAGGGTATTTTCGGCACTTCTATCTTGGACGCTTATTTGAGTAACCATTTCATTCTCAATGGTCAGAGCTACTTGATCATTTATCAATACATCTGAGAGCAAGGGATAGTCAAGTCCTGAAATATTGATTGCTACATCTTCTGCAATTTCAAATGCTTCCAGTTTATTATCTTCAGTGGAAATTGTAATAATGTTTTGTTCTTCGGAGAGCAGCAGCACCTTGCCGGATACCGTCAAATCTTGCCTGGCGTTTAGTAGTTCAATTTCAGAAATAACATTGTCCGTTAAGGTGATTTTCACTTCATCTCCAGGTTCCAGGTCCGTAATTTCCGGGAACCGTATCTGAGGTATGATGACAGATAATTGATCGGCGTACCGGTATGAATCCAGAGTACCCTGTGAATTTTTAATTATAATCAGCCCTGTATCTGTGTTAATCGAGAAAAGTATACCGGTATCAGCGTCATTCTGACCTGAGTTGAGCAATAATATAAATACTACTTCACCGGAAGAATTGCAGCTCAAGGTTACATTATCACCTGTCTCAATATCTGTAAGCCCGCTTAAGGGGCCTGTTTCTGCAATAAAAGAAGCATAATCTGAAACTGTATTTGTATGTATTTTTAATGTTTCATCTTGAATAATAATTATATTTTCAACGGGAAGAACTTGGAGTACAGAGCCGGTTAAGGTATCTACAACTGCATCTGTTGTTAAAATTTCAACCAGCTTGACTGTATCCCCCTTAATAATAACTCTTACCGGATCATTTTCTGAAATACCGTCCCAGCCTATATAACTGCCGTCTTCATCAAAAATCCAGGTATCGGAACTGATCTCAAAAGTTTCTATCACGCCGTTTATTGTAAGAGAAAGAGATAGTCCCGATTGTCCTGCAACTCTTGCAGATAAAAAAGTTTTACTAAGGTCAAGGTACTTTTCACTTTCGCCCAGCAATTTAACCATTTCCGCCCTGGTGACATAACGATATGGCTTAAAGGAATTATCCGGATACCCATTAACCAATTTGTATTTGACAGCTGTATTAATGTAGCCCCGCGCCCATTGAGGAACTGTTGCGGCATCCCCGAATTCCGGCATTTGCCCAGACAACTGAGAAGCTTCACCTGATTTTCCAATAGATCTGACAATCAATTGCGTTACCCAGGACCTGGTTGCCCCAGCAGCTGCATTAAAATTATTTTCTGAAGGAACGATAAGTCCTTCTTGTACTGCAAAAAGCATTTCGGCTTTGTAATAATCACTGACCCACTGCGGGACTTGCACAGGCAGTTCTTGACTGGTATCAATGGCAGCAAGGCGGTCGGTGACCTCCATATTACGGATTGTCATCAGAATAGCTTCTACTTGAGTAATTGCCTTGTTAGGCTGAAATGTCCCATCAGTATACCCACTAACAACTCCGCGGACGTTCATTTTTATAATGTTTTTCAATCCCCAGTGGGTTGTATCGATATCTTTAAAGGGAGTCGTTCGTGATGAGGGATTTGCGAAGACCGGTACAACCAGTGTCAACAGAAACAGCAGTAAAAGTGTGAAAAAGCTTAAGAACCTGGTCTTTTTGCCGGGCAGTCTGGACATATATCCACCTCTCCTTTATTTTAGTAATATGTTGGCTTGGAGAATTACCCCTTAGCAGACATTACCAAAAAATTCGACGGAGAGCACTTGAATCCCTTTTTTTACTGTTATTTCCTTTGACGGAATGTGAGGAATCTTACCTTGCTGTTAACGATTTCGGTAAGATTCCTCTATAAAAATATGGGCAGGATTAAAGGTTAACGGCAATCTTGCTTTTAGTTGGCCGGTATGGCAGAAAATGCCTGTAATTTATATCTGGAAAAATATTGTCCTTGTATTCAAGGTCAGACAACCATGAAGGATTTATCTTATTCCATTTGATGTCTTCATAAAGACCGTTGAATCTATGGATATGCTCTTTTGTTCTTTTTTGGGCATAATCAACCATGGTACCGGTTTTCATAATAAAAGCCCAATCGCTGCTTTGTGCCAGCAGCACCTCGCGGGCTGCCTGTTTTAAAGCCCTGAGCAGGTCGCCTTCAGCTTCAGGGAACATTGAAGCTAATTCAGTCATTCTTTCACTGGCCTTGTGCAAGTGACGGTAAATCCAGTCATTGCTTCCTTCCAGCCATACTTCGTGATAACCTTTGTATCCCCAGCTGGACGCTGAAGGGATAGTCATCTGATTTACCGGATATTCGGCCAGATAATCACCTGGGGTTGCCAGCTGAAGAACCTCCTGGTCACAGGCAATTTTTCTTATGAGATAATTCAGGAACTTTGGTCCTTCAAACCACCAATGTCCAAATAATTCGGCATCATATGGGGATATTATAAGGGGTTTACGGTCCAGCACACTTGTCAGGTACTCAACCTGTTTCTCCCTGTTAAACATAAAATTGCCTGCATGCTGAGCTGCTTTATGGTTTGCATGATGCATGTTGTAAGGCTCTTTATAATTTGATTTCCCGGTAATCCGGTGGTATTTGATGCCGGTATTAATCCTTTGCCCATTTGGATGAATATATGGTTTAACGTAATCAAAATCAAGGTCCCAGCCTATGTCACGGTAATATTCCCGGTAGTCAAAATCTCCGGGGTAGCCTTCGTCAACACTCCAAACCTGTTTGGATGTTTCCGTATCCCTGCCGAAGGCAGCAACTGTGGACGGACAGTAGACAGGGGCATATATTCCGTATTTCGGTTGTGTTTCAGCATGCATGATGCCGTGAGTATCTACGAAAAAGTATTTGATTCCAAATTCTTCAAGGATATGGTCATCTCCCGGGTTGTAGCCGCATTCCGGCAGCCAGATACCGATTGGTTTTCTGCCCATCAATTTAGTATATAAGTCTACAGCGACTCCTATCTGAGCCCGGACACTTTCTCTTTTTACCCCGATAAGGGGTAAATATCCATGTGTTGCCCCGCAAGTTATTACTTCCAAGACTCCAATATCCTGAAACTTTCGAAATGCATTTAAAAGGTTCCTGTGATAACGGTCATGGAAAGTCCTGCTGGCTTCAATGAACATATCCCTGTACATTATGGCAGTTTCATGAAAATGTGGCTCCCATTTAGTCCGGGAGACTTCTTTTTCCGCAAGTTCAATTAATTTTGTGATGTGGTTTGAGTACCTTTGCTGCAGGAGTTCATCAGTAAACATTGACATTAGTGGAGGTGTAATTGACATCGTTATTCGAAAATCAATTTCATCATTTACCAATGATTCAAAAACATTTATTAAAGGTATATAGCATTCAGTTATAGCTTCAAAAAACCATCTTTCTTCCAAAAAAAACTCATGTTCGGGGTGCCGAACATAAGGCAAGTGCGTATGCAAAACCAGGGCAAGGTATCCTTTAGGCATCAAATCATTCCTTTCTTATTTGTTACTGGACAAAATTTTTAAATATTTCGTAAGAACTCATCCCACCTTTTTTCCCAATACGTGAATACAATTTGCGCCGGTTCCCCGATACCAGCATCCATTCGGGATCAGTCCTGTCCGACAGGCAATTCCTTGGTGTGGAGGTGATATTTGACCTGGCAATTGTAACAAAGGTACCATCTTTAAGAATCTTGCCAAGGTCAACGCAAAATGTTCGGTTAGGGGTGCCGACATGGAGGTACCAGTTTCCCGCAAAATCATTGATAACAATATCAAAAAAGCTGTTGGCATTGACACCGTTAAAATAATCAATGCCGGTTACATCATAAACCCGCAAAACAGGAAGTGACTCATCCCACTGGCTGCCATGGGTGAATCTTAGGCTGTTCCTTAGTTGTTCACTTATATCCCAGTATGCAAAAATTGTTTCGGGGTCTCTTGCCATAATCATTATTTTGTTGTCATCATATCCCCAGGGTAGATTAATGACGTAATCATGTTCCGGACCGGGTTCCGGCTCAGCCAAAAATTCCAGACGAGGAAATAATTCCTTTGCTGTTTCGGGTTCCGGTGTGATTTTCCGTACCGGCGGTACCGTTTCCGGAAGTGATTTATGAGCCATAGGTTTCTTTTTAGACATATAATATATACCTCCGCCTAATATAAGTATACTGAAAAACAGTATTAGCATAAAACCACTAAAATTATACATTGATCCCTCCTCCTTTTCCCCGTTAGGAAAACAGTATTGAACTGATATCCTTATATTTTGCCGGGCTTTGTGGAATAATGTTTTGTGAAATTAGTGTTCAATGACCTTTTTATTATTTCACATAAATGAAAATTTATTTAGGCAAACTTTTAATAAATAGGAAAAACTGAATGAATGGAGCTGCATAATATGCCAAGAGATATTGCCATTGGCAATGGTTCTATGTTAATTAATTTTGACCGCGGTTTGAATATGAGGGACTTATACTATCCTGTCATTGGCTTGGACAATCATATTCTGGGGCATCGCAACAGGCTCGGAGTATGGGTTGACGGAAATTTTTCATGGATTGACGACAATGTCTGGGCCAAGAAAGCCGGATACCGGCAAAACAGCCTGGTAACAAGTATAGAGGCTGTAAACAATCAAATAGGGATTTCCCTTGAAATAACTGATGCTGTTCACTATAGGAAGGACTTATATGTGAAGATGATCCGCATTACTGATGTTTCCGGCAAAGGCCGTGAAGTTAGACTGTTTTTCACCCATGACTTTTCAATAAATGAGACTGATGTAGGTGATACAGTGATATACGAACCTACACATAATTGTATAATTCATTATAAGCGGAACCGGTATTTTCTTATTAATGGCAGAACCGTTAGTGACAGAACAGGTGAACAGGGGATTTTTCAGTATGCCATGGGAATTAAGAGGTTTAAGGGGGCCGAAGGAACATGGAAAGATGCTGAGGATGGATTTTTGGAACAGAGTCCGGTTGCCCACGGGTCTGTGGATAGTGTTGTCAGTTTTAGCTGCAAGCCTGAAGATACAGGTACAAGTTCTTTATATTATTGGATTGCTGCCGGAACAGATATCAAAGATGTCAGGTTGGGGAATGAGTATGTTCTGGAAAACGGGGCGGAAAAAATAATAGATGATATAGATGCATATTGGACTGCTTGGGTATATAAGAAAAGCAGGGATTTTGCAGACCTTAGCGGTGAAGTTAGGGACATGTTTCATCGCAGCCTATTGCTAATCAGGACCCAGACAGATAATGGCGGTGCTATCTTGGCGGCTAACGACTCCGACGTATTAATGTACCACAGGGACCATTACAGTTATATGTGGACACGTGACGGCGCCCTGGTTGCTTATGCCATGGATATGGCAGGATATCCTGAAATTACGGAAAAATTTTATCAGCTCTGTGCCGATATCATTACTGAAGGTGGTTATTTCCTGCATAAATACAATGCGGACGGGACTCTTGGCTCCAGCTGGCATCCCTGGTTTCGAGACGGTGAGATCCAGATTCCGATCCAGGAAGATGAAACAGCCTTGGTGCTATTTGCCTTGGGTCATTATTACACTTTATACCGTAACCTTGAATTCATTGAGTCCCTGTACCCGCGTCTAATAACAAAGGCAGCCGATTTTTTGGTATCTTATCGCGATCCGGTGACAAAACTACCATTGCCCAGCTTTGACTTGTGGGAGGAACGCCGGGGAATATTCAGCTTTACAACTGCTGCTGTCTATGGGGGCTTAAAGGCCGCCGGGTTTTTTGCGGAAACCCTCAATGACCGTAAGTCTGCTGAAAAGTACGGACAAGCGGCCCTGGCGGTCAGGAAGGCAATGGAGAAACACCTCTACTGTCCTGAACTGGGACGATTTTTAAGGGGAGTATATCCTCAAAAGGACGGTACATTAGAGAAGGATGTTACTCTTGACAGCAGTTTATACGGGATTTTTGAATTCGGGGCATTTGCTCCCGATGACAGGCGGGTTGTGAATACAATGAATTCGATAATGGAACAGTTATGGGCCAAAACTAATGTTGGCGGTATTGCCAGGTATGTTGACGACTACTATTTCAAGAAAAGTGATGATGTTGAAAATGTTCCCGGAAACCCGTGGATTATATCTACTTTATGGATGGCCGAATGGTTTGCCGATACAGCCAAAGATTTTACAGCCCTGGCTAAGAGCCGGGACCTTATAAATTGGGCTGTCAATTATGCTTTGGATAGCGGAGTTTTTTCTGAACAGGTACATCCATATACTGGTGAGGATTTATCGGTATCGCCGCTGACATGGTCCCATGCTACATTTATCCTTGCGGTTGAAAAGTATTTAAATAAGTACAGGCAGTTCAAAGAACCCCTCAATTAGCATCTTGTCAGGTAAAGCAAAATCTGTTATTCTTGGCAAGAGAACATGGATGCAGAGGTAATTAAATGGAATCAAAAAAAGTAGTATTACCCCCGCTGTACCCCAAGTGGAAGTGGTGGGATTTGGTTTTGGTGCTGGTTATGCTGCTGGCCTTGATACCGGCATCGGGATTATTGAAAAACTATATTTTACAGATGATATCAGCCCTCAAAATTACCGGAAACAGTCCTCAGACCCTGGCTCTTTTTCTGGGCACTTTTGTCCAGGCAGGCATTATGATTTTTTCCGTGGCTTTGCTTACTTGGCGCAGGCACGGTTCTCGTGAAGACCTTGGCCTGATCAGTGATAATTTAATGCAAAATATATTTCTGGGCCTTGGCGGCGGGATTGTCCTTGCGGTGGTAGTATGGATTATGGGACTCATTGTTTTTCGGATTTTTGGTCCTCCGCCTCCTCAGGATATTGAGAAGCTGTTGACTGGTCTAAAATCAGGCAGAGATTTGCTGCTGCCTTTTATTTCAGTTTCAGTACTGGCTCCCTTGAGTGAAGAAATATATTTCCGCGGCATGGTATTTCCCGTGATTAGAGCCCGGTATGGCCAGGCAGCCGGAATGTTATTATCAGGTTTGATTTTTGGTGCCCTGCACATGGATATTTACCGGGTGCTTCCCATAACGGCCATGGGTTTTATGCTGGCATATTTCTATGAAACAACAGGTTCCCTTATTACACCTATTGTTGCCCATTGTGCTTGGAATTCAATTATGCTTTTTATTTTCTATATAGCCGGCAATTATTAAATACACGAGATTGATATATTTATTGTCTGCTTAACAGCAACAGGGGGTGTGTTATGAACTTTACGCGTTTTTATGCTGCCGGTGCTATAGCAATAGGCATTATGCAAGTGATTGACGGTGTTCTCCTGGTATTGAACAAAGGCAATCCGACAATGTTTAACTATATTGTGGTTATGTTTGAGCTTTTTTGGCTCCCTGTTTGCACGATAATGGTATTTGTGTTTAAGAAAAATAAATTAAGCATGCTGTCTCCATATTCATATATTTTTTACAATTTTATCGGCTGGACCATTGCGGCATTGATGGCAGAGCCGGATGCCGGAACCGTAAACGCGACAATGGTTTGGTTTGCAGTAATTGGTATTGCTTTTGGAATTTATTATGTGGCTATCAATGACAGGTTATTCAGAAAGCTGCCCCGGTGATAGCTGCTGCCCCGGTGAATGCTTAGTCAATGTATACATCTTCAGCGCAATTATATGCATTTTCAGGCTTAAAGGGTTCATTGCAGGCATACCTGCCACTGTTTAAGATTGTATTTTTCGTTAGCATGTGGAAAAACGGGATGCCGGTGTTTTCTTCAAGTACCCGGAACCGATCCTTGTCAATATGGTAAGTTATCATATAATTAACTGAACTTTCGGGATCTTCTGTTATTGCATAGATGTTCCCTTGTTTCTTAAGTTTAAAAAGGTATTCCAGGGGATGTTTTTCTCCCTTGGGAAAAATAAAAAAATTGGCGTCATAATCATCATGTTTCAGGCTGTTAAAGGGAATGTACCCCAATGGTATATTTACGTTTTTGGCTGCAGGGATGGGTTTGCCTGTAATAGACTCATTGTCAAAACTTATCCGGAGATCACCATAGCCTATAAAAACCGGCTTGTCCTCCCTGGCAATAAACAGGTAATAAAAGTAATCATCAAAGGATAACTCTTCTTTTAAGACCACTTTAGCCTTATCACTGTTATGTGGTTTGATTAGAAGTCTCAGTCGGGCCTGTTTCATTATTGATTTAACGGAAACATTTACATAACCGGACAGGAATGAAACACTTCTTAGCATTACAGGGGGCGGAATCAGGGGACTCATCAGATAGTTTCCAAAAGGGTAAATGGTGTTTTTGAGCAGATAGCGGTAAAACACCAAAATGCCAAGTCCCATAAAAATTGGCAGTATATAGAACAATATTGATGCTAAAGATACCTTGAATGTCCACTGGAAGCCTATGGTTAAAATGCTTACCCATGATATTATTACTACAGCTATGGTTAAATTAATGTATTGAACAATCAAGCGTCCGGGTGTGTCTGGAAACAGGTAATGCATCTGGTATTTTTCGATAAGTTTGTACATCTTTCCCGTAATATTGGTATCACTTTGGTAGGAGAGGTCAAGAAATTCCTCCAGAATGTCCTGGAGCCGTTCAACCCGGCGCTGCACAGTCAGGGATACGAAAATACCCACAGATCCCAACAAGGTTGTCAGGGCAGCATTTATGGAAGTTAGTACACGTAAATATGATTGAGTATCAAACAATAACAACACCTCGGTCAAGTTTCAAGGTTAAAGCGGGCATTTTTGGCTGCAGCGGCAAGCGGCTTTTCTCCGTTTTCCAAGGCCTTGTTCTCAATAATCCGTAATGAAGACTGGGTATTGCCGGTGGGAAGCCCTTCAAGTGCCGCAAGGCGTCCCATGCCGCTAATAGAAACAATAATTTCCCGGCAAGCTTCGTAATAACAGTTTTGCACCAAAAAAGAACCGACTGTACGCAGGCAGTCACAAATATAATTCCATATTTCTTCTGAAAAAGGGAAGTCAGGCATCAGACATCTGCTGAATATCATTCGGAGACGGAACATATAGAGCTCTGCCATGTGTTTTTCATTGTTATCGTTAATTCCGGCCAAGAGATATTTCAGCAATTCATTGATACCTGTTTTTATTTTGTCCAAGTGACATTTGGCGATTTCTTCCATCATGATTTCCTGGAAGCTGCCCAGCCCCTCTTCACCAGGTGTTACAGGTGACAGCAGTTCATCTAGGAAAGGGACCGTTTTTAATTTGCCTAAATCCATATAATTATTAGCATTATAATTAGTATCATTATTATCATTATTATCATTGATATGTTTTGTCCGGTTCAGCTCTGACCTGATTCTGGAAATAAAGCTGGCTGTATTTTCCATTACATGCTCCGCAGGTAAATAATATTTTCTTCTATTATGTCAAAGGTTTACTCCCGGTATACTGCAGGAATTTTTTTGACATCAATAGAAAAAGATAGTTTAAGAAAAAAGTAGGCTACTGTGGAGGGTAAAACAAAAAGTCCAAGGCATAAAGCCTTGAACATAAAGGAAATTCTATTTCCGAGAGACTTAAAATAGATTGGGGAGGAAGCTAATGAGTCGTGATATAGTCGTAAATTCGGAAGATGAAATTGAACTTTACATAGAAACGGTTAACCATCAAGGAGAGGGTGTCGGAAGGTACCGGGGCATGGCGGTTTTTGTACCTTTTACCATTCCGGGAGAAAAGGTGCTGGTCAAAATAAACAGTGTTAAGAAAAATTTTGCCCAGGGTGAAATAGTTGAGGTTATTTCTTTGAGTGAAAAGAGAATAGAGCCTAGATGTCCGGTATTTGAAACGTGTGGCGGGTCAAAATTTCAGCATATGGATTATGGGCTGCAGCTTGAACTTAAAAAGCAGCTTGTTGAGGATTCGTTAAAACGCATAGGGAGAATTACTGATGTTGAGGTCAAGCCGGTAATTGGCATGGAAAGCCCGTGGGGTTATCGTAATAAGGTGCAGTTTCAGGTTAATTTTACCGATGGTAAGATAAAGCTGGGGTTTTTTGAAGAAGGAACACATGTCCTTGTCCCGACAACAAACTGTCATTTGCTGGACGAGCAGGTGCGGGAAATCGCTTCATTTGTGGAAGCCCTGCTGAATAAATTTAAGCTGTCTGTTTATAACCGGGAAACTGAAGAGGGTCTGTTGCGCTATGTGATTATCAGAAAAGGGTGGTTTACTTCAAAAGTGATGGTGGTTCTGGCAACATCAGGTGAAAAGTTCCCTGAGGCCTTTGTTTTTGCCAGGGAGCTGCGGGCCAAGCTCCCTGTAGTTGTATCGGTAGTCCGCAACATTAGCCAAAAACCAACCCGGCATGTATTTGGCAGGGAAACACAGCTCCTGTCAGGGCAGTCCACCATAACGGACCATATCGGGAAATATATATTTGCCATATCCCCGGAATCTTTTTTTCAGGTAAATTCCCGGCAGACAGAGATTTTATATGAAAAGGCCCTGGAATATGCGGCACTGACAGGAGAGGAAACAGTCCTGGATGTATACTGTGGAATAGGGACCATTTCGCTGTTCCTGGCCGAAAAAGCAAGACGTGTGATTGGTTATGAGGAGTCACCACAAGCGGTGAGTGATGCCGGAGCCAATGCAAAGATGAATAATGTAACTAATGTGGAATTTGTTTCCGGCAAAGCCGAGAATCGCCTGCCCAGGCTGGCTGAGCGCGGGTTTAAGCCTGATGTGATTGTGGTCGATCCCCCCAGACAGGGGATTGATAAAAAGGCTTTACAGGCAATAGCGGATATGGAACCGGCAAGAATAGTGTATATCTCTTGTGACCCCGGCACTATGGCCAGGGACCTGCAGTTTTTGTCATATAGGGGATACAGGGCGGTGGAGGTGCAGCCGGTGGATATGTTTCCGCAGACGGTGCACGTTGAGACGGTAGTATTGCTGTCAAAGGTCGATAAATAAAAGTGTAAAAGTGCTTGATATAAAGGGAATTCCGTGATTTTGAACTCATATTCAAACTGGGTTCAAGGTCATGGAATTTTTTATTGTAAGAACATATCTAATGACAGAAAAACACAAGGTTGTGTGGACAATATTACTTTTTGGCTACTGAGTTGACGAAATTACTGTCAAAAAGGTGGCGAGTGGATAGAATTACTGTAAAAATGGGGTTGAGTTGTCTGAAATGTTGAAACATCTTTATATTATAAACCAAATATATTGACAAAATCATCTTATTTATGCCATAATATTAAATGGATTTATTAATTTACAGAACGGAGGACGGTTATATGATAAAAAACAATATTGAAAAAGATATTAAAATAAAATGTGTTGAAGCTGATACAACACAAGCTGCTTTAGCTGAAAAAATAGGAAAAACCGTACAGTATGTAAATCGTATCGTAAAGAAAGATGATGGTGTTGTAAATAAAACTTTTATTCAAATGATGGAAGGATTAGGTTATGACATTAGGCTTATCTACGAAAAAAGGGAGGACACCGACAATGAATAAACAGCAATTGGCTTCTACAATTTGGCAGTCAGCAAATCAAATGCGTTCCAAGATAGAAGCAAATGAATATAAGGATTACATCCTCGGTTTTATGTTTTATAAGTACCTTTCAGAACGTGAAATTCAGTTCTTGAAAGATGAAGGATATAAAGATGTCGATATTAAAAAGGTTAGTGAGGAGGATGTTCAACTGGCAAAGCACATTCGCCAGAATATTGGTTATTTTATCTCATATAACAATCTTTTTTCCACATGGCTTGAAAAGGGTGATGATTTCAATATCGCCAATGTTCGCGATGCTTTAAATGCATTTGACTTAAACATAGAGGAAACCTATAAGAAGATTTTTGAAAATATATTTAAGACATTGCAGTCTGGGCTTTCCAAATTGGGTGATACAGCTCAAAAACAGACCAAGTCAGTAAAGGGTTTGTTAAAGCTTATTAGACGAATTCCTATGGATGGAAAACAGGATTATGACATTTTAGGATTTATTTATGAATATCTCATCAGTATGTTTGCAGCAAATGCAGGGAAAAAAGCTGGAGAATTTTACACACCGCATGAGGTGTCAGTTTTGATGTCTGAAATTATAGCAGAGCATTTAAAGGATAAAGAGCACATTAAAATCTATGATCCAACATCTGGCTCAGGATCTCTCCTAATCAATATAGGTACTTCAATTAGTCGATTTATTCCTGGCGAGAACAAGGTTGATTACTATGCGCAAGAATTGAAGGAAAATACATATAACCTTACTCGAATGAATTTGGTTATGCGTGGTATTAGTCCCGCAAACATTAATGTACGAAATGGCGATTCATTAGAGGATGACTGGCCCTACTTTGAAAATGACCAAAACAGAGAGCAAACTTATCGTCTGGTCAAGGTGGATGCAGTAGTTTCAAATCCGCCTTATTCTCAGAAATGGGACCCAAAAGATAAAGAATATGACCCTCGGTATAAAGAGTTTGGCGTAGCTCCAAAAGCAAAAGCAGACTATGCATTCTTGCTGCATGAGCTATATCATTTAGAGGATGACGGAATTATGACCATTGTTTTACCGCATGGGGTATTATTCCGTGGCGGTGAAGAAGGTAAAATCAGAGAAACGCTTATCGAACGAAATCACATAGAGGCTATCATAGGTTTGCCTGCAAACATATTTTTTGGAACTTCTATTCCTACGATTGTTATGGTGTTGAAAAGAACACGTAAGGATTCTGATGTGTTGATTATTGACGCTTCAAAAGGATTTGAAAAAGCAGGAAAAAATAACAAACTTCGTGCCTGTGATATTAAAAAAATTGCAGATGCTGTGAGACTTAGACAGCCTATTAAAAAATATGCAGCTCTTGTGACCAAAAAGAAAATACGTGAAAATGAATATAACCTAAATATTCCTAGATACGTGGATTCTTCCGATGATCCAGAAACTTGGGATATTAGGGCGACTATGTTTGGTGGTATTCCGATGCACGAAGCCACATTACTTAAAGAGTATTGGGATACATTCCCTGGTCTTTTTGAAGCACTATTCAAAGAGATGTCGGAGGGTTATTTAATGGTTCCTCACGAGGACATCAAAGCTGTCACTCTAGAGGTTCCTTCCATCCAAGAATACAAACAGGCTTTCGCTGCGAGTTTTGATGGTTTTTATAAATCCTTGTATGATTCTCTCATCGAAGATATTTTGGATGTAAACGCACAGGGGAAAAAGGATGAGGTGTGTGAAGAGATTTTTAATCGCATTTCAAGGGTCAAACTCTTGGACAAATATAAAGCCTACCAAATCTTATCGGAAAATTGGGACGTCATAGCGGCTGATTTAGAAATGATACAGGGTGAAGGGTTTGAAGCGATTTTTCAAGTTGACCCCAATATGGTTATTAAAAAGAAATCAGATGACGACGATGAAGTACCAGAAGTACAGGAAGGCTGGAAAGGCCGTATTCTTCCTTTTGAATTGGTGCAGCAAGAAATACACGCAGATGAACTGAATGAGATTATCGTGCTTGAAAATCGTTTGCGTGAAATTGCATCTATTTATACTGAAGTTTTAGAGTCGTTGGAAGATGACGAACTAGAAGGAAGTACAGTAACTGAAGAAAAGGACTCTTTTGTCGCGAAGGAAGTCAGAATTTTTGTAGCAGAGGCACTAAAGGATGTAGATAGTCCAGAAATTGCAGCACTTCAAAAATATCTACTACTTTCAAAAAAGAACGATAAGTTGGATTACATTGCCACAACCAATATAGTTGCGTGGGGTGAGATGAATGCAAATAAGGACGGCACTTATGGCAAACCCGCCGTTAACAGTCGTATCGCGCAATTACAAATGGAATACGATTTTCCTGAGAATTCTTTTGAGGCAAAGATGAAGCAAGTGCTTATGCTAATGGATGAAGAAACACAAAGCAAGCGTGAACTTCGAATAAAAAAGGATGAACTACATCTAAAAACAAAAGATACCATTGAGCATATGGATGAAGATACTGCATTGCGACTTTTGGATTTGAAATGGATTGAACCACTTGTAAGTGGAATATTTGAGTTGCCAGAAAACATGATTAATCAGATGATTACCAAAATTATTGCGCTCCAAAATAAATATGCAACTACATTTGCAGATATTGAAGAAGGTATAACTGATACTAGAAAAACCTTGTATAAGATGCTTGGTGATCTTACCGGAAGTGTATCTGATATGGAAGGATTAGCAGAGTTTAGAAAGAGTCTGGAGGTTTAAGGATGGATAAAGAAAAATTGTTACCCAGTCTAAGATTTTCTGGATATAAGGATACATGGGAAAGGAATAAATTAGAACACTACCTTAATGTTTCCAATGAAAAAAATACCGAAGGGATTTTTGGTAAAGAAGATGTCTTATCTGTATCTGGTGATTTTGGTATCATAAATCAAATAGAATTTCACGGCAGATCATTTGCAGGAGTTTCAACAGCTAATTATGGAGTAGTTAACACAGGTGATGTCGTATATACCAAATCTCCACTGAAAGCAAATCCTTTTGGTATTATCAAAACAAACAAAGGACCTGCTGGAATTGTATCTACTCTTTATGCCGTTTATCATCCAAAAGAAAATGTTTATCCCGATTTCATCCAAGTTTATTTCGAACAATATGCAAGAATGAATCAATACATGCATCCTTTAGTAAACAAAGGTGCAAAAAACGACATGAAAGTATCAGATGCAAATGCATTAAAGGGGGATGTCGTTTTTCCAAAAGTGGATGAAGAAAAAAAGATTGTAGAATATTTTATGAATATTGACAGGCTTATTACACTTCACCAGAAAGAGTATGATAAGTTACTAATTATGAAAAAAGCTATGTTGGAAAAAATGTTCCCTAAAAATGGTAACAAGGTGCCAGAAGTACGATTTTCTGAATTTGATGGAGCGTGGGGGTATCGGAAATTGGGAACTATTTCTGATAAGGTTACGGAAAAGAATGTATATATGGAATATACAGAAACTTTAACAAACTCTGCGGAATACGGAATTATTAGTCAAAGGGACTTTTTTGATCATGATATTGCTAAGCAGGATAAAATAAACGGCTATTATGTAGTGCGTCCAGAGGACTTTGTTTATAATCCACGTATTTCAACAACGGCGCCTGTAGGACCGATTGGGCGTAACAAATTAGGAAGATGTGGAGTTATATCACCTCTATATACTGTATTTAGGCCAAAAGAGGTGGACAATACTTTTCTTGAGCAATTTTTTAAGAGCAGTCACTGGTATTCTTTCATGCGGTTTAATGGGGATACAGGTGCTCGCTCGGATAGGTTTTCTATCAAAGACACCACATTCTTTGAAATGCCGATTCCTTTTCCTAAATTAAATGAACAACGACGTATTGGACAATATCTTGCTGGATTGGATGTTCTTATTTCTCTTCAAGATAAAAAGTTAACTAAGCTAAAAAATATCAAGGCCGGTTGCTTAGAAAAAATGTTTGTGTAAATAGGAGGTGAGTTACATGTCTGAAATTATATATACAGAAGAAAAAGACTTTGAAGATGCGGTCATTAAAGCCCTGATTGAATATGGCTGGGAGCCGAATGTTATACGATTTCCTACTGAAGAAGATTTGATTCAAAACTGGGCAGACATTCTTTTCAATAATAACAAGCAGAATACACGTTTGAATGATTGCCCTCTGACCTCAGGTGAAATGGATCAGATTATAAACCAGGTAAAGGCTTTACAGTCACCAGTTTTACTGAATGAATTTATCAATGGTAGAAGTATTTCAATCACTCGCGATAACCCAGAAGATCAACTACATCTTGGAAAAGAAGTAAGTTTGAAAATCTATGACCGTCAAGAGATAGCTTTAGGTCAAAGCCGATACCAAATTGTACAGCAACCACAATTCAAGACAAAGTCTCCTATTCTCAACAATAGGCGAGGAGATTTGATGTTGCTTATTAATGGTATGCCAGTAATCCATCTGGAGTTAAAACGCAGTGGTATACCGGTCAGCGAAGCGTATAACCAGATACAGAAATATTCTCACGAAGGTGTATTCCGTGGAATTTTTTCTATGATACAGATTTTTGTAGCCATGCAGCCCAAAGAATCTGTGTATTTTGCCAACCCAGGTGAAGGCGGTGTTTTTAACAAGGCATTCTACTTCCATTGGGCTGACTTTAATAATAATCCCATCAATGATTGGCATACTTTTGTGCATAGGTTTTTATCTATACCTATGGCACATATGTTAATCGGGTTCTATACGATTGCAGATACTGATGATGGAATTCTTAAGGTAATGCGTAGCTATCAGTATTATGCTGCCGTTGGAATTGCTAATATTGTGGCTGATAAGAAAAGCCACTGGGATGACGGTAAGCAGCTTGGCGGTCATATTTGGCATACAACGGGAAGTGGTAAAACTATGACCAGCTTTAAGGCGGCGCAGTTAATTGCCAGCAACCATGATGCAGAGAAGGTAGTATTCTTGGTTGACCGTAAAGAACTAGGTATTCAATCTTTAAAAGAATACCGTTCTTTTGCATCCGAAAGTGAATCAGTACAGGCAACTGAAAATACAATGATTCTGACTTCTAAATTGAAAAGTGATGATCTTGATAATACGCTAATTGTTACGTCTATTCAAAAACTCAGTAATATTGCTGCCGAGGACTCAGGATTGAATGATGCAGACCTAAAAGCAATACAGCGTAAACGCATGGTTATCATTATTGATGAATGTCATCGTTCTACATTCGGAGATATGCTGATTAACATCAAGAATATTTTTAAGAATGCTATTATTTTTGGTTTCACTGGAACACCAATACAGGATTTAAATGCAAAGAAAGACAGTACCACCCCCACTATTTTTGGAGATGAAATTCATAGATATACTTTAGGGGATGGAATAAGAGACAAGAATGTACTAGGATTTGATCCATACCTTGTTCGTATCTATGATGACAATGATTTGAGGGAACAAATTGCATTGGAAAAAGCAAAAGCATCTTCTCAGCAGGAAGCCATGAGCGACCCCAAAAAGAAGAAAATATTTCTCAAATATATGGATTCATCACAGGTGAAAATGTACGGAGAGCTTGTTAATGGTAAATGGATTAGTGGTATAGAGGATTACATTCCCAACGAGCAGTATCAAACACCTGAATATAAGTTGGGAATTATTACTGATATAAAAAAGAAATGGTCCCTTTACAGTCGTGACAGACAATTTCATGCTATTTTTGCGACCAGCAGTATTCCAGAAGCAGTGGAGTACTATCGTCTGATGGTAAAGGAAATGCCAGAACTAATGATTACGGCTGTGTTCGATCCATCTATTGATAACGAAGGTGGCGGCTCACTTGAAAAGGAAGATGGCATTGTAGAAATATTGGAAGCCTATAACAGTAAGTTCTCTCAATCTTTTTCCATCGCTTCATACGATAAATTTCGTAAAGACGTTAGTTTGCGTATGTCACATAAAAAGCCTTATGAACGCTTGGGCAAAGATGAGCAAATTGATATTTTGATTGTTGTAAATCAAATGTTAACTGGCTTTGATTCTAAGTGGGTGAACACATTATATCTAGATAAAGTCATGGAATATGAGAATCTTATCCAGGCATTTTCTAGAACCAATCGTATTTATGATATGGCGGAGAAACCTTTTGGAATCATAAAATACTACCGACGTCCTAACACTATGGAGAAGAACATTGAAGCAGCGGTAAAAGCTTATTCCGGAGATGTTCCTACTGGGCTTTTTGTAGACAAGCTCCCAAACAACCTCAGACATATGAATACCCTGTATTTGGGTATTGAGCAGCTTTTCAAAAATGCTAATATTGTGAGCTTTGAAAAGCTACCAGAGGATTCAGCTGCAGTAGCGAAATTTGCCAAGGATTTCAAGCTGTTTGTAACACACCTGGAAGCTGCATTAATTCAGGGATTTGTATGGTCTAGAAAATTTTATCCAGACGAGAATCAGGTTGAGGATGCTATTGAAGTAGCACTTGATGAGATGACATATTTGACTCTCCTTGCCAGATACAAAGAACTTTCAAGAGGCGGCGGTGGAGGCCGAGGCGGAGATGTTCCTTATGAGGTGGATATTCATATCACTGAATATGATACTGGAAAAATTGATGCTAACTATATGAATTCCAATTTTGATAAGTATGTCACATTGATACAGGCCGATACCGATCCAGAAATTGTGGCTGCGGCATTAAAAGAACTACATAGATCTTTTTCCATGTTATCTCAAGAAGAACAACGCTATGCTGAACGATTTATACATGCTGTAGAGAGTGGAAAGGCAAATTTAGTTCCTGGAAAATCTTTCAGGCAGTATATTGCAGATTACATGAAGGCAGAAGAATATGCTAGAATTAATCGTGTTGTTAGGCGACTTGGTTGTAGATTTAATCTTCTTCGTGAATTGTTAGAGAGAAAAGTTAATAGTAGTACTCTTGATAACTATGGTAAATTCACAGAACTTAAAAATTCGGTAAATAAGATTAAAGCTAGAGAGTTTTTTAAACTTGTTCTCCGAAACGAGTATGTTGAACTTAGATTACCATTATATATTGAAGAGTATCTCCGTTTCTTCTTATTAAGTGGAGGACAAGATCCATACCTAAATGTGAGAGACGAAGAAATACCTACGCAGCCAAAGGATAAAGAATCGGAATCGGATGCACCAAATGTTGGAGTTGTTCTTACTGAGAATGATTATGTTGGTAAAAAGACAGTTTCTACAGTAAACAGTAAAACACTGACCAACTGGTACTCTGAAAGTAAAGCAGTAGCAAGCACAGTAAAAACAGATTGTTTTGCCTATGTGGACAATAAGGTTTGCCTGGTATCTTCTCAATATATTCAACGAACTAACGATGGTAACATTGAATTAACAGAATACGCAAAAGCTCATGAAGAAGAATGTTTCCTTCAATTCATTGTAGATGAAAATGATGGGAAATTGCACTATGTGAAACTTCCCGCGGCAAAAGCAGATTTGACATTCAATTATTATGATGAGATAAGTGAAGAATTACTCACTCAATATGGACTGGTAAATGAAATGTCTAAAGAAATGCTCAAAGCTATTGGGGAATTAGAATTTGGAGATGCATTGACAAAGCTGATGGATAAACATATTTGCAACTACTCAACTAGATTATTGAAAAGTGTAACGGGATTAGACATCAGAACCATCAGTAATATGAAAAAAGGTGCAAACCTTACTAAGCTAAATGTTATTTCTGCTTGTCTCGGAATTCATATTCCATTTAGAGTAAGTGATCGTATGCTACAATTAGCAGATCTAAGTTTAAATATGACTTCGACTGGTAGAATAGGCACGGATAATGAAACTTATGATATGTTGTTACATCTTAAATGGGCTACTGATTACGGGGATGTGTATGATGAACTTAAAGAGCAAAGTTTAGACTATCTTATTCATCAGCCGCCATTATAAGTCTATAATTTACTGATTAGACTGGATTATATGTCCGGTCTAATTTTTAAACTTTTTTTTGATGAAGTTAGTTCATCAGATTTCATTTGTCGTTAGTCATAAAAGCGACATTTATTCTTAAATAAGGAACAGTGTATATGAAAATATGCACTGTTCCTTATTTTTTTTCTCAAAAACACTATTTGCAGGAAAGTGATCTTCGAAATCAGTGGATTTTCTAAGTTAAGAACTAAAGTTTAACGATTATTAAGGCTTTTTGCTGTTGAAGTTTATTCAACGGGCAAAAAAAGTAAAAGTATTATCATTACCATAACAGGAGGACAAACCTCCTGAAATAAAATCTCAATGTCCGAGATGCGCATTAGGACGGCGGGATGCATAAAGAGTTCATAACACAGTGATAAAGACTGTGTTTGGAATGAAGATGCACCCACCGTGATTTCGTGCGCCCATTTTAAGGACAAGCGGAGTCTGTGGTCATCTTCACCACAGGCTCTTTTTGTATTCCGCCGCCCAATGCAGGGACGGAAAGGAATACTTAATGAAGATTCGAGTTTTGTATGAAGACAACATCAAAAACGGCCACAAGTTCTACACCACAATTGATATCCCGGATGGTGATTACAGCATCATGCTGGATATCGACTATGAACAGCGTCTTGCAGAAGCAAAGCCAGAAAAGAAGGCTGAAGTAAAGCGTTGTGAGACTGTACAGGAAATGTTCGACCTTATGAACAGTAAAGAATACAACTGCTGGCGCAGGGAAACCAGGTATATTGACTCCAATCCCAAGATGAAGAAGTTAAGTGGTAAAAGGGGATATATCCAGGCTGAACCAGACGATGAGTCCTTTAACATTATGGATTATCTCTGTACCACTTCTGATGACGAGACACGCAGTAGAGATTACGAACACGAGGATGTTTGCCAATTGGTACATAAGGCTCTTGGTAAAAAGCAAGATTGGATAGATATGTTTATCGCAGTACGCATCGATGGCATGCCAATTCGTGATTATGCTCGCTCTATCAGTGCTGATGAGAATAATATCAGCCAAAAGCTAAAACGTGCAGAGAAAAAACTTAAAGAATTTTTAGAAAACCATCAGATTTGACCTTCTCTCAAGGCTACCAGTTAGGAGGTCAAGTCCTCCAAAAAATTATAAGGAGGTAATTCTGATGAGAGAATTAATACCTAAAGACAAATATGGTGTATTTGCCGACACCAAGGATACGGCAAGAGTAGATAGCTTGTTTGTTGCTGAGTTCTTTGAAAAGGAGCATAAAAATGTTCTGCGTGATATTGCTAAAATCACTGACCCCAATTCTGGGTTAAGCAGAGAATTTGCTCAGCTCAATTTTGAGCCGACCTCATACACGGATGGTTGGAACAGAAAACAAAAGGCTTATGCCATGACTCGTGACGGTTTCACTATGTTAGTCATGGGATATACGGGACAAAAAGCAATGAAGTTCAAAGAGTTATACATCAAACGCTTTAATGAAATGGAGCAGTTTATTAAGACGCTTGTTTCAGCCCGTAAAGAGTTCCCTTTACTGACGGACAACATTAAGCTACTTCACGAAAATCCCAAGCCATATCACTTCAGTAATGAATGCGACATGATTAACCGCATTGTTACCGGGATGTCTGCAAAGCAATTTAGAATAGCCAATGGTATCGAAAAAGGTAAAAGTATTCGTCCCTACCTATCCGATGAGCAGATTACGATGCTTGAAACTTTGCAGAAAGTGGATGTGGGTTTGTTAGTAGCTGTTCCGGATTATCAGCAGCGAAAGCGTCATCTGGAATGGTACAAGTTGAAGATGGAAGAAAACGCAAATTAAGGAGGACAATTATTATGTTTTATGTGAAAGAAAAATTGAACCATACCATGGAGGTATCCATTGAAATAACAGATGAGAATGTATTTTGTCATTGCCCTATGTGCGGTACTGAGGTGTCGGTAGACATTGCAGAAATTTTAAGTGATGGAGAGAGCGATCTATTTGGCACGTCAGTATTTTGTGATGAATGTGGCAAGAAGGTTAGAGCTGGAGGCAGATATTATGAGCATAAATAAATTCAATTCAGAAGGATATCATGATCCGACTCCCCATGAAGCACTTATTAATGTAACTCGTGAGGAAAAGGCAGCAGCAAAAGCTGCCTTCAAACCTCTTGTCTATATCTGCTCTCCCTTTAGTGGCGATATTGAAAACAATAATAAGCGGACACGGGAGTTCTGCCGTTTCGCATTAGAAAAAGGAAATATCCCTCTCGCCCCCCACCTTATGTTTCCTCAGTTCATGGATGACAGCAATGAGAAAGAGCGCGATCTCGCTATTTTCATGGACATTATCTTAATGGGAAAATGCCAAGAGGTCTGGGTTTTAGGTGATGTTATTTCAAGGGGTATGAGTATTGAAATTGAAAAAGCAAAGAAACGCAGACAGCCGGTTAGATATTTCAATAAAGATTTTGAGGAGGTAGATGCTCTATGAGTGAAATAAAAGCATTACAGACCAAATATAAAGGTTACCTCTTCCGTTCAAGGCTTGAGGCTCGTTGGGCGGTATTCTTTGATTCCTGTGGTATCGAATATGAGTATGAACCCGAAGGTTATGACCTTGGAAACGGTTTGATGTATCTTCCGGATTTTCTTCTTCATGGTGTAGATGGTAGAGATGGCGGAGACCTTTATGTTGAGGTTAAGGGTCAGATGACTGATGCTGATGCGTATAAGATCAACCGTTTCTACGAGATAGGAAAAGATGACCCTGATGTTTACGGAAAGTCCAAGACCGCAATCCTTGTGGTTGGCAATATTCCAAGTGGTGGGGATATTGACGATATCCTTTGGTGCATTGAAGGTGAAGCTTATGCAAACAACGGAGATTGGCCTAATAGCTACAATTTTGAGACCATTGACGGTGACCACTTTGCTGCATATCCGGGAATCAACAAGAACGGTAAGTTCGAACTCTTTGGTGATGATTCTAACTACCTCTGCGATATGGATCGCAAGGCAACAGAGAAAGCTTACCGTATTGCCAGGCAGGCAAGGTTTGAGCATGGGGAAAGACCGCGTTTGAAAGGAGGGTTCTAAATGCGAGAATTAGCGATTGCCTATGGGAACAATCGGCAGGCAAAGAAATGGGTCAATAAGACCACCTCTTTTGATGAGTTGAAAGAAAGGTTGAAAGTTACTATCCGAACAACGGAATCTGCCGAAGAATATGCCAGGTTCAGCAAGGCAAAAAAGGATAATGCGAAAGACCATGGAGGTTTCGTTGCAGGTGCGTTAAAAGGCGGTCGTAGAAAAATTGACACTGTGGAGCTACGTTCTATGGTTGCCCTGGATGGAGATAGGATAGATAAAACTTTTCTTGAAAACTATGAAACCAGCACACCTTATACCTCTGTTCTTTATACAACACATAGCAGTACTGATGAAAACCCAAGAGTCCGTCTTATCTTTCCTCTTACAAGGGATGTGACTCCGGAAGAGTTTGTAGCGGTTTCAAGATACTTGGCACAGATGCTCGGGATTGATTACTTCGATGAATGTTCCTATCAGCCAAATCAGCTGATGTATTGGCCGTCCACTCCGTCAAACGGGAGTTTTGTATATAAGGAAGTAGATAAGAATTGGCTTAACCCGGATGAAATATTAAATGCTCACCCTGAATGGACAGATCCTACGAGGCTGCCGACTTCATCCAGGGAGAGCAAGGCAAATACAGTAACAAATCAGAAAGTGCAAGACCCTCTTGAGAAGGACGGCATTGTCGGACTTTTTAACAGGGTTTATTTCCCTATATCAAAAGCAATCGATGCGTTTCTGTCTGATGTATATGAGCCGACAGAAAACGAGAATAGGTATCACCTTATCGAATCAAGCAGTATTGCAGGTGTCGAAATTAAAGAAGAGGGAAAATTCGTATACAGCCATCATGCCAAGGACCCGGCATACCTTAAACTTTGCAATGCGTTTGACATCGTGCGTATCCATAAGTTCGGTGACGATGATGATAAGAAGTCCTTTAGAGATATGTGTGAGTTTGCCATGCAGGTTGATGAAGTAAAAGTTCTTGCTGCAAACGAGCGACTTGCGTTAGCTGAAGAAGATTTTTCTGCAGACGGTGATGACTGGAAGACGAGGCTTAAGTATCAACCGAAGACAAGCTTACTTGAAAACAGTGTGTACAACTTAAACCTTATCCTAAATAATGACCCCGATTTTAGAAATTTTGCATATAACGAACTGGCAAACCGTATCCAGGTTACAGGCTCACTTCCCTGGGAAAGACCGGAAGGTAACAAGTTCTGGCGAGATGCTGATACAGCACAGCTTAAGTCCATTATTGATATACGCTACCTTCCTTTTTCAAGCCGTAACCATGATGTGGCATTTACCAAGATTGCTGATGATAGGCGTTTCCATCCTATACGGGATTACCTTGATTCCCTTCCTGCATGGGATGGAACAAAACGTGTAGAGGATGTTTTTATCAAATATCTAAAGGCTGATGATACCGATTATATACGCACAGTCACCAGAAAGACCTTTGCAGCGGCTGTTGCACGCATATATGTTCCCGGTATTAAGTTTGACTGCGTTCCCGTACTTGATGGTGATCAAGGCATAGGAAAAAGTACAATTGTTAAAGACCTTGTAACCGCAGATTATTATTCTGAAACTCTATCTCTTACAGATATGGATGACAAATCGGGTGCTGAAAAATTGCAGGGATTCTGGGTGGTTGAAATCGGAGAACTTGCCGGAATGAGAAAAGCTGATATTGAAAAGGTTAAAGCATTCCTCTCAACCTCAGACGATAAATATCGACCATCCTATGGCAAAGTAGTTGAAAGCCATCCAAGACAGTGCATCGTCATTGCAACGGTTAACGGTGAGCGTGGATATCTGCGTGACATCACAGGTAACCGCCGCTTTTGGATTATTAAGGTGCATCAGAAAAAACAGAAAAAGACTTGGAATTTTACAGAGGAATATAGACAGCAGTTTTGGGCAGAAGCAAAAGAAATATGGAAGTCCAGCGAAAAGTTGTATCTCGAAGGTGACATTTTAGAAGAAGCTGAAAAGGCGCAAAAGGGTGCGATGGAAACTGACGAGCGTGTCGGCATGGTGGAAGAGTATCTTAATACGCCTTTACCTGCGGACTGGGATGATATGGATTTGTTTGCCCGCCGTAACTACTTGAACGGCAGTGAGTTTGGAGGTACTCAGCATATAGGAACTATTGCACGTACGTCAGTAAGCAATGCAGAGATATGGTGTGAATGCCTAAATCATAGTCTCCCTGACTTAAAAACTACGGATAGCTATCAGATTGCAGCACTCATGGCTCAGATTAGCGGATGGGAGCGAACCACTAATATCAAGCGTTTGCCGATTTACGGCAGGCAGCGTTTGTACCAGAAAACTACTTAAGCGTGACACACACAACACAACTTTTTCCCTTATATTCAAAATGGTTTTTTATAAATAAGGAAGTTAAATCCTGTGAGCGCACACCCGCGTAAGTAAATATAGGGAAAGGTTGTGATAATTGTGTCCTTGTGTCAGATGGGAGGTAAAAGTGAGTGAAAAATATATAGAGCAAAAACTGGTAGCAACAGTTAAAAACATGGGAGGCATTGCCCCGAAACTTGTAAGTCCAGGATTTAATGGTATGCCTGACCGCCTTGTGCTACTTCCTATGGGCAGAATCGCATTTATTGAATTAAAAGCACCGGGCAAAATGATGCGTCCCCTGCAAGTAAGGAGAAAAAGACAACTGGAAGCGTTAGGTTTTTTAGTTTACTGCATTGATAGCGTAGAGCAGATTGATGAAGTGTTACGAACGTTGGGAGGTGATGCCGAATGAAGTTCATACCACATGATTATCAGCAGTATGCAATTGATTTTATCGAGAACAAGCCAATATCTGCAATATTCCTTGATATGGGCTTAGGTTAGGAAAAACGGTAATCACTCTTACCGCATTGTTTGATCTATGTCTTGATAAATTTGAAATAAGAAAGGTTCTTGTGATTGCGCCATTAAGAGTTGCATCTCAAACATGGCCTGCGGAAATAAAAAAATGGGATCACCTCAAAGGTTTATCATACTCTGTGGCTGTAGGAACTGAGAAAGATAGAATCAATGCACTTATGAAAAGGGCCACCATTTATATCATCAACCGTGAAAATGTAGACTGGCTTGTAAACAAGAGTGGTATCCCCTTTGACTTCGATATGGTTGTAATAGATGAGTTATCTTCTTTTAAGTCCTATGGTGCAAAGCGGTTCAAAAGCCTTCTGAAAGTTAGATCATCTGTAAGAAGAATGGTAGGTCTTACGGGAACGCCTTCAAGTAACGGACTTATGGATTTATGGGCAGAGTTTCGTGTTCTTGATTTAGGTCAAAGGCTTGGAAGGTACATAACCCACTACCGCAGTGCCTACTTTGTGCCGGATAAGCGTAATGCTGAGATTATATTTTCATATAAGCCGTTGTCGGGTGCTGAAGAAAGGATATACAGCCAAATATCTGATATTACGATTTCTATGAAGTCTGCAGATTATCTTAAAATGCCTGAATGCGCCATAAATGAAGTACCTGTGTATCTCAGTGAAAAAGAATGGAGCATTTATTCGGATTTCCGAGATGAGATGGTAGCAAATTTAGGTGATGAAGAAATTGATGCAGTAAATGCGGCAGTTCTTTCCGGCAAACTCCTGCAGATGTCCAACGGTGCTGTCTATGATGATAAAAACAAGGCGCATTTGATTCATGATAGAAAGCTTGATGCACTGGAGGACCTAATTGAAGGAGCAAACGGAAAACCGGTGCTTGTTGCCTACTGGTATAAGCATGACCTGGAGCGTATCCAGAAGAGGTTTCCCGTTAGGCAGATAAAGTCATCGAAAGATATAGAAGATTGGAATGATGGCAGTATTCCAATCGCCGCTATTCATCCAGCAAGTGCAGGACACGGCCTTAATCTTCAAAGCGGTGGTTCTACCCTTATATGGTTTGGACTTACCTGGTCTTTGGAGTTGTATCAGCAAACCAATGCCCGCCTTTACAGGCAAGGTCAAAATGAAACGGTTGTGATACACCACATTATTGCTAAAGACACCATAGATGAAGATGTGATGACTGCACTTACAAGAAAAGAAAAAACACAAACCTCTTTAATTGATGCTGTAAAAGCAAAATTGGAGGTGGTGCGATGACCGACCCTTATGAGCAACTTGCAAATGCCATTATCCTGCAAGCTGTCAAGGATTATAGGGATGCACTAAAAAAACTGAAAAAACGTCCCCGCTATGATCCTGCGAAGGACATGATATCCGAGGTGGAGAGGTTCTTCCATTCTGATTGGTATAGAGAACTTACCTCTGTTGATGGGAATTTCCTAATCAAAAATTTAAGATCGGAGGTAAGAAGATCATGAAAGTAAAGGAATATTTACACCAGGCTTATAGGCTTGATAAAAGAATACAATCTGACATCGAGGAAATGGAGTGCCTCAGAGAAATGGCAACAAGTGTATCATCTCCAAGTTGGGATGAAAAGGTGCAAACTTCACGAAATACAGATGCTAAGTTTGTAAGATGTTTAGAGCGGATTATAGATTTGGAAAGTAAGATAAATGCCGAAGTGGATAACCTTGTAGCACTCAAAGAGCAGATAAGGTGTGTTATAAACGAGGTTGCAGACACGGATGAACGCATGGTTCTACGCTATCGTTATGTGCATAACTTCACCTGGGAGCAAATCGGCGATGAACTTAATGCCGACAGAACAACAGTTTATAGGTGGCACAATGCAGCACTTAACCATGTGACTCTTCCTGAAGATCCTATTAAAATATAGTTTGCACATTCTGCAACACTTTGCAACAAGATACCACAGTTGCATTTATGTTATTATATAATCAGCGAAATAGAATAGATTCCAAGCCTTGTGGGTCCGTCCTGCAGGGCTTTTTCTATGCCCAAAAGCGAGGTGAAATGATGCCCTACAAACCAAAGCGTCCTTGTGCTTACCCCGGCTGCGGTCGGCTTGCTGAACGTGAGCAATACTGTGCCGAGCATCAAAAGGCAATGGACAAACATTACAACCAATATGATCGCGATCCTGCTTCCAATAAGCGATATGGTCGTGCTTGGAAGCGTATCCGTGACCGCTACATCAAGTCGCATCCTCTTTGTGAAGAATGCGAGAAACAAGGCAGTCTTACTCCAGCTGAAGAGGTACACCACATCCTCCCTCTCTCAAAAGGCGGAGGCAACGAGAAGAGCAATCTCATGGCTCTTTGTAAATCCTGTCACTCAAGGATTACTGCCGAGAGCGGTGACCGGTGGGGGCGGTAAAATCTCTAAAACTTTTTAAAGCGGACAGCGGCGTGGGGCTTCGTGTGAAAAAATGCGGTTTCAAACGAGGGAATAGCCTGGGCCCTGCAAAGTGAGGTGATTATATGGCAAAAGACGGTACAAATCGAGGTGGCGCTCGTGTTGGTGCAGGTGCAAAAAAGAAACCACTGGCTGACAAAATCGCCGAAGGCAATCCGGGAGGCAGGAAACTGACCGTGATGGAATTTAATGATACTGCAGACCTTAAAGGCCTTGAGATGCCCGAGCCAAATAAAATGCTTGAAGCTATACAAAAAGATGGCAAGGCTCTGGTTGCAGGTGAAATATACAGAAATACATGGCAGTGGTTAAATGAACGTGGGTGTGCCGTTCTCGTCTCGCCACAGCTATTGGAGCGATACGCCATGAGCGTGGCACGTTGGATTCAATGTGAGGAAGCGGTAACTGAATATGGCTTTTTAGCAAAACACCCAACTACGGGTAATGCCATTCAAAGTCCTTATGTGGCGATGGGTCAAAATTACATGAACCAAACAAACCGGTTGTGGATGGAGATATTCCAGATCGTCAAAGAAAACTGCACCGGTGAATATAGCGGCACTAATCCACAGGACGATGTAATGGAGCGTCTGCTCACAGCAAGGCGAGGAAAATAAATAAGATAGGAGAAAAATATGATTACTTATAAAACAGCAGAAAGTGTTTGTGCTGGGCATCCGGATAAGCTTTGTGACCTCATTGCTGATAATATTCTGGATGCTTGTATGCGTAAAGATAAAGCTTCTCGTGTGGCCTGTGAGGTCATGGCTACTAAAGGAAAAATTATCGTGGCGGGCGAAATCACCTGCAGCGGTAAAGTGGATATCCGTTTCATCGTAAAAAATGTACTTCGAGAGGTCGGATATAATCCCTGGAAGTTCACAGTATTTGTGTTCGTACATCAGCAAAGTGCTGATATTGCAGCGGGTGTAGATACTGCACTTGAAGTGCGAAATGGTATTACTGACCCGTATGGTTCAATAGGAGCCGGTGATCAAGGTACGGTTTACGGTTATGCAACAAACGAAACCAGTAAGAACCTTCCCCTCCCAGTTGTGCTTTCTCATCGTATCGTAAAGCGTATTGATGATTGCCGTAAAGGAAAACTCATTAAAGGAATTCTACCGGATGGCAAAGCGCAGGTTACTGTGGAATATGAGGACGGTAAGCCAAGACGTGTAAAAACGATTGTAGTTTCAGTCCAGCATGATAAAGACAAAACTCAGGAAGAACTGAGTTCGGATATCCGAAATAATGTACTTTGGCAGTGCTTTGAAGATTTTCCATTTGATAAGGGTACCGAAATTCTTATTAACCCCTCCGGAAGATTTGTCGAGGGTGGTCCTGCTGCCGACACAGGATTGACTGGCAGAAAAATCATGGTCGATACCTATGGTGGCCTTGCATCCCACGGCGGAGGTGCCCTTTGTGGCAAGGACCCGACTAAGGTTGACCGAAGTGGTGCCTACATGGCACGGTATATTGCGAAGAATATTGTTTGGAGCGGTCTTGCAGAAAAATGTGAGGTCGCTCTTTCTTATGCCATAGGAAAGGCAAACCCTGTGGCTGTTGATGTGACTTCCTTTGGTACAGGTAAGATCACCGACGATCAGCTTTCCAATATTGTGCAGGAAGTGTTTAACCTCAGACCTGCTGCAATCATTGAAAAACTACACTTAAGAAATGCAATCTATTCCGATACAGCGGTTTACGGGCATTTTAATTCCAGTCTGTTCCCCTGGGAGAATGTCAATATGTACATAAATTTGAGAAAGGCGGCTGAATTATATGCAGATAGAAAAATTGAAAACTGAGTTGTTGATTCCAGCCGACTATAATCCTCGTAAAGACTTGAAACCAGGTGACCCGGAATACGAAAAGCTAAAACGCTCCATCGAGCAGTTCGGTTATGTTGAACCCGTTATATGGAATAAAACCACAGCTCATGTTGTTGGTGGACATCAGCGTTTGAAGGTGCTACTTGATATGGGTATCACGGAAGTTGAGTGTGTGGTTATTGAAATGAACGAGGAAAAAGAAAAGGCACTCAATATCGCCCTTAATAAAATAAGCGGTGACTGGGATAAAGACAAATTGATGCTTTTAATTGCTGATCTGCAAGGAGCTGACTTTGACGTATCCCTCACCGGATTTGAGCCTGCTGAACTGGATGCATTGTTTAAGGATTCACTTAAGGATGGCATTCATGAAGATGACTTCGATGTAGATGCAGAACTGCAAAAGCCTGCACTCACCAAGCAAGGAGATGTTTGGATGCTTGGGCAGCACAGGCTCGTTTGTGGTGATTCCACCAAGGCTGATACTTTCAATGTTCTGATGGATGGCAAACTCGCAAATCTTGTTGTTACCGACCCTCCGTACAACGTCAACTATGAAGGTTCGGCGGGTAAAATTAAGAACGACAATATGGGAAATGAAGCGTTCTACGAATTTCTGCTTGAGGCGTTTAAGAATACCGAAGCGGCAATGGCGAAGGATGCTTCTATTTATGTATTTCATGCAGATACTGAAGGTTTAAATTTCAGAAAGGCTTTCGCAGAGTCTGGTTTCTATCTCTCCGGTACTTGCATTTGGAAAAAGCAGTCACTTGTTCTTGGCCGCTCCCCTTATCAATGGCAGCATGAGCCGGTTCTTTTCGGTTGGAAGAAATCCGGTAAGCACAACTGGTATGCCGATAGAAAGCAGACCACTATATGGGAATTTGAAAAGCCAAAGAAAAATGCTGACCATCCTACTATGAAACCGGTAGCATTGGTAGCCTATCCAATTCTGAATAGCAGTTTGTCTAATTGTATTGTACTCGATCCATTCGGCGGAAGTGGTTCTACCCTTATCGCCTGTGAGCAAACGGACAGGATATGCTATACCATCGAACTAGATGAAAAGTATTGTGATGTCATAGTAAAGAGATATATTGAGCAAGTCGGAAGTGCTGATGGTGTATTTCTTTTGAGAGATGGATCGGAAATCAGATATAGTGATCTGCCGGAGGTGGGTGCTGATGAAACATAAACTGACCCTCGGCTCGCTTTTTGACGGCAGTGGCGGCTTTCCCTTGGGCGGCTTGCTCTGTGGCATCGAGCCGTTATGGGCATCCGAAATTGAGCCGTTTCCTTTAAGGGTTACAACAAAAAGGTTGCCTTTTATGAAACACTACGGCGATGTCTCTTGCCTGGATGGCAGTAAGATAGAACCGGTTGATATAATTACATTTGGCTCACCTTGTCAGGATATGTCTGTGGCGGGTAAGCGTGATGGCTTGGACGGAGAGCGTTCAAGTCTTTTTTATGATGCCATTCGAATTGTAAAAGAAATGAGGTGTGCAACAGATGGTAAATATCCAAGATACATCGTCTGGGAAAACGTGCCGGGTGCTTTCTCCTCAAACAAAGGAGAGGACTTCAGATGTGTCCTTGAAAGCATCTGTCACATCAAAGATGAAACCTTATCAGTTCCTAAAGCTGATAAATGGAGGCAAGCAGGAAATGTCATGGGAGATGATTTCTCCATTGCTTGGCGAGTACTTGACGCTCAATACTGGGGAGTTCCCCAACGAAGAAAACGCATCTTCCTTGTCGCAGATTTTGCAGGTGGGAGTGCCGGAGAAGTACTATTTAAGTCAGAAGGCTTGTCTGGGTATTCTAAGGAGAGCTTCCGCACGTGGCAAGGAACTGCCGGTTGTTTTGAAAACGGCATTAGAGAAACAGGCACAAGCAGTGTGATCTTAAATGACCAAGGTGGTAATCGGATGGATATCACGGAAGATGTCACTTGCACTCTCCGAGCTGAGGCCCATCACCCACCTTGTGTTATGGATGCGGCGGTATTTGATAATCACGGAAGAGATACTCGCTTTACGGGGCCGATTGATGTTGCACCAACAATATCAGCCACTTATGGAACAGGCGGTAATAATCAGCCTTTTGTGGTTGGTGATACACCTAAAACTCTTAAAATCCGATGTGGCTGTGAGGGCGGTGGCAAAGGTGCTCTTATCCAGAATAATAAATCGGCAACACTATCCTGCAATAATGACCAGACGTTGTTTGTCCCAAAAGCTTATGGTATCTGCTCTAAAGACAGCAATGCCATGAAATCATCTAATCCCAACAGTGGAGTGTATGAGGCCGATACTTCACGAACCATTGATGGAAATGGAGGAAATCCTTCCTGCAATCAAGGTGGTATTGCTATTGTAGAAAGTTATGCGCTGCAAGGCTCCATGATTGGAAGAAAAGATAAGAACGGTCCACAAGGTGACGGGGTTAATGAAAATATAAGTTTTACATTAAATACTGTAGATAAGCACGCTGTTGTTTTCGCTATTGATAGAGAATCTTTCAACTGTGGTCAAAATTATGCCAGAAATCTTGGGATTACAGAAGACGGAATATCATCGACACTAAATGCACAAGGGCCAAGTGCTGTGGCAACTCCTACCTACTCTTCAAGCAAGGCATCATTTTTTACTGCCGCTGAAGAAGAACTAGCAAATACGCTAGTTGCTACTGACTACAAAGACCCTCCGCTTATTAATGATACAGACGGCACCCTATACACGGTCAGAAGATTAACTCCGACCGAATGTGCAAGACTTCAAGGTTTCCCGGATTGGTGGTGCAGTAATCTTGCAACAGAAAATCCAACAATGGATGACTTACGCACTTGGTATAACATATTTGAAACTCACCGTAAGGTTACGGGAAGTTCAACTAAGCCAAAAACCTTAAAGCAGATATCTAAGTGGCTTAAAGATCCACATTCTGATTCTGCAGAATATAAGATGTGGGGCAATGGAGTGGCACTTCCGTGTGTATATTTTGTTTTGTCGGGCATTGTGTTTTCCATACAAGATACCGCCGAATAAAAGAACATTATTCTCTACATAAAATGCTCGAAATTACTTGCTATTTACAGCGTTCAGAGTGATATATGTAGTACCGAAAAATGAAAGGCGGTATGAAAAATGAAGATAAATTATAACATTACAGGTCCAAAACGAAAATCGCTGGTAGGAGCTATCAGCCTGGAACTAAATGCTCCAACGATATACCTTGGTGCACCTACCTTTGCTTACGAAGTAGGAGGCTACCACATCGATAAGAATGGAATGCTCGAGGGTGAGGACAATCCCAACTTGGTTGCTGACCTTCAGGGATTGCATGACTTCAAAGCAATTACAGAAGAATATGACACTCCACTTCCAGAACCAGAACCAGTGCCGGAGGATATCCAAATTCCTTACGAAGCTGCTCTTGGCGGAAGGGTCAGCCCTTACTGCGATTATGAGGAGCCACCCGTATATGTAGAACCTGAGCAAAGTGACGAGGTCGAAACTAACCGGTTGACCATTGATTTGCCAAGGTCGTCTTTCACAGATATGGCTCTTGAAAACCTCAAGCGATTAGTAGAAAGCAAAGCGTCCTTAATAAAAAAGGCTTTAGCTACTGATTGCATCCCTATAATAACAAACGAAGAAACTATCAGTTTTCCTTGGTTTCAAGGAGAGCTTACTTCGGATGAGGTGAAAGCTTACACCCATTTTGTGACTGCACTCTTTGAGATGGCAAAAACGCAGCAGAGAGTCAACGCTACCGAAAAGCAAGTAGAAAATAAGAAGTACGCTTTTCGCTGTTTTCTCGTACGACTCGGTTTTGTAGGCTCCGAATACAAAGCGGAACGCAAAATTCTGCTAAAGAACTTATCTGGAAACAGTGCCTTCAAAAATGGTGCTCCGGCTAAAGCTGAGGAGGTAATGACTGATGAATAACTTTCCTTCAAGAGAAACTGTTGAACGCATCCGCAAGCAATACCCATCGGGCTGCCGAGTAGAACTTGTTCGTATGGACGATTTTCAAGCACCTCCTATGGGAACGAAAGGAATTGTCACTGGAGTAGATGACACAGGTAGTATTATGGTTCGCTGGGAGAATGGTTCTTCTTTAAATGTGGTTTACGGAGAGGATTTGTGCAGGAGAATCGAAGATTAATATGCACACTTTTCGCTTGAAAAAGCGGAGTAAGATTGTGTAAAAAATGACTGTATTTATCGAATAATTGTCTTGATATATAAGCCTTTTAGAGTGATATATGTATATGCCGAAAGGACAAATACACTTTAAAAGGAGCAAGAATCAATGTTAAATAAGAATTTTGGAATTGAAATTGAGTTCACAGGAATAACAAGAAACGAAGCCGCCAAGGTTGCTGCCGAATACCTAAACGGAGCGGTCACTGACACAGGCGACTATTACGATACCAAGAAGATTACTACTGCTGACGGGCGGGTTTGGAAGATTATGAGCGACGGAAGCATTTCTTGCCAGAAGAAACAAGGACGGCAGAAAGTTGCAGCAACAAGAGAATACAGCGTAGAGCTGGTAAGCCCCATCCTAACCTACCAGGGAGACATTGAAACACTGCAGGAGTTGGTACGCAGGCTACGCAAGGCAGGAGCTTTCACCAACAACTCCTGCGGAATACACATCCACTTGGACGGAGCAGACCACACAGCAAGGAGCATTCGAAACTTTGTAAACATCATCGCAAGCAAGAACGACCTTTTCTACAAGGCATTGCAGATAGAACCTTCACGAATAGGATATTGCAAAAAGATGGATGAGATTCTGGTGGAAAAAATCAACCGCAAGAAACCAAAAACGCTGGCACAGATTGAGAGCCTTTGGTATGAGGGTTATAGCGAAAGTACCAATCGACATTACCATTCAAGCCGATACCATTTTCTTAACCTGCATAGCTTTTTCAACGGAAACCACACGGTCGAACTCAGAGGATTTAACAGCGAACTTCATGCAGGCAAGATTAGAAGCTACATTGTTCTCGCCCTTGCACTGAACAACCAAGCACTGACACAAAAGTGTGCCTCTGCAAAGAAACCGCAGGCCGAGAATGAAAAGTTTGCAATGCGAACCTACCTCAACCGCATCGGTTTTATCGGCGAGGAATTCGCAAACTGCCGTGAACATTTGACCACCCACTTGGACGGCTCGGCAGCTTGGCGATTTCGGGCAGCCTGAGCGGTTGCCTTGCAAAAATAAGGAGGACAAAGACTATGAATAAAACATTTTATCTTGCCTATGGCTCAAACCTTAACCTTGAGCAAATGGCGCACCGTTGCCCCACAGCTAAGCCGGTTGGACCGGTTGTTTTAAAGGACTACCAGTTATTGTTTCGAGGCGGACACGGCGGCTCTGTGGCAACCGTGGAGCCTTTAAAGGGCAAGACAGTCCCATGCCTACTGTGGGAGATTACCCCGGCTGATGAAGCGGCACTTGACCGCTACGAGGGTTTCCCGTTCCTATACCGAAAAGAAATAGTCAAAGTGAAACTTGGAAAAAGAAACGTAGAAACTATGGTGTACATCATGAACGATGGCAGACCACTTGGCACTCCGAGCTGCTATTATTACAGCGTCATCTTAGAGGGTTACAGGAGCGCAGATTTTGATATCGGCATTCTAAAACAGTCAGTAGAGGATTCAAAGGAGGTCGAAAATGGATAAGAAGATAAAGGAACAGATACTCGCCATACGTGATACAGGTGAAACTAATATGTTTGATGTGAGGAAGGTGCAGGAAATTGCTCTGCGAGAAGGGTTTAATGAGCTACTTGTTTACCTTTCGGATAATACTGGCGCCTATTCCCGATTCATTTTGACTGGCGAAGAGAATTAAATAGCTTAAACCAATTAGGAACAGTGCCAAAAATGGCTCTGTTTCTCGTACAGATAGATTTGAAGGCTTGCGTGATGCAGGTCTATTTTTATGTGCAAAAGGAGGCGGCGGATATACGAAAACTCAAGAAATACACACCAACACTGTTTAAGGCTGCTGATTCTGTCTACGATAAGTCCACCGCTGATTATGCCGTAGCCTTTATCGAGGCTCTCTCCCATACTAAAGGCACATGGGCGGGTAAGCCTTTTGAACTAATAGACTGGCAAGAGCGGATTATCCGTGATGTATTTGGAATTTTAAAGCCGAACGGCTATCGGCAGTTCAATACTGCTTATGTAGAAATACCTAAAAAGATGGGAAAAAGTGAGCTTGCGGCGGCTGTTGCCCTGTTGCTCACATGCGGAGATAACGAGGAACGTGCAGAGGTTTACGGCTGTGCTGCTGACCGCAACCAGGCATCCATCGTTTTTAATGTTGCAGCGGATATGGTGCGGATGTGTCCGGCTTTAGCAAAACGAGTGAAGATTCTTGACTCTACTAAGCGACTCATCTATCAACCGACGGGCAGTATTTATCAAGTGCTGTCAGCCGATGTCAGCAACAAGCATGGTTTCAATACCCACGGTGTGGTGTTTGACGAACTTCACACCCAACCGAACAGAAAGCTCTTCGATGTTATGACCAAAGGCAGTGGTGATGCAAGAATGCAGCCACTGTATTTTCTTATAACCACTGCTGGAGACAATCTGTATTTGGCAAGTAAATAATGTAGCATTCCGGAAGTTAAGAAGTGTAACACCCCGGTTTACATATTTAACAATTAATGGATGAATGGGTTAACCGGTAACTTGGTCCGCCAAACACCAGCAGGTGGCTGTGATGAACCAGCCGGTCAATAATGGCGCTGGTCATCTTCTCATCATAGAAAATCCCGTTCCAGTTGCTGAATTCCAGGTTGGTAGTAATAATAACGCTGCGTTTTTCATAGCATTCCGATATTACCTGAAACAGCAGTTGGGCCCCGCCCTTTTCAAAGGGCACATAGCCCCATTCATCGCAGATTAGCAGGTCGCATTTCTGAATTTGCCGCATGTATTTGTTCAAACTTCCGGATTTTTTGGCTTCAGATAATTGGTTAACCAATGCTGCTGTACGGAAGAATCTAACTGATTTACCCTGATTGCAGGATTCCACGCCCAGTGCTGTAGCCAGATGGGTTTTACCTGTGCCTACTGGCCCATAAAGGATGAGATTCTGTTTGTTCTGTATAAAATCAGTACTGGTAAGCTCATTCAGAGCGATGGATTTGGGAATTTCGATATGCTCAAAGCTGTAATCCTGAAATGTTTTCATCACATCAAAGCCGGCTGCTTTAAGGAGCCTCCTTTTTCGGGTGATTTCACGGTTGGCAAATTCCATTTCCAGAAGTCGCAGCAGAAATTCCTGATTGGATGCAACTTCGATTTCTTTGTAGTCTTTGTAGAAAGTACGGCCAATCTTAAGTTTTTTGCAGTATTCAGTAATCATTGCTTCCAGGGCTGTTCACCTCCTTTAAGCAGGAGATCATAGGCTCGGAAGTTAGTGCTATATTTTTGAACTTCCGGAAGTTTAAATGCAGTGTTTTGGAAGTTATCTTCCGGAAGATATGTATTCAGGCGGTTGTGGATAGCCAGCAAACTGTCTGAATTAATGGTTTCTCTCCGGCAGGATTCGGCAAATGCCGCTTCAGCAGCAGCCATATCAGCAGTCTGAAGCATGGTTAGCAGGATTTTAAGAGAGTTTCTCTTCTCGGTGTAATCACATTTATCAAAGTAGTCCTGGATAGTTGACGGCAGTTGCTTAAAGAAACCTGTGTATTTGAGTGCTGCTGGCCTTCTGACCATCAGCTTCAGGTATGGCCCCCAAATCATCGATTCGTTTTGCTGGCCATACAGCCTGGGGTGCTGCACAACCGTCCGGTATTCCTGATTCATAACTTCGACATCGTAGGCCCCGACTTTAAGCCACAGGTTTTTGCCTGCATATTCAGGTGAGGATGAGTAAAGCTTGTTTTCATATCGCACTTTGCCATATTTATCTACTTTGACAGGTTCAAGTCGGTATACTTCAAAGGGAACTTCCGGAAGTTTATCCATGGCAGCCTTGTCTTCGGCAAATAGGGCACAGATTAAATGCGGCTTTTGGTAGTGCTTACGGTTCATATCCGCATCACACTTTTCCAGCAGTATTTTGTTGAACTTCTTTAAATCATCGAATTCGGGAATGGGGACCAGGAAGTTTCTCCGATGATAGCCGACCTTGCCTTCCACATGACCCTTTTCATGGCCGCTGTCAGGATTACAGAAATTGCTCTGGAAGCCATAGTGGAGCATAAACCGGGCAAAGCCTTTGGTGATATCCCGTTCACCGTTTTTGCGAATTTTGCTGACGGTTGTGGATGCATTATCTAACCAGGCATGGGTTGGCACTTTGCCAATGTGTTCAAAGATGGTTTTCAGGCCTTCCAATAGGCATTCCTGATTCTCAGACTTGAATAACTGAAGGTAACCACCGTTGCTGTAAGGGAATGACAGGTTAAGATAATGCCCGTCGTACAGAACTCCTTTTTCGATGAACTGAGCAGCGCCAAAATCTATCTGAGCTTCACCCGGCGGATGTTCCAGCGGCAAATGGCCTTCCTGCGTCAGGCCAATTCCCTTTTTGCGTTTAGACACATATGCTCTTACAGACCGGTCTGAAATATCGAAGTCCGGGAACTGTTCCTTCAGACGGTCGAACACCCTTTGGGCGGTGTGCCTTTGCTTGGGCTTTGCATGCAGGTCAGCTTCCAGCCATGAATCTATTAAATCTATATACGGCGCCAGTTTGCGTACCCTTAGCTTACCCGGATTATGTTCGAGATTAAAGTTTTCTTTTTCAACATACTTCTTAACGGTATTGAAATGGTGACCTGTTTCACGGGCAATCCCTCTTAGGGTTTTCCCTTTAAATTTGAACAGGTATTTGATATTATGGACTTGTTCCATTGTCAGCATCCTTTCTATACCCCCTTTAAGCTTCGCAACTCAAAGGGTAAAGTATTTCCGGGGTGTTGGCAATGGATTTTCCATTTTTCTGCTACTTTTTTCTACTTCCGGAGTGCTACACTTTCATTTTGCCATAAACAAGACAATCAGAATAGTATCTGCTGGGAAGTACATCAGAAGGCTTTGGATATCATAGATGGAAGAAAAAATGATCCTACTTTCTACCCTGTAATATATGGTGCTGCTTTAGAGGATGACTGGACTGATCCAAAGGTGTGGAAGAAAGCAAACCCATCGCTGGGAATCACGGTCAGCATGGATAAAGTTAAAGCTGCCTTTGAATCAGCAAGACAGAATCCTGCTGAAGAGAACAGTTTTAGGCAACTTAGGCTCAATCAATGGGTCAAACAGGCAGTGCGGTGGATGCCTATGGAAAAATGGGATGCCTGTGCATTTGCTGTTAACCCGGAATCACTATGTGGGCGAGTCTGCTACGGAGGTCTTGACCTATCGAGCAGTACGGATATTACAGCTTTCGTGCTGGTCTTTCCGCCATTGGATGAGGACGATAAATACACTGTTATGCCGTTCTTCTGGATACCGGAGGATAACATTGATTTACGTGTTCGGCGTGACCATGTAAATTACGATGTATGGAAAAAGCAAGGGTTTCTTAAAACCACGGAAGGCAATGTGGTGCATTACGGTTTCATTGAAACTTTTATTGAGGAGCTTAGTACAAAATATAACATTAGAGAAATTGCCTTCGACCGATGGGGTGCTGTGCAAATGACGCAGAATCTTGAAAACCTTGGTTTCACTGTAGTTCCGTTCGGTCAAGGTTTTAAAGATATGTCTCCGCCGACCAAAGAACTGATGAAACTAACCTTGGAACAAAAGATTGCCCACGGTGGGCATCCAGTTCTTCGTTGGATGATGGATAACATCTATATAAGAACTGATCCTGCTGGTAATATCAAGGCAGACAAGGAAAAATCAACTGAGAAAATTGACGGTGCCGTAGCAACTATTATGGCACTCGACCGTGCAATTCGTTGTGGCGGAGGTACGGGTTCTTCTGTTTATGATGAAAGGGGTTTATTAATATTTTGATTTGCAGCCATCCTTTGATTCTTTAAAATCATACGCCGGCTGCACTTTTCCATGCTATAATTAAGGAAAGGTGGAGGTGTAAAAGATGGAAAAAGAACATAGGAGCATTGAAAAAATTAATGATGATATAAAATCTGCGGGTCAGTCCTTTTTAGGATTAAACATGGCTGATTTGTTAATAAGGATTAAAGAACTTGATGATAAGATACTAAAAAGCAAGTTAATAGATGAATACCATTCAAACCAACACGGGTATTACGATAAAGACACAGGTGGCACAAGAACAAGGGTGAATTCAGCTATCCGAATTATAAAATCAGAAAAAGTAGTATACGCTATGGAGCAAATAGACGGATCGGACCCAAGAGTTCTACCGGAAGCAGTTGCTAAAGCAAAAGAAACAGTAGCAAAAATTAAGACGGGAGAACTAAAGCTGCCTAATCTTAATTAATAAGACACATAAGAGCATCTATTGCTGAATAGGTGCTTTTTTCTTGCCCATTTATAAGGAGAGTGATGTCAATGGGAATATTACAAGGAATATTTAAGGCTCGTGACAAGCCTAAGGATAGTCTGAGTGGTAGCCGTTACAGTTTCTTTTTCGGAGGAACTACTGCTGGAAAACCTGTCAATGAAAATACGGCAATGCAGATGACGGCGGTCTACTCATGTGTGAGAATACTTGCTGAAACATTAGCCGGACTTCCACTTCATGTCTATAAATACAACGATAGCGGTGGCAAAGAGAAGCATTTACAACATCCGTTATATAGATTGCTCCACGATGAGCCAAATCCAGAGATGACTTCCTTCACGTTCCGAGAAACGCTGATGAGTCATCTTTTATTATGGGGCAATGCTTATGCACAGATAATAAGAAATGCACGTGGTGAGGTTATTGCTCTCTATCCGCTTATGCCAAACAAAATGACAGTCGACCGTGACAAAAACGGACGGCTTTTTTATTTGTACCAGCGAAGTGTAGAGGACTCACCCACCCTTGGAAAAGACAGCCTGGTCTATCTCGATCCATCCGATGTGCTTCATATCCCCGGCTTGGGTTTTGATGGATTGGTGGGATATTCACCGATTGCTATGGCCAAAAATGCCATTGGACTTGCGATGGCTACGGAAGAATATGGAGCGAAGTTCTTCGCTAACGGTGCAGCACCTGGTGGTGTTCTGGAACATCCCGGTACAATCAAGGACCCACAAAAGGTAAAAGACAGCTGGAATGCTGCCTATCAAGGTTCAACAAACTCCCATAGGGTGGCAGTGCTGGAAGAGGGCATGAAATATCAGCAAATAGGTATACCTCCCGAGCAAGCACAGTTTCTTGAAACACGGAAATTTCAAATTAATGAAATTGCCCGTATTTTTAGAGTACCACCACATATGTTGGCTGACCTTGAGAAAAGTAGCTTTTCAAATATTGAGCAGCAGTCTTTAGAGTTTGTGAAATATACACTTGACCCATGGGTAGTTCGTTGGGAACAAAATATGTGCCGTTCTCTTCTCATGGCAAGTGAAAAACCTACGGTCTTCATCAAATTTAATGTGGACGGTCTGCTTCGAGGAGATTATGTAAGCCGTATGAGTGGCTACGCAACCGCTAGACAAAATGGCTGGATGAGTGCGAATGACATCAGAGAGCTTGAGAACCTTGACCGTATACCAGTGGAACTTGGAGGTGATCTTTACCTCATTAATGGAGCTATGACCAAATTACAGGACGCTGGTGCGTTCGCAAATACAACAAGATTGGAGGAAACCCAATGAAGAAATTTTGGAACTGGGTCAAGGATGAAAAATCCGACACCCGAACGCTCTACCTCGACGGCGTGATTGCCGAGGAATCATGGTTTGATGATGATGTCACCCCTAAGGCTTTCAAAGCAGATTTGTTTGCCGGTGAGGGTGACATTGTTATTTGGCTGAATTCACCGGGTGGTGATTGCATTGCAGCAAGCCAGATTTACACCATGCTTATGGACTACAAAGGCAAAGTGACCATCAAAATTGACGGCATCGCAGCATCTGCCGCCTCCGTAATCGCTATGGCAGGAACAACTGTGTTTATGGCACCTACTGCACTGATGATGGTGCATAACCCCTTGACCGTAGCAATCGGTGACAGCGAAGAAATGCAAAAAGCCATAGCCATGCTTTCAGAGGTAAAGGAAAGTATCATCAATGCCTATGAAATTAAGACTGGCTTATCAAGGACCAAGCTTTCTCATCTCATGGATGCGGAAACCTGGCTAAACGCTAATAAGGCAATTGAACTCGGCTTTGCAGATGAAATTTTGGAGGATGAGAAAAAGCATATTCAACAAGACGACTTCACTTATGCGTTTAGCCGAAGAGCAGTCACAAATTCGTTACTTGATAAAGTATGCCCCAAGAAAACACCTGCCCAAAAAGGTACACCCGCTGATTCACTGGAAAAGCGGCTCAACAACATCATTCATTAATAGGAGGAAGAGATTATGAACAAGATTTTAGAACTGCGCGAGAAACGCGCCAAAGCATGGGACGCTACCAAAGCGTTCTTAGATACCAAGCGTGGCACAGATGGTTTAATTTCTGCTGAGGATGAGGCAACTTACAACAAAATGGAAGCCGATGTAATTGCCCTTGGTAAGGAAATAGACCGTTTGGAAAAACAAGCTATATTGGATGCGGAACTTAACGCTCCTATGGCTAATCCATTGACAGGCAAGCCAGCTAATCCCAAACTGGAAGGCAAAACCGGCAGAGCAACCGATGAATACAGGAAAGCATTCTGGAATGCTATGCGTACACGTGCTGGTGAGGGCCTTGATCCCACCGTAAAAAATGCTCTTAAAATCGGCACAGATTCGGAAGGTGGATACTTAGTTCCTGACGAATTCGAGAGAACTCTTGTCGAGGCTTTAGAGGATGAGAACATCTTCCGTAGACTGGCTAAAGTTATCACAACCGCTTCCGGCGATAGAAAAATTCCGGTGGTTGCATCCAAGGGCACAGCCTCATGGATTGATGAGGAAGGTACAATTCCAGAAAGTGACGATAGTTTCGGTCAAGTATCTATTGGAGCCTATAAGCTGGGTACGATGATTAAGGTTTCTGAGGAACTTCTAAACGATAGTGTATTTCAGCTTGAACCTTATATTTCAAGGGAATTTGCAAGACGTATCGGTAACAAGGAAGAGGAGGCTTTCTTCATTGGCGATGGCTCTGGTAAACCGACCGGTATCCTGGCAGCCACAGGAGGAGCACAACTCGGTGTAACTACTGCGGGTGCAACAGCTATCACTCTCGATGAAGTGCTTGACCTTTTCTATTCACTAAAAGCACCTTATCGTAATAAGTCTGTATTTATCATGAACGATTCTACAGTAAAGGCAATTCGTAAGCTAAAAGACGGTCAAGGTCAGTACCTATGGCAGCCATCTATCCAGGCTGGAACTCCGGATACTATTCTTAACCGTCCGCTTTTTACATCTTCCTATGTGCCTGCTATTGCAGCTGGAGCGAAGACAATAGCATTCGGTGATTTCAGCTATTACTGGGTAGCCGACCGTCAAGGTAGAGTATTTAAAAGACTAAATGAACTCTTTGCTGTTACTGGCCAGGTAGGCTTTGTAGCTACTCAGCGTGTAGACGGAAAACTGATTCTGCCTGAAGCCATTAAGGTTCTTCAGCAGAAGGCATAACGGAGGTACATTATGAGCTACAGCACAAAGAATTACACCGAACAGGGCGGCGATAAAACCGTCATCGGTGGTACTTTAGAGATTAAACAGGGAGCCTCGGTGACGGGGCTTCCTATTGCAGAGAATCAAGCAGATAGCACTGCTACAGATGTAGCAGGTCTTGTCACAGATTTCAATGCTCTGCTTGCCAAGCTAAAAGCGGCTGGTTTGATGGCGGCAGACGAATAAGCATCGGAAGGAGGCAGTCAGCATGACAACAGATAATCTTCTCCCAAAAGTAAAAGCAAACTTGATATTATCACATGATGCAGACGATGGCCTTCTGCTACATTACATCAAAGCTGCTGTCTCCTATGCGGAGAGTTACCAACATGTCGCTGAAGGCTATTACACGGAAAATCCAATGCCTCCTACTACGGAACAGGCAGTAATCATGCTGGTGAGCCATTTCTATGAAAGCAGAGATGGCTCAACGGCTGGTTTCTTTGCCGATAGTGTGCAGGCTGGTCAGCAGGTATGGAACACGGTGAACCTACTTCTACGGCTTGACCGGGATTGGAAGGTGTGACATGAGTTTTGGAAAAATGAATACTTTCATCGATATCATCAGCACAGTACCTGTCAAGGATGCGGAAGGGTTTGCTAAAAAAGGTGATAACATACTCGCAAGCTTAAGAGCCTACAAGGAAGATAGACACGGCAGTGAACGATGGACGAATATGGCCTCATTTTCCACTGCAACATCACTGTTTCGGTTTAGGAAAATCTCCGGACTTAAGGTTACAACCGAAATGGTCATAGTATGCGAAGATGGAAGATACCAGATTTTAAGTGTTGAAGATGTAAGAGGGCGTGGAATGTATATTGAGGTTTTGGCAGAAAAACTGGAATCATCAACTGTGAGGTGATGGATGTGGCAAAAGTTAATATAAAGATGCCGGAGGAATTTCTTTTAAAGGTATCCCGGTTAGCTGACCAGACGGATGTAATTCTTCCTAAGGTATTGGAAGCCGGTGGTGAGGTTGTGTTGGATAAAGTCAAAGGAAACCTGAACGATGTGGTTGGTAAGGATACGAAATACCCATCCAGAAGTACTGGTGAGCTTATATCTTCATTAGGACTCTCAGACGCAAAGCAGGATAGAGACGGTAACTTCAATGTGAAAGTCGGCTTTGCGGAGCCACGGTCTGATGGAGAGAGCAATGCTAAAATTGCCGGCATCATTGAATATGGAAAGCATGGCCAGCCTGCAAAACCTTTCTTGAAACCGGCGAGAACTGCATCTAGGAAATCTTGTACCAATGCAATGATAGCCAAGCTGGAGGAGGAGATCAGTAAGATATGAATATTTTAGAAGAACTGAATACCCTCATAACCGCTATATCGCTCCCCGTGGAAACCGGAGTTTTTTCCGATTTGGCACCGGATGAGTATGCCGTGATAATCCCACTTTCAGATATCTTTGAAGTCCATGCAGATAATCGCCCTGGGTTTGATGTGCAAGAGGCACGCATATCGCTGTTCTCAAAGAATAATTACTTGGAGCGGAAAAGGCAGCTCACACAGACTTTATTGAATGCAGATTTTACAGTGACTGAGCGTCGGTATATCGGTCACGAGGACGATACCGGATATCATCATTACGCCATTGATGTGGCGAAAAACTATAGATTGGAGGAATAACACATGGCAACTATTGGTCTAGATAGACTGTACTACTCAAAAATAACTGAAGATGTTAACGGTGAAGAAACATACGCCGTGCCTTCGGTGCTCGCAAAAGCCATCACCGCCGAGCTCTCAGTAGAGCTGGTGGAAGCAATTCTGTACGCGGATGACGGTGCTGCAGAAGTTGTGAAGGATTTTAACAGCGGCACACTAACCCTCGGCGTGGATGACATTGGCCCGACAGTAGCTGCGGATTTAACAGGTGCATCAAGCGATGACAACGGTGTGCTGATCTCTGCAAGCGAGAATGTGGGTACACCTGTTGCGGTAGGCTTTCGTGCACAGAAGGCAAACGGAACATATCGATATTTTTGGCTGTACCGCGTAAAATTCGGACTACCCGCAACGAACCTACAGACAAAAGCTGACTCTATTACCTTTTCAACACCTACTATTGAAGGAACCGTTATGCGCAGAAATAAGCTGGATGGCATGGGTAAGCACCCTTGGAAAGCGGAGGTCACAGAAGGTGATCCCGGTGTTTCATCGACCACTATCACCGGTTGGTTTACTGAAGTTTATGAGCCGGTCTACACACCGGAACCATAGGAGGAAAGAAGATGGATAATGAGAGAAGCTCCGCTATCAACATTGGCGGCAAAGAGTATGAACTTGTTCTAACCACACGTGCGACAAAAGCGATTGCCAGTCGATATGGTGGTCTTGAAAACCTTGGAGAAAAACTGATGAAGTCAGAGAACTTCGAGATGGCACTGGACGAGATTGTTTGGCTAATCACGCTACTTGCAAATCAATCCATTTTGATTCGCAACCTTAAGAATAAGAACGCACCTGGGGAATTGCTTACCGAGGAAGAGGTAGAACTTCTCACTTCACCTCTTGACTTGGCTGCATATAAAAATGCAATTACCGAAGCAATGTTTAAAGGTACAAAGCGCGACGTTGAAAGTGAGGAAGAAACTCCAAAAAACGTGGAAGTCGGGTAACGGACTCAGAAGTCTTTACCCGGCTTTTTTACTATGGAACAGTTCAGATGGGCATGGATGCAGAGGATTTCTGGCTTATGCCTATCGGACTGTTTTTTGATTTATGGGCCTGCCATAAACAATGGCATGGAATTGAAAAGCCGAAGAAAACCCGGACTATTGACGATATTATCCCGCCAGGTATTTAGGAGGAGGTGAAGGCATGGCAGACAATTTTGGTTTAAAAATAGGTGTCGAGGGCGAGCGTGAATTTAAGAAAGCTCTTTCCGAAATCAATCAGTCCTTTAAGGTACTGGGCAGTGAAATGACCCTTGTAACCAGTCAGTTTGATAAAAACGATAAATCCATACAATCAATTACCGCTCGAAATGCAGTTCTGAATAAAGAAATCGACGCACAGAAAGAGAAGATTTCCACACTCAAGGCTGCTCTTGACAATGCCTCCTCCTCTTTTGGTGAAAATGACCGCCGCACTCAAAACTGGCAGATTCAGCTGAACAAGGCACAAGCGGAACTTAATGGCATGGAACGTGAACTTGAGCAGTCAGCAGTGGAGGCAGATAATCTCGGCGATGAATTGGACGATTCCGGTAAAAGTGCCGAAGATGCTGGTGGCAGGTTTGAAAAACTCGGAGGTGTACTCAAGGGCATTGGTGTGGCGATGGGTGCTGTTGCCGTTGCTGCTGGAGCCGCTGCTATAAAGTTAGGCAAAGAGGTTGTTCAACATTTTGGAGAGTTGGAACAGAACCTTGGTGGCTCAGAGGCGGTTTTCGGTGCATACGCTGCGTCGATTCAGAAAACTGGTGAAGAGGCCTATAAAAATCTCGGAGTCTCCCAAAGCGAGTATCTCGCTACTGCCAACAAAATGGGTGCGTTGTTCCAAGGTTCAGGTATACAGCAACAGAAAAGCCTTGAACTTACCGAAAAAGCCATGCAACGTGCAGCAGACATGGCATCCGTTATGGGAATAGATATGTCTACTGCGATGGAGGCTGTCACAGGTGCTGCAAAGGGCAACTTCACCATGATGGATAACCTCGGTGTTGCTATGAACGCTACCAACATCCAAGCCTACGCTCTCGCAAAGGGTCTGGATTTCACCTGGAATACCGCTACACAAGCGGAAAAAGCCGAAGTTGCAATGCAGATGTTTTTCGAGAACACCGAGCAGTATGCTGGCAACTTTGCAAAAGAATCAACTCAGACCATTTCTGGTTCGATTGGATTGTTACAAGCTGCGGTTGGCTCTTTTACAGCAGGACTTGGTAATGCCAATGCGGATATGACAAATCTGACAGAGAATCTTGTTGATGCTTTCCAAGCGGTTGTCACTAATATCGTACCGGTTTTAGAGAATATAGTAGCAGCACTACCGACAGCGACCGGCGCAATTTTAGCAGCGGTGGCAGACTTGCTTCCAATGCTTCTTGAATTAGTGACAAATATATTCAAGCAGGTACTGGAGGCTATTTTGAACCTTTTACCTGAACTTATCCCGGCGGCGGTTAGTGCTCTAATGACAATTGTCGGAGCGCTGATTGATAATCTTCCATTGCTTATAAATGCAGCAATAGAACTGGTTACCGCGCTTGTGGAGGGTATTGGCATTGCTTTACCTAAGCTCATACCCGCAGCCGTTTCGGCAGTCACAAAGATTGTACAGGGATTGATTGAGAACCTGCCAATGCTGTTGGATGCGGCTTTGCAGTTGATTATAGGATTGGCGCAGGGATTGGTTGACGCAATACTCAGCTTGTTTCTGCCTTGCCTACCATCATCGAAGCACTGGTGGATTTTTTGATTGAATCCATTCCAGAGATTATCGATGCGGGTATTCAATTGCTGACTTCACTGGTGACAGCACTTCCTACCATCATTACGGCAGTTGTGGAAGCAATCCCGCAAATTATCGACAGTATTATCAGTGCGGTCATTGGATCGATTCCCATGATTATTGATGCAGGCATCCGACTTTTGATATCGCTCATTCAGGCACTTCCTCAGATTATTACTACTGTTGTAGCCGCAATTCCAAAGATTATAACCTCCCTGGTAAATGCCATTATTGGCAACATCGACAAAATCATATTAGCAGGTGTTCAGCTGTTTGTGGCACTAATTGCAAACCTGCCAAGGATAATTGTGGAGGTTGTTAAGGCAGTTCCGCAGATCATCTCAGGGCTGGTTAGAGCCTTCACCAGTTATATAAGCCAAATGGCTCAAGTGGGCAGCAATTTGATTAAAGGGTTGTGGAATGGTATTTCAGACGCAGGTGCTTGGCTATGGAATAAGATTTCAGGATTTTTCGGTAATGTGGTATCGAAGATTAAGAACTTCTTCGGTATCAATTCTCCCTCAACTCTATTTGCTGGAATTGGCCGCAACATGGGCGAAGGTATCGGTGTAGGTTTTGAGGATGCAATGACGGCAGTTACACGGGATATGCAAAATGCAGTACCCACAAACTTCGATTTGAATTACAGAGGTTCATTAGGACAAGGCAGTGCTACAGGCACAAGCATCACGCAAAATCTCTCAGTGGTGACACCAAAGGCTCTGTCTGAAAAAGAACTGGCAAGGGAGTTTAAAAATCTCTCCCGCAAGCTGGCACTTGAATATTAAAGGAGGTCTGACTATGGAACTTACTTATATTAATGCAAATGGCAGGAGTATCACACTCAAACAAAGCCGCCCGTATTTTATTACCAAGATTGATGGCACAGGCAACGTAAGTCAGACCGTTAACACCTTCAAAGCGCCAGACCAGGATGGCGCTTTTTATATTTCTTCTACTTTAGATATGAGGAACATCACGATTGAAGGAACAGTAGTTGCAGATAATCCTGGTGATGCTTATGTGCATAGGCAGCGGTTCCTTCAGATATTTAGTCCAAAACTACTCGGGACGCTTCAATATCGAGGTCGGCAAATTGCTTGTGTGGTTGAGGAGGCAGGGTTTAGTGTTTCTACTCGACAAAGGATACCGAATTTCTTTGTAAGCCTACTTTGCCCCTCCCCTTTCTTCGAGACATTGGATGAGGTAAGAGAGGAACTGGCATCATGGATACCTCTACTTGAATTCCAACTGGAGATACCTATGAGTGGTATGGAATTTGGAATGCGTCAGCCAAGTCAAATTATTACGGTGGAAAATATCGGTGATGTGTCCTGCGGATGTGAAATTGTATTTCGAGCGCTGGGTACGGTCACAAACCCTGAACTCCTAAAGATAGATACTGGTGAATACATTCGACTTCTCACGACAATGGATGCCGGAGATGAACTTCGTGTATATACTCATTTTGCTGGAAAGCGTGTAACAAGAGTGGAGGGGTCTTCGATTACAAATGCTTTTTCATTATTAGATACCAATTCGGTGTTCTTTCAGCTTTCCGCAGGTCTTAACACACTGCGCTACGATGCTTCAGTCAATATGGATCTGTTGGAGGTTAGTATTTATTTTCGTCCGCAGTTTCTGGGGGTGTAAAGATGGAGTTATATATCTACAATTCAAATCGGGAGCTTGCGGGTATCGTGGAATCCTTCGAATACCTACGATGGACCAGGCGGTACTCACAGTGTGGCTCATTTGAGTTAAAAGCCATAGCAACACAGGAGAATACAGCACTCTTAAAAGAAGGAAACATCATTTGGAAGAACGATGATGAGGAAGCTGGGATTATTGAGCATCTGGAATTGTCTCAAACTGAGCAGGAAATCATCACTGCAAGCGGACGATTTGCTACATCATTTCTTGCCCGACGTATTGTATGGCAAACGGAGAAACTGTCCGGAGACATTTCAATTTGCGTGGAGCAACTGATTAATAATAATCTTATCAATCCTACTGATACAGCAAGGAAAATTAGTGGGATATCATTTTTATCTCCGAACTTAAATGTGCCCATCAGCACACAGGTATCGTATCGGAACTTGATGGATGTGATAACAGAATTATGTGAGGTTTCAGAGGTTGGAATTAAGACCGTATTTACACCTTCAAATGGAATTTTAACCGTAATGTTATATATGGGGCTAGAGTCACAGGCAGTGTTCTCAAAGGAGTACGAGAACCTAACTGAACAAATTTACACTATAAGTGCTGCTGATTATGCTAATACCGCACTTGTCGGCGGCGAAGGTGAAGGTGCAGACCGGACATTTGTAGCCATTGCAAGTGGTTCTGGAGAGGCACGGCATGAAATCTTTATAGATGCAAAAGACCTGCGGAAGGATGATTTCGGAGCAGATTACATTGATACTCTGATTTTCCGAGGCCAAAGTAAGCTGAATGAGCAGGCAATTCGTTATTCGTTCGATACTTCCGTTAACCCTCACGGTAATTTGTCATATAAGACAGACTATGATCTTGGGCAGACTGTCAAAGTCATTTCCAAGGCATGGGGTGTATCAATGACAACACGTATCACTGAAATAGTAGAAACTTATGATGCGAATGGCCAGAGTGTAAGCGTAGTATTTGGAAAAGCTGAATTGACAATAGCACAGAAAATTCGTTCCGATATGAGCCAAGTTAAAACAGCAATATCTGCTCCAACCGGTATTTCTGAGGTAGCTGAGGCAATAGGAAATGTGACAGAAACTCTTGGTCATTTAAACGAATTAGACCCTAAAATCCAAGGAGATAGCGTTACCGATAGTATTAACAATCTGTTTGGAAAACTACCTGCACTCGAGAATTTTGTAGGTGCGGGTACAACATCGGTCGGCCAATATGCTTTGCACAACATGGTACCTGGAGATGCCTTTTACTTTACTTCGTACAGTGGTAACAAGTTCAGCGACCAGCCAAGTGAGAACGGACACATCTTTTTGATAAAGCATAATGGAGACAACACAGGAAACGGTTACCAAAGGGCGATGGGTTTCTTTATCAGTAGGGATACTATGACGTTCTATGTTATTTCTGTTTTCGTATTCAATAACCCGTCCGGGCAGGCGAACTGGCTAAGCTTTCCGCTCGGTGCACTTACTGATATAGCTGCTGCCGTTCGAGGAAGCACCTTTGCATCCAGCATTAACAATGTCTATAACGCTCCAGTATCAGGGACGAGAATTGCGAATGGTGCTGTCACTACCGCAAAGATTGCCCAGGAAGCTGATACCTCAATAACCTACTCACTTGGAAGTGGTGTGACAATGGGTTTTAATATGTCATTTGTAAATAAGGGTGTTGTTTCAATCGGAATGCAGATTAATGTGGGTGCTTCGGGAGTTGCTTCCGGCGGCACGATTCTAACAATAACAAATGCGAATTTTTACCCTTACTCGACGGTACGTGCTGTGGCAACTACTGTGGGAGGTAGCGGAACAAGTATGCCAATTACAATTAACACAAGCGGTGTGGTAGCAAACGCGGCTTCTTCCACACTGCCTACGGGTTTTTACCTTATATCTTGCTCTTACGCGAGAGCTTAAAGGGAGGAGAGCAGTATGGAAAAAAGCGGATTTTTCAACTCATCTGATGGAGATAGAGTCTATGATGCAACAGACTTCGCCCAATATTTCGGAAGTCTTGTATCAAACGGTGTATTTTATGCTACACCAACAAACCTACAGGTTTCACCTGCAATTGGATTAGCAGTGAGTGTTGCAGCAGGAAGTGCATGGATTAATGGATATAGATATGAAAACACGGATGCTCTGAATATGCCACTTACTACGGCAAATGGAAGCAATCCTCGTATTGACCGGATTGTGGTTCGTTTAAATCAAATCAACCGAAGCATTAAGATTGCAGTTGTTGATGGAACCCCTGCTGCAACACCAGTGGCTCCTGAATTGACAAGAACCAGCGATATCTATGAACTTGGAATCGCAGACGTGCTTGTACCGACGGCAGCCACATCGATAGTTACAAATAACATCATGGATACCCGTATGAATACCAATCTTTGTGGTTTGGTGAATTCGTTAGTATCGGCAGTCTATGAATAGGAGGTGAAATTCGATGGCGGATATTAATGGCATAACACTGCAGGCGGGTTCTAGCCCGACCGTTTATTACACGATTACTTATACTAAAAGCCGGCCTAATAATAGCCAGATGACCTATAACTTCACTATATCCGCTGCATTGGGTTCATCTGGGTCTTTTATCCACAACGGTTATGCTTTACTTTGTACCATGACCGTAAATGGCTCTTCCTCGCAGGTACGAATAAAGGCAGAGGACGGCGATAACTGGGATGGAACCACACCAAGACTTAGGTACGTTTCAGTGACCTGTGCTTCAACTACTGGTAATACTGCTCAGGGTGTGCGCTTTCGAGTAGTCTCAGATGGGAGACTTACGCTCTCTTCAGGTGTGATTGACAATTCAAGCTACACGGTGCTGAGTTCACCACTACTAACGACAGCCTGCGGAGCACCGACTTCTTGTTCTGTAAGCTCTACACTCGCGGAAGGCAGTGTAACCCTTTCATGGAGCGGAGCATCTGGTGGTATAAATAACGCAATTTCGAGTTATGAGATACAATACAGCGATTCCTCTGATAACTTAACATGGGGAGCATGGACAGCACTGACCACAGTTACCACTACGGCCACAAGCGGTAGTGTGGAAACATCGCCGCCAACCGTTAGAGGTAATTATCGAAGATTTCAGGTACGGACTCGTGGTACAGCAGGAGCGAGTTATTACTCCGGATGGAAAGTATCAACTAACTCCGTTCGAAGAAATACAGCACCTAAGTCAGCTACAACAGCCGTTGCATCTCCTGCAGCATATAGCGATGAGATTATTACACTGACTTGGAGTGGTGCATCAAGCGGTACCAGTCCAATAAAGGGATACCAAATTGCCAGTCGTACATCCACGGATAATATCACATGGAGTACATGGAATGTGCTGACCACTCTGATTATAGCGGCAAGTGGAGGTAGCTATAATCCAACTGTATCGAGAACACCTGGAACATATACTCAATTTGGCATTTGGACAATCGACACATTTGATGTTTACTCGGTGGAGAAGATAAGTAACAGTATCTATTGCAATATAACGGCTTGTGGAGCACCGACATCGTGCTCAGTAAGTGCAACTTTAGCTGAAGGAAACGTCTCGCTCTCCTGGAGTGGTGCATCTGACGGTGCAGGTAATGCCATCACTTCTTATGAGATACAATATAGTGACTCAGTAGATAACAGTAACTGGGGTGCTTGGACGGCTCTGACGATTGTGAACACTTCTGCAACAAGCAGCATCTTAAGCGTCAGCCCACCAACTACGCGCGGAAATTATCGTCGATTCCGAGTAAGAACGCGAGGAACAGCCGGAGAAAGTTTCTATTCTGACTGGACGATATCTAGCAACAATGTCCGTAGAAATACATTGCCGATACCACCGACAACCTTTACTGCTTCTCCTCCGATATATGAGGTCACAAAAATAGCACTTTCATGGAGCGGAACAATACCTGGAACCAGTGCTATTAAGCAGTATGTTATTCAACAGGCAACATCGACAGACGGAGTAAATTGGTCGGCATATGAAGCACTGACTATTATCGTTTCAAGCGCTACTTCTGGTATCCTCGAGGTGAATGGTTCACAGATAGCTGGTATGTATACTCGTTATCGTATCAGTGTAACCGATACATTGGATGCAGTCTCTGCTTATGTAGTCAGCAGCACAGTAAAGAAAAATAGTCCGCCTGCCTCACCGACAATCTTCTGCCCGATATCTGGTAAGTTTACTTATAACACTACACCGCGTTTTATGATTATAACGGGCATAGAACCAGATGGTCAGACACAAATAGTGGAGGTCAAGATTGATTCTGGTCCATGGCATAACAGTGTGGATAATCCGGAGAGATTCTCCACGAGTGGTTATCTCGGTAACGGTATTAAGACAGTTTACCAAGCGGAATCTCTTTCTGTAGGAAATCATACGGCTACCTTCCGTTGCCTTGATAGTGATATCGAGTCAGCAAGCACAGAAGTTGTTCGTACCTTCACGGTATTGGAATTACCTTTTGAAACCATCACTGTTAATGTGACACATGTAAAGGCAACACATATTCAGACGCTCAGAACCGCTGTAAATAGAGTGCGTAGCTATTACAATCTTTCCCCCGTAACTTGGAAAGAGGAGATCATTGCGAGAAAGACCACTATCAAGAATTGGCCGTCCCACATTACTGAAATTCGTAAAGCTATTGATATTGCTATTGTGGTAATAAATGATTTTGACTCTTCAACGACATTCGACATACCAGCCTTTACATGGCTACCTATTGGAATGGGGCGGCCAAAGGCAGATGTCATGGAACAAATACACAATCTTCTTCTGATGTTATAAGGGTTGATAAAATACAATTCAGCGCTCTTGCGATTTGCAGGGGCGCTTTTCAATACACAAATTCAACTTAACGGAGGTGTTTTTAATGAAAGAAATATGGAACTGGGTACAGTTAGCCTTTGCAGCTGTTGGTGGATTTCTCGGATGGTTTCTCGGTGGCTATGACGGTTTTCTCTATGCACTGATAGCTTTTGTTGTTATAGATTATCTGACAGGTGTTCTATGTGCAATTATTGATAAAAAGCTGTCTAGTGAAATTGGGGCTAAAGGGATTTTCAAAAAGGTACTTATCTTTGTAATGGTGGGTGTTGCTCATATTCTTGATACACAGATAATAGGTAGCGCTGGTGAAAGTGGTGGTGTACTTCGCACGGCAGTAATCTTCTTCTATCTAAGTAATGAAGGTGTTTCCATTTTAGAGAATGCCGGACATATCGGACTACCCATCCCAGAAAAATTAAAAGAGGTACTAAAACAGCTACATGGGCGTAATGACGAGCCTCCTAAGACAGGTGATGGAATATGATTGATTTAACAAAAGCAGCAACCGTGTTCATTGGCCGACGCGGGGAACACTACTTTCGTCACCTTGAGTTTGACGTTTCCAGTTTATTGGAAGGCACTTATCCGGGAGCAGCACTTAATGCTATATACAAAAGACCAGATGGCATTGCTTATCCGGTGGTTACTACCTATGCTGATGACGTTCTAACATGGTCTCCCAGTGCAACGGACACACAGCTCGTCGGTGTCGGTCAGCTGGAAATAAGAGTTACTCATGGTGATGTGGTAGGTAAAAGCGTTCGAATACTAACCGTTGTCGAGGAGGCACTCGCAGATGGTATAGTCGAACCACCCGAACCCCCTGCCCAGGAATGGCTCAATCGGGTGCTTTCTACCTTAGCCGAACTGGATATTGAAGAAATAAATAGTCTGTTAAATCTCATTTATAACCTGCTAAATAACAACTATGATTTGCTAAACACCACACACAACCGGTTGAACGATACCTACGGCTTAGTCGGTGATAACCATGAATTGTTAAACACCACAAATAGCCTGTTAAATGATAACTACAATCTGCTAAACACCACGCACGATCTAATTGAAGACATGCGTGACACATTATACATGAGGACTGGAATTATTCTCAACCATTTGCATCCCATAGAAACGGCTACTGCTCCAGATATGGTAAGCCGAAGAGGGGCCATCACATTTACTGGCATAAATAGTGGCAATAACGTTATCCTCGGCCCGGTAACCTACACATTTGTTACATCCTTGGGCAGTCCGACCGCAAACAATGTGCAAGTGTTAATCCAAGGCACCCTTCGCAATTCTGTCAAGAAACTTGCAGAAGCTATAAGGGGTATTCAAGATGTAGCGAATATCGCTTATGGGGTAGGAACAACACCAAATCTGGTAAGCACAGCCTATTGGACGAGTCGGATTTTTTCCATTGGTGATGTTATCATTCCTTCCGGTGAGAGCCTATTCTTATTGGAAAGGGCCGAAAATGCTACAACACCATTGAACCTTACCTCTACTGCATCAGCTACTATCAACGCATTCACCAGAGCAAGCTATTTAAAATATGTCCTTAGCGGTAATGCTACCGGAGCAGGCGGTGTTAATAGTGTTCGAGGACCTTTGCAAACATTATTGCCCATAGGTAGTGTGGTCATAGGCGGACAGGGCGGATTACTTTATCCCACGGCTTATGATTGTCATTTGGTTACTCTTTGCCGTCAATCGGATACAAGTGAAAAAGAACTAGACCTATATATATCAAACGATGAAGTGAACTTTACCAGAATATCACGCAGCACGCCTATCGGTGCTGATAGTTCAAATGCTGGGTTGCATATTGATATTCAAACGCGTCAAAGCCGAGTACCTTCTGGTTATGGGCTGTATATCAGCATGGGAAGTGATGGCACATCGGCGAGTGCCTTTTGTGATTTGAAGTTTACCTACCACTTATACCCTGTCAATCTTGCGACAACCAACATATAATTGGAGGTGATTATAATGAATTTACGCAAGTTAATACTTACGAATAATGCTTGCTTTAAAGCAGGTAAAACGATAACTCCCAAAGGCATCATGGTTCATTCTACCGGGGCAAATAATCCATGGCTGAAACGCTATATTGGCCCAGATGACGGTTTTCTCGGAAAGAACCAATACAACAATCATTGGAACCAAGATAAACCGGGTGGTCGACAAGTATGTGTTCATGCCTTTATCGGCAAACTTGTGGATGGAACAATCGCCACATACCAGACTCTTCCGTGGAACCATCGCGGTTGGCACGCTGGAGGAAAAGCAAATGACACCCATATAGGCTTTGAGATTTGCGAGGACGGTCTTTCGGATAGCACCTATTTTGGCAAGGTGTACCGAGAGGCCGTCGAACTTTGTGTACATCTTTGCAAGCTCTATGGTTTAACCGAAAAGAACATCATCTGCCACAGTGAGGGTCACAAGCTGGGCATTGCCAGTAATCATGCAGATGTAATGCACTGGTTTCCTAAACATGGCAAGTCGATGGACACATTTCGGACGGATGTAAAGAGTGCACTGAACCCCATTAACTCATCCCCTAAACCGAAAGATATTTTATATAGGGTGAGAAAGAGCTGGGATGATGCCAAATCTCAAAAAGGTGCATATAAGGTGTTGGAAAATGCCAAGCGTTGTGCAGATGCCAACTCCGGATACTCTGTCTTTGATGAGGATGGACAAATTATATACTCAGGAAAATCTGCTCCGACCTATGAAATATATACCGTAGTTAAGGGTGACTCACTTTGGAAGATTGCTAAAGAAAAGCTTGGCAATGGTGAAAGGTATACGGAGATTAAAGTATTCAACGGTCTAACTACAAATATCATCTATGCCGGACAGAAATTGAAAATTCCTAATTAAGCACGATGCCCTTGGAGGTCAAAAAACTTCCGAGGGCATTATTTTTTTCTAAACCGTCAGATTTCCTTTCCTCCCGTGGCTACCAGGTAGAGGGCAACAAATTAAATCGCCCTTTGGAAAGAGGTGAAGGACATGAAACACAATCTTAAAATCAGTGTTTCAAAAGAGCCACAGACAGGCGGAATCGTTACTTGCCGTAATGTCACCATTAGGGAGCGCATCCTACGTTTCCTCCTTGGAGATAAACGACGTGTAACTATTCTGATCCCAGGAGACAGTGTCGAGGAACTCTCCATCTGTGAGACTACGAAAGGAGGAAACGATCTTGAGCAAAGTAAAGTTACTGCTTGATGTGGTAAATGATATGCGAAGTCTTGCAGACAGCATACAGGCAGTTTGTGATGCAATGACAGAAACTGATTCTGTTCCTAATGAAGTGCCTGCCACAAAGACAGAAACAGCAAAAGAGCTGGATATCCCACTTGAAAAAGTGCGTATGGTACTTGCCGAAAAGAGCCAGCTTGGATTTACTGCCGAAGTGCGAGGGATCATTCAAAAGTATGGTGCCGACAAGTTAAGTGCCGTTGACAAGGCTTACTATTCCGACATCTTGAAAGATGCGGAGGTTCTTGGCAATGGGTAATCATGCAATATTATCTGCATCATCTTCACACAGATGGCTTCATTGTTTACCATCAGCAAGGCTTGAACTTGAGTTTGAAGATACGAGCGGTACTGCGGCAGAAGAAGGAACAGCGGCACATGCACTCTCGGAACACAAACTGAAAAAAGCACTCCATATAAGGAGCAAGCGTCCTATATCAGAGTTTGACTCAGATGAGATGGAAGAATGTACGGATGCCTATGTTGATTTCGTTATGGAACAGGTGGGGCTTGCAAAACAGTCCTGCAATGATCCTATCATTCTTATCGAAAAGCGTCTTGATTTTTCCTGCTATGTGCCGGACGGCTTTGGTACTGGAGATTGTTTAATTATCTCAGATGACAGACTTCACATCATAGATTTCAAATATGGCATGGGTGTGCTTGTAGATGCAGTGGACAATCCGCAGATGAAACTGTATGCCTTGGGTGCCCTTGAAATTTATGACAGCCTTTATGATATTAATGAAGTGTCAATGACGATTTTTCAGCCAAGAAGAGAAAATGTAAGCACATGGACTGTACCGGTAGAGGAACTTAAATGCTGGGCAGAAGAGGAGCTTAAACCAAAGGCAGTCAAAGCCTATAACGGCGAGGGTGAATATATACCAGGTGAATGGTGTACTTTCTGCAAAGCTGCAGTCAGATGCCGTGCAAGAGCCGAGGAAAAGCTGAAACTTGCCCAGACAGAGTTTAAGATGCCACCGTTACTTACTGACAATGAGATAGAAGAGATTCTGTTCATTCTCCCCGACCTTACCAAATGGGCAAATGAAATAACTGCCTATGCCACAGATGCCGCTGTGAATCACGGCAAAGAGTGGAACGGCTTTAAAGTTGTGGAAGGTCGCTCTGTTCGCAAATACAAAGATGAAGATGCCATCGCAGAAAAAGCCGTGGCAAGTGGATTTAAGGACATTTACCGTAAGAGCCTCATCCCTATGACAGAGATGCAGAAACTGATGGGTAAAGCCAAATTCGAGGAAATACTCGGTGACCTCATTTATAAACCACCGGGCAAGCCGACTCTTGTTCCCAATTCGGATAAAAGACCGGCTATAAACGTAGCAGATGCAAAAAACGAATTTAACGAAATTATGGAGGATTAAATATTATGGCAAATAACACTAATAAAACTAAGGTTATCACAGGTGTAAACACAAGGCTCTCTTATTTCCACGGTTGGGAGCCGGTATCTATTAACGGCGGTGCTGAGAAATACAGTGTGTCCGTTCTCATTCCAAAGGATGATAAGGAAACCATAGATGCAGTAAACGCTGCTATCGATGCAGCTATTGAAGAAGGTATTGCAAAGTTTGGTGGTAAGAAACCGAATAAAGCTACCATCAAACTTCCTCTCCGTGACGGAGATGTAGAGCGCGATGATGAGGCATACAAGGGGCATTATTTTATCAATGCCAATAGCGTAACCGCACCGCAGATTGTAGACAAAAGAGTTAAGCCTATTATGGATCGAAGTGAAGTGTACAGCGGTTGTTACGGTAGAGTTTCTCTTAACTTCTATGCTTTCAACTCCAACGGCAATAAGGGTGTAGCCTGCGGTCTTGGTAATATTCAAAAGATTAAGGACGGCGAACCTCTCGGTGGAAAGACTTCTGCCGCAGATGACTTTACTACTCTTGTGGATGATGACTTCCTTGCCTAATAGAAACGGTAACTTTACGGTGGTGGAGGCACTCCCTCTGCCACCTTTTTTCTTTTAGGAATGGAGGTATGTTATGAAGAACTTGGAAATCGATATTGAAACATACTCATCTGTCAATTTGCAAAAGAGCGGAGTTTACCGTTATGTAGAGGCAGATGACTTTGAAATATTACTATTTGGATATTCTGTCGATGGCGGAGAGGTTATGGTGGTTGACCTTGTGAGTGGAGAAAAGATACCGAAGAAGATACTCGATGCATTAACCGATGAAAATATAACCAAATGGGCATTCAATGCTCAGTTTGAGCGTGTCTGCCTTTCCCGTTATCTTGGCTATTCCTTTGGATATTATTTAAATCCTTCATCATGGAAATGTTCAATGGTATGGTCTGCATATATGGGACTTCCCCTTTCCTTGGAAGGTGTGGGTGCCGTTCTTGGCCTTGAAAAGCAAAAGCTGACCGAAGGTAAAGACCTTATAAGATACTTCTGTGTTCCGTGTGCTCCTACCAAATCCAACGGTGGAAGAACTCGTAATATGCCAGGAGATGATGAGGATAAATGGCAGAGGTTTAAGGCTTACAACAAGCGTGATGTTGAAACGGAAATACAGATACAGCAAAGGCTTATAAAGTTTCCTGTTCCGGAAGACATATGGGATGAATACCATCTCGACCAGGAAATCAATGATCGCGGCATAAAAGTTGATATGGATTTTGTAAAACAGGCTATTGCTATGGATGAGATTTCTCACGAAAAGCTGATGGCAGCAATGCAGCAATTAACAGAACTTGATAATCCCAACTCGGTACAACAGATGAAAGGCTGGCTTTCTGAAAACGGCCTAGAAACAGACACGCTTGGTAAAAAAGTTGTGGCGAAGCTATTGAAGGATGCACCGGAGCATTTGGCTGAAGTTCTTAAGCTCCGTCAGCAACTTGCAAAATCATCTGTGAAAAAATATACGGCAATGGAAAATGCTATTTGTGCAGATTCTCGTGCCAGAGGTATGTTCCAATTTTATGGCGCAAACAGAACCGGCCGCTTTGCAGGACGGCTTGTGCAATTACAGAACCTGCCTCAAAATCATATGTCGGATTTAAAAGAGGCACGAGGCATAGTGAAAAGCTGTGATTACGAAACACTTGAAATGCTCTATGAAGACATACCAGACACGCTCTCACAGTTGATTCGTACAGCCTTTGTACCAAAGGAAGGCAATAAGTTTATCGTTGCAGACTTTTCAGCAATTGAGGCTCGTGTGCTTTCATGGCTTGCAGGTGAAGAATGGCGAACCGAAGTATTCGCAAGCGGCGGTGATATTTATTGTGCATCTGCATCTCAGATGTTTAAAGTTCCTGTTGAAAAGCATGGTGTGAACGGTCATCTAAGGCAAAAAGGAAAAATAGCAGAATTAGCACTTGGATATGGCGGATCAGTCGGTGCATTAAAGGCTATGGGTGCATTGGAGATGGGACTTGCAGAGGAAGAATTGAAACCCCTTGTAAATGCCTGGAGAGCATCCAATCCAAACATCGTAAAGTTCTGGTGGGATGTTGATAGCGTTGTTAAGAAATGTATCATGGAAAATAAGTCTCAAGAAATTAACAACATTAAGGTTCACTGCATGAGTGGAATGCTCTTCATTGTTCTCCCCTCCAGCAGACAACTTGCCTATGTAAAACCACGTATCGGTGAAAACATCTTCGGTGGTGAGTCTGTGACTTACGAAGGTGTAGGTGGAACAAAGAAATGGGAAAGAATTGAAAGTTATGGACCCAAGTTTGTAGAAAACATTGTTCAGGCAATTTCTCGTGATATTTTGATGTATGCCATGAAGACACTCCGTATTTGCAACATCGTGGCTCATGTGCATGATGAAGTAATCATTGAGGCAGAACCTCGAATTTCGATAGACAGCGTATGTGACAAAATGGGCAGCGTCCCTCCCTGGGCAAAGGGGCTACTCCTTAATGCCGATGGTTATGAGTGCGATTTTTATAAAAAAGATTAGTGAAAACATCAGATTTCACCTCCCGCCGTGGCTACCAGGTAGGAGGTGTTTTTCTATGAATGTTTTTCAAGTCACAGACAACAGCCAAATACATGGTGAAGCAATAAAGATGACTAACAGCCAAATGCAGAAAGAGGCTGATTATTATATGGCTCAAAAACTACTCAAACAGCTTTTATCTGCGGGTTTAATTTCACTGGATGAATTCGACAAAATTACAGAGTTGAATCGTAAAAAGTTCTCACCTGTTTTAGCAAAGATAATGTCCTAAAACACTTGCTATTACTGGCTTTTAGAGCGAATATGTCATATACCGAAAGCGAGGTGAGATGATGAAAAAGATATTTAAAGTTGACAATATAGCAGCCACTTCAAAGAGAAAACTTCGTGTTGCTGCATATGCCAGAGTTTCTACTGACAGCGATGAACAGTTGGTAAGTTTAAAGGCTCAGAAAGAACACTATGAGAGCTCCATTAAATTAAATCCAGAATGGGATTTTGCAGGCCTTTATTATGATGAAGGCTTGAGCGGTACTAAGAAAGATAACAGAACCGGTCTTTTGGATATGATCGCAGATGCTGAGCAAGGCAAGATTGATTTTATTCTTACAAAGTCAATCAGCCGTTTTGCAAGAAATACAACCGACTGCTTGGAAATGGTAAGAAGACTGAGTGATGTTGGTGTGTTCATTCAATTCGAGAAAGAAAACATTAATACAGGTTCTATGGAAAGTGAGTTAATGCTCTCCATACTAAGCGGTCTTGCCGAAAGCGAGTCTGTTTCCATTTCACAAAACAGTAAATGGGCTATTCAGAAACGTTTTATAAATGGCACTTTTATAATTTCCTACCCTCCATACGGTTACATAAATGCTGATGGAAAGATGGAGATTGTGCCTGAGGAGGCAGAAATAATTCGCACCATTTTTAGAGAGTGTATTAACGGCAAAGGAGCCTTTCTCATAGCCAAAGAATTAAATGAGCGAGGCATTCCATCAAAGCGAGGTACAATATGGCATCCGTCAACGGTTCAAGGTGTTCTTAAGAACGAAAAATATACCGGAGATGTAATCTTTCAAAAGACCTATACAGACAGCAAATTTAACCGCCATATAAACTACGGCGAAGAAAATCAGTACCTTTTTGAAAATCATCATGAGGCTATTATCACCCATGAGGATTTTGAAAAGGCACAATCGATTATGGAGCAACGTGGTAAGGAAAAGGGTGTTCTTAAAAAGGAAGGAAAATACCAAAAGCGGTATGTATTCTCCGGCATAATAACCTGCGGAGAGTGCGGTTCCCGTTTCAAAAGACGTATTCATTATTCCGGAAAGAACGAGTATATCGCCTGGTGCTGTACAAAACACATAGATCACACAGTTAAATGCTCAATGAAGTTCATCAAAGATGAAGATATTAAGGCTGCATTTGTAACTATGCTAAACAAGCTGGTTTTTTCTTGTGATGTGCTACTCAAACCCTTTATGCAAGGGTTGAGAAATATTGATGAGAAAGCTTATCTCAAGAAGATAACTGAAATTGAGGAACGGATTGAGAAGAACGAAAATCAGCGTAACGTGCTTATGGAACTTATGTCAAAGGGACTTTTAAATCCGGGACTGTTTACAAAGCAGAATACCGAATTATTAAGTGAGTTTGCTCGGCTTGCCACAGAGAAAAAACATATATCTTATGCGGTAAGCGGTAATGCATCAAAGATAGATGAAACCCAAAGGCTCATAAGGTTCTGTAGCAGAAACAGAATGGCATTGAAATTTAACGATAATGTTTTTGAGGATTTTGTATATGAGATAGTTGTAAATTCCAGGGAAGAGATTGTATTTAAAATGAAATGCGGTCTTTCCTTAAAAGAAAGGCTGGTGGATTAATGACACATACACCATATGGTTACCGCATTGAAGGCGGTAAGGCAGTTATAGATGAAACGGCAGCAGGTCAAGTAAAAGAACTCTTTGAAGGTTATAACTCTGGGTTGGCTCTTACAGTGGCTGCCGAAAAAGCAGGACTTAAATTATACCACGCTTCAGCAAAGAGAATGCTACAAAATGAGCGTTATGTTGGGGATGATTATTACCCTGCCATTGTTGATAGCGAAGTTTTTAATAAGGCAACCAATGAAATTCGCAGACGGGCACTGGCTCTTGGAAGAATAAAGGAATATAGAGAGCCATTACCGCCCACTCCACAAACAAGATTTAAAATGAGCAGGCAGACGAAGTTTTTTGATGATCCTTTTGTACAAGCTGAATATATGTACGGCCTGATAGAAAGCGAGGTGGAGTGATGGCTAATATAAATGTAGGCAAAAATGTTACTGTCATTCCGGCTCGAAAACGGGTTGGCAATACAGTATCAACAGAAAATATACCGAAACTCAGAGTTGCAGCATACTGTCGTGTTTCTACGGATACAGATGAACAGGCTACAAGTTACGAGGCACAGGTGGAGCATTACACAGATTTCATTAGGAAAAATACTGAATGGGAATTCGCAGGCATCTTTGCTGATGATGGTATCTCAGGCACAAACACGAAAAAGCGTGATGAGTTTAACCGTATGATAGATGAATGCATGGCTGGTAACATTGACATGATTATTACCAAGTCTATCAGCCGATTTGCCCGTAACACCTTAGATTGTCTAAAGTACATCCGTGACTTAAAAGCAAAGAACATCCCCGTATATTTTGAGAAAGAAAATATTAATACAATGGATGCCAAGGGTGAGGTGCTCCTTACCATTATGGCATCCTTGGCACAACAGGAAAGCCAGTCACTTTCGCAGAATGTTAAGCTTGGTCTTCAGTACAGATACCAACAAGGCAAAGTGCAGGTCAACCATAACCGCTTTCTCGGATATACAAAGGATGAGGACGGAAACCTTATCATTGAGCCGAAAGGTGCTGAGGTTGTAAAGCGAATTTTCAGAGAGTACCTTGAGGGCGAGAGCCTCGCAGGAGTTTGTAAAGGTCTGATGAGAGATGGTATTTACACAGCGGCGGGCAATTCAAAATGGAGACCAGAAACAGTCCAAAAAATACTGCAGAATGAAAAATACATTGGTGATGCACTGTTACAGAAAACATATACTGTGGATTTCTTAACAAAAAAGCGTGTTAAGAATGAAGGCATCGTTCCCCAGTATTATGTCGAGAATAATCACGAGGCTATCATTCCAAGAGAGCTATATCTGCAAGTGCAGGAAGAAATGAAACGCAGGAGCCTTTTATTCAAAGGCAAAGAAGGAAGGAGAAGGATATATAGTAGTAAGTATGCATTATCCTCCATCACCTTTTGTAGTGATTGTGGAGACATATATAGGCGGACTTATTGGAACAACCGTGGCAAGAAGTCTACTGTATGGAGATGCGTTACTCGATTGGAAGAGGGACCGAAAGGTTGCACATCAAGGACAATTTCAGAGGAAGACCTCCATGCTGCAGTAGCAGAGGCATTTAATCAGGTTCTTAGCGGTGGCGAATCGATGATTGCGATTTTACGAGAGAATATTGAGTCGGTGGTGTGCGTGAGCAATGAACAAGCCATTGCCAACATTGACAAGCAAATGGAAGAAAAACAGATAGAACTCATTAGCTATGCTAATTCCGGCAAAGACTATGAAAACCTTGCTGATGAAATACAGGCACTTAGCGAAAGAAAGCAAACTATCCTTACAGAGGAAGCGGAAAGCCAAGGCGAAAAAGACCGAATTACAGAGATGATGGAATTTATAGAAAACCATGCAGATCAGAGCCTTGATTACGATGAAGAGTTGGTAAGGCTCTTAGTTGAGAAAGCAACTATATTTGAAAACAACTTGGTTGTGAGGTTTAAGTCAGGAATTGAAGTAGAAGTATAAGCATAACTTGGATACAGACCGCCAATTAGGAGATTAATCCTCTCTTGGTTGGCGGTTTTTTCGATTCACTCTTTATTGACTTTTTTGACCTATTATAGTATAATGATAAAAATTGAAATTTGAGGTGAAAAAATGATTAATTTTTCTTGCTAATTTTAAAGTACATTTAATACAAAGATAGACAGGTGCGTTCTGTTTGTTTTGTTGTGCTTATGCAAGAAAGTTATTCTTTTTTCTCTTAATATATACACTTATGTTATGCTAAAATGATTAGCTTAACTATGTATACCTATGAGCTGTAAGAATAATTAATTCTTGCGGCTCTTTCTTTTTTATAAATAATTCGAATAAGGAGGACAAATAACATTATGATAAATAAAGACACTTTGCTAACACATGATAATCTCCATATAGAGTCGGACACTGCAGGCGATACCTATATGGAGTAATAACAAGGTCGCCTATTGTTCTGACTTTGTTATTTATACTATTAAATACAGAGGAGGACAAAAATATGTCTTTAATAAATGTTACAAACCTAACCTTTGCTTATGAAGGTAGCTATGATAATATTTTTGAAAATGTAAGTTTTCAAATTGATACCGATTGGAAATTGGGCTTTACCGGAAGAAATGGAAGAGGAAAGACTACTTTTCTAAATCTTTTGCTTGGGAAATACGAATATAATGGAAGTATATCAGCTAATGTAACTTTTGAATATTTTCCTTATGAGATGCAGGATCCAGAAAGTTTTACCATAGATATCATAAAGGAAATCAGTCCCAATTCAATGGATTGGGAAATAATGAAAGAAGTATCCTTGTTGGATATAGATGATGATGTTTTATATAGACAGTTTAATACACTATCAAAAGGTGAGCAGACCAAAGCTTTGCTTGCTGCAATGTTTTTGAAGGAAAACTCATTTCTTCTTATTGATGAGCCTACAAATCATTTGGATGCAGAAGGTAGAAAAAAGCTCAGTAGCTACTTGGCAAAAAAGAAAGGATTTATTCTGATTTCACATGATAGAGCTTTTCTAGATAATTGTATTGATCATATTCTAGCAATTAACAAAACTAATATTGAAATACAGAGAGGAAACTTTTCTTCATGGTGGAGAAACAAAGAATTACAAGATAGTTTTGAATTAGCAGAAAATGAAAAATTGAAAAAGGATATCGGCCGACTTTCGAGTTCAGCGAAACGTACAACTGTATGGTCAGATAGTGTGGAAAGCAGCAAGCATGGAACTACTAATTCAGGGAGTAAATTAGATAAAGGTTATGTTGGACACAAAGCAGCAAAAATGATGAAGCGTGCTAAAAATATAGAATCTAGACAACAAGATATGATTGATGAAAAATCAAAGCTCCTTAAAAATATTGAATCTAATGAAAGCTTAAAAATAGCACCGCTTACTTTCTATGACAAAAAACTTGTAGAACTTACAGATGTTGCAATTGAATATGATGATAGAATTGTCTGTGAAGGAGTAAGTTTCACTATAGAGCAAGGTGAAAAGATTGCTATTCAAGGGAAGAATGGCAGCGGAAAATCAAGCATATTGAAATTAATTTATGGAGAGGACATCCCCCATAGTGGAATTGTAAAAAGGAATAATAGGTTAATTATTTCGTATGTTTCACAAAATACTTCGGATTTAGATGGTAACTTATCTGAGTATGCAGATAAACACCGTATTGAGGAGAGCTTATTTAAATCGCTGCTAAGAAAACTTGATTTTTCAAGAGAACAGTTTGAAAAGAATATTGAGGATTTTAGTGGAGGACAGAAGAAAAAGGTATTGCTTGCTAAAAGTCTGTGTGAACGAGCACATTTGTATATTTGGGATGAACCATTGAACTTTATTGATGTCATTTCTCGTATGCAGATTGAGAAATTGTTAATTGAACATGAACCTACAATTTTGTTTGTTGAGCATGATAGTACATTTTGTGAAAATGTTGCAACAAAAACAATACAATTGTAAAAGTAGAAATGGTAATTTGAACGGAGGGATTACATGGTAAATAAAACAGATGCCATTGAGATAATAACATATGCTGAAGAAAATGGAATTAACATTTGGATAGATGGCGGTTGGGGAGTAGATGCGCTATTAGAAGAAGAAACAAGAGTACACAACGATATTGATTTATTTGTGGGAGAAAGTAATAGTAAAAAGTTTATTGAAATATTAAAAGAAAAAGGATTTACTGAAGTTACAGAATCATATACCACCGTATCTCACGCCGTTTGGAAAGATGCTAAAGGCAGGATAATTGATCTTCATATATTTAAATTCAACGAACAAGGATACATTGTTTTTGAAGGAGAAGCATATCCTCCAGAAGTGTTTAGTGGCATTGGGAAAATAGGCGATAAAATAGTAAGATGTATTGATGCTGAAAATCAAGTATTATTTCACTTGGGATATGAGCATGATGAAAATGATGTGCATGATGTAAAACTATTGTGTGAGAGATTTAATATTCCTATTCCGAGTGAATACAAGTAACTAACTGATTCCAATTTATCATTGACCATTCTACCAAACGGACATTATTGGTCGACTGCATCTACCGAACAGGAAAAAAGTGTGGACTGTATCTACCGAACCAATAGGTTGAAAATGTGCGGTTGTTGTAATTAAAAACATACGGTCGAGCCACGTTGAGTGTGTTGTAGGAATGCAAAGAAAAGATACGTAGAAATCCTTAGTTTTCAGCACTTTGCGCGACATACTACTTTTACCACGGATGGTGAGGACTTCAGGAATAAGGTTTTGAAAAATAAAATTGATGTTTCAGTTGTATTGGACATTGAGTGTGTAGAAATGTTTAATGCTTGCTTAGACCTGTCTATATTACACAGTGTGAAGTAAATTTGAGACTGGGCAATGATGAGAGAATGTTGGCTTTTTAGCTGGCGTTCTCTTTTATTATATAGATAGAGTCATGAGATTAATGCAAATAATTTGGAGGAAATATAGGAAAGATGTGGAATTCTTAAATGAAATTACTTTGGCAATTTAAAAGTGAGGGTCAGTGATGCCATTAGTTAAAGTTGATCCCAATTTTTTTAATAATGATGCTCAGACTAATTTTGCCCCAGAAACTCATGCAAATCCTGGGTTGGACCTGACTCAAACTGCAATGTCTGCAACAAACATTTTGTTTGAGGGAATTCGAGGAACAGGAAAAACTCATATTCTTAAAATGATAAGAGATGAAAACCTAAAAAACTTTGCCAAAAATAGAATCTTGCCAGTATATATTTCCTTGGCGAGATTGTCTGAATATGAATCATTAGATGAGGCTAAATTTAGAACTTACCTTTATACAAATATTGTCAGACTAGCCTTTGAAACTATTAACCTAAATCGAAAAGTTATTGAGGAAGCCGGAAATACTTTGCTGTTAAAAAAATTGAGATCCGATGCGCTTATTCTTGAGTTTTTTACAGAAATGCCCTTTTCTGAGGTGTTAGATAGCGTAAAAGAGTTATTTGAACGGTTAAACAAAGAATTGCTGAGTAGTGAAATAAAAGTGGAAAAAGATAAGTCTAAGGGCTTCCTCGGCGAATTAGGCGTTAAAGGGCTAAAAACAGCTGGTAGCTACTCAGATAAAGAAAAAATAGAATATATTCTTCAAAGATTGTCGCACAATAATGCGTCAAGGTATATAATCGAGTTTTTTAAAGGACTGCACGATATATTAGAGCTTAACTATTCACTGCTGCTTTTGGACGAGATATCAGGGGTCTCGAATAAAGCACAAATTGAAGTTTTTCGTCTGCTAAAACTTATCCGAGCTTCAACGGAAACTTCGGAAGGAACAAATTTCTTATACTTTAATGGCAGTGTTTATCCTCCGCAGTCTACTAATTATGCATCGAAATCAAAAGGCCACGAATTCGATTTTATTCCTGGCGAAGATTGCAGTATGGAGTACCTTGAAATGGATGTATTATATGAAGAATACGAGTCCTTTTTCAAGTATATTACTGAGCGCAGGCTGCAAACCTTGCATCCTGAATCAAAAGGCAATATTCTTTGGCTGTTTGAGGACGAAAAAATCCAATTGTTAGCGGCTTTTGCTTCCAATGGGCTACCCAGAAGGTACTTCGAAATAGTTAAAACTGCCTATGGAGAGGCTAGTAAAAAATTTTCAGCTGTTACAGAGATTAAAAAAATTGATATGGTGTCAATAAGTTCGGCTATTCAAACGATTGTAGACGGCCAAACATTAAATGAAAGCCAGTTGACTAACAAAGACTTCTACTATTTAGAAAAGGTAATTATCCCACGGATTTCCGCTAGAAATACTGGGGCAGAAACCAGAAATGAAAGCCGTGAAGATGAAAAAAAATTGCCAGTACACTTATTTATCAGCACTTCAAGAACTGATAGACAAAAATTAGCTAACCTGATATATAGAGGCGTGATTCACAATTTGAGTCGTACACGCAAATCAAGAAGTACTACTGTTGATGATCCTAAAGGGATACTTATGATGCTAGATTTAGCTGTAGCTTACAACTATAGAGTATTTAACATTCAAAAGGCTTTAGATTATTTCCAAAATGATCTGCGCGAAAACGCAAAAAGAGGATATTTGTATTATTCGGACGTGACACTTGACTAAAATAGTTGGATAGTTGCTATATTTATTTTTAAAGGTTCTTATAGCAATTTCACGGGATATAAGAAATGATGCAACATGGTTGGAAATGAACTTGAACAGGATGTTAATTCTGTTGTTTTGGGTTAGATTTTTATACTAGAAGTTTGCCTCCCTTCCATTACAGCAAAAGGGTAGAAAAATGAAAATGCGATAAATGCGATAAGATTCATGAGGTGTAATATGAATCCAAAACTTGCAATTCCTGATGCTGCACCACTTGTATTGTCTTTGCGTTCAGTAGGCTATACGCTAGAAACTGCGCTTGCTGATATCATTGACAACAGCATCACCGCTAAAGCAACAGAAATAAATATTGATATTAAATGGAATAAAGAATTTAGTTATATAAGCATACGCGATAATGGATACGGAATGAATGAGGCTGATTTGCACCAGGCGATGAAAATCGGCTCAAAAAATCCGATTGTTCCAAGAGGACATAATGATCTAGGCCGTTTCGGCATGGGATTAAAAACTGCAGCCTTCTCATTATGCAAGCGTTTGACTGTTGGCAGCAAGCTTTTGGATGCAACTGCAATGTGCTTGAGAGTATGGGACATCGACAATATTGCTGAAACAAACAGATGGGAATTGTTTGATGGAAGTTCGACGCCTGGTTGGGAGGATGCCTTTGGCAGGTTTGGCAATTGCAAGCAAGGAACGATTGTAGTATTGGAAAAGCTGGACAGGCTCATTACGGAAAATCTAAGCGATCAAGCGATTGGCCGTTTTTGGCAGCGAATTGCCGATATGGAAAGGCATTTGTCCATGGTTTTTCACAGGTTTTTGTCGGGAGCCCAAGCAATAGCCATTTTTATTAATGGGAAGAAAGTTGAGCCATGGGATCCATTCATGCGGAACTGCCTTGCAACCCAGGAATTCAGAGAAGAATTCCTAGAATGCAATGGGATGAGTATTCGGGCCCAAGCATTTATTTTGCCGCATCACTCGAAATTATCAGTTAAAGAATATGATGAAGCTGGCCCTAGTGGATGGCTGGAGCAGCAGGGATTTTATGTTTATAGGAACAAACGCTTGATTGTCCCTGGCACATGGTTTAAAATGCTGCGAAAAAATGAGCCAGGTCAGCTTGCCAGAATCCAATTGGATTTGACTGGCGATATGGATTTTGAATGGAAAATCGATGTAAAGAAATCATCAGCAGCCCCTCCTTCTACACTGCGGGAAGGAATACGGAGGATTGCGAGAACAGCCCAAGAGGCTTCGCGCAAAGTCTATTACTATAGAGGAGCCATTATAAATCAGCAGATCAAGGCGGAAGACAATGATGCAATATGGGAGCAAGCCTCGATTCGAGGAAGAACATTTTTCAGAATAAACCGCGGCCATGCCCTGATCAAGGACGTAAAAGGTCAATTAGGCGCAGATGCTGAAAAGAAACTCAATACATTTTTAAGCCTTGTTGAAGGCTTTGCGCCTATGAACGCATCTTTAACTGGTCCTGTTTCAGGAGAGGCAAGCCAAGAAAATGAATTGATAGATAGTGCTGCAATCTTTTGCAGCGATCTGATTGACGCAGGCTATACTAAATGCGAGGCTCTGAGAAAGGTGCTCCAAATCAGCATCTATGAAGGAATGGCTGAAGCTATTGAAAACAAGCTGCAGCTTTGAAAGGGGAAACTTTATGGATAGAGATGCAATTGCCAGAATAGCGGTTGAATATTGCTGGTCTATGAAGGAAAAAGAGAACGCTTTTGAAGAAGCGGCTGCTAAGACTGTTGAATTTGTAAAAAACAGTTTGCCCGGCGGAGCAGAAATTGACAAGGAGTGGCTTATAGAGCATCTCAGATTATCAATCACGCAGGAAGTTACGGACTATTTGATGCTCCAAGGGGAAGATCAAAGGATAAAAGAAAAATGGTGGTCAGAACAAAAAAATAATAATTTTCTCGGCCACTGGAGCAGGTGGGTAAGATACCTCGGGAAAGTTAAAAAGTGGAGCCCTGCAGTTATTGACAGCATTGACAAGACCACCGATAAAATTCTTGATGCTGTGGATGATCCGAAAAGAAGTACGCTGCTTAGCGACAGGCGCGGGCTAGTATTGGGCTATGTGCAATCCGGCAAAACGGCTCATTATACAGGATTGATCAATAAAGCATTGGATGCTGGATTCCAGTTGATTATTGTACTCGCAGGGATGCATGACAGTTTGCGAATTCAGACGCAGACAAGATTGGATGAAGAAGTTCTTGGATTTGAAACAAGCATAGATGTGCTTATAAAGAACGGCATGGTAGGAAAAAGAATCGGAGTGGGAGAATTAAGCTATCCGCCAGAATTGAAGTTGCGCACATATACAACCCGCGATCCAAAAGGTGATTTCAATAAGGCGCGTGCAAACAAAATAGAAGATTTGGAAGGACGGCCATCAGTTTTTATTGTTAAGAAGAATGCTACTGTGCTCAAAAATCTAAATCAATTTTTTAGAACCGGAAATTTGACCAAGGACCATTTGCTGAAGCAAGGCAAAGCAATAATTGCTAATATTTCAATGCTCATGATTGATGACGAGGCTGATCAGGCGTCTGTCAATACAAAAGCAATAAGCGATGAAAATGGCAACATTCTACCCGATTACGAGCCCTCCCGTGTAAATGCAGAAATCAGAAGGATTTATAATTTGTTTTCCAACAAGGCCTATGTAGGGTATACAGCTACTCCATATGCAAATATCTTTATTCATGATGAAGCAGGAACAGAGGAATATGGCAGCGAGCTATTTCCGAAAGATTTCATTCTTTGTTTGTCTAAGCCGTCCAATTATATTGGCCCGGCAGAATTTTTTGGGCTTAACCGCGACGACGGGGAAAGCATGTGCTTGACTAGAGAGGTTCAGTATGATCCGCTGTTTGTGCCAGCAAAGGCCAAAAAGGGCCACGTGCCGGAAAAATTGCCTGACACGCTTGTTGAAGCAATTGGGGCTTTTCTTATTGCATCATCAATACGTTTTTTCCGCGACCAAAGGAATGACCACATGTCAATGCTGATTCATGCTGCGCGCTATACGGATATTCATTTTGAAATCAAGGATCTAGTAGCCGGAAAAATAAATGATATAAAAAACCGCTTGAGATATGAAGACCCAAAAGAACCTTCTTCTTTTGCAGCCAAGCTCAAATTGCTGTGGGAGGAGGATTTTGCTGAAACTTCATTGCATATGCGCCTAAGCTTTTTTGATTTGGCTGGTGAATGCGAAATGCCTGAGTGGCCAGACGTGCTTGAAGGCATAGAGCATGTCTTGCAAAAACTTGAAGTGCTTGCAGTTAATGGCATCAGCGATGATGAACTGAAATATAAAGATTATCCTGAAGGAAGAATTGTAATAGCTGTTGGAGGAGATAAGCTCTCCCGGGGACTGACGCTGGAGGGGCTATCCACAAGCTATTTCCTTCGAGCATCGTCTTTTTATGATACTTTGATGCAAATGGGAAGATGGTTTGGATACAGGCCTGGCTATCTTGATGTCTGCAGGCTTTATACAACGCTAACTCTGGATGAGTGGTTCGGGCATATTGCTGTTGCTACAGAAGAATTGCGCAGCGAGCTGTTTGATATGGACCAGCGGGGGGCTTTGCCCAAAGAGTACGGGCTGAAAGTTCGAACGCATTCCGAGCTGTACATTGCCGCCAAAAACAAAATGCAGGCAGCCTATCAAATGCAGGATGATTACAGCAATATTGTGAGCGAGACTACTAAGTTCGAGCTTGATGACGATGATTTTTTCCGCGACAATCAGAGCGCAGTGGACCACTTCATCAGGCAGCTTGGCGCACCCGACAAGAATTATCTTCTCAAAAAGCGTCCGCGCAAATATGCTCAAGCCGCGAGCATGCCCAAGCACTATTTCTGGGAGCATGTTGACGGCTTCAGCATTTGCAGCTTTTTATCCGAATATAAAACTGCCCGCAACGCTCCACGAGCAAATAGCTCACGCCTAAAGGAGTATATCAGCAAACAGATGGCTAAAGGTGGATTGACTGATTGGACAGTTTGCTTGATTAATGCAGAGGACAGCGAGCCGCAGGCAGGGAAATCGTTTGAAATTGGAGGTCTTCCAATTGAACGCGGGGTTAAAAGAGCAAAAGGCGAGAAAAGGGGTACCAAGGCGTTTGGCCGCTTGCTTTCACAGGATCACGAATATATTGATTTTGATGATGGGCAGATGACTAGAGTTGCTGAGCTGAGAGCTAAGGCATCTAGCGCAAAAGGTAAGCGTTCCAAAATAATAAAGGACAGCATTGGTGCTGATTGGGAAGCCGCTACGTATATTCGGCGCGAATTAAGGGGCAGTCAACCTGACCATGGACTCATGTTGCTTTATTCTATTGAAAAAGCAGATAGTGTATTTTCCAGCCTCCCGGACGACATCGTGCCTATTGGCATTGGTTTGGTGTTCCCACCAAGCCATGAATCGACTCCTGTTTCATATATGGCCAACAATGTCTTCCGCAGTTTGGAAGAGGAGGACTCGATGGAATGACTATAAATATGATGCAAGCTCATGAAGTTTTCTCTGCGCTGGATCAGGAATACCGTTTGAAAAAATGGAGTGGGCATGATCCCCTTATAACGCGCCAAATGAAGCTGAGCTGGGAGATTTTAGCAGTTTTCGCTGTCAGAAAAATGGATGGGAGACATATTCTATTTTTGCAGTGCAATCCCGAGGATGCTGCAAAAGGGCACAAATACCCAGTCTGGAAAGGAATTTCCATTGAATTTTCCGGCTTTGACAATTCAGGTATAGATGGATGCTTTGTCCGCATAGAGCAGAGAGAAGGAAGCGCCGATGAGGTGTACTTGGCGGTTTGCGATGACTTGTGTTCCTGCTTGGAAGGCATTGATAGGGCAAATTTGCGCAAAAAGCTTTCTGAAGCGCTGGAACGCTGGAGGCGCTTTTTCTTGTTGCGCGACAGCATCAAATTAACAAGAGAAGAGCAACTGGGCTTGTTTGGCGAGTTATGGGTGTTGAGAAGCATGCTTTTGAACGATGTGGGTTTGCAGGCAATTGCCTGCTGGAAAGGGCCATACCATGAGGTCTTTGATTTTTCTCTGAACAATATGAGCATTGAAGTCAAGGCTACAGCCGCCAGCATGCCGTATAAAGCTTTTATCAGCAATGAAATGCAGCTTAATGACCAGCTTGCAGGAGGCACTCTTGTCTTGTGTTTTGTTGCAGTTCAGCCTAGTGATACTTCAGGAGAAACTTTGGGCGATGTTGTGAAAGGCATTGAGGACTGTATCGGAATCGACGAAACTGCCTGTAGCGTATTTAAGGATAAAATATTCGGGTGCGGGCTGGGGAAACCGTATATAGACAACTATGCTACAAGATATATAATCAAAGAACATGAATATTTCAATGTCAAGGAAGGCTTTCCGCGTATTTTGGGCGAAGATGTGCCAAATGGACTGGGCGATATATCTTATTCCCTGGAGATAAGTGCTTGCGCCAATTATAGAATGAGCGATCAGGAATTCTGGCAGGCTGCAAAACTGCATGCAAAGGAGGCACCTGCATGATCTTGGAGGATTTTCATGCAATGATTTGCGAAGATGCCAAAGCAGAGCATGAGGCTGGCCGCTATCGCACAACAGAGGAAGCCATGGAGGGAATTTTGTGCGGCTATCTGGAAGAAGAGCAGGTAATTAGCGATATTCAGCTAAGTCCCTATCAGAAAACCAGTTCCAGCAGGCAGGCGATGATGGTAAGCGCGTATGCATTTGATGAGAGAAATGCGACGCTCAGTTTGATTGCGGTTAAATGGGAGCGCAGCAATAAGCTCACAAAGATGAGCAGAAACGATGCAAACCGCATGTTCAAAATGGTGCGCCGTTTTTATAGAAATGCTAAAACAGGTATGTACAAAGAAATGGAGGAAACGGATACTGCCTATACTTTGGCGCAAATGATTTATGAAAGGCAGTCCTTTATCTCAATTGTCCGCATCATTTTAGTCTCGAACGCTATTATTGATATAGAGCCCCCGGCAGATGTGGAGGAAGAAGATACTGCATTTTCATATGATGTATGGGATATTGACAGGATTTTTAGGCTTGTCGGACAAGTCGGGAATGCAGGAGACAACACCATTGATCTGAGGGATCAATACGATTGCAGCCTCAGCATGATGAAAATGCTTGCAGATCACCAAAAATATGACTGTTATGTCGGCATGTTGCCGGGAGCTGTATTGGCAAGGATTTATGATGATCTTGGACAGCAATTGATTGAGCGGAATGTGCGCTCTTTTCTGCAGGCCAAAAATGCTGTCAATAAAGGAATTCGAGATACGGTGCGTGATGAGCCGGAGATGTTCATGGCATACAACAATGGGATTTCAACTGTAGCGTCATGGATAGAATCTGATGAAATAGGCAATGGCATTGTTTCGGTACACAGTTTTCACGGCTGGCAAATTGTCAATGGAGGGCAGACCACAGCATCCCTTGCAAATGCGTATAAAACAAAATTGGATTTAAGCCAAGTATTTGTTCCAGTAAAGCTTACAATTCTCAAATCAGGGAAAGATAAAGACCAAATTATTGCGCACATATCCAAATATGCGAACAGCCAAAACAAGATTACAATGTCCGACTTCAGCGCCAATACTCCATGGCATGTCGAGATGGAAAAGCTTTCTCGAAGAATATGGGTGCCGTCCCGGCAACGCTTGCGCTGGTTCTATGAGCGCGCCCGCGGGCAATATCTTGTTGAGCTCAACCGGCAAAACACGGCTACGCGCAAAAAGAATTTTAGGCAAGAGAATCCAAAGAGCCGAGTTGTAACAAAGACACTTGCTGCCAAGTGCATGATGTGCGCTATGCAGCAGCCGCACATTGTCAGCAAAGGCTCTGAAACCAATTTTGTAAAATTTATGGAATTGGTCGAGGCTGGCAAGGTGCCTTTTCCAACCGAACGATATTACAAGCATATGATTGCAAATGTTATTCTTTTCGATAAATGCGACAGGATTGTAAAGAGTCTGCAATTGGGAGATTACAAGGCAAATGTAGTAGCATATTCCATTGCCCTAGCCTATCGTCTTTTTGAAGATAAGATTGATTTCGACAAAATATGGACAAAACAGGATATATCGGAAGAACTTGAGTCGTTGCTGAAACAGCTGGCTCAAAAAGTCTGGGATCATATAACCCATCCATCAATCGAAGGAACCAATATAACACAATGGTGTAAGCGCGAAGAGTGCTGGGGCCTCCTGCTCAGGCGTCAAGGAATTGAAGTTGCTTCGGCTGAAAAGGAGAATGATGAAGATGAAGAAGCTTAGGACAGTCGATTTATTTGCAGGTGCAGGCGGGCTCAGCCTTGGATTTATGAGAACCGGAAGTTTTGACGTTATAGCTGCTGTGGAATGTGACAATGATGCCGCCAATACGTATGCTGAAAATCATGAGGGAGTTCAGGTTATTGAAGAAGATGCGTCTACAATATCGTTTAAAGAAAAAATTGAAGACAGATTTGGCAAGGTGGATGTAGTCATAGGCGGACCTCCATGCCAAGGGTTTTCAAACGCCAACAGGCAAAAAAACAGCTTGATCAGTGGCAACAATCAATTAGTTCAGCATTATGTTCGCGCAATTGAGGAATTAAATCCAAAAGTATTTGTTCTCGAAAATGTAAAGACGTTGGAGTCCAAAAAGCACTTTTTCTTCGTTACGAGTCAAAATGTTGAAGAAGTTAGGGAATTGGGCATTCCAATCAGAAAGGAAAGAATTTCTTTATCTGCCGAAGATGAAGCTACAGAATTAGTTAGCGATGCGCTTGGTTATAAAGATGAAATGGACTTATACAGAATAAAAAAGGAGGGCTATGGTTTGCTTTGCACGCTATTAAAATTCTCACGAACAATAGAGCGTGCAACAAGTTATGTAGAAAAAAAAGAAAGAAAAATAAAGAAACTGTTTGCAGATTGGGAGCAATTGCACAGGAATTATTGGAATGAACATTGGGAGAAGTTTTATAGCAGTAGCAAAGAAATTCTTCGGAAATTTGTAGAGGAAAAGCAAGCGTATGCTGGGTATTATGAAAGACTTAAAATACTGGTGGAAGTTGAGCGGGTGATAGAGCGCTTGACTGAATTGCATAAAAATCATATTGATTTTGAAATCCAAATATCAAATAGCCGGGTAACGGCAATTGCAGACGTTTTCAGCGTCAAAGACTATTTGGAGCATAAATTCAGAGCGCTGGGGTATGCCACAAATAAAGCAATTTTGAACGCTGCTGATTTTGGCGTGCCTCAAACTCGGGAACGGTTTATTAGGATAGGTATAAAAAAAGACCTTATCGGCGAGAAAGAGGTTAAGATGCCTTCCCGCATTCTTCCGGAAGGTGATTACAATACTGTAAGAGATGCAATTGAGGATTTGGAGGAATTGGAGACATCAATTCTAGCAGATGCTCCAGAAATACAGTCTGTATTTAGAGAAGGGTCAAAACTTGCAGCTCTGCTTTGCGACAGAGATTTAATAAGCAATCATGTGATAACAGATACAGGGAAAACTGCCAAGGAAAGGTTTGAGGCCCTTGGTCAGGGGGAAAATTTTCATAATCTAGATGTGTCGTTAAAGAAAACATATTCTCTTCCAGATCGGACACAGAACACAATCTATTTGCGTTTGAAGTATGATAAGCCTTCTGGAACTGTGATGAATGTTCGCAAGTCCATGTGGATTCATCCGATTCTAAACAGGGCATTAAGCATTAGGGAAGCAGCTAGACTGCAATCTTTTCCCGACAGCTTCATTTTTCACGGAAGAAAAAATTCTCAGTATCAGCAGGTGGGGAATGCGGTGCCGCCGTTATTGGGTCAAGCCATTGCAGAATGTTTGCTGGAGCAACTGGGGATGCAGTCTGAGAGTTCTTTAGTTAATGATCTGGTAATTGAAGGCGTAGAAGAAAAAGGATTGCAATTTGAAGATAGAGGCGATAACATTGCCTAATATGTTTGAGCCAGAGAAGCGGAGCGAAATCATGTCGCATATTCGCTCTAAGAATATCACAGAACTATATGTTGTATTTGCAATTAATGAAGGCAATATGACTGCTTTATTCTGGGATTATATGAATATGATCCTAAATGAGTTTAAGCCTAATAAGAAGAGCGTCATCAAGCAGCTGGAAGAAATAATATATGATTGGTGCTATTATTGGAGATATAGTTGGCTCAGCTTACGAATGGAACAACATAAAGACAGAGGAATTTCCACTTTTCAACCTAGGCTGCTTTTTTACTGATGATACGGTAATGACGTTGGCTATAGCAGAAGGAATGTTTAATGGTGGTACTGCTGACGCATTCATCAAATCCATGAAAAAGTATGGTCATATGTATCCTGATGCAGGCTATGGAGGACGTTTTGGTAATTGGCTGTTTTCTGAGGACATTCATCCGCATAACAGTTGGGGTAATGGATCAGCTATGAGAGTCTCATCAGTGGCTTGGTTGCTTGATACTCTCTCAACGATAGAGCAATATGCCGAAGTCTCTGCTACTCGAGTGTACAGGCTATACAAGAAAGCCGGCCTGTCTCTGAGAAAAAGAAGTAAAAAATGCCCTTCAGAAAAAAGAGGTATGCCTGAGACTGCTACTCAGAAACCTAATTCCAGGTGGTCTCTTGATTTTGTGTTTGATACGACGGCAACAGGCCAACGCATTAAATATTATCTGACGACTCGCCCAGAGATTGGACTACCAACAGGGGTCAGGTCAGTAGCGCATATACTACATAGAACTTTTGATAAGGAGAAAGCTAAACTTTTGGACTTCAAAAGATATCATAATATTATGCAAGAGTCGGATTTTGATACTCGCTTGTTTTCCCGATTGGAACATCAAGGAGTTACGATTGATAATCCAAATATAAAATTGATAGGCGATACTACAAATGATTTATTAAATCAGCTTTATTGATTTTGCCCTTATATTCATTGAGCAATTAAACTTGGCAAAGCCGAACTTTCGTGACATTGGCCTAAAGAATGAGATGGAGTGAATTGCCGCCAAGGTCCCATCTAGGCTCAATGGGCATCTTTATTGTCTCCTTAAGGCATGTTGAGACTTGCGTGTCCTTAAAAAAAATTAGATAACTGCTGCAAAACGGGGAGAACCTGTAGTAAATTACAGGCCCCCCTTTTTTATTTACCTCTATCTTTTTCATTTTTGTTTTATTTAAGATCATTAATATCCAATACATGTAGCGCTGGTAAATGTTTGAGAAAAAATGTAAATTTGACAGGTGCTTTTTGAGTTTTTATCGAATATTACCTAAAGCACCATCACCAAAGTATGCCAGAACATTTTAATAGATATATTGATCCATTTCTTGGTGGAGGATCCTTTATTTAAAATAAACGGGTAAAATAATGAGGAGGAGAATTATTATGAAAAAATTTTTTAAAGTCATTGCTTCAATAATTTCAATCATAGTCATTGCGGCAATAGTTTATATAGCATATGTTTTTATCGCATATGACCGTATTGAAGACAATCTGGCAATAGAGGTGGATAATGTTTCTTCAGAAATTATACAAACAGATACGGAGTATACCCTGACGACATTTAACATAGGTTATGGTGCCTACAGTCCAGATTATAGTTTTTTTATGGATGGCGGCGAGCATTCTAGAGCATTAAGTGAGGATAATGTCATTAAAAATGTAGCCGGTGCCATTGGAATTATTTCCCAAATTGACCCTGATTTTGCGCTGTTCCAAGAGGTTGATACTGATTCAACAAGAAGTTACCACATTGATGAATATATGATGCTTGAGGATGCCTTCCCCGCTTTTTCTTCCGTTTTCGTAATGAATTATAATTCCCCATATTTATTTTATCCGATATTAGAGCCTATTGGTAAATCAGTTTCCGGCATTGTGACCTTGTCAAAATATAACATAGGCTCATCACTCCGCCGCAGCCTTCCGTTGGAATCGGGCTTTCGTAAGCTGCTCGACCTGGATCGTTGTTACAGTGTTACCAGATTCCCGGTATCGAACGATAAGGAACTTGTGTTGATAAATGTGCATCTTTCTGCTTTTACGGCTGACATAACGATTGGAGAAGCACAACTTAAAATGCTTATTGAGAACGCTCAACAGGAGTATGACGCTGGCAATTATGTCATTATCGGCGGTGATTTTAACAAAGATTTATTTGGTAATTCACCTGAAGTTTTCGGTACGACCAGAGAATTGCCGAACTGGGCAAAACCACTCAACGAAGAGCTGATCCCTGATTCGTTCGTCATTGTGCATCCAGAAAATGATGAAAACCCAGTCCCGACCCTTCGCTCTACCGAAACGGCCTATGTGCCAGGAGAGTCTTTTGTAACCGTACTGGATGGATTTATTGTATCTACTAATATCGAAGTCATATATGAAGAACATATTGATGCCAGTTTTACCTATTCGGATCACAATCCGGTATTGCAACGGTTTAAATTAAATTCGGATTAATTTCAGTTGACTGGCTCATCAAATATATTAATCTGAAATTAGAAAGTGTTGATTGAGGAGGTGTTCTAATGCCTTTTACAATAATCCGGAATGACATCACAAAAATGCGGGTTGACGCTATAGTCAACGCTGCCAATACCGCCCTCAAGATGGGGGGCGGTGTTTGTGGAGCCATATTCAAAGCTGCAGGAGTGAGCAATCTCCAAGCTGCCTGTAATAAACTTGCGCCGATTCAAACTGGCGAAGCAGTTATAACACCAGGATTTCGACTTTCCGCAAAGTTTATTATCCATACTGCGGGACCCGTTTATAGCGATGGTAAGCACGGCGAGGCGGAGTTGCTTCGCGCATGTTATACGAATTCGCTGAAACGTGCCATAGAAAATGGCTGTACTAGTGTGGCTTTTCCGTTGATATCAAGTGGAATTTACGGGTATCCAAAAATTGAAGCATTACAAGTAGCAACCGCTGCAATCCTGGATTTTCTTGACAGCCAAGACATGGATGTGTCCCTTGTGGTGTTTGATAAGGCTGCATTTGAAGTGAGTGAAAAGCTGCTTGTGGAAGTCGCCATTTATATTAATGAGAAATATGTTGAGGAGCATAGGGGTACCCGGCGTGAGTTGCTTAATGTTGAGAGGAAAATCCTCGAAGAGTCTGACCTAATCCAATATAATGTTCCAATGCCCAATATGGCGGAGAGCATACTTGAAGAGTCGACTGCTGGTATTGACGAATTGGTTGGCAATCTCGATGAGCCTTTCGCCGAAGCGCTTCTGCGTCTGATTGATGTCAAAGGAAAAACAGATGTGGAGGTATACAAACGAGCTAATCTCGATAGAAAACTGTTCTCTAAAATCAGAACTAGCAAAGGTTACACTCCTAGTAAGCGCACTGCCATTGCCCTTGCCGTGGCGTTGGAGTTGTCGCTGTATGAAACGGATGATCTTTTGGAGCGAGCTGGTTATGCGCTGTCCCACAGCCAAAAGTTCGATGTGATAGTCGAGTATTTTATCGTAAATGGCAAATATGATATCTTTGAGATAAATGAGGTGCTGTTTAATTATGATCAGCCGTTGCTTGGAGGTTGAATCGTATGAAGCATCAGAAATTATTAAAAAAATCATCGATTAGCATATGTCGTTTTACAAGCGACCATTCACTAATTCTGAGGTGTTATCCTTAAGTCATAATAAAACTTAAGGAGGCTATAACAATGAAAAAAGGATTAACTGAACTGGTATTCATACTTGATAAGAGTGGCTCTATGGGCGGATTAGAGACCGACACCATAGGCGGTTATAATTCTATGCTTGCTAAACAGCAGGAGGTCGATGGTGAGTGCCATATCACAACTGTTTTGTTCGACAATAACTACGAACTGCTCCATGACCGCATTGATATTAAAGCGGTTAGTCCGATAAGCGAAAAGGAGTACCAAGTTGGCGGCGCCACTGCTCTTCTTGACGCAATTGGTATGACAGTCCACAAAATCATCAAAGTCCAGAAACAAACTGCTGCGGATTATCAAGCTGAAAAAGTGATGTTCGTAATCATAACAGATGGAGAAGAAAACTCAAGCAGAGAGTATTCAGCAGAACAAATTAAACAGATGATTGAGTACCAAAAAGCTCGTTATGGATGGGAGTTTATATTCCTGGGCGCAAATATCGATGCAGTGGAAACCGCCGGACGCTTTGGCATCTCTGCAGATCGTGCTCAGAACTTTCATGCGGACAGCGAGGGTGTTGAACTTAATTTTCGAGTGATGAGCGAAGCGGTTGCTACTTACCGTGAAGGATCTGTAATGCCGAAGGGTTGGAATAAAGAAATTCAGAAGGACTTTAAGCATCGCGGAAGTAAAAAATAACAAGGAATTTGGTTTGACAAGTTTCTAAAACAGGATAAAAGCAAATTGTAGTGAACAACCCTAAGCTGTCGGCTCCAATGACCGCTACGAAGATGATGGATGCCATTGAGGAGGCCATCGAGGGTTTGGCGGACATGCCGCAAAATTGCCCTTCCGTTACGGACGAATGGTTTGGATTGTCAACACTTAATTAGACAATTTCCTTACGGTTCATGCTCTTTAAACTGCTTTGGACTTAAATACCCCAAAGTAGAATGAATCCTAAAATTGTTAAACCAATTTACATAGTCAGAAAGCATCAATTCTAGCTGGTCTAGGCTCTCGAAATAATAGTTGTTTGCGAATTCAGTTTTAAATATCTTAAAGGTAGCTTCTGCTACTGCATTATCATAGGGACAACCTTTCATACTCAAGGAACGCCTGATTTTGAATGTATCTAAAACCTCATCAATTAGCTTGTTCTCTTCAGATCCTCTAGCTTTTGATTCATAATAATAAGTACTTCTCAAAATTTGTAGGACTTTGCACATTGCTGATACACAGTATTTGTGGGCGTTACTCTTGAACACATTTACTTTAGTCCTAATATCAGCGCTGATTGCTTTAAAATATCATTCTCCATCTTTAATTTCTGATTCTCTTTTCTTAGCTTTATCAACTCATTTTCCTCTGGAGAGCGGTTGTCCTTCTCTTTGAAAGAACCTGTTTCCTTGCTCCTCTTAATCCAGGTGTTAAAGGCCGTAGGGGTCAAATCGTATTCAGCCATGATTTCATGTTTAGGCTTCCCAGTTTCATAAAGCTTGACCATTTGAGCTTTAAACTCGTCGGTGAAAGTTCTTCTTTCTCGTTTAGTCATATAAACTAATCTCCTTTTGCTTATTATTAGTTAAAGTCTACATGACCGTATTTTTGTTGTAAAGTTAATTGTAGCCGATCCAAAGCTGTATCAAAGCCTGGTTAAGGAGAGCTGTGCTGAGTTGTCTGGTGGCGAGGTCACCATCACCAATGTACTAACACCAGGATTTCGGCTTGCCGCAATGTTTATTATTTTGCACCGCCCCTCCACCCCTTGATAATCTAAAGAAATTCGGGTATAATATCTTTAGGGCGAAAGGAGACTGATCATATGCCAAACATTAAGTCCAGCACAGATTTGAGAAATAACTATAATGAGATATCCAAGTTTTGCCATGAGAGCCGGGAGCCTCTATTCATTACCAAGAACGGTCAGGGGGACTTGGCTGTTATGAGTATCGAGACCTATGAGATGCTCAATGGTAAACTCGAATTGTACCGTTTACTCGACGAGGGCAGGGCTGCGGTAAAAGAGGGCCGGAAGCGTCCGCTCTCGGATGTTATGCGCGACATCCGACAGGAGATAGTGGATGGCGAGATATAGGGTAGATGTATCGGAACCCGCAGAAAGCGACCTTCGCGATATCGTCCGCTATATTTCTGCGCAGCTGTCGGCTCCAATGACCGCTACGAAGATGATGGACGCCATTGAGGAGGCCATCGAGGGGTTGGCGGACATGCCGCAAAAATATCCTCCCGTTACGGACGAACGGTTGGCGTCGTTGGGTTATCGCAAGCTAGTAGTGAAGAACTACGTTGCTTTCTTCACAATCGACGAGAAGTCAAAGGTCGTTGACGTGGAAAGAATCCTCTACGCGAGGCGCGATTGGCTCCGAATTTTGTAGAACGGTCACCTTTAACGTCCCCAGCGTTCACCTTCTCGGGCGGTAATCTCGGAGTGGCAGAATCATGCCATGTACTCAATAGCCTGACTGTATCGTTCCTGCAGGATATCTAGCATGAAAAAGAAGATATATACTAACTCGGCAGTTATTGGAGCGGAGAATGCTACCAAACTAATAAAAGATGGGCAACGAATTCGTGTGCATGGAACAGAGATGAAAAAGAATTTGAAGGAGATTGGCTGTTCTAACTCTCTTACCACCTCATGCTTAAGGGGGTAAGAGAGTTAGAATGGGCATAGCTAAATTTTTATTTCGGCAAACCGCCGTGAACCTTATAACTAAACAAATGAAAGAACGATGAGGCGCTGTCTTTACAAAAAGGTAGCGTCTTTTATTATAAAATATAGATACGAGGGAGGTTTTCATATGGAGAAATTTCTGCGTTTTATATGCCGTTAAAAATTTCTTATCAAGAAGTTGGAGCAGAAAAAATCGTCACATGGTTATTTTGCTGTTTCAGTGAGTCTTAACATAGTGATTGCCGATTGTTCGACCGTGTAATAATCTTGCGGCATAAACAGGTTGTCGCCCATGCCCTGCATAAGCGGCGTTTTTGAATTTCCGCAGAGTATTTGCGAAACCGCATCGGTTCCGGAATGAGCCCAAACGGAAATCTGGTCTTCATCCGCAAAGGAAACGCTATCCCCCGTTAATGGAGTATCCAAAACCGTGGCTGCTCTTGCAAGCATCACTGCAGCTTGTTCCCGCGTGATGAATCTGTTTGGCGCAAAACGTTCGTTTCCGATACCGTTGACGATTCCGAGTGCCGACGCCGCCAAAACATCGGGGTTATCGCAATCCGAGAAGGTCAAGGCATCCGACCCAGCGGCAAGCTCCGCGAGGGTCTTGCCTGTGATTTCTTTCACGCTCAGAGAAAGCATGCGGCAAAATTCCTCTCTTGTGCAGCTGTCCTTCCACCAAAGCCGTATATCCTCCGGCACGAGATTTTTATCCACAGCTTTCGCCACTTCCGATTTTGCCCAATCCGACGGTGACAACTGGATATCAGGCAAGGTAATGATTCCATATTTCCCGTCTTTCGAGACGACAATATACTTGTCAATATCGCTGATAATGCTTCTTATACCGTTCGTAGTATAATTAAAGGCATAGCTGTCAAACGTGCCTTTGGGGATGATAGTTTTACCATCGCGGTCCATGATATTAGTCGTGTCATTGCCATATGCACAAATGTATTTACCACCGATTATACCATAAAGCAATGCATGGGGCTGTTGTGTGATGAGACGGCCGCGCCCTGTAAAGATATAGTTCATACTACCGGGCGATTTGCCGCTGCTGGTATATCCGTAAAGGAAAAGACCGCCGCAGCCATAGCTCAATTGGTTGAAAGCGGAATCCCCGCTTGTGCAATATGGCAGAAAATCCAGCAGCAGCTGACCGTCGTCATTATAGGCTTTACAGTACGCAATCGGCGCCCAGCTATCTCCGTTCATGGATACGGAAACGCCAGCCGGACCGCCCGCTTCCAGTTGCCATTGCTCGGACAGCTGCTTTTGCGAGGCATCGTAATCTATGGTATTAAGGCCGTTTCCATAGCCAAGCTCGTCGGTGATTTGCCCGGTTGTCAGATCATATAAATACATATCGCCCCACCATGATCCGGGACGGAGAAACTCTTTACCGTCGATCGCAATGCAATGCGTCGCGTCCTTCATGAAGATATACTTATATATTGCAGGCACGATGACCGTTAGATCACGGGAGTACACGCCCATGTTTTCACCCTCTTTTATGAGGAGATACTCCCCGGAAAAAGAAATCTCCTTCATACCGCTTATGAGCCTTGTGCCGTCAAAGCGATAAAGACTGTAAAGAGGATTATAGGAGGGGCTTTCACTGTCATGCGTGACAAACATGTCGCCGTTTATGATGGAAATCGGATCATATTCAAGCGGAACGATCACATTATATGCCGTATGTTCGCTGGCGGCAGTTGCATATGTTACGGGGCTTATCACCAGCGCGAGGATGATACATAGGATGACAGCTTTCTTTTTCATCGTGATTCCTCCGATAATATAAATAATCTGCAGTTTAAAACTGCCCTATAAGTTGTAATTTAAGAATCTGCAAGGCATTCTCGAGTATGTAACTGCCAAGTTTACCAAAATTTAACTGTATTATACCATATACTGCGGCACGATTCCACAATTCTTCTGCAATTATTGACTGAGGGCAGTTTTATAGAGGTTCAAACGGAAGTGGCGAAGACAGACTTTACGGGATAAAAGGGATAAGCAATTCAATTGCAAACATATTGCGACGAGATTTGCCTGCGCAGATTGAAACCGTTTTGCTTCCGTTCAAAGGCGGTTTTCCGTGAGATGTATGATAAAGCGATAAAACATGGGATTATTACAAGTTTGGACGGATAAAACTAACCCTGAGAAGGTAGCTAAAGAATAGACCATGCTGCTGATGAATTTGAAACTCCCGGCAATGTTGACGACAGTGAACCTTACATAGACCGGCTAAAATCATAGCAAGAACGGCTTGGCTTAAACATTCGGAAAGTTGATGCAGGTATATTTTTAGTTTTGCAAGGCCCAGTAAAACAGAGAGTTTTACTATAAAGGCAATGAAACAGCGGGAATTACGTAAGAAATGCATATGTATCAAATAAAATACTAAATAGGATGAGAAAATGGCTAAGAAATTTAATTCCTAGCCATTTTTGTCAACAAGCCCACTTAAAATATTACAATTCTAAACGAGGGATTTTTACATCTGCGTCCTTAATGCATATATACATATAATCATAGAAAGCGGAAATATGAAGCGTATAATTTGAATTGAATTTAAAGACAATTTCTTCAATATATTTATCCTGTACTGGTAGTTCAAGCTCATGTGCACCGGTAAACTCACATTCATCAGTTAGTTCGATAGTTACATCTACAATGGGGGTGTTTAGGATAACTCCCAGGTTTTTCTCTATTTTTCTGCTGCAATCAACGCCTTGATATGAGGTCTCCTTTAATGTCAGCGTATCTTTGGCAATACCTACAGTGCCTCCATCCACAAATAAAATCTCAAGCTGGAAATCATCAAAAACTAAAACTATAGGTTCATCTACTTCAACTGACATGATTCCTTCATTGTCATCTTCATCAAAAAAGATACCAATATTCCAGATTTCTCTAATATATTTTCCTGTCAGATTCAGGACTTCAAATTGTTCAGCCAATTTCTTCGGTGAAGTAAAAATATGAGCTCGCCAATTAGAAAATTTAAATTTAATTTTTTCCATTTCTTAGTTCCTTTTTTTATTAAATTCTTTTTCTAATAGTTATAGTATCATTTTTTTTGTTATATTTACAGAACCAGTAGTTAGAGACCTAACTTTTCAGGTAGGACTGGCAAGTATGTGCGGCTGAATGTTGAAGGACGGCCAAGGTAATAGCTTGAAAAAATTAAACGAATTGTTTTAAACATATTGTTTATAACTTATACTTATGATATTATTAATATAGTAAAGATATGATAAGGAAGGCAAAAAATTGAGAGAGTTAAATTCTATACAGGAGAAAATACTTGACCGGACGCTTTTCGTTATTGGGCTTAAAGGAAGTTACGATGTGTCCGTACGTGACATCACAAATGCAGCGGGTGTGAATGTTAACGCAATTCATTATTACTTTGGTAATAAAGAAGCTTTGTTTGACAGGATGGAAGAGTTTTTTATTGAGAACTACCTTTCGATTCACTCAGTGTTGGAAGATAGGGACATTAATGATGAACAAAAATTGATGCATTGGGCCAATGAGATCATGGAGTATACTCTGCAATATCCGGGCATTCAAATCATATTACACAACAATATGAGCGGAAAAGGACGTAATGGAAAGATGGCTAAGTTTCTTATCGAACAATCCAATGAATTTCATCATAGAATTAATGAATTGTTCTCGCGTCTGTTTAATGTTCAAAGTGATCAGCTAATGCTTATGAGAATCATTTTTGACTCAGCTTTACTATATCCGGCTAGCTTTGGGACAAGGCCGAATTGTGATTTCACTAAGATTAGAGATAAGTCATTTCGTTTGAGCTATATTAAGTACATAATTCAATTATTAAAGCAAGGCAAAAAACATAATGAAATTATTCAGTTCTATTCAGAACAGGGAGCTTACACTCCGTAACTGTATGGTGCTCCTGGCAATGGGTACTAAGATACCTTCGGACGTGATTCCTGCCAATCGTGATTGGCAGGAGCAGTTAATACTTAAAATTTTAAGGAGGTAAACTATGTTGTATCCCAAATTATTCTCCCCCATAACTATTGGAACCATGACAGTAAAGAACCGCATCGCTATGGCGCCAATGTCGCTTCGATTGAACGCCCAGGAGGGTTCGGTTTCGGAAAAATTAATAAATTTCTGGGAGGCGCGTGCCAAAGGCGGCGTCGGGTTGATTATCACGGATGTGTTAACCGTTGACCCGAATTACTGTTACCTTGGGCCGACGCTTTCACTTGGTACAGAAGAGAGTATGGTCTCAATGAAGCGATTGACTGACACGGTACACAAGTATGGTGCAAAAATCATCCCCCAACTGTCTCACCCGGGACCGGACAGCCTGCGTGGCTTGCTTTCCCGGCAGGAAGTTGTGGGTCCATCCCAGTTGGTAAACAAATCCACAGGAACGATTTGCCGTGAGCTAAGTATTGCGGAGATTGAATCCATTATCGAGATGTTCGGAGATACTGCCAAAAAGGCCAGAGAAGTCGGTTTTGACGGTGTGGAATTTCATAGTGCCCATGCGTATATGCTGGGTGGCTCCTTCTTGTCGCCCGTCCGAAACAAACGGACGGACAAATACGGCGGTTCATTGGAATGTCGACTTCGTTTTGCACTGGAGGCGATCGAAAATATCCGGCGGAAGGCGGGGAACGATTTTCCAATCGTTGTGCGCATGTCCGGAGACGAACTGATTGAAGATGGGAACCATCTTTATGACATGATATGTGCCGCCCGTGCGTTTGAACAGGCTGGCGTATCTGCCTTAGAAATATCCGGCGGCGTGCAGCCTGAGTATGCGCACCACATCATTCCTTGTATGGGTAAAAATCGGGCTTTAAATGCCGCGCAGGCCGCAGAAATCAAAAAGGCCGTTAAAATACCGGTGTTTTGTGTCGGCAAGATCCACACGCCGATGCTGGCGGAGAGCCTTATCGAGACCGGTAAAATTGATATGGTTGTTATGGGTCGGGCCTTGCTTTCAGATCCGGAACTGCCCAATAAAAGCATGGTGGGTGATATCGATAATATTGCACCCTGTATCGGATGCGGGGACGGCTGTATCGGCTCTGGCGCTGTACTCCATTCAACCTGCAGCATCAATCCTATGGTCGGGGAAGAGAAAGAGATGGAGATCATCCCTGTCGAAACGCCTAAAAATGTTGTTGTTATTGGCGGTGGGCCTGGTGGCATGATGGCGGCACGGGATTGCGCTCTCAGAGGACATAAGGTGACACTGGTGGAAAAGGAAGCGAAGCTTGGCGGCAGGCTGAATGTTGCCAGCAGGGGACCATTCAAACAGGATATCACGGGCTGGGTCAAGTATCTAATCAATCAGGTTGAAGGGCTGGATATTAAAATTATAACAGGGAAAGAATGCGACGAGGCTATGTTGAAGGAGTTGGCTCCCGAAGCCATTGTTGTTGCCACTGGCGGTTGCCCTATTGTGCCAAATATTGAAGGTATAGATGGTCCGAATATTGTGATGGCCATGGATGTACTAGAAGGAAAGCTGCCCATACTTCGTGGAAATATACTGATTATTGGCGGCGGAATTGTAGGACTGGAAACGGCAGACTTTCTGAAGCAGAATGTTAATTCTGTATCTGTTACGGTTCTGGAAATGCTGGATGACGTCGGAAGGGAGTATATTCCGGCAACTAAGTCGTTCATATTGAATAAGCTCATGGGAAAAGGAGTTAAGATTCATACCTTGGCAAAGGTGGAGAAGATAAACGAAAACGGTGTCATTGCTAATGTCAGAGGTGAGGAAAAGAACTTCGGAACATTTGATTATATTGTAGTAGCCTGTGGTTTCAAAGGTAGCTGTAGCGATGGTGTTTATGAAGGACTTGCAAAAGACATCTATGTAATTGGAGACGCGTTAAAGCCGAGGCGGGCACTGGAAGCGATTGCTGAGGGCGCAAAAACCGCTAGAGCGATCTGAGACAGCACGGGGGGAACCACCAGGTCTTGATGATAATATTATTGTAGCATAAATCGGGCCATGCTGAGAGCGACTCTGCGCATGCTGTGGCTTATACAGTGAAACGGCGGGCTATGAGTCTGCCGTTTTTCATTTCACCGGTAAGCCCCGAGCGGGTAAACCTCAGGAGTTTGGGCAGAGCCCTCAAGACTGTAAAGTAGAAGGAAATAATTTATGCCCAATATGTAAAACAGCAGGTGTTGAAGTCAAGAACATTACCATTAAGCATTTGGTTTCGGAAACGTTAACAGAATTGGTTGGAGATATAGATTATTATTTATGTATGGACGAAGATTGTGATGTTGTCTATTATGATTCAGATGCTATAGACAAAGGTTTATCAATATAAAATTGAAAACTACTTGGAGTAAAATAGAAAAAGACCATGAAGAGAGCTTTTTTGGCTTAAAACTTCATGGTCTTCTTGTGTTTTATCTCCTGTAGCCTTCAATAAGCTTTTTTTATTACCAATAGCACTATCGATAAAAAAAAGTAATATTATATAAAAAGGAATTTTATGATTTTGTCGTGAATATTAATATCTTTGAAACTCACCCAATTGTTGCTTTGATTTGCTTTATGGCACTTCTATTGTGTCAGGTGGAAAAGTCGTGAAAGATAAGGAGAGTTGATTAATGTCAAAGGTATCAGTGGAGTTTATTAATACATGTCCGTGCTGTGACCAGCATGGGCAATCAATCAAAGATGCGGCGGCAAAATTCGGTGACAAGGTGGATGTTAAAATCTATTATGCCGGAAAGGATTTTGACTATGTGAAAAAATACGGCATGATCAGCAAAGGGACTATGATTATCAACGGAAAGAAGAAGTATGAGACCCTTTCCAGGGATATTATTGAAAAAGCTATTGAAGAGGCTGTAAGGAGTATATGAAATTGATTGCAGAAATATTGGTTAAGGCAGCTGAAGCTGCGCTACAGATATTAAACGATGGTTCGGTCTGGCTGGTATTCAGTTTTGCGCTTGCGGGAATATTGCATGTGGTCTTGAAACCGGAAAAGTTTCAGCGCATGCTGGGCAACAAAAAACTGTCATCTATTTTAAAGGCAAATTTCTCGGGGATGCTTTTGCCCTTATGCAGTTGCGGTTCTATTCCTTTGGGCCTTGGGATGTACTACTCAGGGGCTTACCTGGGGCCTACCCTGGCTTTTATGGCTGCTTCGCCTATAGTTAATCCAGCTGCAATCCTGATGTCATTTGGGCTGTTGGGGCCGCAGATATCAACAATATATATAGCTACTGGGTTTGTGGTGCCGGTGCTGGTGGGGCTGGTGGGAAATGCTGTGGGCGGGCCGGAACTGCAGGTGCCGGGTTTAACTGAAAACAGCAGTTGCGTAGAATTGGAATCGGAAGATGATGTAACGTTTGGTCAAAAACTGCTGAGCGGCATGCAATGGGGGTTTATGGACTTAGGGGTAATGGTTAGCAAGTATATTATAATTGGAGTGTTTCTGGCAGGAATTATTATTGCCGTCGTTCCACAGACCTATATTCAGCAGTACCTGGGTAATCCAGGCATGGTTTCCCTGGCTGGTATTGCTGCTCTGGGTGCTATTATGTATGTATGTGCTGTAGGACATATACCTTTTATTGCAGCCCTGGTCGCTGCCGGAGCGGCTCCGGGAGTAGCCGTAACCTTTCTGATGGTCGGAGCGGCAACCAATATTCCTGAGCTAATCAGTATTTATAAGACAATAGGCCGGCGAGCGGCTGCAATATATTCAGCCACCCTGGTTATTTCAGCTATGGCAGTGGGATATCTGACTAACTTGCTATTGATGCCAGGGTTCGTGCCTTCTTTTGATTTAGAAAAAACGGATAAGATGGTGGGGATTGCCAACAAATTGAACCTGACTGCCCCTACCTCCATGAGATACCTGTGTTCTATAGTAATTTTCGGGCTTTTTCTTTACGCATATATGCCCCGTGTAAAACAGTACTTTGTTAAAGTGGGGGCTTGAAACATGTCTGTTAGGATTATACAAGCTTTAATACTGGTGCTGTTTCTGTGTTTTAACAGCTTGGGTTGCAGCGGGCAGGACAGCTTCAAAGCTAAAGAGGGCAGAAACCAGCAAGTTGAAAACAAACAGGATATTTCCAGTGACCCTATGGCAAAGTATTTTCTTACTGCAAATCCTGGGAGCGAACTATTAAAGACAGCCAGGGCGGACTTGAATGGCGATGGCAGGGCAGATTTGGTGGTAATATACCGGGTGGCTCAGGACAAAAATATGATGCGGGTAGTCCTTAATTTAAACAGGGCTTTAACGTTGACAAATGAAGTTTTGGCTCCTCGCGAAAACCAGTCTATTCAATTTAGAGACATTGACAAAAAACCGCCGATGGAATTTATAGTTCAGGGTTCAAAAGGAGCGAAAATGGGATATGCCATTTACCGCATAGAAGGAAAAATTTTAAAAGATATATTCGGGGAGGGGATGGGAGACTGCTGTTAAGTTTATTTAAGTGTTCGATTCAAAACAAGGAGGGTATCAGGTAATGAAAAAAATTAAAAAAGTATTATTGGTGCTAGGAGTTGCTGCGTTTGTTATGGCTCTGATTGCCGGGTGCGGTTCATCAAAGACCACATCGGAAAATAATACGATTTCAGAAGAAGATAAAAATTATATTGTTAACCTTGGCTATTACAACTGTGATCATATGACTGCTGCTTGTATTGCCGAGGATACAGGTATTTTTGACGAACTTGGTATTAAAGTGAATGTTACCGGCAATGGAAAAGTACCTGAAGCAATGGCTGCAGGCAAAATGGATGTAGGTTATATTGGCACTGAAGGATTAATGAGAGCATATTTGAAGGGTTCACCGATAATTGTTGCAGCCAATAATCATATGGGAGGTTCTTATTATCTGGTAGCAGCTAATGATATCAAAAACCCCATAGAATTAGTCGGTAAAAAGATGGGTATAGGAAAAGACCCTGAGAAAAACAGCGCTTCATGGCTTCTTATAGCTAATTCCCTTGGTATTCCTCTCGAAGGCAAAAACTATGAAACCTTTGAGATGGCTGACAAGGATAAATTTCTGGCTTTAAAAACCGGTCAATTAGCAGGGTATACCTGCTGTGATCCTTGGGGGAGCATGGCTGAATACGAAAAAGTAGGGAAGATTATTGGGGTTGCCAGTAAACTGCCTGGTGACAAATGGGGTTCCTGTTGTGTGCTTTCCATGAACCAGGACTTTGTTAAAGAACACCCCGAACTTGCCAAAAAAATGATTGTTGCTCATTCAAAAGCAATTGAATACATTTATACTCATCCGTATAAGGCTGCCGAAATTTTTGCTGAGAACTACAATGTCCCTGTCGAGGTTGCTTTGATGACTATTTACAGAAAGACTGTAGCTGAAGGCAGATCATTGACTTGGGAATTAGATGAACAGAAAATACAGGACGAAATAGCTTATGAACTGAGTGTTAAAACCCTTGAAAAAGCGCCTCCTATCACTGAGTTTGTTAATACTAAACTCATTTCAGAGGCAGGGACTGACAACTTTGCTGCCTTTATTAAAGATAAAGTTGATCCTGTTTTCCCAATTGGCATGTCTTTCGAAGACTGGAAGAAAAAAGCTGCTGAGGTTGATGGTAAGTAAATTTAAGATATGAAAAATAAATTATTCATCAGCCTGATTGGGTTGATATTAGTTGCAATGATTTATACGGTTTGGGTTTCTGGAAGAGGAAAAGAGGGCTCCAAAATAAACATTGGAGCCTCTTCTGACTCGGGAGGCATGATAATTCATTATATTGTTAACAACAAAAAGTTCCTGCCGGCAAATGTGTCTGATAACTTTGCCATGTTTCCCGTGAAAGATTGCTGCAGCAGTACATCAGAATGGGCGCTTAGCACAGGTGACCTGGATATTGCTTTGCTGTGTCCTGATGCAGCTAATAAACTTATTGAGAAGGACGGCAGGTTTGAGGTTGTAGGACCGGTTCTGGTCAATTCAGATATTATTGTTGTAAAACAGGATATTAAGCCCCAAAAGATTTCTTATTCTCAAAAACGCAGCTTTCAAAAAAAGCTAATCAAGGAGAAGTTTGGCCCGGCATGTGATGCAGTTCCTATGCTTCCGGCAGCAGTACCTTATGCTTTTGAAAAGGGAGTTGTTGACGGGGCAGCAGTTGATGTGCTGAAAGGTTTATTACTTAAAGGAGAAAAAAACTCATCTGCGGGTAAAACAGAAGACCTTGTTACATATGTGCTGGTAGTGAGAAAGGAGTTTAAAAAGAATTCTCTTTACCGGCAGTTTATGACGCTCTTAAAGGAATCCGTAACTGAAATGAATACCGCGGGAGTTCTGATAAAAGAAGCAAAAGTCTTTATGAACATTAATTTTACTGAACGGGAGGCTGAGCAATGGAGACGCTTGAAAATAAGATATGTGTTTCCGGGCTAACTGAAGCAAGCAATAAGCGAAAACTGCTCCGCTTGCCGGGAGGAAAGGATTCTATATATTCACTGGTTACACTGGCAGTCGCGGTGGGTATCTGGCACATTATCTCAATGAGTTACAACAGTGATTTGTTACTGCCGCCACCATGGAAAACGGCTAAAGCTCTTTTTATGGCTGTGGGGGATGTGGAAGTAATGCAGAACCTCCTGCTGACCATGAAGAGGGTACTCTTGGGATTTTTGTATGCTTTATTAATTGGCGGGCCTCTGGGCTTAATCATGGGTTATTCTAAAACAGTAAACAAAATGTTTGATCCCATAATCAATTCAATCAGGCAGATTCCCATCATGGCTTGGATACCGCTGACCATTGTGTGGTTTGGTTTAGGAGACGGTCCTACCCTTTTTTTAATCGCAATGGTTGGGATTTTCCCGATTCTGATAAATACTATAGCCGGAGTGCAGGGGATTTCCCAGGATTATTATAATGCTGCCCGCAGCATGGGGCAGGGCCATGGAGTATATTTTTTCATGTTATTTTGCCAGGTTCACTTCCGAGCATCTTTACAGGCATTAAAATTGCTGTAGGTTTGGGTTGGATGTCGGTAATATGTGCTGAATTCATTGCTACAAGTTCCGGGTTTGGTTATTATATGGTGGAAGCTCAGACCATGATGGAGACAGATCTGCTGTTGGCTTTAATGATTATTTCTGCAATTGTTGGCTATGCCATTGACCGGTTTCTTGGTTTTATTACCAGGATGGTTACCGGATGGAGGTATGTGAAATAATGGCTTTACATATTGAACATGTAAACAAGGTTTTTAAAAACAGCGGAATGCCCCACATTGTTTTAAACGATGTTAGCTTTACGGTGGAAGAAGGAGAGTTTGTTTCTCTTTTGGGGCCTTCAGGATGCGGTAAGACCACCCTTTTGACTATTGTAGCCGGTTTTCAGGCCGCCTCATCGGGACAAGTCAGAATTAACGGTAATGTAGTGACAAAACCGGGACCTGATAGGGGGTTTGTCTTTCAGGATTATGCTTTATTTCCTTGGATGACAGTGAAGGAAAATATCGTTTTTCCGATGAAACAGCAAAAAGTTCCTTCCGCTGTAAGAGAAGAATTTTTACAAAGGCTTCTTTCTATGGTTCATATGGAAGGCAAAGAAAATCTTTATCCCAGCCAGTTATCGGGCGGTATGAAGCAACGAACTGCTATGGTCAGGGCATTGGCATGTCGTCCCAAAGTGCTGTTGATGGATGAACCATTGGGTGCAGTAGATTATCAGATGAGACAGATGCTTCAGGAGGAGTTAGAGGCCATATGGATATCTGAAAAGACAACTGTGCTGATGGTTACCCATGATGTTGATGAAGCCGTATATCTGAGTGACCGGATTATCGTAATGTCAACTAAACAGGGCGAAGTGCTGGAGGATTTACGGGTAAAACTTGACAGGCCGCGCAGCCGTAAGAGTAACAAATATTTCGAGTACAAAGATTACCTGAGTGAAATCCTGATAACAGCCCTTACCGGGGTGGAAGATTCATTGTACAGGGAAAGGAGGTGATGTGTAATGCATTTCAAAGATTATCCGGCAGAAAGATTGATGATTGACAGTATTTCATCCAGGTTAACTGAAGAAGAATACAAGTTCAGGAAATGGCTGATGGAATATACCATCAATACCGGTAAAGCGTATAATATCAATAGCTATCCTGGAGAGGAATTACAGGTCATGGATGTACAAGCCATACTGGAGTGTCTGATTGAAAAGAAGGCGCTGGTTGTTGATGGCCAGGGTAACATAAATTTTATCTATCCTGTATCTGCCCTCCCGACCCATCATAAAGTTCATCTTAGTGACGGGCGCAGCTTTTCCGCAATGTGTGCTATTGACGCAATGGGAGCAGCTTTTACTTTTAGCCAGGACATTCATGTTGAATCAAAGTGCAGTGAATGCGGGGAAGTAATTCATGTGCAGGTTCAGGACGGCAAGATTGTGGAGTTATGGCCGGAGACAACTTATGCATTACATGTGGATTTAATAAAATCCGACAACTGGGCAGGCAGCTGCTGAAACATCATGAATTTCTTCTGTACGAAGAAACACTATGATACATGGATCCGAAAGATGGGGGTAAACCACAACGAAGTCTTTTGTCTCGATGCTTATGAGGCTATAATGGTTTCGGAAATGTTATTTAAGTAAGGAGAACAACATTGCATGAAAATTACAGCCGGAATAGATGTAGGTTCTACAGCAACAAAAGCAGTCATATTTGACGGTTCGATTTTGGGCTGGTCGGTTATTCCTACAGGATGGAACCCCAAGGAAGCAGGAACACGGGTTTTTAATGAGGCCATGGAACGAGCCGGGATCACGTGGGAACAAGTAGATAAAATTATCGGTACCGGATATGGGCGGATATCGCTGCCTTTTATAGATAAAAAGGTCACTGAGATAACATGTCATGCCAGGGGTGCCAAATTTCTTTTCCCTGAAACCCGGACAGTAATAGATATTGGAGGTCAGGACAGTAAAGTTATTGCTGTTGATGACGACGGGGCAGTGGCCGATTTTGTGATGAATGATAAGTGTGCTGCCGGGACAGGACGTTTTTTGCAGGTGATGACCGGAGTTCTGGATATCACTCTTGAAGAGTTGGGCAAGCTGGCAGCAAAAGAAGAACCTGTGCCCATAAATGCTATGTGTACTGTTTTTGCAGAGTCGGAAATTATCGGCCTTTTAGCCCAAGGTGTATCAAAAGAAGCCATCGCTTCAGGCATCATAGATACAATTGCCAAGAAATTGCTAAGCCTGACTGCTCGGGTACCATGTATAAGTGAAATCACGTTTAGCGGAGGAGTTGCCAGTAACCCTGAAATTTGCCGGATATTGTCAAGAGGTTTAAGAGTCCGCTTCAACGTTCCTAACGAACCTCAGGTGGTAGGAGCCCTTGGGGCTGCAATAATTGGCCAGGAGATAGGTGGCAGCAACCATACGAGGAGGGTATTAAATGAGACCAGAGATACTTAAAGAGTTCGAGGATTTACGTGAAAACAATGTTATGGCAATAAAGAGCGCCAAGGAAAATGGCAGGAAGATTGGCGGGATGTACTGTCTTTATTCTCCTACCGAACTGGTTGTGGCAGCAGGGGCTATTCCTGTTCCGTTATGCGGGACCAGCCAGAAACCTATTCCAGCAGCGGAAAAGATACTGCCGAGAAATCTGTGCCCCCTAATCAAATCAAGTTACGGATTTGCGGCGACTGACACTTGCCCTTACTTCCATTTTTCCGATATACTTATTGCTGAAACCACTTGTGATGGAAAGAAAAAGATGTTTGAATTATTGGCGGAGATGAAACCACTGCATTTGCTGCAGTTGCCCCAGAGTCAGGATGAAGATGCTTTGGAATACTGGCATAACCAGATAAAATTACTTAAAGTCAGGTTGGAGAAAGAATTCGAAGTTGAAATTACGGATGATAAATTAAGGGATGCTATCAGGTTAATCAATAATGAAAGACGTTCCCTGCAGGAATTGCAGGATGTATGTAAAGCTAAACCGTCCCCATTGGGAGGCATGGATTTACTGACTGTTTTGTTTATGCGGGGATTCTGCCATGACAAGGAGCAGGCTATTGACATGGTAGACCGGTTAACCCGGGAACTTAAAATATTAGCTGCTGGCGGGACCAGCCCCTTTAACGAGAGTACTCCGCGGATTTTGTTAACTGGAGTGCCTGTAGGAATTGGTTCCCATAAAGTAGTCCAGGTTATCGAGGAATGCGGTGGAAATGTGGTCTGTTTTGAAAGTTGTGGTGGATATAAAGCGGTTTATGACAGAGTTGACGAAGAAAAGGAGCCATTGCAGGCAATTGCCGAAAGGTATCTTAGAACACCGTGTTCATGCATGTCACCTAATACGGGTCGGTTTGAACTGGTGGCCAGAATGGCGGATGAATTTAACGTTGACGGGATAATTGACCTGACATGGCAGGCATGTCATGCGTATAATGTAGAGTCTTTTGCCTTGAAAAAATACATCCAGGAAACTAAACATCTTCCGTTCCTTCAGATTGAAACTGATTACTCTGAGTCAGATGTGGAACAACTGAAGGTAAGAATAGAGGCCTTCCTCGAAATGATAGGCCAAGTAAGATAAGATGAGCTGCGATTCTCCATGAACAGGGAATGGTCAAATCGTTAATGACGGTTTGGCCATTTTGTTTTTTTGGATTATTTTCTCTATATTAGGAGGAAAACAAGGAAGAATGTGGAAAATAAAATTTGAATAGCAAGGCAATTAAAAGAAAGACCTATAGGAAATTGTCGGACTTGGTCTTGCGTCATAGCAAAACTCTCGTGGCAGAATAGGTTAGTACGGGGATCCTCATACAGGTTTGCGTAGTATTGAATGTTGATTTTAGATATTAAACTGAAAACAACATCACAGCGGAAGGTAATTTTAATGACCAGTTTATGGGACAGATATGATTATATAATTGTATTACAAAAGAAGAAGCAGCGGTTTGCTTGATTAAAATGAAAGGAGGATTTTCATGGTACGATTGTCTTATCCTATTGCAATGGAGATTGCCGGCAACACCGCAATGTGGACAAGACCGGATACCGGCGACTGTCCGGTCAGTTATCCAGCTCCAACATATTCTGCGGTTAAAGCTATTTTTGAATCCATCTTATGGGGACCGGATATAGAAATAATCCCTACAAAAGTGGAGTTGTGTGCGCCCATACAATATCATTCCTATTGCACTAACTATGGAGGACCTTTGCGAAATCTCAAATCGATTAAGAATGGAAATAATTATCAGTTATATGCTACTGTATTAATTGATGTCTGTTATAGATTGTACGCAGAAGTTGTTCCAAACAGAGAAAAAAGCAAATTGCCGGAAAGTGCTCTGCAATGGGATAAAAAAACGACATCACCCGGCCATGCTTATCAAAGCATTTTTAAAAGAAGACTTAAACGAGGTCAGTGCTATTCAATTCCGACATTGGGGTGGAAAGAATTTACTCCCTCCTATTTTGGTGAATTTCGTGACACAATACAGGTGTTGTCCGATGAGTTCCCCGTAATCATACCATCTATGCTAAGACAGGTTTTTTCCAAAGGATATGCTTCTCCGGTGTCCTATGTATACGACAATGACCTCGTCATTCAAAACGGTGTCCTGGAGTATCCGAAAAGGAGTGAAAACTATGCTAAATGAATTGTATAGTTTGTCCACTGTTTTGAAAAGTAAAGGCATTTCCAGCAAGGAATGGCATAGGGAATACAAACCCTTACCCAAGGTTACTGCCAAAGCACCATGTATACGAATATGGCTTGCCAAGGACGGCACGGTATGTGAAATTGAAAGCATAAGTGCAGAGCTTGCACAGTTACTGAGAAAATATGGGAATAATCAAGGAACTTTTCCTGCTTTTAATATTGTTCCCTTATATCGCATCACAGATGAAGAACAGCTTTCCGAATTGGAACAAATTGAAAAAGATGCTATAACACTAGATTTGGATAAAATCAAATCTTGGTGTGTCAATGACAATTGGCAAGAAAGAATTGTTAGAAAGATTGATAGAAGCTTGCAAAATATTCCGCAGACCCTTTTAAATTTAATTGGCAATCAAGAACAACTGGAACGAACTCTCATTTCAGAATTAATTCGTATAGCATCTGGTTTCACAAATGAGCCTGATAAAAGCTTCAAGTTCGCACTGGAAAAACGCATTTTTGCAAAGCTTCAAAAACAAGAGGACATCGGCATTTTGTTTACTATGCTATTCCATAAAGGTAACCCCCAAAAAGATTATAACGATGACACTGGTGCATCAATTTCAGTTATTTTGGATTTGTTTGACTGGCAACAGTATGGGTATCCCGTAACAAGCCAACATACCACCGAATGGATCAACGGTAGGCTGTTGAAATCCAGCTTGCTGAGTAGTACATCTAAACAGTCTGAAGGTGTTGGAAGTGATGCATTTGGGAGTTCCTTTGTTAATCCAAATGAACCTATGCCAAGCGTGAAACTCAACGGATTTGATGTAATCTTGCGTTCGATGTTCAATGGACAGCCTTGTCAGTATCGTTATGAGCAGATAGACGATGCTTCTTATCCCATTGCAATGGAAAATCGTTCGCTCGCCAAAAAATCACTGGAATGGGTTGCAGGCTTGGAACGAGAAGGTATCACATGGCAAAAAATTGATAAGAATGAAATCGTATTTGTTTATCCTTCCAAGTTGCCGGAGGTTCCACCAAAATTCGTTTCAATTTTCAGTTCCAGTAAAGTAGAAAGTTCAGCCCAGACGGAAGCACGTTTTGAAAACATTGCCAAAGAATTTATTAAGACACTCAGGGGTCTTCCTGCAGAGGAAAAGCCGGATTTTATTCAGATTTTCACAATCCGCAAACTGGACAAAGCCCGGTCAAAGGTGGTATTTACACGAAAATGTTCGTCAAAGCAGCTCATCCAAGCGGCGGAGGACTGGGAGACCGGTTGCCGTAACACCCCAAAAACAGAATTGGGTGAGCTAATAATTCCTTTTCCGCTGCAAGTGGCTCGAATTGTTAACAATGTGTGGAAGCAAAACGGGGAATTGGCACAAGGTAAGACTGTTGTTGAACGAATGAAATATTATCAGGGAATGGAATTGCTTCTTGATATTATGCAGGAAAGTATGATCTGTAATTACCTCCATATCGTACTTACACATTCATATGGTTTGGCAAGTTATATCGGTAACTGGGTGCATGGTGGTTCAACTTGCAAGGATAAGAATCAGGAGAAAACTTTAGAAAAATTAAAAAAAGAAACGCTTTTTCTGTTGTCTGTATTTGGGTTGCTTCTTTATAAATGTGGTGATAGAAAGGAGAAATACATGGAAAGTATGGCTTATTTAGTCGGACAGCTCTTGAAAATATCCGACGAGCTACATGCCTTGTACTGCAAAGTTGTACGAGACGGGGTTGTTCCTCCACAGCTAGTGGGTAGCGCATTGTTTGTGACGGCCGCTGAAACGCCGAATCAGGCGATTGCACAATTGTCCCTCCGAATGAATCCTTATATAACTTGGGCGAAACAATATCGTTTCAAAAATATTATAACTGAAAATAAAGAGAGTTGGAGAGCACGGTGGTATCTCAGTTTATATGAGGATATGGCAAATAAATTGTGTGTGACAATGACGGATTCAACAAGGTTTGGCGATTTTGAAAAGGCACAGCTTTTTATTGGTTATTTGGCATCATTTCCCAAAAGGGATTCTTTAGTAACGGCAATTGGGGATGCCAACGATAATGATAATAATATAGGAGGGGCTAATAATGAACAGTGAAATCAAGCGCGCAACTGGTCTTTTGGTAATTGAAGTTGTAAACTCAAATGCGAACGGCGATCCTGACAGAGAGAGTGACCCTCGCCAGCGTCCAAATGGCATTGGTGAAATTTCACCTGTTTCCTTTAAACGCAAGCTGCGTGATTTGCTGGAGGATCACTCCAGTGTGTTTTATCAGAGTCTACCTGATACATATGCCAAAGAATCGCAACATTACTGTATTTTGGAATCGCGCGGACGTGACAGGAAGTGCATTCAAAACGAGATGTCAAATGATATTAAAAGCTTCGATCAGAAGAAGTTTTTGGAGAGTCCTTTTGTTAAGAAATATTGGGATGCCAGAGTCTTCGGGAACACTTTTTTAGAAGAAGGAGCGAATAAAGGATTTATCAAAACAGGTGTTGTTCAGTTTGGTATGGGTACGTCAATTTCTCCGGTTAACATCATTCGCCACACGAATACGAATAAAGCCGGTGTCCAAGAGGGCAAAAATGCCGGAATGGCACCTCTGGCATTCCGTATTGTAGAACATGGTGTTTATTGTATGCCGTTTTTTGTGAATCCTAATTTTGCCGCCAAGACAGGTTGCATGAAGGAAGATATCAACTTACTTAAACTTTTGATTCCCAAAGCGTATGATTTGAATCGATCCGCCATTCGCACTGATGTTCGTATCCGTCATGCTTGGTATATTGAGCATCTGAATGCTCTTGGAAGTTGTCCGGATTATCTCCTTTTGGAAGCTCTTACACCAAAGCGTATTGGTGATATGAGTATTGCGTCTACGACTTGGGATGATTATGAGGATAAGACAGCTCTGCCCAAAGAATTAAAAGAAAAGGTAGCCTCAGCAACCGACCTGATGCTGATATGATTTACTACGCCCACAGTAAAAAAGATGATATCCCTAAGCATGAGTATTTGGCGCATATTCGTGGGGTAAGGACTCTTGCCCATAAATATGTGCAAGATATGAGTTGCTATTCAAATTGTGACAAAACATTGTTATCACGGATAACTGAAAAAGCCTCCACATTTCATGACCTAGGCAAGCTGAACAAAGAAAATCAGGATGTACTTGCCGGGGAAAAACCATCCAAATCTCTTCCGCGAAATCATGTTGATGCAGGAGTTGCTCATTTTTTGAACAGTAAGCATTTTTCTGCTGTCTCAGCTGCTGTGATTCAGGCTCATCACATTGGTTTTCCGGATTTTTCTGCTGAAATGAATAAGGGTGATGCGGTTTTTCGGGATGTTTCCATTGCTTTTGATGTAGATAGAGAGTTGCCGGAACTTGAAGCAATCCATGACAACCTTATTGATACTAATTTTGAGTATGGTGAGGAAGAAATCAAAGGAGATCGCTCGGTTTTCCTTCGGATGGTTTTATCATGCCTCGCTGATGCTGATCACACAGATACGTCTACCCATTACCGGCAGTATCCAGCTAATGCGAGTACGGTTAAATTGCGTGCCGCCGAACGGCTTGCACAATTAGACCTGCATATTGCAGCATTAAAACAAAAAGGAGCTTACGATGAACGGAATGTTCTCCGGAATGAGATGTATCTGGCGTGTCGAAACGCCGAAATTGACACTAACATAACCTCCTGTGACAGCCCGGTAGGCTCAGGAAAGACAACTGCTGTCATGGCTCATTTACTTGCACAGGCGGAAAAATGCGGGTTACGGCGTATTTTTGTAGTACTGCCATTTACGAATATTATTAAACAATCAGTTGAGACCTATCGAGATATGCTCGTTTTGCCGGGTGAAAACGCAGATGAAGTTGTTGCGGAGCTACACCACCGCGCAGATTTTGAAAGCGAAGAAACCAGATACCTAACCGCGCTTTGGCGTGCTCCGATTATCGTGACAACTGCTGTCGCTTTTTTTGAAACGCTTGCATCGAATTCCACCGCAACACTGCGCCGATTACATGAATTGCCCGGCAGTGCCATTTTTGTAGATGAATCTCATGCTGCATTGCCGGCCAAACTTTTACCCATTGCCTGGCAATGGATTAACATTTATGCCGCGGAATGGAATTGCTACTGGGTATTGGCTTCCGGTTCACTGAATCGATTCTGGGTAATCCCAGAAATCGCTGGCACCAAAAACTTAAACTGTGTACCGGAAATCATCGATGACGAACTTCGCAGCCGCCTTTCTGTCTATGAAAACAAACGTATTTCCTATCATAGTGATTTATTCCCCAAAGATACAGCGAAGCTTGCTGAGTGGATTATTGATTTTCCAGGTCCGAGACTTGTGATTATGAACACCGTTCAAAGTGCAGCAATATTAGCAGACTATTTTTCGAATCACTTTGGACGAGATTGTGTCGAGCATTTATCTACGGCTTTGACTTCAAATGATAGAGATAATACGCTTGGACGAGTTAAAAAACGTTTGGATAACAAAAAAGATATAGACTGGACTCTTATTGCAACGTCGTGTGTTGAGGCTGGCGTAAACCTGTCTTTCAGAAATGGATTCCGTGAGCTTGGGTCACTGGTATCGTTGCTGCAAGCTTCGGGACGTGTAAATCGAGAGGGCGTTCTTAGGAATTCTGAGATGTGGACATTTTGTATTTTAGAAGACGGAATGTTAAAACTCAATCCGGGGTTAAAAGAGTCCGCCGCTGTTCTTAAAGGGTATTTTGAAGGGAAGAGAACTATTGCACCGGAATTGAGTACACAATCCCTTGCCGATGAAATCGCATTATATGGGTTATTTGGAAAACATAAAAAGTTGATTACTAATGAGGAATTGCAGAACTTTCGTCAGGTAGAACGGGATTTCAAGGTAATTGACAGCGATACCCGTCTTGTTGTTGTTGATTCGACCGTGGCCAGGCGCTTGCAATATGGTAAAGTTGATTGGAGAGAACTGCAAAAAGTATCGGTTCAAATTGCCAAATATAAGTTAGACGAACTGAGAACGCCTATGATAATGGATAATATATACAGGTGGAATCTCGAATATGACTATTTTCTCGGTTATATGGCTGGCATTGTGAAATTGAAAAAGTATAGAGGGGAAGCAATCATAATTTGATTAGCCATAATTGATTAGGCATAGATTGAGTCTTGGAAGGATTAAGTCTGGAGGTTTTTAATGGAATATGATGAAGAAGATTTTTTGCTGCTGTCCGGGATACAGCACTTTTCCTTTTGCAAACGCCAGTGGGCCTTAATCCATATCGAACAGCAGTGGCAGGAAAATTTGCGAACCGTTGAGGGTGGAATCCTGCACGAGAAAACCCACGATAATACCATTAAAGAAAAGCGGCGAGATTTAATTATATCACGGAGCTTGAGAATCTTTTCCAGGACATTAGGGATCACCGGAGCTTGTGATGTGGTGGAATTTCACAAGTCCCGAGATGGAGTCACACTCTATGGCCGAGAGGGAACCTACAAACCTGTTCCCGTGGAGTATAAACGGGGTAAGCCCAAGCAGGATAAAGCGGATGTGCTGCAATTATGCGCTCAGGCCATGTGCCTGGAAGAAATGCTCTTGTGTACGATTCCTGAAGGGTTTCTGTTCTATGGGGAACCCAAACGCAGGTTTAAAGTGATGCTTGACGAGGAGACCCGGGAAGAGTTAAAGGCTATTTGTAAAGAGATGCATGAGCTGTATGAAAGAAGGTATACGCCCAAAGTAAAGCCGACGAAAGGCTGTAAAGCCTGTTCTCTTAGCGAGCTTTGCCTGCCTAAGCTGTGTAAAAATCCATCGGCTCTGACCTATATGAAGAAGACTATTTCGGAAATTGAGGTTGATGAATGAGAAAATTATTGAATACTATCTATGTGACTTCACCCAATACTTATTTATCCCTTGATGGAGAAAACATTGTGATTTTAAAGGATGAAGCCGAGGTGTTGAGAGTTCCTCTGCATAATCTGGAGGGCGTTATAGCCTTTGGTTATACCGGTGCCAGTCCAACTTTGATGGGTGCCTGTGCCAAACGTAATATAGCTTTAAGTTTTATGAAGCCTAGCGGAAAATTCCTGGGCAGGGTGGTAGGTGAAGTTAAAGGCAATGTTACCTTACGAAAGACTCAGTATAGGTTATCAGAGGATGTAGCGGAGAGTCATAAAATTGCCCAATCCTTTATCTTGGGGAAAATATATAACGCTCGCTGGGTGGTGGAGCGGGCAACAAGGGATCATGGGGCCAGGCTGGATGTCGGTAAATTGAAGGGGGTTTGCCAAACCCTGGCCAAAGCTTTGAAGTTGGTTGAAAAAAGTCAGGATTTAGAGCAACTGCGGGGATTTGAAGGGGAAGCTGCAGCCCAGTACTTTCGAGTATTGGATGATTTGATTCTTCAGCAAAAAGATGAATTTTATTTTAATTCCCGGAATAAACGTCCTCCTCTGGATAATGTTAATGCCATGCTATCCTTTGTTTATACCCTTTTGGCCCATGATGCTGCGGCGGCTTTGGAAACCGTTGGGCTGGACCCTTATGTGGGATTTCTGCACCGGGATAGGCCAGGAAGAATTTCCCTGGCTCTGGATATAATGGAAGAGCTGCGGGCCGTGTATGCTGACCGGTTTGTTATTTCTTTAATTAATAAAAGGGAAGTTAATGGCAGGGGTTTTACCCGGATGGAAAACGGAGCGGTCATTATGGATGAAGATACGAGAAAAACTGTTCTTAAGGCTTGGCAAAGCAAGAAGCAGGAGGAGATTAGACATCCGTTTTTGCATGAAAAAATGGAATGGGGACTTGTACCCTATGCCCAGGCTATGCTGCTAGCAAGGTTTATTCGGGGGGATTTGGACGGGTATCCGGCGTTTATGTGGAAGTAGGTGAGATGATAATTTTAGTGCTTATCACGTATGATGTAAATACTCAAACAGCAGCAGGGAAAAAGCGGTTGCGTCAAGTTGCGAAACAATGTGTAAATTATGGACAACGTGTTCAGAATTCGGTCTTTGAATGTGTGTTGGATATGGCTAAGTTCCGCGAGGTTCAGCATAAGCTGGAGAAAATTATTGATACAGAGAAAGATAGCTTGAGGTTTTACTTCTTGGGGAATAATTACAAGAAGAAGGTTGAGCATGTAGGTATAAAAGCTTCCTTTGATGTTGAGGATCCCTTGATTATTTAGTGCGAATGTGAAGCGAACATAAAATTATTGGAGGATTCGCACCTCGAGAAGGAAGGAAATTTGTTTAAATTATGAAGGAAATGTCGAGAAAATAACGGTTAATTGTTAAATAATAGAAAATTACAAAAGAAATTGTCTGTTAAAAGATAGTTTTTATTAGTTTTTGCTGTCGCTCCCTACATGGGAGCGTGGATTGAAATTTACGAGATGTTCACGCCACGGCAGAACATACATGGGTCGCTCCCTACATGGGAGCGTGGATTGAAATATTACAGACATGGTGAAATCTTTAGCAAGTGTGAGTCGCTCCCTACATGGGAGCGTGGATTGAAATACCGCATCATACATAGCTAGTTTGAGTTCCTCTATGTCGCTCCCTACATGGGAGCGTGGATTGAAATCCATGCTGGTCCGTGATATGGTTTTACATTGACGTCGCTCCCTACATGGGAGCGTGGATTGAAATTGTCCCTTGCCAGCTCTCTCTATCCCAATTGCCCTGGTCGCTCCCTACATGGGAGCGTGGATTGAAATTACACCATCATTAGCAGGTTGATTAGTGAATCCTGAGTCGCTCCCTACATGGGAGCGTGGATTGAAATTGGCATAGTTGCAATATTCGACAAGATTTCATAAGTCGCTCCCTACATGGGAGCGTGGATTGAAATGATTATGCCCTCGTAGTCTCCGCTGTCGATTCGCTCGAGTCGCTCCCTACATGGGAGCGTGGATTGAAATATTGGGGGCGTAATGCCCCCGCCAATCTTTTTTGAGTCGCTCCCTACATGGGAGCGTGGATTGAAATTAATTCACCATTGGATGTTGAGCTAACGGGAAGGTCGCTCCCTACATGGGAGCGTGGATTGAAATAGGATAATGTTTTTGTCAGTCAAGTCAAAGGCTACCGTCGCTCCCTACATGGGAGCGTGGATTGAAATATTCTATAAATCTCCTTAGTTTTCCTGTTATTTTAGTCGCTCCCTACATGGGAGCGTGGATTGAAATCTTGCGCATTAGCTGCTCCTCTAGATATTGCTCAATTGTCGCTCCCTACATGGGAGCGTGGATTGAAATTGTCCCTTGCCAGCTCTCTCTATCCCAATTGCCGTCGCTCCCTACATGGGAGCGTGGATTGAAATATGCTCTACACTCCTTTTGGTGTTTATTAATAACAAGTCGCTCCCTACATGGGAGCGTGGATTGAAATTAGCCAGTATGCTATTGGATGGCTCTCGCAACCGTCGCTCCCTACATGGGAGCGTGGATTGAAATTGAGTTCGCCAGCCGACCATACGCCTGTAACCGGGTCGCTCCCTACATGGGAGCGTGGATTGAAATTATGTCAACAGTTATGATTCGCTCAAACACCTTCGGGTCGCTCCCTACATGGGAGCGTGGATTGAAATATAAGTGCCGCTTCCACTGTGATTAACCGTTCCGTCGCTCCCTACATGGGAGCGTGGATTGAAATACGCAGGGCCGGGTAACTTTATTCGAGGCCCTGCGTCGCTCCCTACATGGGAGCGTGGATTGAAATATAGCTAAACCCCATGTTTCGCATACACCAACACGCGTCGCTCCCTACATGGGAGCGTGGATTGAAATGAGGCCCTGCCGGTAGGCTGGCCGCTCAGTAACGTCGCTCCCTACATGGGAGCGTGGATTGAAATTCCTCGGCCTCACATGGTAAGTTTATCACTGTCCAAGTCGCTCCCTACATGGGAGCGTGGATTGAAATCTTAAGCATCAAACCATCAAAAGACCCACTCCCTCAAGTCGCTCCCTACATGGGAGCGTGGATTGAAATAGGAGGAATGTGAACTGTATATTAAAGGTGATAGAGTCGCTCCCTACATGGGAGCGTGGATTGAAATTGTTGTGGCATGGACGTTGCAAAGGAAGTCTGTTTGTCGCTCCCTACATGGGAGCGTGGATTGAAATAAAAGCGCACAAGGCCAAAAAGAGACAGACTTTAGTCGCTCCCTACATGGGAGCGTGGATTGAAATAGGAGCAGGTTAAAAACAATATCAGCGAGCGATTTGTCGCTCCCTACATGGGAGCGTGGATTGAAATACCTCTATGTCATAGATTGCTTTCATGATTGGATGTCGCTCCCTACATGGGAGCGTGGATTGAAATTTATTGCAGCCAATGCAGAAAATATTTTGCCGCGTCGCTCCCTACATGGGAGCGTGGATTGAAATTTTTTCACAAGCCACATCGATACACATAGCCATGTCGCTCCCTACATGGGAGCGTGGATTGAAATTCCAAGAGCTGCGGAACAACTACCATGGCCCCAGAGTCGCTCCCTACATGGGAGCGTGGATTGAAATTTTTTTTATCTCGAAAGGTGCGCTCGGATATATGTCGCTCCCTACATGGGAGCGTGGATTGAAATCGCTAATATTACCTTTAATGGAGATCGCGACTTGGGTCGCTCCCTACATGGGAGCGTGGATTGAAATATGGACATATTCAACATAAAACGAGTAGTCGTTAGTCGCTCCCTACATGGGAGCGTGGATTGAAATCCATATCCTTTCGCGGTATGTCTCCGAATCAGCTTCGTCGCTCCCTACATGGGAGCGTGGATTGAAATAGATTAAACGGCAACTTCATTTCCATAGGCAATGTCGCTCCCTACATGGGAGCGTGGATTGAAATCCTTTAGTTCTAATCGTATTGCCTCACGGTTAAGTCGCTCCCTACATGGGAGCGTGGATTGAAATCGGACAAGGGACATCCTGACCCTACAAACTGCCGTCGCTCCCTACATGGGAGCGTGGATTGAAATACTATTTCGCTCACGTGCCTGTCCAAGTCTACACCGTCGCTCCCTACATGGGAGCGTGGATTGAAATATATTCAGCGGCTTTCCAATACAGTTCTGGATGATAGTCGCTCCCTACATGGGAGCGTGGATTGAAATAGCTTGTTAAAAAATTCTCTTATAGCATAATCTAGTCGCTCCCTACATGGGAGCGTGGATTGAAATCTCCGGGTATAGCGTATCAGCAAATTAGACGAAGGCGTCGCTCCCTACATGGGAGCGTGGATTGAAATTCCACTGGCCCCTTGATACTTCTCCCATATTTGGTCGTCGCTCCCTACATGGGAGCGTGGATTGAAATTGTATGGCTATGTGCGGTTTGAGCATTGACAGGCGTGTCGCTCCCTACATGGGAGCGTGGATTGAAATAGGATGATGCCTGCACACCTTGTAATGATGTTCGTCGCTCCCTACATGGGAGCGTGGATTGAAATCCTCCTTTTTACTAAAGTGAAACCCAGTTTCTTATTGTCGCTCCCTACATGGGAGCGTGGATTGAAATCTTCTGTCCAACACACACTTTGAAATGTGCCATTGCGTCGCTCCCTACATGGGAGCGTGGATTGAAATCCTGCTCTAACCATGACGGAGCATGTCTGTGAATGTCGCTCCCTACATGGGAGCGTGGATTGAAATAGCCATAACACTGATAAAAGAATCAAACAAGTCCGTCGCTCCCTACATGGGAGCGTGGATTGAAATCAACAATGTATATAACTGTTATCCGATTTACGATTGTCGCTCCCTACATGGGAGCGTGGATTGAAATTTTGGCTGGTGATGAACAGGATGAACACCTTGAACGTCGCTCCCTACATGGGAGCGTGGATTGAAATAGCATCTTTATGCCTATGCCACAGACAAGCCGCTCCCGTCGCTCCCTACATGGGAGCGTGGATTGAAATTATTTGTAAAATATTTTTCGACATAAAATAACACGTCGCTCCCTACATGGGAGCGTGGATTGAAATTTACATTTACGCTTTTTAGGGGAATTGTTTTTAAGTGTCGCTCCCTACATGGGAGCGTGGATTGAAATAGGAATTCGGGCAGTGGCTGGAACAGGAAGGGCTACGTCGCTCCCTACATGGGAGCGTGGATTGAAATTTTGACAAACGAAAACACCTTTTCACAATACTTTGTCGCTCCCTACATGGGAGCGTGGATTGAAATAGTTTTAAATGCTGTTAAATTTGTATCTGCAAATGTCGCTCCCTACATGGGAGCGTGGATTGAAATCTTCCAAGTTGGATAATATACATTTTCTTTATAGTCGCTCCCTACATGGGAGCGTGGATTGAAATACGTAAATCTTGTTTGATTTCATAATTAAATGTAGTCGCTCCCTACATGGGAGCGTGGATTGAAATCTGCCGCTTGGTGGGCAGGTGCTGCTTTGTTAAGTGCGTCGCTCCCTACATGGGAGCGTGGATTGAAATCCTCGAAGTTGTTTTGGGTGATTTTTTAGAGGACGTCGCTCCCTACATGGGAGCGTGGATTGAAATGTGGGTTTGTGGAAACTGAATATCGTCATCGAAGTCGCTCCCTACATGGGAGCGTGGATTGAAATCGCAGTCTAAGCCCAAGCCGTTGCCGGGTCCCCCCAGTCGCTCCCTACATGGGAGCGTGGATTGAAATCGACTTCTTTCAATAGCAACACTTTCCAGCAAATGTCGCTCCCTACATGGGAGCGTGGATTGAAATAATAACTTCGAGCAATCTTCGTGAATCCAGTTAATGTCGCTCCCTACATGGGAGCGTGGATTGAAATAACATCCAATTGCTTTAAATCTGATAACTTTTTCAGTCGCTCCCTACATGGGAGCGTGGATTGAAATTCTTCAGCAAACTTTTCTTTTAACATACTAATCCTCCGTCGCTCCCTACATGGGAGCGTGGATTGAAATTCTTTGTTTAATAGTGTTGGCAAAAACAGACTTGCCGTCGCTCCCTACATGGGAGCGTGGATTGAAATTGTGTCTAGAATATTATATCCCATAAACAAACATAGTCGCTCCCTACATGGGAGCGTGGATTGAAATATAAACTTATCAATCTCCTTATCAAAAACATCTCGTCGCTCCCTACATGGGAGCGTGGATTGAAATGGTATCGCATCAACCACCCAAATTTCTGCACCTTTGTCGCTCCCTACATGGGAGCGTGGATTGAAATTTTGAGCGTTTTCATAATGCGTAATTGTTGAAAGTCGCTCCCTACATGGGAGCGTGGATTGAAATTAAAAGTTAAAACCACACTAACACCAAAATCAGTGTCGCTCCCTACATGGGAGCGTGGATTGAAATTATACGGTTCCCAAGTCTCCCAACAAGGCAATTCAGTCGCTCCCTACATGGGAGCGTGGATTGAAATATCAAGAAAATATTCAAAGGGCTTTCCCAAAACGTCGCTCCCTACATGGGAGCGTGGATTGAAATTTAATTAATGTTGGGGAGGTCCAAGATGTCAATTGAGTCGCTCCCTACATGGGAGCGTGGATTGAAATCTTTTGTATGTGTGGGCAATCGTCAGTGTATTTGGCAAGTAAATAATGTAGCATTCCGGAAGTTAAGAAGTGTAACACCCCGGTTTACATATTTAACAATTAATGGATGAATGGGTTAACCGGTAACTTGGTCCGCCAAACACCAGCAGGTGGCTGTGATGAACCAGCCGGTCAATAATGGCGCTGGTCATCTTCTCATCATAGAAAATCCCGTTCCAGTTGCTGAATTCCAGGTTGGTAGTAATAATAACGCTGCGTTTTTCATAGCATTCCGATATTACCTGAAACAGCAGTTGGGCCCCGCCCTTTTCAAAGGGCACATAGCCCCATTCATCGCAGATTAGCAGGTCGCATTTCTGAATTTGCCGCATGTATTTGTTCAAACTTCCGGATTTTTTGGCTTCAGATAATTGGTTAACCAATGCTGCTGTACGGAAGAATCTAACTGATTTACCCTGATTGCAGGATTCCACGCCCAGTGCTGTAGCCAGATGGGTTTTACCTGTGCCTACTGGCCCATAAAGGATGAGATTCTGTTTGTTCTGTATAAAATCAGTACTGGTAAGCTCATTCAGAGCGATGGATTTGGGAATTTCGATATGCTCAAAGCTGTAATCCTGAAATGTTTTCATCACATCAAAGCCGGCTGCTTTAAGGAGCCTCCTTTTTCGGGTGATTTCACGGTTGGCAAATTCCATTTCCAGAAGTCGCAGCAGAAATTCCTGATTGGATGCAACTTCGATTTCTTTGTAGTCTTTGTAGAAAGTACGGCCAATCTTAAGTTTTTTGCAGTATTCAGTAATCATTGCTTCCAGGGCTGTTCACCTCCTTTAAGCAGGAGATCATAGGCTCGGAAGTTAGTGCTATATTTTTGAACTTCCGGAAGTTTAAATGCAGTGTTTTGGAAGTTATCTTCCGGAAGATATGTATTCAGGCGGTTGTGGATAGCCAGCAAACTGTCTGAATTAATGGTTTCTCTCCGGCAGGATTCGGCAAATGCCGCTTCAGCAGCAGCCATATCAGCAGTCTGAAGCATGGTTAGCAGGATTTTAAGAGAGTTTCTCTTCTCGGTGTAATCACATTTATCAAAGTAGTCCTGGATAGTTGACGGCAGTTGCTTAAAGAAACCTGTGTATTTGAGTGCTGCTGGCCTTCTGACCATCAGCTTCAGGTATGGCCCCCAAATCATCGATTCGTTTTGCTGGCCATACAGCCTGGGGTGCTGCACAACCGTCCGGTATTCCTGATTCATAACTTCGACATCGTAGGCCCCGACTTTAAGCCACAGGTTTTTGCCTGCATATTCAGGTGAGGATGAGTAAAGCTTGTTTTCATATCGCACTTTGCCATATTTATCTACTTTGACAGGTTCAAGTCGGTATACTTCAAAGGGAACTTCCGGAAGTTTATCCATGGCAGCCTTGTCTTCGGCAAATAGGGCACAGATTAAATGCGGCTTTTGGTAGTGCTTACGGTTCATATCCGCATCACACTTTTCCAGCAGTATTTTGTTGAACTTCTTTAAATCATCGAATTCGGGAATGGGGACCAGGAAGTTTCTCCGATGATAGCCGACCTTGCCTTCCACATGACCCTTTTCATGGCCGCTGTCAGGATTACAGAAATTGCTCTGGAAGCCATAGTGGAGCATAAACCGGGCAAAGCCTTTGGTGATATCCCGTTCACCGTTTTTGCGAATTTTGCTGACGGTTGTGGATGCATTATCTAACCAGGCATGGGTTGGCACTTTGCCAATGTGTTCAAAGATGGTTTTCAGGCCTTCCAATAGGCATTCCTGATTCTCAGACTTGAATAACTGAAGGTAACCACCGTTGCTGTAAGGGAATGACAGGTTAAGATAATGCCCGTCGTACAGAACTCCTTTTTCGATGAACTGAGCAGCGCCAAAATCTATCTGAGCTTCACCCGGCGGATGTTCCAGCGGCAAATGGCCTTCCTGCGTCAGGCCAATTCCCTTTTTGCGTTTAGACACATATGCTCTTACAGACCGGTCTGAAATATCGAAGTCCGGGAACTGTTCCTTCAGACGGTCGAACACCCTTTGGGCGGTGTGCCTTTGCTTGGGCTTTGCATGCAGGTCAGCTTCCAGCCATGAATCTATTAAATCTATATACGGCGCCAGTTTGCGTACCCTTAGCTTACCCGGATTATGTTCGAGATTAAAGTTTTCTTTTTCAACATACTTCTTAACGGTATTGAAATGGTGACCTGTTTCACGGGCAATCCCTCTTAGGGTTTTCCCTTTAAATTTGAACAGGTATTTGATATTATGGACTTGTTCCATTGTCAGCATCCTTTCTATACCCCCTTTAAGCTTCGCAACTCAAAGGGTAAAGTATTTCCGGGGTGTTGGCAATGGATTTTCCATTTTTCTGCTACTTTTTTCTACTTCCGGAGTGCTACACTTTCATTTTGCCATAAACATCGTCAGGAAAATAGGGTCGCTCCCTACATGGGAGCGTGGATTGAAATTAGACCTATAACATCATATTCTTGTCCTTGATAGTCGCTCCCTACATGGGAGCGTGGATTGAAATTGCAATCTTCGCCACCTGCTAGCCTACCCTGCCAGTCGCTCCCTACATGGGAGCGTGGATTGAAATCAGAGGCGGCAGATTCATATTTCTGCAAAGATATAAGTCGCTCCCTACATGGGAGCGTGGATTGAAATATGCTGGAAAATGTCAACGTGTGCATTATCGACAGTCGCTCCCTACATGGGAGCGTGGATTGAAATGTTGTATGTCGCATGTTTTTCGCTTCTCCAATTGCGTCGCTCCCTACATGGGAGCGTGGATTGAAATGGAAAACTGCTGCACAGTAGCATTTGCCAAGGTGGTCGCTCCCTACATGGGAGCGTGGATTGAAATCGGCAGGGTCACAGATGTCAAAAAAACCAGTATTCGTCGCTCCCTACATGGGAGCGTGGATTGAAATTTCCGTCGGGGTCTGGAGCGCCAATAATATCGTAAGTCGCTCCCTACATGGGAGCGTGGATTGAAATTCTGATGGTGTAACTGATACTGGGGTTTGGGTATCGTCGCTCCCTACATGGGAGCGTGGATTGAAATCAGCATGTAGGCACCTGGCAGTTTGAGCCAGCTAAGTCGCTCCCTACATGGGAGCGTGGATTGAAATCATCATGTGATGTTGAATATCCAAGTTGGGAATTGTCGCTCCCTACATGGGAGCGTGGATTGAAATTCCGGTTTGGTTTCCAGGGAGAACCAAGACCTGCTTGTCGCTCCCTACATGGGAGCGTGGATTGAAATAAAGCAACTTTACCACCCCACAGCGTAGATTCAACGTCGCTCCCTACATGGGAGCGTGGATTGAAATCTATTGGTGCTCCAGTGTGGGATGCTGACCTTCAGGTCGCTCCCTACATGGGAGCGTGGATTGAAATCTAGTTAACATAATTATTATAGGAAGTGGCTCTGTCGCTCCCTACATGGGAGCGTGGATTGAAATAAATCCCAGGGCAATGAAAAAGGAAAGGTGGTTGTGTCGCTCCCTACATGGGAGCGTGGATTGAAATATCAATAACAACAAGGCATCGACCCTCCTTAACGTCGCTCCCTACATGGGAGCGTGGATTGAAATTTCCGTCGGGGTCTGGAGCGCCAATAATATCGTAAGTCGCTCCCTACATGGGAGCGTGGATTGAAATTCTGATGGTGTAACTGATACTGGGGTTTGGGTATCGTCGCTCCCTACATGGGAGCGTGGATTGAAATCAGCATGTAGGCACCTGGCAGTTTGAGCCAGCTAAGTCGCTCCCTACATGGGAGCGTGGATTGAAATATCAATAACAACAAGGCATCGACCCTCCTTAACGTCGCTCCCTACATGGGAGCGTGGATTGAAATTGTGAAGAAGAGGCCACAAGACAAATGAAACCATGTCGCTCCCTACATGGGAGCGTGGATTGAAATCTGTAGGCATCTTGGCGCTTACGTCAGCCACCAAGTCGCTCCCTACATGGGAGCGTGGATTGAAATATCGGTTATTTTGTATATATGAGTATAGCCATACATGTCGCTCCCTACATGGGAGCGTGGATTTGTTTATGGCAAAATGAAAGTGTAGCACTCCGGAAGTAGAAAAAAGTAGCAGAAAAATGGAAAATCCATTGCCAACACCCCGGAAATACTTTACCCTTTGAGTTGCGAAGCTTAAAGGGGGTATAGAAAGGATGCTGACAATGGAACAAGTCCATAATATCAAATACCTGTTCAAATTTAAAGGGAAAACCCTAAGAGGGATTGCCCGTGAAACAGGTCACCATTTCAATACCGTTAAGAAGTATGTTGAAAAAGAAAACTTTAATCTCGAACATAATCCGGGTAAGCTAAGGGTACGCAAACTGGCGCCGTATATAGATTTAATAGATTCATGGCTGGAAGCTGACCTGCATGCAAAGCCCAAGCAAAGGCACACCGCCCAAAGGGTGTTCGACCGTCTGAAGGAACAGTTCCCGGACTTCGATATTTCAGACCGGTCTGTAAGAGCATATGTGTCTAAACGCAAAAAGGGAATTGGCCTGACGCAGGAAGGCCATTTGCCGCTGGAACATCCGCCGGGTGAAGCTCAGATAGATTTTGGCGCTGCTCAGTTCATCGAAAAAGGAGTTCTGTACGACGGGCATTATCTTAACCTGTCATTCCCTTAGGAAGAAAGGATGAAGTATAAAATTTTACGAACGGATAAAACGGAGGAGCAACTCCGTGAAATTATTTTTTATATTGCAGACGATTCCGGTGATATTGGCATTGCATTCGGATATTTAGATAAGATTGAAACCGCAATCAATCGATTTCAGGAATTTCCAATGTCGGGAAATGTTCCCAGGTATTCAATCTTAAAAAAGCAAAGGTATAGAGTCGTAATTGTTGAAAAGCATCTCGTTTTTTATAAAATAAATGAGTCAGATAAGTTTGTTGTTATTTATGCCATTGTTGATGGAAGAAGAGAATATTGTAATTTAATATAAAAGTTGAACAAAGCATTCGGGCTTAAAGCTGGATGCTTTTATGCGCTCAAATGCAGACTTGGATAATGTAGAAGAGGAGCTTGAGTAAATGTGGCAGGTTGAGTATTTTAAGAAAGCAGTATTAAAAAGCTTGGAGAAGGAAATTAACCGTTCTGATAATAAGTATATCCTTTTAGAAAATCTACTCAGTGCTGTCGAAGGTGTTAATAGTGATATGCCTGCTTTTCTTCAAAGCTCGGAAGGACAGACTGTCTTTAATGAAGCAGTTTTGGACCTTGTTTCCGGACAAATCATTTCGCCTGTAGGTAAACCGAAAACCGTTCGCGGGCTGCATTTGAAATATAAAATGAATAAAAAGCGAGCAGAAAAAGATAACGATTTAATAAAGCAAATAATTAATAATATAACGCCACCGGCTGCACTGGACCACTACATTAAAAATCCCGGGGATTATGTTAATGACTGTGAAATTATTGCTGCCATTTGTGCTTTTCTTAAAGATGGAAATAAGGATATGGTAACATTAAACGAAAGGGCGTACCAGCTTTTTGGTGATGAGAAATTTTTTAAGGGTGCACCTAAAATCAGAAGCCGTGGAGAAACAGTTTTGAAAAGATTGGGCTTAAGCTATGCTGATTTAGCCTGTGCAGAGACCGTTGAGCCCTTTTTTAGTTTTCAGAACAGAGAGTTTCATTCACTTTCATCAAGAAATATTTTTATTATTGAAAACAAGGACACCTTCTGGTCTTTTAAAGGCCATATTATGGATGCTCCATCAGATATTAAAGTAGATATGCTTGTTTACGGGGAAGGAAAGAAAATCATCAGTAGTTTTAAGTTTATTGATGAATATGGTGTCACCCCGGTTACGGATAGTTTTTTCTATTTCGGTGACTTGGACGCAGAGGGCATAAACATTTATTGTGAGCTTGCGGAAAAGTTTTCGCAATATAAGATAAATCCTTTTTATGAAGGCTATCAGGCTGTTTTGCATATAGGCCAGAGAAAGGCACCTAAGGAAACTCCAAAGAATCAGGTAGTTAGAAAGGAAAATATCGACAGATTTATCAAGGGTTTTGAATCCGTATGGGCGGTAAAGCTGAAGAGACATTTGGAAGATGGTTTCTATATACCTCAAGAAGCCCTTTCTGCTACCGAAATGAGAGAAAGGTTTGGAAGGATAACTAATGATTGATTTAAGGCGTAACAATAATTTTATCGACAAAGACGACATGCTGGCCCGTGAAATCATAAAGGAAAACACTGGAGGGAAAGACCCCGAACTGACCCTTGTAGAGGAATTTTTAGAAGAACTGGATTTACGGCTGGAGCAGGTCAAGGTCTATTATCCTTTTATGGAAATGCTGAGAAAAAGGAAAAAGGAAGAAGAGTCTTCGAGGATAATTCCTGAGCTTTGTTTTTTAAGTTTATCCTACCTGATTTATGAAGGGAAGCTTAAACATCGGGGAATTACCTTTGAGGATTTGCAGGCCTTTTTAAATAAGGCATTACAGCGCATCATGAACAGGAAGTTTGCACAGGAGGAGTTACAAAGCCTGACAGCAGACATATTGGATGGACTGCAAAATGGCGGCCGTAATTTTGTTATAGAAACCTACAGTTTTATAACGGGAAAATTTAGGGAAAAATATGTCAAGTTCCTTGAAATTAAACAATCTGGTGAAGGTGTGCTCCAATATTACATAACCGAGCAGGGAGTTGACTTTTATCTCAGGACAAAGGAATTTCCTGAGGAAACCAAGATAACCATTAACCTGCTTTTGTTTCAAAAGCAGATGGAAAAGGGTGCTTTTGGCTTTGCCTATGAGACGGTGAGAAGGCTTAACATGGAGGTTCAGAAAAAGAAAGATCGTAAATACTCGCTCCTGGAATCACTGATGTATGGTCTTAATGACTCGGGAGAAGCGTATCACAATTATCATCACAGTATTGTCATGCAATTTGAAGAAGAAGCTGAGCTGTTTGGTGTGGCAATCAAAAATGTCAGAAGTGTTTTTGATGAGTACGTGGAGAGAATTAATAACGGTGAAGCTACGGATAAAGAGAAAAGCACCTTTACGCTAATAAAAATCATTGAAAAGGAAATTGGCCGGGCCCAGACCCTGCATACACAACTATTAAAGGAAGCTGTGGGGTTTACCAGGGAGTACGATCAAGCTTTGGGGGTCAGAAGAAAAGCAATCTTTACTGAACGGTTCAACTTTCAGGGTGAGTTTGAAAAACTTGTGAAGGAAGACGCACAGCCTGAGGCTCTGAAATTCTTGTTTGAGCCCCTGCTGAAGCCATATGTCAGAAAAAGTTTTAATCCTCTAAGAGCCCTTGAGTCACAGCGTTTGGTAAAGAGCTGTCAAGTAAGTGAAGAAAGCCAGGACCATGATGTTATGGGAGACAGGGAGACAATTGACCAAATAACCAGTAAGCGGGTCAGAAAAAATTTCGTCTTCTATGCCTCCAGGCTCTTGGAAGAATTATGCACCTCGGAAGGACAGGTCACTCTCCGGGAATTCTGCAGCAGACTGATGGAAAGATATTCAGAGGATACTGTTTATAACGGAGATTTTTTAAGTTTTTTGTTGGCGCTGAACCGGGACAAACAGATTGGTCAATACTCCAGAACTATTGATTTTGCTAACGTGAACGGCCAAATGGACGAAGAACTGAAAACTATCGAAGAAGTATTTCTTAAGGCAAGTCTGTCTAAGTCAGAAGCCATAAACCAGGTTACAGTCAAGTCCTTCCCCGAAGAGGAAGTGGAGCTGTTGCCGGGATTGAAGATTACAAATATGATTTTTAGAGGTGAACGAATATGATAACTTCGGAAACATTCGATGTGTTGGATGAAGCGCTGGCAATACTAAAAGCTCTGCTGCAAGGTGAAGAAGTCAGTAAAAACAGAAACGGCCTCTTATACGAAAAGTACCGTTACCGCACAGATGTTGAGGAAATGCTTAATCATATCGCTACTAAGCTAGAGCTTAGGGTTTTTTCGGGAAATGACAAGCTGTTCATTTGTCCCGAGGTGGGAAGCAGGCTTTTTGGCTGGACCAATGAAGAAATGCGAAACAAGATTAGCTACATAACTACTAATAACGAACTTTTTACCGGGTATTTTGTCATTATGACTTTTATTACTATGTTTTATAAGGAAGCATATCCAGATACACCGATAGCCTATATCAAAATAGGGGACTTAGTTGAGGGTGTTTCCCAGCGGATAGAGACGCTTTTCAATATGGAGGACTTAGAAGCAGTCAGCCAGGAGAACCAATTTGACTTTGCAGAAATCTGCAAGGTTTGGCAAAGATTACCCGATGCCCGAGAAGGGGTGGCTGGAGGGAAAAACGATAAAGTTGCTTTTGTCGAAAATATTTGCAGGTTTTTAAGTGCTGAGAAACTGATTATCCTGGAACTGAACCAGAGGATTATCTACCCTACCGAACGATTTAAGTCGATAATCTGGAACTATTATGAGGACAGGGACAACAGGAAGGACCTGCTGTCCTTTGTCAAAAGCCTGGAGGTTGTAAGCTAATGCCTCATATAAATTGTATTCGCCTTGTGAATGTTCATTTTAATAACGCAACCCAGTTCTATGATGACTTTTACATGGAGTTGGGTGGGAAAAACACGACCTATGACCTGGAAAACGGTGGTGGGAAATCTCTGTTGCTGCTTATGATTTTACAGACAGTGCTGCCAAAGTCGAATCTCCGCAGGGAGAAACCTTTAAGCCTCTTGTTTCAGGGTGGAAAGGAAAGAACTTCTCACGTTGCTGTAGAATGGATTCTGGAAGAAGGAAGCGACTATAAATATTTGCTAACTGGTTTTTCGGCGCGCAAAAGAAAGGGTAATACGGAACTGGCGAGCGGTGATGTGGCTGAAGAGGATGAGGTCCTCCAAGCATCAGAAATTGAACACTTGAATTGGTGCGTTTTCTACAACGATTACAAAATTACAAATATAAGGTCTCTGGCCCTGCGAAACGAAGAGGCCGGGAAGAAAAGCTATGCTGCTTTTGATGATATCCGAAAGTATGTTCAGCAAATGAGGCAAAAAGGATTACCGGCATCATTATTTGACAGGATTGACCAGTATCAACGTTATATTTCTGCCCATCATCTTTTACCTGCGGAATGGAATATCATTAAAGGCATCAACAGTGGTGAGAATAATATTGAGTCTTATTTTAGGCAAAACACCACCTCCCGAAAACTCATTGAGAATCTATTTGTAAAGCTTATTGAGGATGTAGAGGCATTAGATAAGGATGAAAGGAATAAGAATGACAGCCTGCTGTTGGCTGACACCTTAATCGAAATTCGCGACAGGCTCAATGAGTACCGGCGGCTGAAGGGACATATGTCGGAATATGAAAAGATTAAGGAATACTATGACGAGTTCGGCAGACGAAATGACGAATTTTTAAAGTGTTATCTAGAATATGAAGCCTGCAAGAACCAAGCTGTTGCAATAAAAAACCTTATTGAAGAAAAAATCCAGGCACTGGAAAAGGAACAAGAAACAATAACCGCTAAATTAGAAAACAACCATGCGGGCTACGACGAGGCTTTACAGCTAAAAAAGCTGCTGGAGGCGGGGTTAGTTGAATATAGAAAGAAAAAACTGATAACAGTTCAGCTGTGTATGGTGGAGGAACAGAAACAGGCAGAGCAAAGGCAGGAAGATCTGGAGAAGCAATTGAATAACCTCTTGACTCTGGAGGGCTATGGAGAGTATCGAAATGAAAAAGCTAAAGTTATGGAAATACACCGACGTCTCCAAACGCTGGAGACTGATGGCGATGTGTTAAAGCAGGATCACAGGCAAGCAGGAGGCAGGCTTAAGTTTCTAGTGGATAAGCTTTTTAAAGAACTGGAAGCTTCCGAAGTCAAGGCAAAACATAGTAGGGCTAAACTTGAAGAAGAAGGTAAGCAAGCCCAGGAAAACCTGATAATTGAGGAGAAAAAGGCTTCCGAATTGGGGGTAATTATAAATCGTCTTTCTGAGCAAGAGACGAACTTGCAGGCCAGGTTTCAGGAAATCAATAATTTCTTTCTTGCGATGGGAGAAACGGAAGCCATTTTTTCGCCTGAGCAGTTTTTAAGTAAATTGGATGATGAACTAAAGGGATACACATCAGAAAAAGAATTCCTGTCTGATAGGTTAACAGTCCTTGAGGAAGAATTACATAATACTGATATTGCCATTGAGAATTTAAAAGGAGATATAAAAGGAAAATTGGCAGCAAAAACGCCATTGGAGGACTGGCTGACAGGCTGCCGGAACGTGCATCTTAAACTGCAGGAAAAGGCTGCAGCCTTTGGGGAAAGCAGCATCGAAGAATATGGGGAAACTCTCCGCAAATTAATTTATCAAGAGAATCTAAACAAGCTTGAAAAGGAGATAGAAGTAAGCAGAAGGCGTCAAAAGAAGAATTTGTCTGAGGAACGGGGCTATTATGTGCCTAATGAGGAAATTTTGGCTTTGGCTGCTCAACTGAGCACTAAATGCGAATTTGTGCAAGCCGGAATTGACTGGATAGCCGGAATGGAACCTAAAGAGAAGGAAACTATTCTTCAGGAAATGCTATGCTTACCCTTTGCCGTTATAGTTGATAAGGTGTCTTTTGGCAAGCTAAAGAAGGGCAGCCTAAGAGTAGACTTTTCCTCTGATTACCCCGTTCCGGTCGTTAATTTAGATACAGTACGTTTAATGAATGCCGGGACACAGGAAGATGTCTACTATTTGTGCGGTTTCTCGGATTTATTGCTGGATAACGCTTGCTACGAAGAATATCTCCTGGGTATAGAAGCTCAACTTGAAACCATGGACAAGGAAATCATTGCTGCAGGAACAAGGATTAGTGAACTAACTGGTGAGTTATCTGAAGTTGATGCTTTTTATGCCAAGTATCCTTTGGATGAAATTGAAAAGATGGAGAAAATGGTCACAAGCATTGAGACGGAAATTGCAGATTTAAATGCAGTTATAGACGATTTGCACCGTAAGAAGGGTGGGCTTACTGAAGAAAAAGCTACTCTTAATGGGCGGCATGCAGAACTTGCAGGGTTAACAGCGGATTGCCGGAATAAAATCGAAAAGTTGATGGAAAACCAAAAAAATGGAGAAAAGCTGATTGAGGTTCGCAAGCAGTTGGGCGAAAAAAGGAAAAACGATGAAGCGGTTAAGGACAGTATTCAAAAGATTAAGAATAGAGCCGTTAAACTAAAAGAACAGCTGGATGCTGAGATTCAGCGGTTAGAAAGGCTAAACCTTGATCTACACGACCTAAAAAAGGAAAGGCAGCAATTGGACAGGTTTGTTCCAATAGAAAACAACTTGGCTCTCACTCAGGCTCGTGCAGAGTATAGAGTCTTGCATGAAGCTTTAAGTGGGAGATATGATGAGGAAAGCAGACTTAGAGATGATCTAAAGGATGCTGAAAACAAAATGGAAGCCATCAATAAGAGAATTTTTAGAGATTGCGGGGGTAATCTGGAAGAAGTTGAAAAAGAGGAAGCGCAGGGCAATGTGATCATAATTCCAACTGAGGTAATGATAGGAAAAGCCAAAGAGGCTAAGGCGGAGAATGGTAAAAAATTAAAAGCTTTAGGTGAAAGGATTATGAAAATAAATTTGGCTATTGAGAGATTTCAAGGGCAGCTTAAAGAAATCTTAAGAACAGCCGAAGTTGAACCGACAACCCTTTTACCACAGTATGATACACAAAGCCGCTATCAAGAGGAAGTTGACCAGGCTCAACAGCTTATCATGAGCTTCGCCGGAGAAATAGAGAATGCCAATAAGGCATTGGAAAGAATGAAAGACAGTCTAAGCAAGCTCTTTGATCAGAAGGAAGATTATGAGTCTTTTATGGACCAAGAAAATGTAACAGATAATGAATTAATAGCATCAGAAATCCAGGAGTATCGTCAATTCCAAAAAGAATACCGCCGTTTACAGGATATTATTGGTCGGTTAGTCCATAAATGGGATGACAGGATAGGAACCGTCCAGGCGGAGGCCAATAATTTCGTTATTCATGAACCAATTGAGGAATTGGGTAAGATCAGGAAGCCGGAAAGTGCAGCCCAATGCCAGTCACGGAAGCATGCCTTTGTTGAATATATAGCAAATATCGATGAGCAAATGAAGAAAATTACCACTGATATAGAGCAGCTAGAAAGCTATCAGGAAGATTTTACTCGTCGATGCGGGCAAAGGGCGGAACTTGTATTGGGGCATCTGAAGAAGCTGGAGGCTCTTTCAAGGATAGAGGTTTATGGCCGTCGGACCAACATGATAGAGCTAAACATAAAGGAATTTGAGGATAAGGATAAACATTTGCGACTGAAGGCTCATATTGACGCAATTATCAGGGAGATTGGGGAAGTTGATGTAGTTGAACGAAAACGTGTTGCAGCCAGGCTGTCTACAAAGGAGCTTTTGGCTCAGATTGCTGACATGGATAAAGCTGCCGTAAGATTATATAAGATCGAGAGTATTCCTGAGAACTCCAGGTTTTATAGGTGGGAACATGCTATTGGTTCCGAGGGGCAAAACAATTCCCTTTACTTTATTTTTGCCGCCTGCTTAATTTCCTTTATTAGAATGTTGTCTATTACTAATGTTGCGGTGAAAACCAAAAAAGTAATAATAGCCGATAATCCTTTTGGAGCTACCTCTGCTGTTTATCTTTGGGACCCCATGTTCAAAATTATGAAGCAGAATGATATCCAGCTAATAGCTCCTGGTCATAGAATTCCCAGAGAAATAACGTCAAGGTTTGGTGTCAGTTATCTTTTAAATCAGGATATCCTTCAGGATGGTCGGATGAGAGTGGTTGTCAAGGATGTAAGGGCTGAAGAAGATGAAGATGTGATGAGGTATGTTGCTCCGGAACAACTGACCATGTATTGATATTCTATCTTTCATTAATATCATCAAATTGACAAATCCCCCGGAACGTAAAACAGCTCGTTCCGGGGGATTTATTTTGGTCAGTGCGCCTTTACAGCTAAGCCAAGCCTTTTTAAGATAAAAGATTGTAGAGAAGTTGTGCAATTTCAGCTCGTGTGGTGCTTGTTCCAGGATAAAGGCTGTTATTGTTTCCACTCACTACGCCGGCCTTGATGAGAGTGGAAGTTGCTTCTTCAGCCCACTCGGCAATATCCGCTGCATCATTGAAACTGGAAAGTTGGTTGTCATTTACTGAATTGGGAACTTCATCAATTACTTTTAAAGCATTGTAGAGCATGACAAACATTTCCTGACGCGTTATTTCTTTCTCTGGGGCAAACATATTGTTACCCACTCCATTTACGATACCAAGGTTTTTGGCTGCAAGCAGGTAATCTGTGTAGTAGGTGTTGCCTGCATCTGTAAAGTTTTCAATCGGATTGGATGTACCTTGGCTCTGAGTATTGATTTGATAAGCCTTCATAAGGAGAACAACAAACTGTGCTCTTGTTAATTTTGCTTCAGGACTATAGTTATTATCACCGGTACCTGATGTGATGCCTCGGGCAGCGATGAAATCCACAGCTGTTTTATACCATGCATTTTCACCAACATCTGCAAACCCAACCGGATTATAGCCAATCACAAATTCAGAAAAATGTTTTGTCTTAAATATCACTGATTTAAGTGCTGAATCATAATGGCCTCTTACAGTTATCAACTTTCTGTCATCTGTAAGGTAGTAAATGACGACGGTATTAGGATTTTCTCCTGGTTGAAGTGTATATGGGATTGTTACCGTTGCATGACCGCTATTAAAGTCAGAAACTTGTGTGTTTCCATTCATAACAGTCAGGTCATATACGGGCCTTCCTTGTACTTTTGCCTTGGCTTCTTCTGACAGGGAGTTGTTATCGATGATGCCAGCAGATATGATAATTGTTCCTCCACTTTCAGCAGCAGAAATCGTTTCCAGTGCCTTAGCATCAAAGAGTATGGATATAAACGATGAAGTTATGCTCAACCCAGCATCTGTTTCATCACTTATTTCTTCCAGATTTTTTTGTAGTATACTTACATTTAATTCATCAGTATCTTCTTGTGTATCGATGAGAAGTTCAATAAGGTCATTCTTATCACTTCCTCCGACAGATGAGATTTTATCAAGGAGAGCATCTACTATAGAAGTGCTTACCGCAGCAGAAGTGTTTCCTGATGTTGTGGCGGAAGATATTTCTGTACTGTTTGTGGTCGAACTATTGTTATCTTCCGTATTGATTACAATAGTTGGAGGAGTATAAGAACTGCCGCCACCTGAAGAAGCTGCTCTTTGTATATTTATCGTGTAAGCTTGGGTAGTCATACTATCTTCGGCAATAACAGATATAGCTATGATGTTTTCTCCAACATTAAGGTCAATATCTTTTGAAGTAGTATCAGTTCCGTTAATTGAAACCACAGCTTCACTATTTATTGGTATGGCAGTTACTGTTATAGTATCTATGCTGTTTATGACGTTTGCAGAATAATCGGTTATTTCACTGTTAAAGGCAGGAGATAAATCAACTTCTGAAACAGAGAGGCTTTCAAGGGAAGCATCATGTTCAGGTCCGGGAACTTGAACTTCCGTAAGGAACGGATATCCGTCATTAAAGGGAAGTAGTGTATCCCATGGAGAAAATTCTGTGTCAGGATAATTATCTTGATTAAGTTCGACCCAACCGTTCAGAGCAGACTCAAAAGCGCCTTCACCGGAAGCATATATACCTGCAGAATATTCAACATCTACTCCGGGATCAGCACCTTTCATTTCTTCTGTAGTAAATTCATAGAGGAAATACTTGCTTCCACTGGTTGAACGGACATGAGCAAGATCCGGATTCACAGTATCATCAAAATATCCGTTTGATACGATAGTTCCGGAGTTACCATAACCGACTAGAGCCCCAACAAGAGCAGTTCCTGTTGAAGAGACTCCTCCTGAAACATAACAATTGTAGACACGACCATAATCTATTAATCCGTTGATACCGCCAACATTAGTCGGATAGTTTCCGCTTCCTGAAACTGCTCCTGAAGAATAGCAATTGATAATTCCTTCGTTATGAAGAATTCCTACTATTCCTCCAATATTACCTTCTGTACCGGATACAATTCCTTTATTGACAGAATTGAAAATAATAGTATAGCCATAGCTTTTTCCGGCTATTCCGCCAACACCGCCATAGCTGGGAACATTTCCTGCCGTCAGAGAGCCTGTATAAATGCCGCCATTAAACGGTCTTATGCGGTCATATGAGAAGGCTCCATGGTAGCCGATCAGCCCGCCAATTGCCGTACCGCTTGATGCAGTGATATCTACATCGGATGTGCAATTGATTATTGAAGTGCCTGAAGTATCACCAATTAAACCACCTATTCTTAGATCACCGCTGCCTATTGAAACGATGCTACCGGAAGCAGAGCAGTCGCTAACTGTTCCATCGGATTCGCAGTATCCGATTAGCATACCCACACTGGTAACTGAATTTACATATACTTCTCCATTTAAGTTAAGATTTTGGATGTTTGCTTGATATTTTACTGCTCCGAAAAGACCTGCTTGGGTTTGAGTTCCTCCGGCTTCAGGAGAAAAAACACTGCCAATAGTCATATTGTTGATGGTGTTACCGTTTCCATCAAAGCTGCCGTTAAAACCAAGTTCAAATCCCGGGTAAAAACGATAACCTATCGGAGTCCATTCCTTTCCGGCAAGATCAAGATCATTTACCAATTTGAAATATTTTTCTGAGTAGTCGTTTCCATTGTTAACATTATATGCAAGTTGAGCAAGCTGTTCGGAAGTTGATATTTCATAAGCAGTTTCGGCAGAAGAACCATCTCCGCCGCCAAATGGATACTGATCGCCAGATACTATTCCCTGGTTCCAGTTTGGCACTTCCTCTTCCGCTACCCAGACAGTACCCTGAGGATTTGCGCTGTCCCCGGTATCCTTATATGTCAAGTAGCCTTCTTTTGTAGTAGGCTGTATACTTTGAGCAGGGCCGGAGAATACAGCGTCATTTATTCTGATATAATTTGAGGCATTGATTTCACCGTCAACAGTGATTAATCCGCCATAAATACCACTGACAGCATAAGCACCGTATCCATCTTCAGATGTAACAGTAACATCGCCGTGTACGGTTATGTCTCCGCCATCCTGAGCAAAAATTCCGTATGTATCAGCAAGAATATCACAATTGCCAATTTCAACGGCTCCTCTGTAATATGCGGAAACTCCTTTGCTGTTATTGCCAACTGCGGTGATGGATGTGGTCACATCGGAATCAATGGATACAGAACTATTATAATCTACTGCCGTTACACCAGTTGGTGCACTATCACCTATTGCATAAAGTGTAAGAATACCTTCGCCATCAACTGAGTTGTCAATTACAGATAAAGAATAACCCTCAAGTGCGGCAAGGGGAACCTCGGTATTGGACACGGTTAGTTCATATCCGTTTAAATCCAAGGTAAATGAAGGACAGTAACTTGAACCTGCCCAAATATTTTCATTATATTCAATATCATCTAGAAGGACAATAGTTTGTCCTTCAGTTACAGATTGCAGAGCAGAATTTAAGGAGGAATAGTTTGTATCAAGAATTTTGCAGACTGAAGGTGCAGGTACAGCATAGAATTCAAGATTATCGTAGTATGCAGTTTTACCATGTCCTGCTGTAATAGCTAATCTGTCGATACCGGATGGAAGATTAAGGGAATCGTTAAGTAGTTCGTCATCGACATATACGGAATATTTATTAGTTAATGGTGAGACTACAATTTTAACGTGATGCCACTGGTTTGCAGTATAACTGTCTTTTAGTTGAATTTCACCACTTCTTGTTGCAGTAGTAATTGTTCCATCTATAAAAAATACACCGGCTTCATTAGAGCCTTCATAGTTGCCGTTTGTAAAAGAAAAACGCAGTTGCCATCCATCAGTGTTTAATGGGTAGACATCTCCTTCAAAGGTATAACTGCTTAAGCCGGCAAGGAGGTCCTCGTTAAGAAGGACAACCTGATCAGAAGCATTGCCCGAAGTTGAGCTAAGGCTGAGCATTTTTGAGGATGTACTGTCGACTGCGGCAACAACCTTTTGATTAGCGTCACCGGTTCCGTTATGAATTTGAGAAATTGGAGCCAGTTCACCTGAAGCAATATTCGTATTGAGAGGGTATGCTTCAAAAGTTTCAAAGTAGCAATAATCTTGCGGCATTGAAACCGTTACAACATCACTGACGTTATTTGAGGCGTCTTTCACTGTGAGGTGAACATATTTTTCTCCGGTAGTTAACCCTAAAGGAGAAAAAGTGATAGTTGTATCTGCGGATATTGCTGTACCGAGTGTCCAGCTGGAAAGATCTTCTGTGGAAGGGGCGGTATTTTCATCTGATACCATGTAATAATATGTGCCTGATTCATTTGACATAAAGCGAGTAATAGCAGTTGAGGAATCACTTCTCCAGACTGAGTAGCCGTAAAGATCTGGAGCTACAGTATCCGGGATTTCTAACATAATAGTATCGTATGTTTCAAAGTTCGGTGTCCAGGTCGGGGTCGTAAAACCTGTTGCTCCGTTGTAATAATATACAGTAAAATTTGGATGAACATTAGGGAAAACAAAATTTGCCATACTTGGTGCATTGCCTGCAAAGGTTGCTGAAACAAGATTAGAACACGAGTTGAATGCAGATAATCCTAAATCAGTTATATTGGAGGGAATAGTGATTGATGTAAGTGAAGCACAACTTTGGAAAGTGTAGTCATCTATGACTGATAAAGATGTAGGTATTCTGAAATCAGATATCGCTGTGTCAGAAAATGCACCCCACCCAAGAGAAGATAAATTGTTACCATTTATTGTTACATCGGAAAGCTGTGAACAAAGAGCAAATGCCGAAATATCAATTGTCTCGACAGTGCTTGGAATGGATATAGAAGTAATATTTGTTCCATTAAAGGCAAACTGGCCAATATATGTAACACCATCACCCAAATTAACTGAAGTAACAGCACTGTTCTGGAATGCACTGCTCTCAATGCGCAGAACAGTATCTGGTATGATAACAGATGTTACGGTTGTATTGTCTTTGAATGCGTTGCTGCCGATTCGAGTAACCGGTTTCCCGGCAATAGTTGATGGGATAGTGATGTTTGCATCAGTACCGGTATAACCGGTAATGGCAGCAGTTGTATCTCCGTCATAAAGTGTGTAAAGCCAATCGCCTTCGACAGCTGCATATGCAGTTATTGGAGTGATTGGAATCATTGAAAACATAAATGCAATGACAATAATTATGGATAGCAACTTCTTTTTCATTTTATTCCTCCTCACAAAAATATTTTTGATTTGATATTTTTTTAAACTTTATATCTCATTACACCACCTCAAATTAAATTATATAAAAAACGGAGGATAAATTTATTGTTTTGTTGAATTTGTCATTGTCAAATAAATTCTGACAAGATTCGTGTCAAATAATTTGTAAGATCTTATTGTGCTATATAATTAACTTGAGGTGTTAATTATGAAATTTCATGAAAAGCTTGATTTCCTAATGAATATAACCAAAACGACCAATAGTTCTCTTTCTATGCATATTTCTTTGGATTCTTCACATATTAGCAGATTACGCAGAGGTCAGAGAAGACTCGTACCAAATGCGGAATATGTATCAAAAATGGCAGCTTATTTTGTGCGCCAATGTGTGGAAGATTATCAAAAGAACGCTTTGCTGGAAATTCTGAAGAAGCCTGTCACATTATTAGAGGAGCCGGAAAAAGCTGCTGAACAGGTATATCTTTGGCTAGTGTCTGATGATAAGTCTGAATCGGCATCAGTAGCCGGTTTCCTGGAAGGATTAAATAATATGAAGATGAGGAGTTTAAAAAATGATGCGAAAAGAATTTTATCCCCTGAAATAATCAAGACTGAGGCAGATATTTCATTATATTATGGAGTGGAAGGTAAAAGAGAAGCAGTCATAAGGTTTTTATCAATAGCCCTAGAAAAAAAGAAGCCGGGAGAAATTTTATTATATAGTGATGAGTCAATGGATTGGCTGACTCAGGATTTAGCATTCCAAGTTAAATGGATGAATTTGCTGTTTAAGGTTATTGAACAAGGGAATCGTATTAAAATAATCCATACTGTAAGTCGAAATTTGAATGAAATGTTGGAGGCTTTGTCAAAATGGATTCCATTATATATGACTGGGGCCATAGAACCTTATTATTACCCAAAAAAGAGAGATGGAATTTTTAGAAGGACAATATTTATTGCACCTGAAAAGGCAGGTATATCAGTTAATTCTTTTGAAACCATGTCTGACAATATCATGAATGTTTTATTTCAAGATAAAAAAGCAGTCCAGTCCCTTGTAGAGGAATTTAATTGTTATCTAAATATCTGCAAGCCTTTAATGCGAATCTTTACTGATAAAAAAAGGCAGGAGTATTTTCAGACTTTAGCCGAGTTTGAAAAAGAAACTGAGAATACGGTATCAAGAGTGGAAGGCTTATCATTAGTTACAATGCCTGAACATGTTTTTCGTTCTTTGCTAGAGCGAGCCAATATCAGAAACATAGATAAGCTGATGGATTATTTTATAAATAGAAGAGAAAGATTTTTAGAAACTATAAAAGATAGAAAATTTAATGAAATAATTAAAATTGACAATCATTTAGAAATAAAGGATGGTTTAATTGGCTATACAGGGATAGATGGGTTGTCTGAAGTAAGATATACAGTAGAAGATTATAAGGAACATTTGAAAAACATAATATATCTATTAAATACATATGAAAATTATAATGTTACAATTGATACAAGTCCCAGACGTGATGATTATCAGCTATATGTGAAAGAAGATTTAGGAGTTATTGTTGAGAAAATTACAGAACCACATGTTGTATTTGCTATTAATGAAGGAAATATGATTGCTTCATTCTGGGATTATGTCAATATGATCCTAATGTATAAGCCTAATAAGAAGAGCGTTATCAAGCAGCTGGAAGAAATAATTGCGGATAGTTAAGCTACTAAGAAGCGCGGGGGCAGGAGGTAAATATGATTGGTGCTATCATTGGAGATATAGTTGGCTCAGTTTACGAATGGAACAATATAAAGACAAAGGAATTTCCACTTTTCAACCCAGGATGCTTTTTTACTGATGATACGGTAATGACCTTGGCAATAGCAGAAGGAATGTTTAATGGTGGTAGTGCTGAAGCATTCATCCAATCTATGAAAAAGTATGGTCATATGTATCCTGATGCAGGCTATGGAGGCCGTTTTGGCAATTGGCTGTTTTCTGAGGACATTCATCCATATAACAGTTGGGGTAATGGATCAGCTATGAGAGTCTCATCAGTGGCTTGGTTGTTTGATACTCTCTCAACGATAGAGCAATATGCCGAAGTCTCTGCTGCTGTAACGCATAATCATCCTGAAGGCATTAAAGGCGCACAAGCAACTTCGTCAGCCATTTTTCTTGCCCGAAAAGGAAAAACGAAAGATGAGATAAAGGCTTATGTTGAGAGTAAATATGGTTATGATTTGAGCCGCACTCTTGAAGAAATACGCCCGGATTATCGCTTTTATCAGAGTTGCCAGGAAACTGTACCTGAAGCGATCATTGCTTTTCTAGAAAGCGTGGATTTTGAGGATGCAATAAGAAATGCAATTTCCCTTGGCGGAGACAGTGACACTCTTGCTGCAATAACCGGCAGCATAGCTGAGGCAGCTTATGACGTTCCGGTAGAAATCAAGGAAAATGCGTTGTCAATCCTTGATGAGCACTTGCTTGATGTATATAGGCAATTTTGTGATAGGTTGTAGGTTAAATATTAATACAAGTGATTTTGTTTAACAACGGTAAAAAGGAGATGACGGTATGGGTTTAAGAAATTTTTTTAGGCATAGTATAGCTTTTCTGGCCGTGCTGTTGATTTTTGCAGGTCTTTTGAATGTCTCGGCCACGGCCGCTTTGGCAGATGAATCATTGCCGGATCTCAATGATGAATTATTTCGATCAGCAGATGTGGGGCTTCCTTTTTCAAATTTACAGTTATTACCGTGGAAAGACGGTACCAGAAACGTTGCTTTATACGGTACCCGCGGAGACCGTACAACAAAACTTTGGATCAATATTTACAGCTTTGAACCATCTGTTGCCGCAAAAGAATACGCCATTCAAGAAAATTTTTTATTTGGCGGAGCGCTTGCTGAGGGAGAACGTCTTGTGATCGACGATTCAACCGAAGTTAGCAGCAAGCGGTACACGGGGTATATTGATGATGCGGTTCCGATTAGCGCACACTATCTGCTTAAGCTTTCGGAACAGTCATATGCTCTGGTGCAACTGGAATTCTGGCCGGCTGGGAGTGATTCGCCGGATGATGCTGCACTGGATATTTTTGAAAAAGCAATTGATTTTGTTAATTCACTGGTTTATGAGACTGAGTATCTGGAAGGCACGGTTACAGGGGTTGATAAACTGCCGCTTCCAAACTGCAGAGTGCTGTTTTACGAAGAATCAGAAGCTGATGATGACCTGTTGTTTGTGGCCGAAACGGTAACGGACGATGCCGGATACTTTAAGATACCCTATGATGCGACGCTCGAAGAGGGCCGACAGGGCGCCCTTTACATCAATATGGAATATGTGGAAAACGGGCAGATCATGTACCGCATTATGTATTTGGCTAAGCCTGTGGGAATCAATAAATATTTTCTGCTTGAAGAGGAAAAAGACCTGACGCAGAACGTCTCGCTGCTGGATGCTTCACAGAAAGACAGCTCCTATACGGGGGCATTTGATCTGTCCGGGTTGGCTCATTTCGAAGCCATGTACCGGCATATGATGGAGGCCTGGCGTTTCTATACCACGCATACCGATTGGAATCTGAACTACAAATTGCCTGTTGATGTCATCTCCTTTTCGGGCAGCAAAACGTATTACTCACCGAAGTATGGAAAAATTAATATCTCCGCTTGGGACTCAGTCTTTGACAGCCCTCAGGCCCCCATGAACCGCGAGTGGCATGAATTTTCACATCATGCGATGTTCAGCCAGTACGGTATGTGGCCGGAGCTGCTTCCCGGCAGTGAGAACCACGCGGGATACATCAATCCATCTACTGCGGACTCGCTGCTGGAGGGGTTTGCTGAATTCATGGCCTGTGTCATTGCGGATACATACGGCTACCCGAACCCTAATTTGTATCAACCATATTATAATCTGGAACTGAATTATAAGGGATGGGAATACAGGGGGAAGGCGGAAGAAATCGCATTTGCGGGGCTGTTATGGGACCTGTATGACCCGGCAAATGATGATGCTGTAGATCTGTCCCTGGGTGACATACTGCTGCTCTTAAATGATTATCTCCCAGATGTCGCCACTTTTTACGAGCGGGCTATCGCGCAGTTCCCGTCAAAGGCGGATGCAATCCGTGAAGTTTTTGTCATGCATGGGTTCTTTGCCGACAGGGAAGCTGGAAATAACACCTATGATACATATGAGCCGTTTACTGATAAAAATAAAAATGCCACCTATGATTCTGGCGAATATTTTATCGATTACGCGCAGCGCAGCCCTGTTTATAATCAGTCGGATGCAGTAGGGCAGGCAACAAATTACCAGCGTTCGGAACGCAGAAACACAGTCACCTTTCCGGGGTTTTTCATCAGCACGCCTTCAGAAGCTGCCTTTTTTGTTTTTCGCTTTGAGTTTGAAGAGCAGGCAAGCTTGAATTATGAATTGGTTCAATCCGCAATCGACGGGAAAATACCATTTCCTGTCCCTGCTGAAAATATTGCCTATACCGTCACCGTAGAAGCCGTTGATGGGCAAACGGGCAATCCGCTGGTCCTGCACTCAACCGAGCTTGTCCCGATGCTGGATACAGCTAATGAACGCGGGGATATCCTGGAACATGATTTTCAGGTCACGGGGGCTTCGGTGCGGACAAAAGTTCTGCCGGAATCTTCATCCGATGCACTGGATACGCCCTATTGGGAGCAGTTTAATCTGCGCGCATCTACAGATGATTATACTTATCAATACCAGCCCGAAACGCCGCAGACATTGTCCGCCCAGGCAGACCAACAACAAAATGACACTGGAATGGCCAACAGAGGCATTATGATCGTAATCATAATTGCTGTTATTTTGGCGGTGGGTGTTGGTGGTTTCTTTTTAATTCGTATGCGCAAAAAATAGCGTTTTTATTAACACTTAATCCTTTTTCATTATGTTTTATGTATCTGGAGGCTATCCATTGTGTTAAATGAAAAATGTTTTTTATTGCTGGCAAAGAAAAGCGCAGAAGAAATCATGGCTATGTCTAAGTATTCAGGATAAATGTATGATTTTTATCGATCCAGTAGACGGGTCGCGTAGTGCTGAGAATGGTTCATAGAAGTTTTATACAGATTGAATTAACAGCATAAACGGAGGATATTAGTAATGAAAAGGAGTTTAATTTCCTATTCTGAGGCTTTTCAGAAAGTAATGGGCTGTATCAGTTCGCTGAGTTCGGAATACTGCAAAATACCGGGAGTTGCAGGACGGGTGGTGTCGGAAGACCTTTTTGCCAAAGTTGATTCCCCTTCGGTTGATGGTTCACTAAAGGATGGTTATGCTGTTCAATCAGCTGATGTTGCCGCTGCATCATATGACAACCCTGTACATCTAAGACTTAGCGGATGTATACCGGCAGGAGGTGTATGGAAAGGGACAGTAAAGCCGGGAACCGCCGTAAAAATTCTGAGCGGTGCGAAGATTCCCAAGGGGGCTTCTGCGGTAGTGGCCAATGAATATGCTTCCGATGATGGGCAGGTAGTTACAGTGGTCAATACTGCCGAAGAGGGTCGGAATATATTAAAATTGGGTAGTGACATCAAAACAGGGGAACTTCTGGTTGCCAAAGGCAGGATGTTGAAGCCGGCCGCGGTAGGGATGCTGGCTGCTGCTGGTTATACTGAGGTCCCCTTGTTTAAAAGACCGAAAGTTGCTATTATTGCAACAGGTGACGAGGTCATAGCTCCAGGGAAACAACTTTTGGAAGGGCAGTTATTTGCCAGTAATATTGTTACACTAGCTGAATGGTGTAATATATTTGGTATGACCTGTAAGACCTGGGTTGTTCGGGACGATCAGGAGTTAATCCGCCAAAGGCTTCAGGAAGTACTAAGAGAATTTGATGCGGTGATAACCAGCGGCGGGGCTTGGACGGGTGAGCGTGACCTGATTATTCGGATAATGGATGACTTAGGATGGGATAAAAAGTTTCACCGGGTTAGGATGGGACCCGGTAAAGCCATTGGGTTTGGACTATTTCAAAGCATACCGGTTTTTTGTCTGCCAGGTGGTCCACCCTCCAACTTAATGGCTTTTTTGCAATTGGCTTTACCGGGTTTGTTAACAATGTGCGGGTACAAAGAGCCGGGCCTGACAGTTGTACCCGCAAGGTTAGGGGAGCCGGTCAGAGGACAAAAGGATTGGACTCAGTTTATTCATGGCACCTTTATTGATGATAATGCATTGCCGATTTTTAAGCCTATACAAATGACCAGCAGGCTGCAAATGCTCAGCCGTGGTGAAGCAATTATGGCAATTCCTGAGGGGAGAGACTTCATTGATGCCGGGGAAATAATACAAGTGCAAAAATTATGAAATCATGTCTTTGAAGGGGTTGTCATTGTATTGATAATGGAATCTCGTGATATGGGTTTGTTGGCTGGTATGATTTATGAATATGCTTTTGGAAATGTTAATCACAAGATAAACACATTATGATAAATTTTACGTAGTATTCGAACAATTGCGATATAATAATAACAAAGAAGGGAGTTGTTATTTATGCCCAATATCAAACCCATCTCTGATTTAAGAAATTACAATGAAGTCCTGCGTGATATTGCTATAGGTGAGCCAGTGTTTTTAACTAAAAATGGCAGAGGAAAATTTGCTATTGTCGATATTAACGAATATGAAAAATTAAAGGCTTCGCTTAAGCTGATGTCACAGCTTGTTCAGGGAGAGTTGGCTGGAAAAGAAAAAGGATGGATGACTATCGAGGAAGTGGAAGCAGAACTAGGGATTAAAAATGTGTAAGTAGTGGATGTTCAGACAGATTACCGTTTTCTTGTCTGTGCCAATCACCTGATATTTTATAGATACGAAGATGGAAGTATTTTCGTATCAAGAATCTTATATAGCAGGCAGGATTATACTCGTGTTTTGTTCCGTGATTTGCCTGTGAATGAAGAAAAATAGAATAGAGCATTACCTTAGCATCGTCAGCTTCAGGCTGGTGATTTTTTATGACTCAAAATGTAGTACTAAAAATCATCGGAAGGATATCCCCACTACTTGACAATACCAACTAGTGGGGATATAATTATTTTAGGGTACTTGGTATTACAAAGTAGTTGAGTGATGCTGGAGAGGACGTTCCAAATGGCTGATAATACTCAGATGTTGAAGGGATTGCTAGAAGGCTGTATATTAAAGATTATTTCAAAAAAAGAAACCTATGGGTACGCAATCTGTGAAGAGCTAAACAGATTTGGATTTAATGAACTTAATGAAGGGACAGTATACCCAATATTGATACGTCTAGAAAAAAACAACTTGATATACTCTGTTAAAAAAGATTCTCCATTAGGACCCAAGAGGAAGTACTTTTACTTAACAAACGAAGGAGAGAATCAGTTAAAGAGTTTTCTTATAAACTGGAAACGTATGCAGTCAAGGGTAAATCGAATTGTTGAGGAGGACCATGATGAGTAAGAAAATGAATCAAATAAGGAGAGGTAGGGTAATATCAACATTATCATTGTCGGCTCTCTTAATTATCACTGTTATTTTATATTTGAAAGCTTTTATGAATAGGATTGGGGTAGATACTGTTATGGGGGGGATATTAAGCACTCCCGCCGGGATACTTGCAGTTGTAATTATTATGCTGGCAGTCGGTGCTTCACTATTCACTCTTGCAAGAAATATCAAGAAGAATAAGAATGTGGCTAAACTGAATGAGGAATATGACATTGTCTTCGAACAAATAGCTCTGTATGTTGGGTTGAGCGGACTTACCTTTTTTGAAAAAAGGGAGCTTAACAATGAAATCTTAAATTTATTTCTGGAAGCTCAGGAAAACAATAAAAAGGTGGATGAAGTGATTTATTGTTATTCCTTCGCCCCTAATTCTAGGATTTCTACTTTTCTTGGTAGTATTACTGTATTATTTCAAGAGAAGAATGAGAAGGATATTTTAGGCCATCAAAGTAATAATAATGTAATTTGTATTGAAATATATCCCCAATTAGTGTAAAATTACACCATAGAATACTTCTTGCGTTGAGGAAGAAAAAATGGAAAAAAAGCAATTTATAAAATTAATGGATGAAAAACTTAAGCTGATTCGAACTGAGTACGGATTGACTCAGGATAAAATGGCAGCAATATTGGGGATTTCAAAAAAGACCTTGATTGAGATAGAAAAAAACAGAAAAAGTTTGGGCTGGACCAGTTCGGTTGCCTTAGGCAGTATCTTTTCGGACAGCACGATACTACACGATGCAATAGGAGGAAATGTATCTGATATTATTATCGCATTGGCATTCAAGAATATTGATGTTGACTACCCTAAAACTTGGGGAGGCAAGGTTTGGTGGAAGACTATATCCGAAAAGAAAGGCTATCGCATTCAACAGAATATGTTTTCGCGGCATTATCGAATATTAGATCGGGAAAATCGTAGAATATATGCTTCATTTAATATGGGGGAAACAGAAGCGGTAATGGATGAGATATTAAAATTTTAAATCTCTGATATTTAACGTAGATGGCGGATGAAAAATTGTTATCGGTGGCAAGCTGCCAAACTCGGATTTTCATACTGAATAGTACGCTCTCGGAAATGACCGTAGGTTAATCTAATAAGGTATTGCACCGATTTTCCGCTTTGGCATCGGAGGATTCTAACCTTGCTCTTGGCGAAGCCATGGACTAAACCGCCAATTCGGCATCCTGCCTCAATGGCGGCTCCACCATCCGTGGTTTCGGTCCATGACTTCGCTTAGCGGAGACTTCGGTAAGAATCCTCTCGATGCCTTCGCAAGTAAAATCTTGTGCAATACCTCACCAGATTCCACGGTCATATACGCAGCCTATACCGTGGAGAGAAAAAACAAAAAAGTCCAAGGCGCGAAGCCTTGAACATAAAGCATCTCGAATTTCCGAGAGCTCTATTGACACTGTTATCAATTCCGGTTGGTTTATTGATTATTTTCTGGGTAACAGCTGAAATAGTGGTTCCTCATTAGGGTATTGTTTAAAAATTATAATGAGTAGAATTGGGCCTTGATAGTTATAAATGTTAGATTTGAAAGGGGAAGCACAAAATGAAGAAAACAGGGAAAATATTGTATTGGACACCGAGAATCCTATCCATTTTATTCATTTGTTTCCTGACTTTGTTTTCGCTTGATGTATTTGAGTCTGGAATGAGTGCAGGAGAAGTCGCGCTCGGGTTATTCATGCATAATATTCCCTCTATTATTATGGTTGTCTTGCTAGTCATAGCTTGGAGGAAGGAAATCGTAGGCGCAGTAGGCTACTTTGGTGCAGGTCTTTTATATATGGGATTCGTGGTATTTGGTGTAGTCAATTCGGGATTACCGTGGTATCTTGCGATAACATGGAGCCTAACTATCGCGGGGCCTGCTTTCATAATTGGTATTCTATTTCTGCTCAACTGGAAAAAAAGAAAAGGAAATGAATAATAAAGCTAGTAGTAATGAATGAACGACCCCCCATCTCTGATAGGGGGTCGCACCTTTACATAGAAAAAACGGCTAAAACTCATATCAGTTCAAACTGGTTTTTGTGAAATTTCAGTACTCCGTTGTCTCGTAGTTTGCATAACTCTACCGACATGGCACTGCGGTCGACGGAAAGATAGTCCGCAAGCTCCTGACGATTGAATGGAATGCTGAAACAACTGTTTCCGGCTTTTTGTGCCTCTGCCGAAAGATAGGCCATAAGCTTCTCGCGGGTAGAGCGCTTCGAGGCAACCTCGATTTTTCGTGTCAATGATATATTTTTTATCGAAATAATATTTAGCATATTATGAATGAGCCTGCTGTGAAAAGCACACGCTTTAGAGCATGGGACGATAAGCCTGTGGCAACTGATAAAGAGAATATCACATTCTGTCATTGCAATCACACTGACCGGGAGTACTTTTATTTCAGCAAAGGCAAAGGATTCCGCAAATAAATTGCCTGTGCCTATATTAGTGAGGATACTTCTGTTGCCGTAATAGTCATCTTGAACGACATGAATCTGACCTGACAAAACGATACCGAAGCAATCTATGGTATCACCGCTAAAAAATATAGTCTGACCCTTTTCATAATATGCCGTTTTTGCGGACAAGCATGTCAGAAGCGGCTGCAGTTCTGATTCTTCAATACCTTTGAATAAACTAACAGATTTTAATATTTTCATATATTTTTTCATAAAAAAACCTCCACTCTGTTGTAATTACAACAGATTTATTTATTTAAGAATAGTAAACTTAGGCCATAAAGTCAATATTACAATATAGCAAAATGAAGGAGGGTGAACAGAATGATTCGGAAAATAATCAAAATAGATGAAGACAAATGCACCGGCTGCGGTTTATGTGCTGATGCTTGTCACGAAGGGGCAATCGGCATGGAAAACGGAAAGGCAAAACTATTGAGGGACGATTATTGTGACGGCCTGGGCGACTGTCTACCGATTTGCCCAACAGAAGCTATTAGTTTTGAGGAACGCGAAGCAGCGAAATATGATGAAGCTGCCGTACAGAAAAGCAAGCTAGAGAAACAGGATAATAAAAGCACACTTTCACAGTGGCCGGTTCAGATTAAGCTCGCACCGTTTAACGCACCATATTTTGCAGACGCCAATTTATTGATTGCAGCTGACTGCACGGCATATGCCTATGGCGATTTTCACAACAGGTTAATAAAAAACAGAATAACCCTAATCGGTTGTCCTAAACTTGATGAGGGAGATTACAGTGAGAAGTTGACGGCAATCATTAAAAACAACAGCATCAAAAGTGTTGTGGTCGTGCGGATGGAGGTTCCATGCTGTGGTGGAATTGAAAATGCAGTAAAAACAGCGCTTCAAAACAGCGGGAAACTCATTCCATGGGAGGTAGTGACGATTTCGACCGATGGTCAAATTTTTGATTGATAGGAGGTAAATATAATGAGTATGTTTTGTTATCAGTGTCAGGAAACAGCAGGAGGAAAAGGTTGTACTGTACGTGGAGTATGCGGCAAAAACGAGGAGACCGCAAAGTTACAGGATATTTTGATTTACACACTTAAAGGCATTTCAGAGATTGTAATTAAAGGCAAAATTGATATCAGCAAGCTTGGCGATACCAATTATCAAGTATTCAGCAGCTTGTTTATGACAATTACCAATGCGAATTTTGATAACTGGTCAATTGAAAAGCAAATCCGGAAAATGCTCTCTGTCAGGGATGAGTTGAAAAAATCCGTTATATTAGATAATTTACACGACGCGGCAACCTTCGAAGTCGATTCCAGGGAATTTATGCTTGAAAAAGCCGCCTCTATCGGCATACTGTCAAGTACAAATGAGGACGTGCGCTCCTTGCGTGAAATGATCACTTACGGAGTCAAGGGCATGGCGGCTTATGCGGAGCACGCGAAAAACATCGGAAAAGAAAATTTTGATATCAATGCCTTTATTTATGAGGCTATGGCTGCAATGTTGGATGATTCGCTCTCCGTGGATAATCTTGTTGCTCTGACCTTGAAAACAGGTGAATATGGTGTAAAAGTCATGGCACTTCTGGATGAGGCCAATACTTCAAGGTTCGGAAACCCTGAAATTACTGAGGTAAATATCGGTGTGAGGAAGAACCCGGCTATCCTGATTTCCGGTCATGACCTGACTGACCTGGAACAACTGCTTGAGCAGACAAAAGGTACGGGTGTGGATGTATATACCCACAGTGAGATGCTGCCTGCTCATTATTATCCGACTTTCAAAAAATATGACAATTTCGCAGGCAATTACGGCAACGCTTGGTGGAAGCAGGTCGGTGAATTTGAGTCTTTCCACGGTCCTATTCTTTTTACCACAAACTGCATAGTTCCGCCTAAGAGTGAAGAGGTCAGAAAGAGGATTTTTACTACCGGTTCTACCGGCTTCCCCGGCTGTAAGCATATTGAAGCAGATGTAAACGGAAAAAAAGACTTTTCTGAGGTTATTGAACTTGCAAAAACTCTTCCTTCACCTGAAGAAATTGAAACCGGAAGTATTGTCGGAGGCTTTGCCCACAATCAAGTGCTGGCTTTGGCTGACAAAGTGGTTGAAGCAGTTAAATCAGGGGCTGTTAAAAAGTTCTTTGTTATGGCTGGTTGTGATGGTCGAATGAAATCAAGGGAATATTATACGAATTTTGCTGAAAAGCTCCCGAAGGATACTGTCATCCTTACCGCGGGCTGTGCGAAATATCGCTATAATAAACTCAAGCTGGGGGATATCAATGGAATCCCGAGAGTACTGGATGCTGGACAGTGCAACGATTCTTATTCATTGGCAGTCATTGCACTAAAGCTTAAGGAAGTGTTCGGTCTTGATGATATCAACAAACTCCCTATTGCCTTTAACATATCATGGTATGAGCAGAAGGCCGTAATTGTACTCTTAGCTTTGTTATATTTAGGTGTAAAGAACATCCATCTCGGACCAACGCTTCCCGGCTTCCTGTCACCGAATGTGGCCAAGGTTTTGGTTGAAAAATTCGGCATTGCGGGTATAGGCACTGTTGATGATGATATCAGATTGTTTATGGCTCAATAAAATGCTGGAAGGCTTATGAATGAAGGGCTTGGAGCCCTTCATTTTTTGTTTTCCCTGAAGCGATTTGAAGAACAACAGGACAAGAAAAAACTGTGAAAAATAATGTTCACCTT